>DATNFW010000020.1:0-11313 GCA_035606175.1 Steroidobacteraceae bacterium | reverse complement strand
GCTCGATCCTATCCGTTCTCAACATCCGCCGAAATAATCAACACGCACTGTGCGAGCTACTGTATAGAAATGTCGCCGAAGATCAGGGCCTTGATGTATGCCGGCTGCAGGGATCGAACCTGCGACCCCATCATTACGAATGATGTGCTCTACCAGCTGAGCTAAGCCGGCAACCGCCCCGCCTTTGCGAGGGCGCGAATTCTACAGGAAAGGTCTCCCGCCCGGGACAGACTCGCGGCCGCATGACGCTGCGGCGGTCGCACCAATGGGCATCAATCGCCCGCGCTATCGGCAGGCTTCTTCCGGAGGCGGATCACGAGGTCGATGCCGGCCATCTCCATGCCGGGCGGCGGCGGCGGAAGCCGGCGAAACTCCACATCCGGCACCGGCACATCGATCAGATGCCCGCTGTCGAGGTCGTGAAAGTGGTAATGAGCAGCGACGTTCGAGTCGAACCACGCGCGGGCGCCGTCGACGCTCAGCTGCCGGATTAGCCCGCGGGCGGCGAAGAGGTTGAGCGTGTTGTAGACCGTCGCCTTGGAGACGCGGGCACCGCTTGCGCGCAAACTGGCCAGAATCTGCTCGGCCGACAGATGTTGCGGCGCTGCAAGCAGCAGAGCGGCGATCTGTAACCGCTGAGCGGTCGGCCGGATGCCGAAGTCGGCGAGCCGCTGTGCACAGAGAGCCGTCGGCTCCGGGATCAAAGAACGTTCGTCCATAACCAATCATTATAACCAAGCCACGGCCGTTGCCAAAAATGGCGTGACCGAAAGCCGTGCCGCCCACGCCTTGGGGCCGGCGCCAACGCTCGCCGGTGCCAGGCACACGGCCGGCGCTCAGCGCTCAGCCGGCGGTGTCCGGTCCAGTCGTGTCGGATGACTCCGCCAGGCGGCGGCGAAGCTCGCGCGGCAGCGCGAACGTCACGCGCTCCTCGCGGCCGACGACCTCCTGAGCCACGGCGCCGCCCCACTCCCGCAGACGCGCGATGACTTGCTGTACGAGCACCTCGGGAGCCGATGCGCCGGCGGTCACACCGACCGCCTGCTTGCCCTCGACCCATTCCCGGTGCATCTCATCGGGGCCATCGATAAGGTAGCCCGGAACGCCTGTGCGCTCGGCGAGCTCGCGCAAACGGTTGGAGTTGGAGCTCGTCTTGGAGCCGACGACGATGAGCGCCTCGCAGGTCTCGAGCAGCTTCTTCACGGCGTCCTGTCGGTTTTGAGTGGCGTAGCAGATATCCTCCTTGCGCGGCGTCGCAAGTCCCTCGAAACGCGATCGCAGCACTTCCACGATCTCCGCCGTATCGTCCATCGAGAGCGTGGTCTGCGTGACGAAGGCGAGGCGGGATGGATCGCGTACCTCGAGTTGGGCCGCATCCGCGGCGCTCTGTACCAGATACATCCGCCCACCGAAGGAGGTGTCGAACCGACCGAGCGTACCCTCCACTTCCGGGTGCCCGGCATGGCCGATGAGAATCACGTCGCGCCCCTCGCGTGCGTAGCGCTGCACTTCCATATGGACCTTCGTGACGAGGGGGCACGTTGCATCGAACACGGTCAAGCCGCGAGCGCGCGCATTGCGCTCGACGGCGCTCGAGACGCCATGGGCGGAGAAGATGACGGTCGCGCCGTCGGGCACCTCCTCGAGCTCCTCGACAAACACGGCGCCGAGGCCGCGCAGCCGATCGACGACGTAGCGGTTGTGCACCACTTCGTGGCGCACATAGATCGGTGCGCCGAACAGGTCGATCGCGCGCTCGACGATATCGATCGCGCGATCGACGCCGGCGCAAAAGCCGCGTGGGTTGGCAAGCAGAATCTGCATGAGCTCAGCTCCTCGGGCGCCAGTCGCGCCGATCGCGGGTTCGCAATGTGGCGTCCGCGCTCATCGGCCGGACGGGCTCCTGCGCCCCCCGACCCAGGCATCGAGGAGCATGAGTATGGCGCCGACCGTGATCGCCGAATCGGCGACATTGAAAGCAGGGAAATACGCATCGTGCCAGTGGACCACGATGAAATCGATGACGTGCCCAAGCCTCAGCCGATCGATGAGATTGCCGAGGGCGCCGGCGAGGATGAGCGAGAGACTGAGCGCAAGCAGCCACTGCCGCCGCGCATCGAGCCGGCTCAGCCAGGCGGTGATGCCGATCGCTACGGCGATTGCGAGCACGGTGAAGAGCCAACGCTGCCAGCCCGAGGCGTCCGCGAGAAAGCTGAATGCGGCGCCGCGGTTATACCGCAGCGTGATTTCGAGCACCGGCAGCAGAACGAGCCGGGCGCCGTAGGTGAAGTGATGCGCGATCCAGCTCTTCGTGAGCTGATCGAGTGCGATGACGAGCACAGCGACGGGAAGCCACCGCCAGCCGCGCGCGACACGCGCGCCGAGCTCAGCGGCGCCCTGCGTCGCAAGCCTCGCCGGCTCGGACTCGCCATCCGACTCCGTCTCGGCATTCAATTGCCCCTCGATGGCTTTCTCGATCGTCAAACGAATCTCCTGCGCTCTCCGGAGCCCGCGACGTTCACGACGCAGCGCCCGCAGAGCTGTGGGTGCTCAGGGTGTGAACCCACGTCGGGCAGGCGATGCCAGCAGCGCGCGCATTTGGGGGCTTCGGTGGGCTTTACGGCGATCCAGACGCCCTCGCGCGCCGCATCGACGGCCGGCACGGCTCCCGCCGGAGGCGTCGAGACACGGTGCATCCGTGCCGCAGAGGTGATCAGAAAGAACCGCAGCTCCTCTCCGAGCGCCCCGAAGCGCTCGCGCTCCGCGGGCACGCAATACACATCCACTTCCGCATCGAGCGGCGCGCCGATCGCGCCCGCATCGCGCAGCTTCTCGAGCTCGCGCAGCACATCGGAGCGCAAGCCGAGAAGCGCCGGCCAATCGATGTCGTGAGCGGCCACTTCGGGCGTTTCGTGCCACGTTGCGAGGAACACCGACTCGCCGCGCTGCCCCGGAACGGCGCGCCAGATCTCCTCGGCCGTGAACGACAGAATCGGTGCGAGCCAGCGCACCATGCTTTCCGCCACGTGATAAAGCGCCGTCTGTGCCGAGCGGCGCGCGAGACTGCGAGGCTGCGTGGTGTAGAGACGATCGCGAACGACGTCGAGATAGAAGGCGCTCAAATCGACGATGCAGAAATTGTGCACCTTGTGATAGACGAGATGGAATGCGTAATCCCGATACGCCTCGATGAGCTCGGACTGCAGCGCTCGCGCGCGCGCGATGACCCATCGATCGAGCGCGATCAGCTCGGCGGGGTGGATGGCGTCGCGCTCGGGATCGAAGCCATGCAGATTCCCGAGCAGGAAGCGCGCAGTGTTGCGGAGCTTGCGATACGACTCGGCGGCGCGCTGGATGAGCGCATCGGACACACTCATTTCGTTTGCGTAGTCGGTCGAGGCGATCCACAGCCTGAGCACATCCGCCCCGAGCGTATCGACGACCTTCTGCGGGGCGACGACGTTGCCGAGCGATTTCGACATCTTGCGGCCCTTCTCATCCACGGTGAATCCGTGGGTGAGAACGCCCCGGTACGGCGCGCGCTCATAGAGCGCCTCGGACATCAGCAGCGAGCTGTGGAACCAGCCGCGGTGCTGATCGGAGCCCTCGAGGTACAGGTCCGCCGGCATCGCGAGCTCGGGCCTCAACGTGCTCACGCACTCGAACGACAGGCCCGAGTCCGCCCACACGTCCATCACGTCGGTGAGTTTGCGATACTTCGCTGCATCCGCTCCGATGAGCTCGGCCGGATCTAAGCGAAACCAGGCCTCGATCCCCTCGCCCTCGATCCGCGCCGCTATCTCATCGAACAGCTCGAGCGAGCGCGGGTGCGGCTCATCCGTCTGCCCGTGCACGAAGAGCGTGATCGGCACGCCCCACGTTCGCTGACGCGAGATGCACCAGTCCGGGCGGCTCTCGATCATGCCGCTGATCCGCTGCTCGCCCCACGCGGGTGTCCAGCGTACGGTCTTGATGTCGCGCAGCGCGTGCTCGCGCAGTCCGCGGGCCTCCATGCTGATGAACCACTGCGGCGTCGCCCTGAAGATCAGCGGCGTCTTGTGCCGCCAGCAGTTGGGATAGCTGTGCCGGACCGGCTCGAAGTGCAGGAGGAGCCCGACCTCGCGCAGCGTCTCGATGATTACGCCGTTTGCCTCGTCGACTTTGAGTCCGGCGACGAGCGGTGTATCCGGGAGGAACCGGCCGTCGCCACCGACGGGATTGGCGATGGGCAAGCCGTAGCGCTGTCCGACCACGAAGTCCTCGTGGCCGTGCCCCGGGGCCGTGTGTACCGCACCGGTGCCCGCATCGAGCGTCACGTGCTCGCCGAGAATCACGGGGACCGTGCGATCCTGAAAGGGATGCGCCACGCGCAGCCCCTCGAGCGTGCGGCCTTCGAATTCGGCGATAAGGCGCCGCGCCTGCATTCGGTAGCGTTTCAGACAAGCCGGCATCAGCTCCGCGGCTAGAATCAAACGACGCATTCCGCCCCGCGAGGCGGCGGCCGACTCGGCGGGGACCGCTGTCGGTTTGCCCGCGGCCGGGGACTTCGCCGTATCCGGCTCGCCCGCGGCCGGTTCGGCCTCGACGAGCACATAACGAAAGCTGTCGCGCACCGCCACCGCCTGATTCGCCGGAAGCGTCCAGGGTGTCGTGGTCCAGATGACGATATCGACCGGACCGGCGAGTGCGCCGGCGGCGAGCCCGATGCTGCGCTCGAGCTCGCGCGCATCGACGACCGGGAAGGCGACATCGACGGCGGGTGAGGTGCGCTCTTCGTATTCGACTTCGGCCTCGGCGAGCGCCGAGCGGCACTCCGTGCACCAGTGCACGGGCTTCACTCCACGGTAGACGTGGCCTCTCCCCATGATCCGTCCGAAGGCGCGCACCTGCTGCGCCTCGTAGCGCGGGTCCATGGTGAGGTACGGCCGCTCCCATTCGCCGAATACGCCGAGCCGTTTGAAACCCCGTCTCTGCAACTCGATTTGCTCGGCCGCATAACTGCGGCAGGCGGCGCGAAATGCCGCCGCATCGAGCTTCTGTCCGGGGCGGCCGTACTTTTTCTCGACTTGCTGCTCGATCGGCAAACCGTGGCAATCCCATCCCGGAACATAGGGCGCATCGAACCCATCGAGCGTGCGTGCCTTGACGATGATGTCCTTCAGGACTTTGTTGATGGCGTGCCCGAGATGGATTGCCCCGTTTGCATACGGAGGACCGTCGTGCAGCAGAAAGCGCGGACGGCCGTGGCCCGCGTCGCGAATCTTCGCGTAGAGGCCAGCACGCTCCCACGCCTCGAGCTGCGCCGGCTCGCGGCGCGCGAGATCCGCCTTCATCGGAAAGTCGGTCTGCGGCAGATTGATCGTGCTTTTGATCGTGCTGTCGTGGTCAGGCACTGGGACTCGCTTGTCTCTTCAAAATCGCTCGCGCCGCCTCCGCATCGCGGCCCATCTGCTCGACGAGCGCATCGAGTGATTCGAACCGCTCCTCGGCGCGCAGCTTCTCGACGAACTCCACCTCGATCTCACGGCCGTACAGGTCTCCGTCGTAGTCGAACAGATGCGCCTCGAGCAGCGGCTCGCTGCCATCGACCGTCGGGCGCGTGCCGAGGCTCGCGACGCCGGGCCAATCGGCGAGGCGAGGGCCGCGCACCCGCACCGCGAAAATGCCCTCGAGCGCGGGCCGGCGCCGCTCCAGACGCAAATTCGCAGTCGCGAATCCGAGCCGTCTCCCGAGCCGCTGACCTTCGACCACTCGCCCGCTCATGCGGTACGGGCGGCCGAGCCAGCGCTCGGCCTGGCGCAGGTCCCCGCGCGCGAGCGCCTCGCGAATGCGGCTGCTGCTCACGCGCACGCCGTCGATCGTGACCGGCGGCACCACATCGACGAGCGCACCGCAGCTCGCGCCGGCCTCTTCGAGCATTGCGGCGGTCGCATCGCCGTTGCGCCCGAAGCGGAAATCATGACCGACCACGACGACCGGCGCGCGCAGCTCCTCGAACAACAGCCGCGCGAACCCCGCGCTCGGCAGGCTGCGCACGCTTTCGCAAAAGCGCAGCAGCCACACGTAGTCGAGCCCCGTGCCCTTGAGAAGCCTCAGCCGCTCCCTGCAGGACGTGAGCCGCGGCGGCGGATCGGCAGGGACCAGGTGCTCGCGCGGCATCGGCTCGAACGTCAGCATCATCGTCGGCCGCCCGAGACGGCGACCGTGCTCGATGACGCGCTCGATGAGCGCTCGATGCCCGAGGTGGATGCCGTCGAACGTGCCGACCGTGACGACGCTCCCCCAATGGCTCTCGCGCAGATTCCGAAGTCCCCGAATGAGCCTCATGAGCCCCTGGCCAGAGCCGCCGGGCGCGCCGCCCAAACCTGAAAGTATAGGGAGTCCGGGCGGGTACGCGCGAGGACTTGCCGCCGCCCTGGCGGGCGGCGTGCGTTGAGCCGCCCCCGGCGGGTGGCATGCGTGTGGCGTGCGGGTGGCGCGCGGCGCTGCGCGCGGCCGACGCGCGGCAGTATGCGTGGCGTTGACAACCCGCAGACCGCTCCGCAAACTACCGCGCCTTTTCAGCACCCTGTCCGTCGGAGTCGTTCGTGGCGAACACCAAATCGGCCGAGAAAGCCGCCCGTCAGGCCGAGAAGCACCGCGCGCGCAACGTCGCGCTCCGCTCGCGCATGCGCAGCGCGATCCGGGCAGTCACTTCGGCCGTCGCCGCAGGCAACAAGCAGACCGCCGAGGCGAGCTACCGGGCGGCCGTGCCGCTCATCGACACACTCGTCAACAAGCAGATCGTTCACCGGAATAAGGCGGCACGTCACAAGAGCCGCCTCGCCGCGCGCGTCCGCGCGATGAGCTGACCTCCTCGAGGAAGCGCATCACCGCTTCGGTGAGCTCGCGCGTCCCCTGCCCCGTTGCCGCCGAGATCAGGAAGCGCGGACCGCGATAGCGGAGCCGGCGCACGATTTCCGCAGCCCGGCGCTCGGCATCCGCCGCCGGCAGCAAATCCCGCTTGTTGAGGACGAGCCAGCGCGGCCGCGCCGCGAGCTCGCCGCTGAACTTCTTGAGCTCGGCGATGATCGCGCGCGCATCCCGCACGGGATCGGCTTCGGGATCGGGCGGCGCCATGTCGACGATGTGCAGCAGGAGACGGGTGCGCTGCAGGTGCTTCAAAAAGCGAATGCCGAGCCCCGCCCCCTCGGCTGCGCCCTCGATGAGCCCCGGAATATCGGCCATCACGAAACTGCGATGCTCGCCGACGGCGACCACCCCCAGATTCGGATGGAGGGTCGTGAAGGGGTAGTCGGCGACTTTCGGACGGGCGGCGGAGACAGCGCGGATCAGGGTGGACTTGCCGGCATTCGGCAGCCCGAGCAATCCCACGTCGGCGATGACTTTGAGCTCGAGCTCCAGGTAGCGGCTCTCGCCGGGCAGGCCCGGCCCGAACTGGCGGGGTGCGCGATTGGTGCTCGACTTGAACCTGGTATTGCCCCAGCCGCCTTTGCCGCCTTGGGCAACGAGCAGCTCCGCCCCGACCGATGTCAGGTCACCGAGCTGCTCCCCCGTATCGATGTCACGAATCACCGTGCCCACCGGCACTGGAATGGTGAGGTTATCGCCCGCGGCGCCCGTACAGTCGCGCCCCCCGCCCGGCTGTCCCGCCGGGGCCTTGTAAGTTCGCTCGACTCGGAAATCCGCGAGGGTGTTGATGCCTGCGACCGCGCGCAGATAGACGCTGCCACCGTGCCCGCCGTCACCGCCGTCGGGTCCGCCGAAGGGAACGAATTTCTCGCGGCGGAAGCTGGCGCTGCCGCGCCCGCCGTGGCCCGCCTGGACCTTGATGCGCGCTTCGTCGACGAATCGCATGGGCGGTGCGGCACGCGCGCCGCGGGCGCCCGCGCAGCCTCGAGACTCTTAGGCGGTCTTGGCGAGATCCGGCAGCACGCTCACGTGCAGCCGCTGCTCGGCGCCCTTGCGCTTGAAGGCAACGCGGCCCGTGACCTTCGCAAAGAGCGTGTGGTCGGTACCGATGCCGACGTTCTCGCCAGCGCGTACCGTCGTGCCGCGCTGACGCACGAGAATGTTGCCCGCCAACACCTGCTCGCCGCCGAAACGCTTGACGCCGAGACGCTTGGAGTGAGAGTCGCGGCCGTTTTTGGTGCTGCCGCCCGCCTTTTTGTGTGCCATGTTCGCTAATACCTTCGCAGATGGCCCCGCCGCCCGTAGCCGCCCGTTGAGCCGCCCTCAGCCGGCGCTGATATCGGTCACCCGCACTTCCGTGAACGGCTGCCGATGGCCCTTGCGCCGCAGATAATGCTTGCGGCGCCGGAACTTCACGATCGAGACTTTCGCGCCCTTGCCGTGGCGTACGACGGTCGCGAGCACCTTGCTCCCGTCGAGCCGGGGCTTGCCGAGCTTCACCTCGGCACCCTCCCCGACGAGGAGCACCTCGCCGAACTCGATCGTAGAGCCCGGCTCGGCATCGAGCTTCTCGACACGCAGTATCGCATCCTTCGTCACTCGATACTGCTTGCCGCCGGTGGCAATGACCGCGTACATGATGATGTGAACCCTTGAATGTGGGCGCTGGCGCCCCTGCGCGAAAGGCCGCGCATTCTACTCACGGGGCCGGGAAGGGTCAAACCGGCGACCGCCCGGCCAATGCACGGGATTCTCCGGTCGTGCGCGCACTTACGGCTGGACCTACAATGCTCCCACGTCCGAGCGCGGCGGTCTGCGCCGCGCATCGGCCCGTACGATGCGCAACCCGAAAGACCTCCCGACCGCCATGACGCTCGAGGACATCCGCGAGCTCGTCCGCAATGACATGGCGGCCGTCGATGACGTCATCCGGTCGCGCCTGAAGAGCTCGGTGCCGCTCATCGACCGCGTGGCCGAGCACATCGTCTCCGGAGGCGGTAAGCGGCTCCGTCCGCTGCTCGTCGTCCTCGTCGGGCGGGCATGCGGCAATACTGGAACCGGGCACGTCGAGGCGGCGGCCTTCATCGAGTTCATCCATACGGCGACCCTCCTTCATGATGATGTGGTCGATAGCTCCTCCATGCGCCGCGGACGCGATACGGCGAACGAGGTGTTCGGGAATCAGGCGAGCGTGCTGGTCGGCGATTTTGTGTATTCGCGCGCCTTTCAGATGATGGCGTCGCTCGACTCTCAACGAGTCATCGAGATCATGGCGGACGCGACGAATGTGATCGCCGAGGGCGAGGTGCTGCAGCTCATGAACGCCCACGATCCCGAGACCACCGAGCAGCGCTACCTCGATGTGATCTATCGCAAGACTGCGCGTCTGTTCGAGGCCGGTGCAGAAGTTGCCGCGGTGCTCTCCTCGAGCGGCCGCGACGCGCAGCGCAGCCTGTCGCGCTACGGACGGCATCTCGGCACGGCGTATCAGCTCGTCGACGATGTACTCGATTTTCGCTCGAATCCCGCCGAGCGCGGCAAGAACCTGGGGGACGATCTCGCCGAGGGCAAGCCGACCCTGCCCCTCATCCATGCGCTCAAGCTCTCCGGTGAGTCGGAGCGGGAGTTGATTCGGCAGGCGATCCGCCGGGGCGGCCTCGCGCAGCTCCAGCCGATCATCGGCGCGATCGAGTCGAGCGGCGGGCTCGACTATGCGGCGCGCCTCGCGCGGCGCGAAGCGGAAGCCGCGCTCGATGCGCTCGACCTATTGCCGAACACTGATTACAAACGCGGACTGCAGGCGCTCGCACGCTTCGCAGTCGAGCACACAACTTAAGGTTGAGGAGAATCGTCCCATGCAGCGCTATCGCGCACTCATTTGTGCCGTTGCCGTCCTGGCACTCGGCGGCTGCGTCAATGCATCGAACGATAACGGCGGCGGAAACGGCAGCAGCGGTGGCACCGGAGCGGCGAACGGATCGTTTTTCGGAAACGGAGATGTGACAGCCGACAGCCACGGCGCTCACACGGTGAACGGCGTCGTGCGCGTCCGTGACGGCGAGACGAGCGGCGATTTGAGCACGGTCAACGGTCAGATTCATGTCGGCGACAAGGCGTCCGTCAATGCGGCGACGACCGTCAACGGCAGCATCGATGTCGGCGATCACGCGACGGCTGATGCCCTCAAAACCGTCAACGGCTCCATTTCCCTCGGCGACGGCGCACGCGTTCAACACACGATCACCTCCGTCAATGGATCCCTCACGCTCCGAAACGGCACCGAAGTCGACGGCGGTATCTCGAACGTGAACGGCACGATCCGGCTCAACGGCGCGCACGTTGCCGGAGGAATCCGGACCGTCGGCGGCGACATCTATGTGGAAGGCGGCTCGCACGTGGAGGGCGGCATTCTTGTGCGCCGGCCGCAGTCCGAGAGTTGGTTCCGGCCGACCCGCGACCCGCGCGTCGTGATCGGGCCCGGCTCCGTCGTGCAGGGCGAGCTTCGCTTCGAGCGCAAGGTGGAGCTCTACGTCAGCGACAAGGCGACGATCGGACCCGTGGTCGGTGCGACCCCAGTGCGTTACTCCGGCGAGGGGCCGGTCGGCTGAACCGCTTGCGTCGATCCGCTCAACCGAACCGGCGGCGGCGGGTCATGAGCGGCCCGGTAGTCCGCCATCGATCGGCCCGATAGCCCGGTAGCCCGGTAACGGGCGGCCCGTCAGCAGGCTGCCGAGGCCGGCTCCGTTGCCCCTCCCCAGCGCATCCAGTAGACTTCGCGGCCCGCAGGCGATCGGCCTTCGGGCGATGTCGCTCCGCGCGCTCCCGCATCGCCCTTTTCGAGAAAGGCCCCGCGCCGGCAGCGCCCATCGATCCGGGGTGTAGCTCAGCCTGGTAGAGCACTACGTTCGGGACGTAGGAGTCGCAGGTTCAAATCCTGTCACCCCGACCATTGAATTTACTGCACTTTTTTCCTCCTCGAGCGCCATTGGTTCCATGTTATTTCAGCCATTGGTTCCAGTTTTGGTTCCACTTTTTCGCGGTGGTCATTGTTGGGCATGAGCAGACGCTGGTGGACGCGCTGGAACCCGCGAACAGCTTCGCGACAATCGCGCAGCAGCGTTCGAGAGAGCCAGGTGAAGCGCTCTTCCGACTGCAATCCTTGTTTGAATAGCACCCAATGTTTCGCGTTGATCGACGACAGCGCTTTTTCCCGCCACGCAGGCATGACCGAAGCAATCAACCGCCGGTTACTTGAGTTCGATTGAAGCTGTTCAGCACACAAACTGATCGACGACTTGCCGCGTTAGAATGGCTGGAGTGGAAGTTGCTGCTATAGGCCCGTTTCCAGAAGGGACGGAGACGACCTGTTTCAGATGCGGCGCGGTGTTTCACTGCGGGCCC
>DATNFW010000019.1:0-22994 GCA_035606175.1 Steroidobacteraceae bacterium | reverse complement strand
ATCGGCTCGAGTGGATGCAGGACCCGTGGGGTGATCTCGCGCGTGCGGGAGAGTGGCTGCTCGAGCTCGAGGAGGGCACGAGGCCCGACATCGTGCATCTCAATCATCTCGTTCACGGCGACTTGCCGTGGCGTGCGCCCGTGCTCGTCGTGGGCCACTCCTGCGTGGTGTCATGGTGGCACGCGGTGCACGGCTCACCGCCCCCCGAGTCCTGGAGCCGATATCGCGAGCGGGTCGCATGCAGTCTGCGGGCGGCCGATGCGGTCGCCGCGCCGACGCGCGCGATGCTGCGTGAGCTCGATCGGCACTACGGTCCCTTGCCGCCGAGTTGCGTCATCCCGAACGGGCGCAGCGCCGCGCGTTTCCGACCCGCTCGCAAGGAGCCTGTGATTCTCACGGCGGGTCGGCTCTGGGATGAGGGCAAGAATCTCGCGGCCCTCGCCGCGGCGGCTCCCGAAGTGCACTGGCCGATCGTCGCCGCAGGCTCCGCCACCGAGCCGGTCGTCACTGCGAACACCGGCGGCGATTCAAACGCGGGCGTCGAGCATGCCGAAACTGCCGCAGCGCCGGCGGTGGCCGCGCGACTGCGCGCGATTCAATGGCTCGGGCCACTCGACACCGCCGAGCTCGCGGGCTGGTACGCGCGTGCGGCGATCTACGCTCTGCCGGCGCGCTATGAGCCCTTCGGCTTGACGCCGCTCGAAGCCGCGTTGAGCGGTTGCGCGCTCGTGCTCGGAGACATCGCGAGCTTGCACGAGGTCTGGGGCGATGCGGCGCGCTACGTGACTCCGAATGATGCGCGCGAGCTGAAAGAAACGCTGAACGAGCTCGCATCCGCGCCCGCCGACCGAGCGGCATTCGCCACCCGAGCGCTCGAGCGGGCACGCACGTACGGGCCCGAGAGAATGGCGGAGGCGTATCGCGCGCTTTACGATGATCTCAAGTGCGCACGCCCGCGCCCCGTGCACGACGAGGGCCGCCACGAGGCGCACGAGGCGCGCCATGAGGCACGTCGCGGGGTACGCGCCGAGGTACCTCGGCCGGAGGCCCGCCACTCGACATCTCGAGAGGAGCGTCTCGCGTGAAGTTCGCGCTCTTTTATCACTCGCTCGTCTCCGACTGGAATCACGGCAACGCGCACTTTCTTCGCGGCGTTGCGACAGAGCTCATCGAACGGGGACACGAAGTGACGGTCTTCGAGCCGGCTCAGGGCTGGAGCCGGCGGCATCTGCTCGCCGCACACGGTGCAGCGCCGGTCGAGGCATTCCACACGATCTACCCGCGTCTCGCGAGCACGCTCTACGATCTCGCCTCTTTCGATCTCGACGCCGCGCTCGATGCGGTCGACGTGGCGATCGTGCATGAATGGAACGATCCTGCGCTCATCGAGGCGATCGGCCGCAGGCGAGCCGCGGGGCAGGGCTTCCGGCTGCTCTTTCACGATACCCATCATCGTGCGGTGAGCGCTCCGCACGAGCTCTCCGTATACGATCTGGCGCACTACGACGGCGTGCTCGCGTTCGGGGAGGTGCTGCGGGAGCTCTATGAGCGGCGTGGCTGGGCCGCGCGCGCCTGGACTTGGCACGAGGCGGCCGATACGCGCGTATTCAAGCCGCTCTGCCTCGAGCGGCGGCCCTGGGACCTCGTGTGGGTCGGCAACTGGGGAGACGGGGAGCGGACGGGCGAGCTCGAGGAATTCCTGATCGGTCCGGCCGGTGAGCTGCGGCTCCGCGGCCTCATCCACGGCGTGCGCTATCCGCCCGATGCGCTCGAGCGGCTCGCGCGGGCTCACCTGGAGTACCGCGGGTGGATCGCGAACTTTCGAGTGCCCGAGCTCTTCGCGACCGCCCGCGCGACGGTCCACGTCCCACGCCGCTTCTATCGCGAGCAGCTGCCCGGCATTCCGACGATCCGAGTGTTCGAGGCGCTTGCCTGCCGCATTCCGCTCGTGAGCGCGCCGTGGCGTGACGAAGAAGGTCTGTTCGGGCGCGGCGATTTCCTCGTCGCCACCGATGGTGCCGCGATGCGGGCGCATCTCGAGCACATCATGCAAGACCCGGCATTCGCCGAGGAAGTCGCAGCGCAGGGCCATCGAACCGTGCTCGCCCGGCATACCTGCGCGCATCGAGTGGACGAGCTGCTCGGAATTTGCCGGCAATTGCGCGCGGGCGCGCGACGCGCGGCGTGAGGTGAGCGATGCGTATAGCTTTTTTCGGCTCGAGCCTCGTCTCCGCGTACTGGAACGGCGCAGCCACGTATTACCGCGGCCTCGTTCGCGCGCTCGCCGAGCGCGGTCACGCGGTCACCTTCTACGAGCCCGATGCCTTCGAGCGTCAGGCGCATCGCGACATCGACGACCCACCATGGGCGAAGGTCGTCGTCTACGGTGCCGAGAGCGAGACGCAGGCGCTCGCCGCGCTCCAGAGTGCGCGCTCGGCCGACGTGATCGTCAAGGCGAGCGGCATCGGTGTCTTCGATGCGCTCATCGAGCGGGAGATCGTCGGGCTCAAGCGAGCCGGGAACACGGTGCTGTTCTGGGATGTCGATGCGCCTGCGACGCTCGAGCGTGTCGGCGCCGATCCGCACGATCCGTTTCGCCGCCTGATTCCCTGCTACGACCTGGTGCTCACGTACGGTGGGGGCCGTCCGGTCGTCGAGGCGTACCGCGCGCTCGGTGCGCGCGCCTGCATACCGATCTACAACGCGCTCGACCCGCTGACGCACCATCCGGTTCCTGCGGATGAGCGCTTCCGGGGCGCGCTCGGGTTTCTCGGCAACCGGCTACCCGACCGCGAAGCGCGCGTGCGCGAGTTTTTCTTCGAGCCGGCGCGGCGGCTGCCGCAGGAGAGATTTCTGCTGGGCGGCAACGGTTGGGAGAACGGATCGGGCGCCCCTCTGAACGTACAGCTGCTCGGCCACGTGTACACTCGCGACCACAATGCGTTCAATTGCACGCCTCGGGCCGTGATCAATATCAATCGCGACAGCATGGCGCGTTTCGGTTTCTCACCTCCGACGCGCGTGTTCGAAGCGGCGGGAGCCGGCGCGTGTCTCATCGTCGATGCATGGGAGGGGATCGAGCTGTTCCTCGAGCCGGAGCGGGAAGTGCTGGTCGCCGCAAGCGGGGCGGAGGTCGCCGCGCATCTGGAGTCGCTCACCGATGCGGCGGCCGCGCGCATCGGGCACGCAGCGCTGCGCCGTGTGCTCGCGCAGCACACCTACGCGCATCGCGCGCGGGAGGTGGAGCAGGCGCTCGAGGGGAGGATCGCGAAGGAGGCAGCCGCATGAGGAGCGACGGTCCGTCGCGCGAGGGTCCGCGGCTCAAAGGGTCACGACCCGCGGCGTCGCATCTGGAGGGCTCGAGGCGGCTCGATGGCTCGTGCCTCGACATCGTGATCTTCGGATTGTCGATCACTTCGGCCTGGGGCAACGGCCATGCGACCACCTACCGGGCGCTCGCCCGAGCGCTTCACGACCGCGGGCATCGCGTCCGGTTCTTCGAGCGGGACCAGCCTTGGTACGCGGACAATCGCGATCTCGAAGACCCCTCCTACGCCGAGACATTCCTGTATACGAGTCTCGATGATCTCGAGCAGCGGTTCGGGTTCGAGCAGGAAATCCAAGCGGACCTCGTGATCGTCGGCTCGTACGTTCCCGACGGTGCGCGACTCATCGAGTGGGTGCTCCCACGGGTGACGGGTCTTGCGGCCTTCTACGACATCGACACGCCCGTCACCGTCGCGCGCCTCGAGCGCGGGAGTTGCGAGTATCTGCAGCCGGCGCTCATTCCGCGCTTCGACGTGTACCTGTCCTTCGCGGGCGGGCCCATTCTCGAGCGCCTGCGCGTGCATCATGGCGCTCGGCGGGTGCGTCCGCTCTACTGCAGCGTCGATCCGGGCGAGTACTACCCGACCGGTGCGCGGCGCTCCTTCGATCTCGGCTTCATCGGTACCTACAGCGCCGATCGCCAGCCTGCGCTCGAGCGGCTGCTGATCGAGCCTGCGCGACGGCACCCGCAGGGTCGCTTCTGCGTGGCCGGACCGCAGTTCCCGGCCTCGATCGCCTGGCCTCGAAACGTCGAGCGCATCGAGCATCTGCCGCCGCACCAGCATCGGGATTTCTACAACGATCAACGCTTCACGCTCAACGTGACGCGCGCAGACATGGTCGCGAACGGCTACTCCCCGAGCGTGCGCCTGTTCGAGGCCGCCGCCTGCGGAGTTCCGATCATGACGGACGAATGGGCGGGGCTCGAGGAATTCTTCCAGCCGGGAGCGGAGTGCCTGGTCGCACGCTCGGCGGACGAGGTGCTCGGCTATCTGAGGGACATCGGCGAGCCACGGCGCTCGGAGATCGCGGAGCAGGCGCGCAGGCGGGTGCTCGCCGCCCACACCGCCCTCCACCGGGCTATCGAGCTCGAGGAATGCGTACGCGACGCGCGCGCGAACTCATCGACGGATGGCCCTGCACACGAGGGTCCGACGGTTGGCTCGGGCGGCACGTCCGGACGAGCCCGGGCCGAGGCGGCGCCGGGCCGGGTGGAGGTGTGAGCGCATGAGTACGCTCGAGGTGAGCGCGCCCGCGGTGAGCGGCCCTCGCGGCGGCGAGGTCGCGCGGCTGGCGCCGTGGTTTCACAATCTGCACCTGCCCGACGGGACCGAGACCGCCCCTCAGCATTCGCTCGGGGACTTCCCCGCCGTCAAGTGGCGACAGATCGCCCCGCATGTCCCCGAGCGCCTCGATGGCTTAACCGCGCTCGATGTGGGATGCAACGCCGGGTTTTACAGCTTCGAGCTCGCGCGGCGCGGAGCCCGGGTAACCGCCATCGACATCGATGAGCACTACCTCGCGCAGGCGCGCTGGGCGGCCCGGGAGTTCGGGCTCGACGATCGCATCGAGCTCGGGCAGCTTTCGGTTTATGATCTCGCGCGCACCGCCGAACAATACGACCTGGTGCTCTTTCTCGGAGTGCTCTACCACTTGCGTCATCCGCTGCTCGCACTCGATGTTCTGCAACGCATCACGCGGGGGCAGCTCATCCTGCAAACGCTCACCATGCCCGGCGAGCGGGTCTTCGACCCGCCACCCTCGATCGGGCTCGATGAGCGCGCGCTGATGCAGCGGCCCGGCTGGCCGCGGATGGCTTTCATCGAGCGCGCCCTCGAGGACGACCCGACGAACTGGTGGGCACCCGATCATGCCTGCGTGGAGGCCATGCTGCGCGCCGCCGGATTCCACGTGAGCGCGCGGCCGGGCCACGAGATCTACGTTTGCGCGCCGCTCGAGAGCGAGCCGCCGATACCTGCTGCCCTGCGCGCCGCCGAGCTGCGCGCGGTCTTTGCGATCCCCGGAGAGCCTCCATGAGACACCCCGCGATCCACATCGCCCCGCCGCGCGGCAAGCTCGGCGTCCTGCTCGTCGGCCTCGGCGCCGTTTCCACCACGTTCATCGCGGGCGTTCTCGCGGTACGCAAGGGGCTCGCACCGCCCATCGGCTCGCTCACGCAGCTCGGCACCATTCGCCTGGGCAAGCGCACGGAGCACCGCTCACCGCGGATCAGCGAGTTCGTGCCTCTCGCGAAGCTCGACGATCTGGTGTTCGGTGCCTGGGACATTTTCGAGGACGACGCCTATCAGTCCGCGCTCACGGCGGGAGTGCTCGACCGGCCGCTGCTCGAGAGCCTGCGCCCGGAGCTCGAGGAGATCACTCCGTGGCCGGCGGTGTTCGACCGGAACTACGTCCGCCGCCTCGACGGCCCGAACGTGAAGTCCGGCACCAGACGGCGCGATCTCGTCGCGCAGTTGCGTGGGGACATCCGCGCGTTCGCGCGCGACCGCGGTGTGGAGCGGATGGTGATGCTCTGGTGCGGAAGCACCGAGGCATTCATGACGCCGGGTCCTCAGCACGCGAGCATGGCTCAATTCGAGCAGGCGCTCGACACGGACGATCCCGCGATCTCCCCGAGCATGCTGTACGCCTACGCGGCGATCTCAGAGGGCATTCCGTACGCGAATGCCGCCCCGAATCTCTGCGTGGACATACCGGCGCTCCTCGAGCTCGCCAACGAGCATCACGTTCCCGTCGCGGGCAAGGACCTGAAGACCGGCCAGACACTCCTGAAGACGATCATCGCGCCGGGCCTCAAGGCGCGCGTTCTCGGGGTGAAAGGGTGGTACTCGACGAACATCCTCGGCAACCGCGACGGCGAGGTGCTCGATGACCCCGCGAGCTTCCGCACCAAGGAAGTGAGCAAGAAGGGCGTGCTCGATTACATACTGCAGCCGGACCTCTATCCGGCGCTGTACGGCGAGCTCTGCCACATGGTGCACATCAACTACTATCCCCCGCGCGGGGACAACAAGGAAGGCTGGGACAACATCGACCTCATCGGCTGGCTCAACTATCCGATGCAGCTCAAGATCAACTTCCTCTGCCGCGACAGCATTCTCGCCGCCCCGCTGGTCCTCGATCTCGCGCTGTTTCTCGATCTCGCCCATCGCGCGGGGCGCAGCGGCATCCAGGAGTGGCTGTCGTTCTACTTCAAGAGCCCCATGTACGCGCCGGGCCTATATCCTGAGCACGACCTCTCGATCCAGCTCAAGAAGCTCAAGAACACGCTGCGGCATCTGCGTGGCGAGGAGCTCGTCACGCACCTCGGTATCGAGTACTACCCCTGAGGAGATCGATTGATCACTTCATCGGCAATCTGCGCTGCGGTCACGGCGGACGGCCAGCCCGCGTAGAACGCGACGTGTGTGATGAGCTCGGCGAGCTCCTCTTTGCGTACGCCGTTTGCGAGCGCGAGCCCGACGTGGAAGCGCAGCTGCTCGGGACGGAAGAGTGCGGTGAGTACCGCACAGGTGATGAGACTGCGGTCGCGTTTGGATAGATCCTTGCGTTCCCAAACATCCTCGAACAGCACTTCGGTCGTGAGCTCGGCGAGCTTCGGGGTGATGCGGCGCAACGAATCGGGCGGACGCGGCGGGTTCTTCTCGGGCATTGTGGCTACTCCTCACACGGGGTGGGCCATGCTAGCGCAGTCGGACGTGCGGTAGAACCGGCGAATCCCGCCACCCGGGCCATGAGCCGAGCATTCGTACACAATGCCGACGGCGAGCCGGAGTCCCTTCCGGAGCGTCCCGTCAGCGAGCGACCGAATCTCGTGACGGCCGAGGGCATGCGCCAGATCGAGGAGCGCCTCCGCGAGCTCGATTCGCAGCGTCAGCAAGCGAAGTGCGGCGAAGACGCTGCGGAGCTTGCGCGCATCGAGCGCGATCTGCGCTACTTCAATCGTCGCCGGGCATCCGCCCAGCTCGTCGAGCCGCAACCGCACCCGCAGGCGGTCCGCTTCGGTGTGCGAGTGCGCTTGAGGCGCAATGACGGCGGCGAGATCGCCTATCGGCTCGTCGGCGAGGACGAGGCGGAGCCCAGCCGGGGGCTGTTGAGCTGGGCCTCGCCGCTCGCACAGTCGCTCCTTGGGAAGGAGGTCGGGGAGACGGTGCCTTTCCAGGGCGGGAAGCTCGAGATCGCAGAGATCGAATCCTGAGCGGCCGGACTCCGGTGTCACCCGCCGACCAATACTCGAGCCGACTCGCCGAGCGCGAGGCTACTCTCCGCCACCTCGAGAGGCTGCAAGCTCGTATCGGGGCGCTTCGTCTGCTGCTTGCCGGCCTCGCCGTCGCAATTGCGCTTCTCGCCTGGCGCGGACATCGGTTCTCAGCGCTCTGGGCGCTGCTTCCGGCTGCTGCGTTTGCGGGCGCGATCGCGCGTCATGCCGTTTTGAGAGGCCGATACGTCCGTGCGGGCCGGGCTGTCGCCTTCTATCGTGCAGGGCTCGCGCGCATCGAGAATCGCTGGGCGGGGAGCGGCCGGCAGGGAGAGCGTTTCAACGATGCTCATCACGTCTACGCCGCCGATTTGGACCTGTTCGGCGAGGGCAGTCTCTTCGAGTCGATGTGCGCCGCGCGCACGAGCATAGGCGAGGAGACGCTTGCGCGGTGGCTGCTCGCGCCCACCCGCTGCGAGGAGATTCGCGTACGGCACGAAGGCGTCGCGGACCTTCGCGGGCGGCTCGCTCTGCGAGAGGAGCTCGCGATGCTCGATGAGCCGCCTGCGGGCGCTCGGCCGCAGGGGCTTCTCTCGTGGGCGGAGTCGGCGAACCTCCTCGAGCGACCCTGGCTCAAGACAGTCGCTCTGGTGTTGCCGGCGCTCTTGATCGCATCGGCGCTCCTCTGGGCTCTCATGGGAATCTGGTATGCCTTCGCCGCCTTGCTGCTCGTCGAGGCCGCCGTGCATTACGGGCTCGAGGCTCGCCTCGATGCGGTCCTCGATCCGGCGGAGAGCGCATTCGATGAGCTGCGTGCATTCGCGGGGCTGCTCGCATTGGTCGAGCGCGTGCCGTTCGAGTCGCCCGCGATGCGCGCTCTCGTCGAGTCTCTCTCATCCGGCGGACGCAGCGCATCGCGTGCCATGGGAGGGCTCGCGACGCTCGCGCAGCTTGCCGAATCGCGCGAGAACCAGTTCGTGCACTGGTTCCTGGCGGTTCCGTTCCTCTTCTCGCTCCAAGTGGCGCTCGCCGCGGAGCGCTGGCGGCGCGCGCACGGTGCCATCGTGCGGACCTGGGTCGAGGCTGCCGGCCGATTCGAGGCGCTGTCCTCGATCGCGCAGTACGCCTTCGAGCACCCGGAGGATCCTTTCCCCGAGCTCACCCAGGCCGGCGGCGCGCGCTTTCGTGCCACAGGCATCGGCCATCCGCTCATTCCGACCGGGCAGTGTGTGCACAACGACGTGGAGCTTGCGGAGCGCACGCGGGTATTGCTCGTGAGCGGCTCGAACATGTCCGGCAAGAGCACGCTCCTCAGGGCGGTCGGCCTCAACGCGGTCCTCGCGATGGCAGGCGCTCCGGTGCGGGCGCAAGCGCTGCAGATGACGGCGCTGCAGGTGGGCGCCAGCATCCGGGTGAACGATTCCCTGCGCGAGGGCAGCTCGCGCTTCTACGCGGAGATCGCGCGGCTGCGGCAGCTCAACGAGCTTGCCGAAGGCACGCCGCCGCTTCTGTTTCTGCTCGATGAGATGCTGCAGGGAACGAACTCGAAGGACCGCAGGATCGGCGCCGAGGCGATTCTGCGATCCTTCATCGAGCGGGGCGCCATCGGTCTTGCGAGCACACACGACCTTGCGCTCACCGAGATTCGCGGACTCACGGATTCCGCGTTACGCAATGTCCATTTCGAGGATCACATGGTCGAGGGGCGGATGAAGTTCGACTTCAAGCTGCGCGACGGTGTCGTCGAGAAGAGCAATGGGCTCGAGCTCATGCGCGCGATGGGACTGCGCGTTTGAGCGCTCAGGGCTTGGCGAGCTGAAAGGCCGGTGCGTCCCAGGAGATGAGCGGATTCCAGTCCGCGCGGCGCAGCTCGAGGCCCGCTCCCTCGGCGAGCCGTGCGAGCGAAGCGAGGTCCGCATCGGCGTCCCCGCCGTATGTGGCATTGAGAATGAGCAGCGATCCCCCGGGCTCGAGAACGCGCGCCGCTTCGGCGCAGAGCCGCGGCGCGAGCGCAGACCCGGACAGGGTCACGTACGGGAGCGTGTCGATCAGCAGAACGAGATCGACGCTCTCAGCGGCGATCTCGGGCAAATCGGTGCCGCTGCCGAGCACGAATCGCACATTCGGCAAATCCCCGCAGCGCCGTTGCGCCTCGGCGAGCATCGCTCGCGAGACGTCGATCCCGGTCACGGAGGCGACGCGAGAGGCGAGGGCCCTCTCGAGCCGCCCGATGCCGCAGCCGATATCGAGCACCACGGAGGCAGGCTCGAGCAGGCCCCAGTCATCGAGCAGCACGACGATCTCTCTGGTCGCCTCGGCGAGCAGCCGCGGGCTGCCGAGCGAATAGAGCGCAACGCTCCCCTCGGGTGACAACCCGACCAGGTTGTCGAACAGGGCCGCCCAGTGCGCGACGGCATTGCCCTCGACGAGCCGATGCTCGATCGCCCCGGCGATTCGGTGGACGATGTGCCACGCGGCAGGATTCTGTGCGATCAGATCGGCCACGTCGCGCAGGGACGATGTCGCGCGCGAGGCCGATGAGTTGCACGCTCTCGCCACATCCGGCCGTTGCAGCATCTCCGCGACATCGAGCGCGGCACGCGCCTCGGCGGGCGTCTGCGCTTGCATCAGCAGCTGCATGGCCGCAACGGACGGGGGCTCACCATCGCGAAGCTGGCGCGCCAGGCGCTCGCCCAGGAAGCGCGCGGCCTCGGTACTTTTACCGTGATCGGGGTGTCCGGCAGGAGGTTCAAACATAGCTGCCGTCCCGTCGCGCTGCAGCGGGCGCTCTGCGCCGCTCGCGCGCCGTGTCACGAACGAAAAGGCGCCGCACGGACCATACGTCCTCCGCGCCCCAGTCGTATTTGTACGATTCGCGCCCGCGGAGAAAGTGAAACTCGCTGCAGCCTTCCCTCACGGCCGACTCGATGGCATGACCCAGAATCACCGCGCCCGGGCTCTCGAAAGCATGCTCGGGATCGAAGCCCGTCAGATAGCCGAACGCGCGCCGGCCGTCGCTGAGCCCGTAATACGCGGCGACGATATGCCCCCCGAGAGAGGCGAGCCAGCAGCGGGCGAGTCCGGCCTCAATCAATGCGGGCAGAGCTGCTGCGTGGAAACGGCGAACGCTCGCGTCCTCGAGCACGCCGGAGGTGCGATGGCCGCTCCAGCGCGCGCCGTGCAGTCGCTCGAGCTCCTGCAATAGGAGCGACGCCGAACCTGCATCGACCGGCGCGATCTCAAAACCGCCGCGCCGCAGCGCCCGGTTGCGAGCCATCCGCAGCTTGCGGAGCCGAGTCGCGGGAACGTTCTCGTGCAGCCGCTCGAGGGAGGGCGGAAGCTTCAGGAGCGGACAGGCGCTCTGCCGCTCGCTCGCCTCCCGCCAGCGGCGCGGGCAGGGCAGCGACAGCGCCGCGGCACCGGGCGGCAGCTCCTCGAGACTCCAGACATCCCAGCCTTCCTCCGTGTCGAAGGCCTCCGCCATGGCCGATGCTGCGGTGGGGTACTGTGGATCGATGAGGACATCGAGATAGTCGCTGAGCGCGATGCCGATGGGTAAGAGCCGGCGGCCGAGCGCGCCGTCCTCGATATAGAACGGGGCCAGCGCAACGAGCCGGGCGCCGTCGCGAACGGCAGCAGAGAGCAGTGGCCCAGCGCGGAAGGCGCCCCGCCAGGGCAGGAGCCAGGCCGGCGAGAGGAATGGCGGTGCTTTCGCGCGTCGCCAGAGCGTCCACCAGTCCTCGGCCAGTGCGGCGAACGCCGCCTCGTCGCGAACGAGCTCGATGCTGAGGGCGGACATGGCGCAACTCCGAGCCGTACCGCCTCGCAACGACGCAACTCTCGGTCCCAGGGCCCGGCCCTGAGCTACGCCTTAGGACCGTAGATAGTGCCAGCGCTTGAATATTGGGGTTAAATCACGGATGGCAGCGCCGCGCCGGCGCCGAAGAGGACGGCTCGAGGCTCGAGGCCGTGCGGCACAGCCGGTAAAGGGACTCCAGGGGCTCACGATGGACAATTCCGAGAGCAAGGCATCGCTCGAAAGCGCATCGCTCCAAGTTGCGATCGCCACCCGCGTGCTCAGCGAGCGGCCGAGCCGCGAGCCGGATCACGCGCGCGAGAACGAGATGATATTTCGGCTGCTGGAGACGCTCGGCAGCGCCCCGGACACGATCCTGCCGAGCCTCACCGCGGCGGCACTCGAAGCCTGCCGGGCCGAATCGGCCGGCATCAGTCTGCTCGAGCCGAACGGTCGGGACGCGCTCCTTCGGTGGCACGCCGTTGTGGGCGAGCTTGCGCGCCGCGAGGGGCGGTGCATGCCGCGCTGGTCGAGTCCCTCGGGCATCGTGATCGATTCCGACGCCGTGCAACTGTTCCAGTCGCCGGCCCGGTACTTTCCCGAGTTCGAGGCGGAGCCGCCCGTGAGGCCGGCCGTGCGCGAGCTGCTGCTCGCGCCCCTGCACATCGATCAAACGGCGGTCGGTGCGCTCTGGGTGATGCAGCACTCAGTCGACCGCGTATTCGATCGCGAGGATGCGCGGCGTTTGATGCAGCTCGGCCGCTTCGCAGGTCTTGCAAACCGAACGCACCGGCTGCGTTTGTCGGATGAGGCACTGCGCGCGAGCGACGAGCACGCGCGCCATCGCATCGAGCTGATGCCGCAGATGACCTGGACGGCGGACCCGCAAGGCCGCGTGCTCGGCTTCCATTCGCGCTGGCTCGAGCTCACCGGGATGTCCTGCGACGAAGCGCTGGCGGATGGCTGGATACGGGCTGCGCACCCGGACGACCGCGAGATGATCGAGCGGACCTGGGCGCGCTCGATCAGGACTGCGAGCGAGTGCGACATCGAATACCGCATCCGCGTAAGCGATGGGAGCTACCGGTGGCTCCACTCGCGGGCGATTCCCTGGCGCGATGCGGACGGTCGCACAGTCTGCTGGTACGGCACGGCCGAAGACATCACCTCGCGTAAAGAGGCGGAGGAGCGGCTCGCGCAGCGCGAAGCGCAGCTCGCTCTCGCGACGCGCATCGCAGGTCTCGGCATCTTCGATCACGACCACCGCGCCGACAAGCTCTACTGGTCGGGGAAGATGCGGGACATTCACAAGCTTGCCCCCGGTCTCGAGCCGAGCCTCGAGGCGCTGCGCGCGAGGTTGCATCCGGAGGATCGCAAAGAAGTGATGGCGGCCGTGCGCGCCTCTCACGATCCCGCCGGCTCGGGCACATTCGAGCGCGACTACAGGATCGTCCGCAGCGATGGCGAAGTGCGCTGGATCGTCTGCCGCGCGCAAACCTTCTTCGAAGGAGAGGGCGTGCTGCGCCATCCCGTACGCACGGTGGGCGCGCAGCTCGATGTGACTGACGAGAAGCACATCGAGATGGACTTGCGTGCGGAGCGCGAGCGGCTGCGCCTTGCGCTCGATGCCGCCGCCGCCGGCGCGTTCGACTGGAATCCGCAGACCCGTGAGGTGCAGTGGACAGACGGTCACTACGAACTGCTCGGACTCGCGCCGGGGTCGGCTCCCGCGAGCTACGAGCTGTGGAGCCGGCACGTGCATCCCGAGGACCTCGAGCGCGCAAAGCGCGCCGTGCGGGAGGCACTCGTGAGCCAGCGCCGCTATCGCGACGAATACCGCATCATCCGGGCGGACGGCGCGGAGCGCTGGGTGGAGGTTCAGGGCCTCACCTTTCAGCAGGGCGGCCGCAGTGTGCGCATGGTCGGAGTCATCATCGACGTGACGGAGCGGCGGCTCGCCGAGACGCGGCTGCTCGCAGCGCAATCCGCGCTGCGCGAGGCCGATCGACGCAAAGATGAGTTCCTCGCGACGCTCGCCCACGAGCTGCGCAATCCGCTCGCGCCGATCCGCCACGCATCGCAGGCGCTCAACTCCCCGCAGCTCACGGGCGCGCAAGCGAACTGGGCGCGGCAGGTCATCCATCGCCAGGTCGAGCACATGGCGAGGCTGCTCGACGATCTGCTCGATGTCGCGCGCATCACGCGCGGCAAGCTCGAGATCAGAAAGGAGCCCGTCGCGTTGTCGACGATCATCGACACGGCCGTCGAAACCGCCCGCCCGTTGATCGACGAGCGCCGCCACACGCTCGCCATCGAGCTGCCTGCGCGCATGCCGACGGTCGAGGCAGATGCCGTGCGCCTCGCGCAGGTCTTGTCCAACCTGCTCACGAACGCCGCCAAATACACCGATCCGGGCGGCCGCATCGAGCTCACCGCGCGGGTCGAAACAGGCTCACTTTCGATCCGCGTGCGGGATACCGGGATCGGTCTCACGCGCGCGGAGCTTGCGACCGTTTTCGAGATGTTCTCGCAGTCGCAGGATGCGCACAGCCGCTCGCAGGGTGGTCTCGGTATCGGACTTGCACTGGTCAAAGGGCTCGTGCGGCTGCACGGCGGCTCGGTCTCCGCATCGAGCGAAGGCCCGGGGCACGGCAGCGAGTTCGCGATCACGCTTCCGCTCGATGTGGCAGGGGCTGAAGAGGACAAGGGAGGTGCGCACGGCGCCGAAGAGACGCCGCGTTCGCCGAGCGGTACGAAGATACTCGTGGCGGACGACAATCAGGATGCGGCCGACAGCCTCGCGATGCTGCTGCGGCTCGCCGGCCACGAGGTGCGCGTCGCAACCAACGGCCGGGCGGCGCTCGCGCTCGCGAATGCGTTCCGGCCCTCCGCCGCGCTCCTCGACATCGGTATGCCCAAGCTCAACGGTTACGAGGTCGCGCGTGCTTTGCGCAGCGAGCCCTGGGGCAAGAACATGCGGCTCATCGCGCTCACGGGGTGGGGACAGGAAGAGGACAAGCGGCAGGCGCGCGCCGCGGGCTTCGATCACCATCTGACCAAGCCGGTCGGCTACGAGCATTTGCAAGAGCTGCTCGGCGGACCCGATGGGTAACTCGCCGGGCGCGGCCGACCCATCCGCAGCCGACCCCTCTTCCGAGCCCCGCCGGCCGCCGCAGGTGGCGCGCCGGCATCTCGCACTCTACGTACTTTCGGTCGGGGTGCTGATGATCGTGCTCGACACGACCGTCGTCACCGTCGCGTTGCCGACGATTCAGGCGCAACTTCGCTTCACGCCGACCTCGCTCACCTGGGTGCTGAATGCGTATCTGCTGACCTACGGCGGCTTTCTGCTTCTGGGCGGTAGGCTGGGCGATCTGTACGGGGCACGACGACTGTTCCTCGCCGGGCTGGCGCTCTTCACTCTCGCCTCGCTCGGCTGCGGGCTCGCACACACGCAGCTCGAGCTCATCGTCGCACGCGCCGTTCAGGGAGTCGGCGGAGCGGTCGTCACGGCCGTATCCCTCTCGCTCATCATGCAGCTTTTCACCGAGCCGGCCGAGCGCGCCGCCGCACTCGGCGTGTACGGCTTCATCGCTGCAGCCGGCGGGGGCGTCGGAGAGCTGCTCGGGGGAGTGCTGACCCAGGCATTCGGCTGGCCCGCGGTCTTTCTCATCAATCTGCCGATCGGTGCAGGCGTCCTCGTGCTCACCGCCAGACTCGTGCCTCGGGGCGAGGCGGCGCGCGGTGCGCGCACGCTCGATGTTGCCGGCGCCGTCGTGATCACGACGGCTCTGATGATCGCGGTATACGGCATCGTCGGGGTGAACGCGGCGGGATGGGCTTCTCTCCGCACGACGGGACTGCTCGCGTGCGCCGCCGTCCTGCTCGCGACATTCGTGCTCATCGAGCGCCGCGTGCGTGAGCCGCTGATGCCGCTGCGTCTCTTCAAGCTGCGGAATGTCGTCACCGCGAATGCGGTGGGGGTGCTGTGGGCGGCGGGGATATTTGTTTGGTTCGTGACCGCGGCGCTCTATCTACAGCACGTGCTCGGCTACGATCCGCTGCGTATCGGGCTCGCTTTCCTGCCGGCGGATGTACTTACCGCCGTCCTCTCGGCCGGCGCCTCGGCCCGCATCGTGATGCGTTTCGGGATCCGCGCACCGGTCGTCTGCGGTCTTGCGCTCACCGTGGCGGGACTTGCGCTGTTCGCGTGCGCGCGGCTCGACGGCGCGTTCGTGTGGGACGTCCTGCCGGGCATGGTGCTGATCGGGATCGGAAGCGGCATCGGTTTCAACCCGGTATTCCTCGCCGCAACGAACGATGTCGATCCCGAGGAGTCCGGCCTTGCATCGGGCATCGTCAACACCTCTTTCATGATGGGTGGCGCGCTGGGTCTTGCGGCGCTCACGAGCGTTGCCGATGCACACACGCGCACGCTGCTTACGGCAGGCACTGTGCTGCGCGCCGCTCTCAACGACGGCTATCACCTCGCATTCTGGCTCGGTGCGCTTCTCACCGCCTGTGCAGCGGCGCTCGCCGCGCTCGTGCTGCGACCCCGTATTGCTACAATGCCGCAGGATGAGACGCCCGCCCCGGCATGAAGCGCGTGCCGATCGGAGCTGCGCGGGCCGATCGTTTTTCGATGCGAGGGTACGTCGTGAAAATTGAGGCTGCCGTGTCTCGCGCCGGTCGAGATCATCCGGAGCTCGAGCAGCTCGAGCTCGAGGAGCCCCGCGCGGATGAAGTGCGCATTCGCATCGTCGCAACGGGGATCTGCCACACCGATCTGTATTGCCATACCGGACTCGGGATGCCTGTGCCGCGGCCCATCGTCCTCGGCCACGAGGGTGCGGGTATCGTCGAGGCCGTGGGGAGCGCTGTTCGCACGCTCGCCGCCGGCGACCACGTCGTGCTGAGCGGCGCCTCGTGCGGGCACTGTCCCAAATGTCTCGCGGGCCGACCGACGTACTGTCGCGAGACGATGCGCCTGTCCTTCGGCGGCGGTCGCGGCGATGGAACATCGCCGCTCAGCCGCCAAGGCGAGCGGATCAACGGTGCGTTCTTTGCGCAGTCCTCCTTTGCCACGCACGTCGTTGCGCCGGAGCGCTCGGCCGTGAAAGTCCCGCAGGATGTTCCTTTGCATCTGCTCGGGCCTCTCGGGTGCGGCATCATCACGGGCGCAGGATCGGTGCTCGAGGCGTTCCGGCTCCGCCCCGGTGAGTCGCTCGCGGTTTTCGGAGTGGGCAGTGTCGGGCTTGCCGCAGTCATGGCGGCGCGCCTCGCTGGCGCCTCGCGCATCGTCGCGATCGATGTTGCGCCGGAGCGCTTGCGGCTCGCACGCGAGCTCGGAGCGACGGATACCGTTGCCTCCAATGAAGCGGCCGCAGGAGCGCTCAGGGATCTCGAGCCGTTCGGATTCTCGTTCAGCTTCAACACGACGAGCGCATTGGAGGTCTTCACGCTCGCAGCGGAGTGCCTGGCGACAGAGGGGACGGCGGGATTCGTCACGCGACCGCGAGGGCCGTGGGCCCCGGATATGACGACGCTGCTCGCCGCGGGACGCAGGCTTCAGGGCATCCTCGGCGGCAGCGCCGCGCCGCAGCTCTACATCCCGCTGCTCATCGAGTACTGGCGTCAGGGCCGATTCCCGTTCAACCGGCTGATTCGGGAGTTCGCGTTCGCGGATATTGCGAGTGCCTGGGATGCCTGCACGCGCGGTGAGGTCGTGAAACCCGTGCTGCGGATGTGAGGCGGCAGCGAGTGCCCGTTATGGGCACGGCCGCCACTCGGCGCGGCGGGCGCTCGCCTCGCCGTTTCAGCGTCTCAACCCCACAGCTCGCAATCGATCCCGTCGGGATCGGCGAAGCGCAAAATCGTGCGATGCGCGCTCTTCTCGAGCGGCCCGACGCGCGCGCCGAGTCCTTCGAGGGCGGTGCGGACTCGACCAGGGTCGAACGCTGCAACCCGGATCGCAAAGGCTTTGATGCTCGGCCGCTCCCCGGACGGTGCCTGGCGGAGCGCCAGGCGAATATCGGCGAGCTGGAAAAGGCGCTGCCCTGGTGATGGCGTGTGCGGGGCGAGCCCGAACAGCCGCTCGAAGAGTCGGGCCGACGCATCGAGGTCTGCGACGTGCAACATCAGATGCTCGAAGCCGTGCGGGCTCACGATCGATCGGCCGGTGACGAGAGGCGGCATCGGTTTGAATCCGCCGGCTGCGGCGGGAGGCGGCGGCGTTTGTCGCGCGGAGCGCGTTGCGCTCGCTGCCGGGTTGGCCCCGCTCGCGCGTTGAGCGCCGGGCGCGTGTTGAGCGCCGGGCGCAGGTGCAGCGCGCCCGCCGAGCAGCTGCACCGAGATGCCGCCGATCACCACGAAGCTTCCACCGGCGAAGTGCCGCAGCTTCTCCTCATCGAGCCGCGCGCGCCAGGCCGCCGCATCGAATGGATGCGTGGTGATGCAGAAGTGATCGATGTAAGGGTGCGTCTGCTCGCCGCCCTCGCTCGTACCTGATCTCAAAGGGCCGATCGACAACGCACCCGGATGAAAATTGATCTCGTAGCGCAGAGCAGGCTTCTCCTGCCCCAATAGCGTTCCGCCCTGGAACAGGTGGCTGTAGAAAGTGGCCGAACGGGTGACATCGGCAACCGATGTCCCGATGTGGTTGACGAGTTCTCGCACATGGAGCGGCAGCGGAAGAGGTAGAACGGCCGCATCCGGATCGGCGCGGACGAGCCACGGAGCGGCCGTGAGCAGCCCCAGACTTTGAATCACACGGCGACGGATCAGGGCATGCGGCGGCGCGAGCCGCGGAGAGGGAAGGGTCATTGAAGCGTCCTCATTACGTGGCGGGCCTGAGCAGGCCTCCGAGAAGGGTATGCAGCCCATCCCAGACGATCTGAACGCCGATGCAGAAGGTGATGAACGCCGACAGACGAATGAGGGCGTTGGTCCCATTCGTGCCGAGCCTGCGCAAGATGCGCTCCGCGTAGCGATAGCAAAGATAGACTGCGGCGGCGGTGATCAGCACTCCAAGCACGTGCGCGAGCGTCGTCTCCGCGAGGGGACGCAGGCTCCGCGGCGGATTCGCACCGAGTGTCACGGCGACCGAGATCGAGCCGGGGCCGACGGTGAGGGGCATCGTGAGGGGATAGAAGGCGCGTTGCGTGAGCGGATCGGCTTCCGCGGGGGAGGGGCGGTCCGACACGGCGGGTGCCTGCGGACTGTTGAGCAGCGACCATCCGATCGCGCAGACGATCAACCCTCCTCCGACCTGCACTGCCGGGATCGACACGCCGAAAAAGTCCAGCACATACGCGCCGACGAGGATCGACGCGAGGAGCAGCACGAAGCTGTTGACTGCCACGAGCTTGGCCATGCGGTCGCGCTCGGCAGGCGTGAGAAACGAGATCAATGCGAGATAGATCGGCGCGTTGCCGAGCGGATCGACGATCGGGAGGAGCGCGCCGATCGCGATCAGCGTCGTCTCGATGAAGTGGCGGATCCCGAGGAAGAACATGCCGAGCCCCGCGCGCTCTTACGCGCTCGGGCGCGCGAGCCGCCCGACCCAACGGTACAGCGCGTACACGAGTGCCGCGAAGGCGATGCTGCCGATCGCGAGGGAGGTCGTCTCGAACCCCTGACCCACGAGGGCGATCGGTGCGGGATTGCCGGAGAAGGCCACGAGGGCCGCGAAAACGACGCCCAGCAGACTCTCCCCGACGATCAATCCGGAGACGAGCAGTACGCCCAGCTGCCGGGTCGCCGCGGCGCTCGGCGTCCGATCCGCGCGACGATCGAACCATGAGCCGACGATCGCACCCACGATGATCATGAGCGTCGCGGAGAGCGGCAGGTAAATCCCGAGGCCTATCGCAAGCGGCGGAAGGTGCAGCGCTTTCGGCAGCCGGCGCAGAAGCTCATCGATCGCGATGCTCACCGCGCCGATCAGTCCGCCGATGCCGATCAGACTCCAATCGATGTTGTGCTGGATCACACCCTGCGCGAGCGCGGAGATCAGGCCCGCTTGTGGAGCCGGGAGCGCACGGGCGGGATCGACGCCGGGGGCACCGAGAAATCCATACGCATGATTGACGAGGTCGAGCACCGGCGGGATGACGAGTGCCCCGGCGATGACGCCGAGCACGAGCGCCCATTGCTGCTTGGCCGGCGTTGCATCGACGAGCTGTCCGGTCTTCAGGTCCTGAAGGTTATTGTTGGCGATCGAGGCCACGGCGAACACGATTGCCGTGACGAAGAGCGCGAAGGCGACGAGCGACTTGCCGGCATCCGAGGGGGCTGCTGAGCGTACGTCGAGCAAAATGAGCAGCAGTGCACAGATGACGACGACCAGGATTCCGACACCGGAAAGCGGGCTGTTCGAGGATCCGATGAGACCCGCCATGTAGCCGCAGACCGTCGAGACCAGAAATCCCATGATCACGACGAAGACGACGCCTCCTGCGGTCAGGAGCCACGCGTGTGCGCCGAGCCCGCTCGCGGAGCTGAAATACCAAAGCAGCCACGCGACCGGCGCGAGACACAGAAGCGACACGAGCCCCACCATCCCGATCGGCATGTCTTGCTCTGTCCTCGGAAGCGTCTCGGCGCGTCCGGCCTTGCGCACGCGCGCGGCGGCCAACGCGCCCGCGAGCCCGCTCACTACCGGCTTCACGAGCGTGCCCAGTGTCCAAACCGCAGCGACGCCGATCGCTCCTGCGCCGACGAAACGCACGTAGTGCGACCAGGCGGCCTGCGCGGCATCGGCTGCAGCCACGGCACCTGCTGCCGGGTGCAGCACGCTGAAGTAAGGTACCGCCCATCCCCAACCGATGGCTGCGCCGACCAGCATCCCGATGCCCACTGAAAGCCCGACCAGATGGCCGATCCCGAAGAGCGCGAATGACAGGCTGAAGTCGAAGCCGGTGACCGCGCCTCTCGAACCGAAGCGAAAGTACTGGACGAGGTCGTTCGCGAAGACCCGCGTTTGGACGATGACGTAGAAGAGAGCGGAGACGATCGACCCTGCCAGAACGGCCTTGATTCCCGCGCCTTGTGCCTCGACTGCCTCGATATCGGGGTCGCTTTTGAGACCTGACCCGACCTTCAAGACCTCTGCGCAGGCGACGCCCTCCGGATACGGCAAGTCGGAAGTCGTCACGAGCGCTCGGCGCAGAGGAATGGTGTACATCACTCCGAGGATGCCCCCCGACGCGCAGATCGCAAACGAGATCCAAAATGGAAAGCCGCTCCACCAGCCGACGATGATGAGCCCAGGAAGCACGAAGATGATGCTCGAGAGGGTGCCGGCCGCCGAGGCGACCGTCTGCACGATGTTGTTCTCCTGCACCGTGGCGCCGCTCAGCGCTCGCAGAATCGCCATCGAAATGACGGCTGCGGGGATCGAGGTGGAGAACGTGATGCCCGCCTTAAGGCCGAAGTACACGTTCGCCGCCGTGAACACCACCGTGATCGCGATCCCGATCGCGATGCCGCGGAGCGTGAATTCCCCGTGAGCGGCAGCGGCAGCCGGTGATTGCGTCTGCACGAGACCCCCCCTGAACTTCCACAGGTCCGCTCGGCACTTTACAGGAGTCCGCCGGAGAAGCGGGACAACGCGAGCCGCACCCGCGAGAGAATCTCCCGCCGCAGCTCGGCGACTCGGATCGAGCCGCCGAGTACCGCGCCCGTCTCGCACAGACCATCGATCTCCTCGAGGCGAGCGCGCAGGCGATTCGCATCCGACGGCGACGCTCTGGGGATTGCGAGCTCCAGAATCGCCATGAGCTCATGCAAACTGCGGTAGCGAGAGTAGGCCGCGAACATCTGGCGCGCGAGCTCCGGAGCCGAGCGCCAGGAGCGCCCGGCGAAGAGGCGCGTAACGCGCTGACCTGCGCCATGACAGTCGAATGCCGCACAGGAGGTGAAACCGCGCGCACGCAACGCGTGATGAATGGCGCAGCGATCGTCTCCGTGTAGATTGATGCACGGTGTGTGGGCGGGCTTGCTGTAGCCGAATCCCTGCTCGGCATCGAAGGCGGGCGCGACGCAGCAGAGACCGCAACAGTTCGCGCAATCCGCCGTGAGCCGGGGATTTCCGACCATGTGAAACTCCTCTGTGAAGGGCAGGCCGTAACGATGCGCCAAAACGACGAAGCCTCCCGCCGCGGTCGCGACGGAGGGTTCACAGAGGAGGACCAAATTTGCGCGGCAGCTTAGGCGTAAGAGGCGGGGCGGTCAAGGATCGCTCGCGATGTGCGCATCGGCAGCCGCTCGTTCCATGATGACTTATATGGACGCGGCTCGGTGGCAAGTGACATCTTCATCTCTGACATCGAGGTGCGGGCAGCCCCGATCTGTCGCTCGAGCTCAACAATGCGGCGTCCATCCCATCCCATCTAAGGGGGTGTAGGCTGCGCCCAGGCAACAAAGCCCGTGGGAGAACGCCTCATCGAGGCGACGAGGGTGCCGTCGTCCTTGAAGATGCGCACGCTCTCGTAGTCTTCGGGCGCGAACCCAACGCGCAGCAGCCGATTATCCGGCTGCAGCGTGACGGTTCCGCCTCGGCAATCGGACGCGAGCGCGTGCGCAAAAGAGGAGCAGGTAAATCGATCTCGTCGGGTAGCCAGCTCCCGCGGATCGCCATGGTCGGTCGCCAGCACGGTGAACATTCGATCGCATCTCGACGCAGCCCGGTTTTGTCCTACTCTTACTGCTGCGCGAAGCAGGAATATCTCACCACCCAGTGGACACGGTTCGGAACACTCGTGCCGTGATGAGCGGAGAAGCGCGCGCTATTCCGTGTGCGCGCATGCGGCCATCCGGATGCAAGTGAGTCCGCGGTGAGTGCCGGGAACGAAATCATCTTCGTCGCGGGAGTGCTCAGCCTGCTCGCGGTCCTCGCCGGGCTCGCCTCCGCGCGCATCGGCACGCCTCTGTTGCTCGCCCTGATCGGGGTCGGGATGCTCGCGGGCGAGGATGGCCCTGGCGGCATTCCATTCAATAATTTTCAGGCCGCATATCTGATCGGCAGTCTCGCTCTGGCCGTCATCTTGTTCCAGGGAGGGCTCAATACCGAGCGCAGCATGCTGCGCAAGGCACTATGGCCGTCGGTAGTGATCGCCACCGTCGGCGTCGCGATTAGCGCCGGTATCGTAGGGGCCGGTGCCGTCTTTCTGTTCGGCTCCTCGTGGCAGGAGGGATTGCTTCTCGGGGCGACGACCGCGCCAACGGACGCCGCAGCGGTCTCCGTGCTGCTGCGTCTCACACGCATCTCCGTACCCTCACGGGTCGTCGCGGCGCTCGAAGTGGAGTCCGGCATCAACGACCCCATGAGTGTGCTGTTGACGGTCGGACTCGTCGGCATCATGACCGGAGCCGGCCACAGTGGGCCGGGGGAGGTCGTGCTGCTTTTCCTCAAGGAAATGGGCGGCGGCACTGCGATCGGACTCGCAAGCGGCTACGTGTTGCTCCGACTGCTGCGATGGCTCAGACCGACGAGCTCGGTACGTCCGCTCCTCGCGCTCGGCGGCGCGCTCACTGTATTCGGTGGTGCGCAGATGCTGGGCGCGAGCGGCTTCCTCGCGGCCTACCTTGCCGGAGCGGTCATCGGCAACACCGACGGTACCGAGGGCGAGTCGATCGTGCGCTTCTTCGACA
>DATNFW010000018.1:0-44026 GCA_035606175.1 Steroidobacteraceae bacterium | reverse complement strand
CTCCTCGAGCAGCGCTTCGAGTTTGCCCGCCGGCCCTTCGATCGCGATGGACTGCAGGCGTGGCAGGCCGATCATTGCACGGCACCGCGCTCACGCCGCAGAGGAGCTGCCCGCCTCTTTGTGCGGGGCGCCCGCGAGTTTCACCAGCAGCCGGTTGAGCCGCTGCACGTACTCCGCCGGATTGACGAGCTCGCCACCCTCGGCGAGCGCCGCCTGATCGTACAGGAGCAACGCGAGCTCGCCGAACTCGCCCTCGTCTTGGAGCCCCTCCAGATACTTGACGACGGGGTGCGCGACGTTGAGCTCGAGCACCGGCTTCGCGGGAGGTGCCTTCTGACCGCTCGCCTGCAGAATCCTGCGAAGGGATGCACCGAGATCGTCCTCTCCGAGCACCAGGCAGGCCGGCGAATCCTTCAGGCGCGATGCCACCTTCACCTCCGTCACACGCTCACCGAGTGCGTCCTTGACGCGCTTCAGCAGGGCCTTGCTCTCTTTGAGCTCCTCGCTCGCGGCCTTGCGGTCGGAATCGCTCTCGAGAGCGCCGAGCTCGAGATCGCCGCGCGCCGCATCCTTGAAGCGCTTGCCTTCGAACGCCTCGACCTGCCGCATGACCCACTCGTCGATTCGGTCCGCGAGCAGGAGAACCTCGACCCCCCGCTCCTTCAGCCGCTCGATGTAGGGGCTCGCCCGAGCCGATTCGATACTGTCGGCGATCAGGAAGTAAATGCGCTCCTGTCCGGGACTCATGCGCGCCACGTACTGCGCGAGACTCACACGCGGCTCGTTGTCCGGCTCGCGAGTGCTCGCGAAGCGCAGGAGCGGCAACACCTTGTCGCGGTTCGCCGGGTCCTCTGCCAGCCCCTCCTTGAGCACCGCCCCGAACTCCCGCCAGAACTTCGCGTAATCCTCCGGGTGCTCGTTCGCGAGGCGCGCGAGCAACTCGAGGACGCGCCGCGTGAGGCCGCTCTTGATCGAGTCGACCTCCGGGTCCTGCTGCAGAAGCTCGCGCGAGACATTGAGCGGAAGATCGCTCGAATCGATGATGCCCTTGACGAAGCGCAGGTACAGCGGCAGGAACTGCTCCGCATCGTCCATGATGAAGACCCGCTTCACGTAGAGTTTCAGTCCGTGGGCGGCATCGCGTTGCCACAGGTCGAACGGCGCGCGGCTCGGGATGTAGAGCAGGCTCGTGTACTCGCGTTTGCCCTCGACCCGGTTGTGGCTCCAGGCGAGCGGAGCCTCGAAATCGTGCGCGACGTGCCGGTAGAGCTCCTTGTACTCCTCGTCGGTGATCTCCGTGCGGGGCCGTGTCCACAGGGCCTTCGCCTGGTTCACCGGCTCGTAGGCGGCCGGGCCGCCGGAGTCCTTCCCTTCGATCTTGCGCATCAGCACCGGGAAACTGAGGTGGTCGGAGTAGCGCGTGATGAGTTCCCGCAGCCGGTACGGGTCGGCGAACTCGGCCGCGTCCTCTTTCAAGTGCAGAACGACCGTCGTGCCGCGCTCGGCGCGCACCACGTTCTCGACCGTGAACTCCCCTTCGGCGCGCGATTCCCAGCGCACCCCTTGCTCGGGGGGACAGCCCGCCTTGCGCGTGAGCACCTCCACGCGGTCGGCGACGATGAACGCGGAATAGAAACCGACGCCGAACTGGCCGATGAGCTGCGAGTCTTTCTGCTGATCTCCCGAGAGGGACTGAAAGAACTCCGCCGTGCCCGACTTTGCGATGGTGCCGAGATGGGCGACGGCCTCGTCCCGGGTCATTCCGATGCCGTTGTCGCGGACGAACACCGTCCGCGCCGCGGGATCGCTGTCCACCCAGACCCGCAGCTCCGGGTCCTCCGCCAGCAGCTGCGGCTCGGCGATGGCCTGAAAGCGCAGCCGGTCATTGGCATCCGAAGCGTTCGAGATGAGCTCGCGGAGGAAGATTTCGCGGTGGCTGTAGAGGGAGTGGATCATCAGCTTCAGCAGCTGACGAACCTCTGCCTGAAAACCCAGGGTCTGCTTAGTGTCGTCCGGCATGTGGGCTCCTCGACGATCGCGCGCCGAGCGAGCATGTGGGGAGCGGAAGGCAGGATTTCAAGCCGCGACGCGCGGATCGCGGCGGCCGCCGGTCGGCGGATCAGAACATCCAGTAGGTGCTCGAGATGCCGCCGATCAGCGCCGAGTGGACGTGCCAGCCGAATGTGATCAGTCCTGCACCGAGCGTTGAGGCGAAGGCGGTGAGCGGGACGGCGAGGCTCGCGACCTCGTCCGCCGTGGAAACGGCGACATGGCGGCAAGCGCCGGCCAGGTCATCGAGCTCATCCCATAACAACAGTAACCGTTCCACGTGTTCCACTCTACCGGGGCGCCGCTTGCGCCGGGCGTGCGCGATTTCTCAGTCGCAACGCGCGTGAGTCCTCGACTCCCGGCCCTCCGTTGCGTCTCTTCACATATGTCGTGCCGACCTCGCCCGAGTCCGCGCGTGTTCGGCGGGCTCAACGCTGTCGCCGTCCACCGACGCACTCGCTGCGCTCGATCGCTTCGCTCACGCGATCGGCACCTGCTCCGCGCGAGCTCGCGGCTTGCGAGCCTCGCGCAGGCTCACGTACTCTTGCCCCGCCGCGCACTGAAGACGGAGCTCGATGCAACGTATCGTCGTCTTGAACCCTAAGGGGGGCTCCGGGAAGACGACCATTGCGGTCAATCTCGCGAGCTACTTTGCCTCGAGGCAGCAAATGCCGGTCCTGATGGACTACGACCCGCAGGGCTCCTCGATGCGTTGGGTGAAGAAGCGCCAGCCGACGCAGCCGTGGGTCTATGCCGTGGCCGCGTTCGAGAAGGACGGCCGCACGACCCGCAGCTTCCAGTTGCGGCCGCCGGACGGAGCAACGCATATCATCGTCGATACGCCGGCAGCGCTCGATGCGCGGGAGATGCCGGACCTCACGCGCAGCGCAGACAAGATCCTCGTGCCCGTGCTGCCTTCCGACATCGACATTCATGCCTGCTCGCGCTGCATCCGCGACCTGCTGCTCGTCGCGAAGGTGCGGCGCGAGGACAACAGGCTCGGCGTCATCGCAAACCGCGTGCGCCGCAATACGCTCACCTATCAGTCTTTGATCCGCTTCCTCGACACGCTCGGCGTACCGATCGTCGCGACGATCCGCGACTCACAGAACTACGTGCGCTCGGCGGAGCTCGGGCTCGGTGTACACGAGATGAAGAGCTACATCGCGCGCGAGGACGTGGAGCAGTGGGCGCCGCTCATCGCCTGGCTGATGGGGCCGAGTCCCACGGCGGGAACTCAACACGCCGCGGAGCTGCCCGTGCTCGCCGCGTCCGATCCGATTCCCGGCGCGGCAGGCAGCTGAACCGCTACTTCTTCTGTTCCGCGTCCCAGGAGTCCTTCACCTGCTCGGCCCAACTCTTGTAGTTGGACCAGGTGTGAAGGTTGCGCGTAATCGCAGCGTGGCGCGCACGCGCGCGCTGCATGCGATCGAGCCAGTTGCCGTAGGGGTCTGCGCCAGCTGGCGATGCCGGGGCCGGCGCGGTTTCGTGCCGCTCCGGTGTGCCGCCCCGGAGGGGGGACGGACCGGCTGCCAGCGGGGGAGCGCTGCCGCGCGTCCTGTCGGATGAGCTCATGTCGACTCCTGAAGTGATTGCAGGCAGCGTACGGAGTTGTATGCGCCGGGCGACAGGAACTGGATCACAAGCGGGGCCGCGATGCTGCGGCGCGCGATCCGCTTCTCGCATGGCTCGCGCCGAGCCACTCAATATGTCACGCCACCAGTCGATAGCACGGTCGGTAAGCGACACCGGGCAACCGCATGCGCCCCTGCGCGACGAATGCCGCGAGCAGCTCATCGAGCAGTCGCATCATCTCCGGGTCGCCTGCGAGCTCGTAGGGCCCGCGTCGCTCGATCGCGTGAATACCGGCCTCCTTCACGTTGCCGGTCACGATGCCCGAGAACGCGCGCCGCAAATTCGCCGCGAGCTGATGCCGCGGCTGCGCTCGCTCGAGCACGAGCGCGCGCATCGACTCGTGGGTGACTTCGAAATGCCGCTGCAGCTCCGGGTCGACCGCAAGCAGCCAGTTGAAGTTGTAGGAATCGTTGCGTTCCTTGCGGAACTCGCGCACCGACTCGAGGCCCTGCACCATCGAACGCGCGACCTCGGCGGGATCGTCGACGATCACGGCAAAGCGATCGAGCGCACGGGCGCCGAGCGTGCTCGAGATAAAGCGCGTGATGTGCTCGAAATAGCCTGCGCTCGATGCGGGACCCGTCAGAATGACGGGCAGTGGCTGCTCGAGATTCGCAGGATCGAGCAGGATACCCGCGAGATAGAGAATCTCCTCGGCCGTGCCGGCGCCTCCAGGGAAGACGACGATGCCGTGCGCGAGACGCGCGAACGCCTCGAGCCGCTTCTCGATGTCCGGCATGATGACGAGCTGATTGACGATCGGGTTGGGCGGCTCGGCGGCGATGATCCCCGGCTCGGTGAGTCCGATGTATCGTCCGTGCGCGATGCGCTGCTTGGCGTGTCCGATCGTCGCGCCCTTCATCGGCCCCTTCATGGCGCCCGGGCCGCATCCGGTGCACACATCGAGCCCCCGCAGACCGAGCTCATATCCGACCCGCTTCGCATACTGGTACTCCGCCTCCCCGATCGAGTGCCCGCCCCAGCAGACGACGAGGTTGGGCCGCGCCTTGAAGTCGAGCACCCGCGCATTGCGCAGGATGTGGAAGATGGCGTTCGTGATCGAGGTGGAGTCGGTCAGGTCGAACCGCCCGCTGTCGCTGATCTCGTTCGCGATGTAGATCACATCGCGCAGCACCGCGAACAGGTGTTCCTTGATCCCCCGGATCATCTCGCCATCGACGAATGCCGAGGCGGGGGCGTTGCGCATCTGCAGTTTCACGCCCCAGGCCTGCCGCAGGACCTCGATCTGGAAATCGCTGTAGCGGTCGAAGATCTCCTTCGCGTTGTCAGTGTCGGCGCCCGTGTTGAGGACCGCGAGCGCGCACTTGCGAAAGAGCGCATAGAGTCCTCCCTGGCTCGAATCGAGGAGCTTACCGATCTCCGACTGCGAGAGATTCTCGAGACTGCCTCGCGGCCCGACGCGCGCGTCGACGAGCTCGGGAATGACGATGGTGCTTTCCATGGCTCGATTGTATGTCGTCCGCCCCGGATCGCCATCGGGCGGAACGCACGCCGCTCAGGGCAGGATGTCGATCGGCGTGTTCTCGCGCGTCATCAGCCAGATCTCGAGCATGTCCGAGTCGGACACCGCGATGCAGCCGTCGGTCCAATCGTACTTCTCGTAGTACTGCGGCGGCCGCCTGAGATGATTCGGCAGACCGTGGATCATGATCGAGCCGCCAGCCTCCCAGCGGTGGCGGCGCGCGCGGCGCACATCGGCATCGTTCGGATAAGAGACCTGGATCGACAGGAAGTAATCGCTGCGCGGATTACGCCGGGTGAGATAGTACCGGCCCTCCGGCGTGCGAAAGTCCCCCGAGCGCTCCTTCTGCCCGACGGGATTCAAGCCGAGGGCGATCTTGTACGATCTCAGCACGGTGCTGCCGCGCATGAGATAGAGTCGGCGCAGCGACTTGCGCACGACGACGCGATCGGCGACCGGCAACTCCGAGGCGCCGAGCGCTTCGGGCTGTGTCGGGTGTGCGAGCGAGCCGGGCGGAGAGATCGAGACCCGATCCGCGCGCGCGTCGTGTGCAAGCGCCGCTTCGCCGAGCAAAGCCAGAGCGCCGGCACCGACGAGACCGGCGAGTGCCGCGGTCGCGAGCAGTCGCCGGCCCGCAGTGCGGGCGGCGCATGCGGTCGCGCCGAGCGGGGCGAGAGGGTCCCGTTTACCCGGAGGGCGGGCGGGCGTTGGCGGGCTTCTCGGGCTCATCGCGCAGAGGCGCTCCGATTGAGACGGTAAACAGCCAAGATTATAGAATTGAGCGACACCTACGACGATGTGCACCCTATCACTAAATCGCCGTGCCACCCCTGCGTTCCCGGTGGCGCTGCTGGCCGCAGCGCTGGTGGCGGCCTGCGCATCCGGATCGGCGGTCCGAGTCGTCGACCGGCTCGATCAAAGCACCGGCACGACTGTGATCGTTCTCGCTAACCCCCCGGAGCTGGTCACCGCCGAGAGCCGCGGACCGTCCGGTGATCCGTTCGCGTTCGCTGCGCCGTTCGTCGTCGATCGCATGGGCAATCGCGAACTGTATCTGTGGGTGTCGGTGCCGCAGGACAATGGCACGCCGTCGGCGGTGCGCGTTCTGTGCGCGGGTCAACCCCTCGAGCTCACCTCCGTTCAGCTCGATCTCGCGCGGCTGCAGATCTCGCGCGCTCCCTATCCGCAAGTCGCGCCGTGGAGCGGGATCTGGTACTTCCGGCTGCCGGATGCGGCGCTCGGCTGTCTCGCGAGCTCGCGGAGCATCTCGATCGAGTCGACGATCAACGATAAAGACGGCGAGCGCACCGACCGCTTCCTCTCGCAGCCGGGCGATTCACAGGCCTTTGCGGCATTCGCGGCGCACCTGAGGGGCCAATGATCCCCCTCACCGCACCTATTCGTCGCATCTGATTTCTAGACGAGCTCTGCTCGCCGCGCTCAGCCGCCCGCGCTCAGCCGCCCGCGCTCGCGGCATCCTCGATCCGCGGCACGACGATCTGCGTGCCGGGGCGCATGTCGCCGAAATCCACGTCCGGGTTGTACTGCTCGATAAGCCAAATCGGCAGCTGGTCATAGCGGTGCGTCACTGTCCAAAGCGAGTCGCCGCGACGCGCAATGTAGACCTGGGTTCCGGCGATGCGGTGTGCTGCGAAGTAGCTCGCCTCGAGTGAGCGGTGGTACTCGCGTCGCTTCGCTTCGAACACGTCCGGGGAGACTCGGTGGAAGTCGAGCTTGATGTGGCGGCCCATCACCACCGCGCTCCTGCGATGCAAATGGTTGAGCTTGCGCAGCCTCCCTGTCGAGACGTGCAGCCAGTCCGCGTAATGCCCGAGCGTCTCGGCGGCCGCGACGACGATCGTCTGACTCTTCGAGACCGAGTAGTCGATCGGGTCGGTCGTTGCCGTCGCTTCGACTGCCGTCGGCCCCAGCGCCGGTCCGAGGGCCTCGGCCTGCGCCGCCGAGACCGGCTGCGCCGTTGCCGCCGGGGTGCCGATTGCTGCAATGGCGACCGTGTCCTCGTCGCTCTCGATGCGCGCGGTCTCGGGCGAGAGGCTCTCGCCCGAACCCGTCTGCGAAGGCTCCGGAGCCCCATCGCGAGAAGCCGCTGCGGACGCGGCACCGGCTGATTTGCCGAGGCTCGCGAAGGAGGCGCTGCCCGCGATGGGCCCGACGCTCGCCGCCGGCAGCTCCTTCGCCGCAGGCCGCGAGGAGACGTTCGCCTTGGCGAGCAGAATGCGCGGTGCTCCGCCGCCGAGGCGCTGTGCGAGCAGCGTGGCGGTCCAGTGCTCTCCACCGACCGGCAACCGCAGGTGATAGCCCTTCGGAACCGGGCGCCGCCCGCGCCAGCAAACCGGCCGCAGCGCCGGATTGAGCGCGCGCAGAGTACTCGCGTCGATGTCTAGCGCGCGCTCGAGCGTCTGGGTCGACGCGTGGATCGGCAAAGTGACCTCCTGAAAGTGCACTTCAGGGTCGCGCCGGAGATGGCCGAAGTACTTCTCAGGGTTGCGGTCTATCTCGAGCGCCGCGAGAAAAGAGACGTAGAAGTTGCGCGATGCGAAGCCGAACGAGGGGCTCGTGTAGTGCCGCACGATCGTCGCGATGTTGTCCGTGCCGAGCGTCTCGACCGCACGCCGCACGCCGGCCGCGCCGTGATTCCAGGCCGTGATCGCAAGAGGCCAGCTCCCGAGCAGCCGGTAGTTGTACTCGAGGAGCTGCGCCGCCGCTTCGGTCGAGCGGAACGGATCGAGCCGATCGTCTATCGTCGAGTCGATGCGCATGTAGCGCCGCCCAGTCGAGCGCATGAACTGCCACAGGCCGGCTGCTCCGACCTTCGAATGAGCCGCCGGATTGAAGGAGGACTCGACGTGCGGCAGCACCGCGAGCTCGGGGGGCAGGCCGAGATTGGCGAGCGTCTCGGCGATGTGCGCCTCCCACTTGCCCGAGCGCTCGAGCCCTTCGCGGAAACGATCGGATTGGCCGAGCTGGAAGCGGATGTGATTGGTCGCCTCGAGCAGTCGGATCGGTGTGCCCTCGTCGCCCCAGAGCTTGCGGATGCGCTCATCCTCGACGTTTTGTGGCCCACTCGTGGCGATGCGCTTCAGAGAAGCCACGATCCGCTCCCGCGCGGCATTGACCTCCCGCTCGCGCTCGCGCGGCGAAGTATTCGGCGAGAAATGCAGCGCCTCGTAGACGACCGAGAGATTGTTCTCGTCGTGCAGAAATCCGGAGTTCGTATCGATCTGCGTGTACACGCGGATCCAGAACTGGACGTCCCGCTCGAGATCGGGAGGCCGCGGGAACGGATCGGATTTCGCGAAAGCCGGTCGCATCGCCGGTACGGCGAGCACGCACAGGATTAGCGCGAGCGTAATGCTCCACCATCCGCGCTTGACCCGCGTGCCCGCCGGCCCGAGTTTCGATGTCGAAAACATTTACAACCCTTCAGCTGCTCGAAACGTTCTGCTTTTCAAAGATTTGCGCGCCATCGCGGGTCGCTCTCGCATTTGGACGGCAGAGGAATTCGTCGACGAAATTGACATGGCGGCTCTGAGCCCGGGAACGGGCGGCTCTCGAGAGACTCGCCGGCCCGGGCTGCAAACCTCGCATAAGGCGCATCAGGTCACAGTTGAACTACGTCGCAGATACGAGATGTCACATGGAAGGCGCGGCGCGGGCCGCTGGCACGCGCGTTGCACCGCTTCCATCACGAAGGGCCGAGGCTAGGGGACGAGCGAGACTCAGAGGCGACGAGAACAGATAAGCGAATTTGACTGGATTCGTGATCGGCGCACGCCGCTCCCTCGGCGAATGGCGATCGCAACCGGACAAGAACTAGAAGACACTCCTCCACAGCAAGCAAGCGACCGAATGACCCCGCGCGAGCGGGGTTCTTTTTTTATCGGTACCGTTTGCTATTGGCTCGACGGCATCTCGAACTGCACATCGTCCCGGGCATCGTGCGGCCAGCGCTGTGTCACCGACTTCAGGCGCGTATAGAACCGGACGCCTTCGCGCCCGTAGATATGGTGATCGCCGAACAGCGAGCTGCGCCAGCCGCCGAAGCTGTGAAAGGCGACGGGCACGGGCAACGGGACGTTGATGCCGACCATACCCACCTCGATCGCCGAGGCGAACGCCTGCGCGGCGCGGCCGCTTCGCGTGAAGATGGCTGTCCCGTTCGCATAGGGGTGCGCGTTGATGAGCCCGATCGCCGCCTCGAGGTTCGGCACCCGCACGATGCCGAGCACCGGACCGAAGATCTCCTCTCGATAGATCCGCATCTCGGGAGCGACGCGATCGAAGAGCGATCCGCCCAGGAAAAAGCCGCCGGCCCCGGCTGGGTGGGCGCGTCCGTCGACGACCAGGTGCGCCCCCTCGCTCAAGCCCGAGTCGATGTAGGCGCATACGCGAGCGCGATGCTCACGCGTGATGAGCGGGCCCATCTCCGTCTCGGGATCGAATGGCGAGCCGACGCGCAACCCCTCGATCATCGGTGCGAGCCGTCCGATCAGCCGATCGGCCGTCCGCTCACCCACGGCGACCGCGATCGAGATCGACATGCAGCGCTCGCCGGCCGACCCGAATGCCGCGCCGAGCAGCGCTCGCGAGGCGTCCTCGAGATCGGCATCGGGCATCACGACCAGATGATTCTTCGCACCACCGAGTGCCTGAACCCGCTTGCCCTCGAGGGTGCCTTCGCGATGCACGGCACGTGCGACCGCCGTCGATCCGACGAAGCTGATCGCCGCTACGTCGCGATGCCGGAGCAGGGCATCCACCGCCTCTCGGTCGCCGTGCACCACGTTCAGGACGCCTGCCGGCAGCCCGGCTTCGGCGAGCAAACGGGCGAGCAGTATCGATGCGGAGGGATCGCGCTCCGATGGCTTCAAAACGAATGCGTTCCCGCAGGCGAGTGCGAGCGGCACCATCCAAAGCGGCACCATTGCCGGAAAATTGAAAGGCGTGATACCGGCGACCACGCCGAGGGGCTGCCGAACGCTGAATGTGTCCACGCCCGCGCCCACGCTCTCGCTGTGCTCTCCCTTCAGGAGCTCCGGCGCACCGCATGCAAACTCGACGACTTCGATTCCGCGCGCTATCTCTCCGCGCGCATCGCTCAGTGTCTTGCCGTGCTCGCGGCTGATGGCGCGCGCAATCTCCTCCGCCGCCGCATCGAGCAGCTGACGGAAACGAAACAGTACGCGCGCGCGCCGCACGGGAGGAGTGCTCGCCCAGGCTGCGAATGCCTCGCGTGCCGCAGCGACTGCGGCGTCGACCTCCGCGGAGGCGGCATACGGCACGTGCGCGCTCGCCATGCCGGTTGTCGGGTCGAACACCTCACCTCTGCGCATGCTGCGCCCGATCACAGGCTCATTGCCGATCCAATGGGTAATGACCGGCAAGTCCGCAGACGTTTGCGTCGAGGCGTGCATGGCTCTCACGCTTCGTACACCGCGGTTGCCGCGCGCGCAAGTCCGGTCTGCCCGGCACCCCCCCGGCCGCACCCACCCGGCGCACTCATAGTTCGACGACGCGCAACAACTCTACATTCGAGAGTACTTCACATCGAAGCGGCGCTCCTGGATCTGCGCCCGGTCGCCCGAGCGCGCTGGCCGTCGGCGCAGGGCCGGGCAGGAAGAGAAGTGCGGGCAGCTCGCGCTGCCCGCACAACGTCGCCGCGACCACTCCGGTCGGCGCGGTGGAAGCTCCAATCCGGTATCGGACGTGGTCTGTCAGCTCATCCTATCCACGAGGCTCGGCCGAGATCGGCCCTCGCCTCGTTTCATCCGCACTTCGAATCGCCGCAATTGAGGCACGTCATGCAGCCGTCCATCATCACGACGGCCGCCGTGCTGCACTTACCGCAAAGCTGGGCGCCCTCTGGGAAGTCCGCCTTCGCGAAGGCATCGGTCTGCTTGGTCCGCGCCTCGTACTCCGCCCGCTTCTCGTCCACCAACTTTTTCTGGTGCGAATCGAGCTCGACCTTGCGAATGAGCCCGATGGTCTGCAAGTGCCGCTCGATCACGTACCCGAGCTCGGCAATGATCGAAGGCATGAACTTGCCGCCGGGCTGCCAGTACCCGCCCCGCGGATCGAAGACGGCCTTCAGCTCATCGACGAGGAACGTCACATCGCCCCCCTTGCGAAACACGGCCGAGATGATCCGCGTCAGCGCGACGATCCACTGGTAATGATCGAGGTTCTTCGAGTTGATGAATATCTCGAACGGCCGGCGCTGCTCGTACTCCGTCCCTTCGTTCAGCACGATGTCGTTGATCGTCACGTACATCGCGTGATCGGAGATGGGTGTCTTGATCTTGTACGTCGAGCCGATCAGGACCTCCGGACGTTCGAGCTTCTCGTGCATCCGGATGATCTGCGCAGTGTGGCCCGTTTTGTCCTTGACGGTCTCGAGCCCCGAGGACGGCTTCGCCTCCGGTGCTGCCCGCTGGTCCGCCCGCACGCCTGCCGGTGCGCTCGCCGGAGGGCCAGCCGGCGCACCCGCCGGCGCGGCTCCGGCGGCCGCATGCTCGGGCTTGCGTACCTCGTATTTGACGATCTTCTTTGCGATCTTGATGGTCACTTCGAGGCTCCTAATAGCGCCCGTAATACCCATCCTTCAAAGCGTCGAACAGGTTCGCCGCGGTATGGGTCTCGCCGTCGTATTCGATCTCCTCGTCACCGCGCGCATCGACGACCGTGCCGTCCTCGAGCGTGAAGCGATAGCGCGTGTTCTTGAGGTCCTGCTCCTTCACGAGTACCCCCTGGAAGGCCTCCGGATTGAAGCGGAACGTCGTGCAGCCCTTCAGCCCCTGCTGATAAGCATGTAGATAAATGTCCTTGAATTTCTCGTATGGGAAATCCGTCGGGACATTCGCGGTCTTCGAGATGGAGGAGTCCACCCACTTCTGCGCCGCCGCCTGGATATCGACGTGCTGCTCCGGGGTCACCTGCTCGGAGGCGATGAAGTAGTCGGGCAGCCTGTCGGAGTCCTGCGCCGCATCCGGCCTTGCCGTCGGACTGACGAAGTGTCGATAGGCGAGCAGCTCGAAGGAGAACACATCGATCTTCTCCTTCGACTTCTTGCCCTCGCGGATGACGTTGCGGAAATAATGATGCGCGAAAGACGGCTCGATCCCGTTCGAAGCGTTGTTTGCGAGCGAAAGCGAGATCGTTCCGGTCGGCGCGATCGAGGTGTGATGCGTGAAACGCGCGCCCACCTCGGCGAGCTCGCGTGCGAGCGCGGGCGCGACGGATGCGACCCGCTGCATGTAGCGGCTGTAGCGAGCGTGCAGCACTCGGCCGGGAATCTTCGCTCCCGGTTTCCAGCCCTCGCGCGCCATTTCCGGCCGCTTGCGCAGCATCTCCTTTGTGACCGTGAACTCCTCCTTCATGATGGGAGCCGGCCCCTTCTCGCGCGCGAGCTCGAGCCCTGCCTCCCAGCCTGCGACGGCCATCTCGCGCGAGACGTCCTCGGTGAACTTCACCGACTCCGTCGAGCCGTACTTCATGCCGAGGAGAGTGATCGTGCTGCCGAGCCCCAGGAAGCCCATGCCGTGGCGCCGCTTGCGCAGGATCTCCTCACGCTGCTTCTCGAGCGGCAGTCCATTCACTTCGACGACGTTGTCGAGCATGCGCGTGAACACCTTCACGACTTCGCGATACTCGTTCCAATCGAATTCCGCGAATTCCGTGAACGGATGACGCACGAAACGCGTGAGATTGACGGACCCCAACAAACACGAGCCATACGGCGGCAATGGCTGCTCACCACATTGACCTGTTACGAGCCCGTTGAAGATGACCGTGTTTGAATCTTCCTGAGTCGTATCAAACACAGCCTCTTTTCCAACGTGCTCGATCTTCGCGATACGACTCCTGAAATGCTGTGATTTGCAGAGCGCCTTATCCCGCGCCCAAGCGCGATATTTCTCGTTCTTCGCATCACCGAGGAAGCCGATTTCCGCCATGAAGCGCTCGCGCGACTCGCCGTCTACGATTAGCTCGTAATCGGCCTTGCAGGGATATTCCTTGGACCCGCCCTTGCCGTCCGGCAGCCGGCGAAAGCCTGCCTCGCGGCGCCTTACGAGCGTGCAATAGATGCCGAAATTCGCGAGCAGGACCTGCACGTCCTTCAGCAGCGACGGGAGGCTGGACGCGAGCCGTACCGAGCAGCTCGTGCCCGCATTGCCGGAAACGTTGACCGTGCCGTCGCACTGAAACAGCGCCCTCAGGTACCCCTTGACGCACTCCTCGTTGCCGCGCCAGACGATCTCCGGCACCCCCGTCTTGCAGCTCGCAGTGACTCCGAACATCTGGGCGAGAACACGGACGAGGATCACCGAACGGATCATCACGAGATTCCGCTCGGGCACGGCCACCGCACTCACCTGGTAGGCTCGCTTGGAGTGCGCCCATTCCGCGATCGCATAGTTGATGTAATCGACGATCGCGTCCGAATACTCGCGATCGGCTCCCCACAAATTCACGACCGCCGCCTGCTTTCCGTTGCCGCGGTTCGTGAAATGCCCATCCCCGGTCAGCAGCCCGATGAGCACCCCTAGCGCTTCACAGCCTTTGCCGCCGAACTGCCCCTTCCCCGACTGGATGAGCAGCTCATCACCCAGCTTCAAATCCCTCAGCTTGATCTTGCCGCGCGAGGTATAGAAATCGTGCCACACGGTCGCCTTGAGCTCGTATCCCGCATCGGTCACGACTCGATATACGTCTGCCGACGGCGAGGTCATGAACACCGGAACGGCGGGACGGAACGTGACGCCTCTTTCCGCGTTCCCGAGCGCACGCCGATCCACCGTCGCCTGGATGTCCACGCGCGCATCGTAGAGATCGCCCATGCGCACGATGCCGTATTGGGTCGCGAGGCGCGTATCCGCCGTCACGCACGGGTTGGTTGCGCGAATGTTCTCGCACCACCAGTTGTTGTTCATCTCATTGACGCGGTCGATGAGAATGAATCCCGGCTCTGCGAAATCGTACGTGGATGCCATGATGACATCCCACATGCGGCGTGCCGGCAGAATTTTATAGACCTTGCATGCGACCAGACCTTCCTCGTTCACGACGTATCCGTCGTGCACCGGCCACTCGCGCCAGATGAACTTCGACGGGTCGGAGAGCTCGGGCTTCTCCGTCTCGTATTCTTTCACGCTGAGCGGGAATGCCAGTTTCCATTCACGGTCGTTGCGCACCGCCTCGACGAACTCATCGGTGATGAGAAGCGACAGATTGAACTGACGAAGCCTGCCGTTCTCGCGCTTCGCGCGGATGAACTCCATCGCATCGGGATGGCCGACGTCGAACGTGCCCATCTGCGCTCCGCGGCGTCCGCCCGCGGACGAGACGGTGAAGCACATCTTGTCGAAGATATCCATGAACGACAGCGGACCCGACGTGTACGCGCCGGCGCCGGAGACGTAGGCGCCGCGCGGCCTGAGCGTCGAGTGCTCGTAGCCGATACCGCACCCCGCTTTCAATGTGAGCCCCGCCTCGTGAACCTTCCGCAGAATGTCGTCCATCGAGTCGCGGATGGTCCCGGACACCGTGCAGTTGATCGTCGAGGTGGCCGGCTTGTGATCGAGCGCCCCTGCGTTGGATGTGACGCGGCCGGCGGGAATGGCACCGCGTCGCAGCGCCCACAGGAATCTCTCGTACCAGTGATCGCGCACGTCTTCTCGCTCGACATCGGCGAGCGCGCGCGCGACGCGCTTGTACGTGTCGTCCATCGTCCTGTCGATGGGCGTCCCGTCCTTCGCAGTGAGCCGGTACTTCTTGTCCCAAATGTCGAGCGACGCCTCCTGGAAGGGAACGGCGTCGATTTCCTGCGGATCGATCTTGACGACGGTATTCATGAATGAGTTCCGGACGCTCCGATGATGCAGACCGTCTCACGGATCACAGGGAGTAATGCGGACGGCCGCCGATCGGCATCGCGCGCCGGCCATCGATTCGGACCGCTCGAAGAGGTCCCCCGTCCCCCTGAAATCGCCCTCCGAACCCAAGATCCCGATCGCATTGCGCAACACAAGATCTTGTGTCGGGGTCATGAGCCTAATGAGACCTGACATAACCGTCAAGAAGCGAGGCGGCGCTAAAAATGACCTAATTTACGCTTTAATTTCAAAGATATATGGAAAACGTGGCCGCGGCGAACGCGCAAAATTTTTCCGGTCTTGCTACGCGCTTCAAGATGAGCCGCCCCAAGATATTGTGCCTCGGCCATTCACAGGGATCGCCCAGCATCTCACCAGTCTCCGCACACCTTCTCCACAGCTTGCTCATGAATTCCGCCGCGACGCTCGAGCTCGCGGCGAGCCTCGCTACTCGAAACTCTCGGGTACACCCCGCATTACAATGTCTCTCCTTCCGCGGAAGAGCCCATGAAACGCCTCGTTCTGCTTCTCGCTGTCCTGGCGATGTCCGGCACGATGGCGTCGCGGGCCGCGAGCGTTTTGCCGGCGATCGTCGGCGGCACGCCGGTACCCTCGCTCGCTCCCATGGTGAAGCGCGTGTCGCCGGCGATCGTGAACGTCGCAACGCGCGGCACCGTCCGGGACGATCAAACAGCAGGCTCCTCGGCAGAGAGCCGCGAGGCGCTGCCCGAGGATCCTCTGCTGCGGCGCTTTTTCGGAACGCCGCGCAAGGAGCGTTCGCGCGGACATCCTTTCCAGAGCGCGGGGTCCGGCGTCATCATCGATGCGCGGCGCGGATATATCCTCACGAATGCGCACGTCGTCGAGAACGCGACTCACATCACCGTGACGCTCGAGGACGGACGCGACCTCGATGCGCACGTCGTCGGCAGCGACGACACCTCCGACATCGCAGTGCTGAAAGTCAAGCCCGAGCGGCTCACCCAGATCACGCTCGGCGACTCGGCGAAGGTCGAGGTCGGAGATTTCGTGGTCGCTATCGGCAATCCCTTTGGCCTGCACAATACGGTGACCTCGGGCATCGTGAGCGGGCTCGGCCGCTCGAGCCTCTCCTCCGGCGGGGCTGAGGATTTCATCCAGACGGACGCCTCCATCAATCCGGGTAACTCCGGCGGCGCGCTCGTCAACCTGCGTGGCCAGCTCATCGGCATCAATACGGCTATCCTGTCGAGCTCCGGCGACAACATCGGCATCGGCTTTGCGATTCCGGTGAACGTGGCACGGACGATCATGGCCCAGCTCATCGCCTACGGCGCCGTGCGCCGCGGCATCCTCGGCGTGAGCACCTACGCGGTCACCTCCGACGTGGCGCGAGCGTTCGGGCTCTCGAGCCTCCACGGAGTGCTCGTCACCAATGTCATTGCGGGGTCGGCCGCCGACCGCGCAGGCATCGAGACCGACGACATCATCGTCTCCCTGAATGGCGCAGCGATCGGATCGCCCGAGGATCTACGCCGCGCGGTCGGGCTGCTGCACATCGGGGACGAGGCGCGCATCGATCTGCTGCGCGACGGGAAACCGCGGCAGGTGCGCGCCGTCATCGCGCAGGCGCCGGCGGTGCGATGATGCCGCCCGATGCGCCCATCGCGGCCCCGGCGCCGCCCGAGGCCGTGCGCTTCACACGCCCGAGGCTCAACATTTGCGTTCTCGGCGGAACGGGCTTCGTCGGCACCGAGATCGTCTCGCAGCTCGCGAGCGCCGGGCATTGGATCCGCGTTCCTACCCGCGCACCGGCACGCGGCCAGCATTTGAGCGTGCTGCCGACCGTCGAGATCGTGGCCGCCGATGTTCACGATCGCCGCGTGCTCGCGGGCCTGCTCGCCGACATGGACGCGGCGGTCAACCTCGTGGGGATTCTCAACGAGTCCCGGCGCGCGCGTTTCCGCGACGTGCATCCGGGGCTCGCCGCGAAGCTCATCGAGGAGGCGCGGACGGCGCGCGTACCGCGCCTGCTGCACATGAGCGCGGCGGGAGCCGATGCGAAGCAGGCGCCGAGCAAGTACCTGCGCAGCAAGGGCCAGGCCGAGGCGCTCGTGCGCGCCGCCGGGTCCTCGCTCGCTGTGACGATCTTCCGCCCGTCGGTGATCTTCGGGCCGGGGGATTCGCTCACGCAGCGCTTCGCGAAATTGTTACGGCTCGCCGGCGGCTGGATGCCGCTCGCCCGCGCGAGCGCGCGATTCGCGCCCGTGTACGTGGGCGATGTGGCGCGCGCGTTTGCGCGCGCGCTCGGCGGCCGTTCGACGAGCGGCCGCACGTACGAGCTTTGCGGTCCGGATGTCCTCACGCTCGAGCAAATCGTGCGCGCTTCCGCGGCTGCTGCCGGCACGCCCTGTCGCATCGTGCGGCTGCCGGACATCCTCGGCCGCTTTCAGGGACTCGCCCTCGGACTTCTGCCGGGCAAGCCCTTCACGCTCGACAATTTTCGCTCTCTGACGATCGACAGCCTGTGCGCCGAGGACGGACTGCGCGCCTTGGAGCTCGAGCCGCGGCGACTCGCGGCCGTGATGCCCACGTACTTGGGCGGCATGCGACAGTCCGATCTGCTCAACCGCTTCCGTGCGGAGAGCGATCGCTGAGACCGGTGCAAACCGCGGCGTCGCGTTCGCTCGCCGGCTCGCGCGCGAGCGTGCGAACGTCCGCATAGAAGCGCTTCAGATCGCCCTCATCGTTCCGCAAGAGTCGCTGGAAACCCGGAACACAGTCGTAGTACGTCGCGACCGAGGCGAGATCGGCATTGTTCAGGCCCGCCTCCAGCCAATCCCGATACGGGGAAGGTGCATGGGTGCGACGCTCGATTGCACGCATCTCGCTCGCGAGCGCAGCGAACGTCGCTCGTTTGCCTGCCAGCATTTGCGTCCGCGGCAACTGCGAGGAGTAGAGCGTCTCGAGCCGCCCGCGGTACTGGCGAAAGAGCGCGATGTACTCGAGATTGCGCGCGTTCGCGGCTTCGTAGCGCAAGAGATCGGTCATGCGGCCCTGCGTGAGCAGCCAGCGCCGCACGCCCTCCTCCTCGACCGTCGTCGCGAATGCCTCATTGAAAGACGAGTCGCCGGGCACGTAGAGCAGCTGATGCGTGAGCTCGTGGAAGATGATTCCTGCGAGCTCGACGTCTCCATAGCCGAGCATCGAGCTCAGCACGGGATCCGCGAACCGTCCGAGCGTCGAGTACGCGGGCACGCCGCCGATCGTCACATCGTTGCCGCGCAATCGCAGTCGGGCGGCGAACCGGCGCGCGCTGCGCTCGCTGAAATAGCCGCGATAGGCGACGCAGCCGACGATGGGGAAGCACCAGCGCACCGGCTCGACGGAGAACTCCGGCGCGGCGACCACGTTCCAAACGACGAACGGCCGCCCGATGTCGCTGTAGCTGCGGTAGCTTGCGTTGTTCGGCAGGCCGAGCGCGCGTGTTGCGAAATTGCGCGCACTCTCGACCTGCTCGAGCGTCGAGCGCAGCACGGGCGGCGTGCGCGGGTTCGCAATGACTCTGGGAATCGGCCGTCGCCTCGCGAGCACCTGAAACTCGCCGTGCGCGGCCTGCAGGACGTACAGCGTCCCGCAGCCGCTCATCAGCAGGCACAGAAGGCTCGCGAGCACGGACCGCAGACGGGGACGATCCGTCGCAGGTGCGCAGCGGCTCTCGGTTAACATGTCCGCATGCAAGTCTACTTGGTGGGCGGGGCCGTGCGGGACCGACTCCTCGGACGCCCGGTGCGCGAGCGGGACTGGGTCGTGGTCGGCGCCGATCGCGCCGATCTCATCGCGCGCGGCTTCACGCCCGTCGGGCGCGAGTTCCCGGTGTTCCTGCACCCCGAGACGCACGAGGAGTACGCACTCGCACGCCTCGAGCGCAAGGTCGCTCCGGGCTATCGCGGCTTCGAGACGCGATTCTCGCCCGATGTCACCCTCGAGGAGGACCTGAGGCGCCGCGATCTGACGATCAACGCGATTGCGGAGAGCGACTCGGGCGAGCTCGTGGACCCGTTCGGCGGACGGCGCGATCTCGAGGCCCGCCTGTTGAGGCACGTCTCCGAGGCTTTCGTCGAGGACCCGGTGCGAATCCTGCGCGTGGCGCGCTTTGCCGCGCGCTTCGCGCCGCTCGGATTTCGCGTTGCGGAAGAGACGATGGCGCTCATGGCGCGCATGACCGCTTCCGGCGAGGTCGATGCCCTCGTGCCCGAGCGTGTTTGGCAGGAGACCGAGCGCGCTCTCGCGGAGGAACGCCCCGCAGTGTTCTTCGAGGTGCTACGCGCCTGCGGTGCTCTCAAAGCGCTGTATCCGGAGGTCGATGCCCTCTTCGGCGTCCCCCAGCCCGAGAAGTGGCACCCGGAGATCGACACCGGCGTGCACGTGATGCTCGCCCTCGAATACGCGGCGCGTTGCGGCGCCTCGACGCCCGTGCGCTACGCGACGCTCATGCACGATCTCGGCAAGGCACTGACGCCGCGCGAGCGCTGGCCCGCCCATCACGGCCACGAGGAGGCAGGCGTGCCGCTCGTCGATGCCGTCGCTCGGCGTCTCAAAGTCCCGAAGGCACATCACGAGCTCGCCGTGCTCGCTGCACGTCACCACACCGTGATACACCGCGCCTTGGAGCTCAGGCCCGCAACGGTGCTCGAGCTCCTGGAGACGACCGACGCGCTGCGCCGGCCCGACCGATTCTCCGAGCTGCTGCTCGCGTGCGAGGCCGATGCGCGCGGGCGCGAGGGACTTCAATCGCGGCCCTACCCGCAGTCCGATTATCTGCGCCGGGCGCGCGAGGTGGCATCGAGCGTCACGTTGCCGGAAGAGGAGCGCCACGGCCTCGATGGCCCTGCAATCGGCGCGAAAATTCGCGTGAAGCGGCTCGCCGCCCTCGCGAGCTCAAAGCAGGCGCACGCCGCTCAGAGCGATCCGCGCAAGTCCTGATGCGCGAAACCGGCGAGTGGCGCCTCGAAGCGGCGCGTCAGCGCCATCGCCTTGAAAGCCTCTCCCATCTCTCCCGGCAGCAGAAGCCGGCGCGCCTCTCCCGCGAGCCGCGAGCGCTCGGCAGGGGCAGCAGACTCGGCCACTAGCGCCTCGATGCCCGTGCCGAGCAGGAAGGCCGCCTGAGTCGCGAAGCCGCGTACATCGAGACCGACCGCGGCCGCCGCTTCGGCAACCCGCGTGAAATCCACCCACGCGGTGATGTCCTGCAAGCCGATGCGGGTGAGCGGATCATCGTGCGCGCGCTGCCTGAAGTGGCAGCGCAGCGTGCCGTTCAGCCGCTCGGGATGATAGTAGTGCGCCCGCGGCAGTCCGTAGTCGAAGAGCAGCACGATGCCACGCGCGAGCACTTCGGAGAGCGCGGCAATCCACGGCTCGATTCGCAGGCAGAGCTCGGAGACGTAGCCATCCGGCAGCGCGTTCGGCAAGTCCGAGAGCAGCGACGCTATGGCGGCTCGAGCTCGCGCAGCGGCCGGCCGTTCGCATTCGATGAGAGCGCCATCCGGATCGAGGCCCACCCCGAGCGCGCTCGGCTCGGGCCGATGCACGACGAACCTCTGGCACGCGAGCGCATCGAGCACCTCGTTCGCGAGCACGATGCCCTCGAGCCGCTCCTGCGGCCAGTGCTCGAGCCAGGTCACGCGCCCGCGCAGGTTCTCGGGCAGATGAGCGATCCGCTCCTGCTGCCGCTCGCGCAGATCGGCGCTCACTTCGAGAATCGCATAGCGCGCAGGCAGCGCACCGCGCTGCGCGAGGTCGCTCAAGAGCACGGCCGCCATTCGTCCCGTGCCGGCGCCGAGCTCCAGGATCTGACCCCCGCCGAGCGCTTCCAAGCACTGCGCACACTGGCGCGCAACGCAGCGGCTGAAGAGGTCCGACATCTCGGGGGCGGTGACGAAATCTCCGGCGCGCCCGAATTTCGTCGCGCCGGCGCTGTAGTAGCCGAGCCCCGGGGCGTAGAGCGCGAGGTCCATGAAGGTCTCGAAATCGATCCAGCCGCCAGACTCTGCGATGCGCCGCCGGATGAGTGCCTCGATGGCCCGGGAGTGGTCGGCCTCCTCCGGACCGAGTGCTGGAAGTGCGGCGATGCGCCCGGATCGGATCATCGCAGCGATCGGGGCGTGAACCCCGGCTTCACACGCACGAGCGGGTGAGCCGAGCGATCGAAACGCTCCCAGAGCTCCCCGATCGTCGCACCGGCGGTCGGATGCACGAGATGGGGGGCGATATCCGCGAGCGGACCCAGCATGTAGGGACGCTTGAGCAGGTCGGGGCGCGGCAGAACCAGCCCCGGCTCCTCGCAGCGGAGGTCGCCATAGAGAAGAATGTCGAGGTCCATCGCGCGCGGCGCCCATTTCGGCGCATCGCGTGGCCGGCCGCAATGCTTCTCGATCTCGCGCAGGCGTTCGATCACGCGCGGCAGCGGTTCGGCGGTCTCGAATCCCACGACGAAGTTGACGAAATCCGCGCCCTCGAACCCGACCGCGCGGTTGCGATACCACGGCGAGCACTCGAGCGGCCCGAACACGTGCTCGAGCTCGGCGGCGGCGAGCGAGAGATTGCGCTCAGGTTCGATGTTGCTTCCGGCGGCGACATAGACGTGTGGCATGAGGCGCGCGCAGTGCCTTCATCGACCGGCCGGTACGGCCGGACTGGTGTCTGCAGGGCCGGCGGCTTGCGACAGTTCCGCGCGCCTGCGCTCGATCGAGACGCCAACGTCGCGAGATTTGCGGATTGCCCCCGGCTTGTTGAGCGTGAGCCGCACCCACTCCACACCGAACTCCTCGAGAATGAGGAGCGCCGTTCGATGCGCGAGCGTCTCGACGAGCTTGAAATCCGATCCTTCGACGAACGCGATGACGCGCTTGGCGAGCCTCTTGTAATCGAGCGTGTCGGACACTTCGTCGCTCAGTGCCGCCCGCGCGCAATCGACCGGCAGCTCGAGGTCGATGACGACGGTCTGCTTGACGCGCCGCTCCCACTCGATGAAACCGATGATGCACTCGACGGCGAGGCCACGGAGGAAGATGCAGTCGGATCGGGTCGCGCTCATGGCACGGCGCTCAGCCCGCAACGGGCCGCAGTGATTCGAGGGGCCATTGTGCCCGGGCGGCAATGCCGAGGTCATCGTGCTCGCCGGCCTTGAGGCGCGCGAGCCCCGCGGCCGCGATCATCGCCGCATTGTCGGTGCAGAGCTCGAGGCGCGGATGGTAGGCGCGCGCGCCGCGCGCGCGCAGCGCCGCAGCGAGCCGCTCGCGTAATCTGAGATTCGCGCCGACACCCCCGCACACGACGAGGGCATCGAGCCCGGTCTCCTCGAGCGCGCGCACCGCTTTGGCGATCAACGTATCCACGATCGCCTCCTGGACCGCCCAGGCAATATCGGCCTTGACGGGTTCGCTCAGCGTGCGGGCGCGCACGGCATTCAGGACCGCCGTTTTGAGACCGGAGAAGCTGAGCTCGAGGCCCGGGCGATCGAGCATCGGCCGTGGAAACGCGAACGCACCGGGCCGCCCCGACTCGGCGAGCCGCGCGAGCTCCGGCCCGCCCGGATAAGGCAGATCGAGAAGCTTCGCAGTCTTGTCGAATGCCTCCCCGGCCGCATCGTCGCGCGTTTCCCCGAGCACTCGATAGCATCCGACGCCCTGCACCTCGATCAGCATGGTGTGGCCGCCCGACACGAGCAGCGCCACATGCGGAAAGGGTGGGCGATCCTCCTCGAGCAGCACCGCGAGTAGATGACCTTCGAGATGATGCACGCCGATCGCCGGAACGCCCCAGGCGTAGGCGAGGCTGCGGCCGAGCGCAGCGCCCGTCAGCAGCGCGCCCACCAAGCCGGGGCCCGCCGTGTAGGCAATGCCCTGGAGTGCGCCTGCGCGCACGCAGGCAAACTCGGTCGCATTGCCACCAGCACCCGCGCCCGCGCACGGCTCGAGCAGCCCCGCCTCGCCGAGCACAGTGCGCACGAGCGGCAGCAATCGGCGGACGTGGTCGCGGGAGGCGAGCTCCGGCACGACGCCGCCGAATACGCGGTGCAATTCGACCTGGCTGAAGACACTGTGCGCGAGCAGGCCCCTTTCCTCATCGAGCACCGCCGCGGCGCTCTCGTCGCAGGAGGACTCGATCGCGAGGATCGTGAGATGCTTTGCCTTTTCCATCGGGGCTATTTACAATTGCCGGCCCCGTTGTTGGGCCTGTCTTAAAATTAAGCCAAATCAATGGCTTGAGGTTTCAATGCCGAGCGTCCGAGTTCGCGAGAACGAGTACTTTGATGCCGCCTTGCGGCGTTTCAAGCGCGCCTGCGAGAAGGCAGGCATTCTCACCGAGCTGCGCCGGCGCGAATTCTACGAGAAGCCCACTCAGGAACGGAAACGCAAGAAGGCAGCCGCAATCAAGCGGCACATGAAGCGGCTCTCGCGCGAGAGCACCGTGAGACCGCAGCGCTGAGGCCTCACGCCGCGCCCGTCAGCGGCGTTTCCTGCTGCAGCGCCGTGAGCCGAACGGCATCCCGGCGCGCGAGGAGAGCATCCCATGAGCCTCAAAGACCGTATCACGGAGGACATGAAGTCGGCGATGCGCGCAGGGGAGCGCGAGCGCCTCTCGACCATCCGGTTGATTTTGGCCGCTATCAAACAGCGCGAGGTGGACGAGCGCATCACGCTCGATGACACGCAGGTGCTCTCAGTCCTCGAGCGCATGCTCAAGCAGCGCCGCGAGTCGATCGCTCAGTTCGAGAGCGGCGGCCGTGCCGATCTCGTCGCGAAGGAATCCGCGGAGCTCGCGATCGTCCAGAGCTACCTTCCCGCGCAGCTCTCCGACTCCGAGGTCGCCGCGCTCATCGACGAGGCGATCCGCGCGACGGGGGCCGCATCCCTCAAGGACATGGGCAAGGTCATGGGCGCGGTGAAAGCGAAGGCGCAGGGACGCACCGACATGGCTGCCCTCAGCGCCCGCATCAAGGAGCGGTTGAGTGCCGCAGCCAAACCTTGAGTCTCGCCCGCAGCGCCCGCAAGCGCTAGGCTTGCGGAATGGGCTTGATCCCCCGCAGCTTCATCGATGAGTTGATCGCGCGAGCGAACATCATCGAGGTCGTCGGGTCGCGGATCGCTCTGAAGAAGGCCGGGCGCGAATACAAGGCCTGCTGCCCTTTCCACAACGAGAAGACGCCGTCCTTCTGGGTGAGCCCGGATAAGCAGTTCTATCACTGCTTCGGCTGCGGGGCCCACGGCACCGCGCTCTCCTTTCTCATGGAGCACGACCGGCTGCCCTTCCCCGAGGCGGTCGAGGAGCTCGCTGCGAGCCTCGGGCTCGAAGTGCCCCGGGAGAGCGGTGCGCCCGCCCCGCGCCGCGAGGCGGCGGGCCTGCACGATCTGATGGCGAGCATCGCGCGTTTCTATGCGGAGTCGCTCCGGACGAACGATCGCGCGCGTCAATACATCGCGCGCCGCGGCCTCGACCGCGACATCGTCGAACGATTCGGGATCGGTTACGCGCTGAGCTCATGGAACGAGGTCCTGCGTCGTTTCGGGGCGACGGAGGAGAGTCGGCGTCAGCTCTCCGAGCTCGGACTCATCATCGAGCGCGAGCGCGGACCGGCTGCGGAGCCCGAACCTCGGGCATCGAGCGCGCGCTTCTATGACCGCTTCCGCGATCGCATCATGTTTCCGATCCGCGACGGCCGCGGCCGGATCATCGCGTTCGGCGGCCGCGTGATCGGCGAGGGCGAGCCGAAGTACCTCAACTCTCCGGAGACGACGCTCTTTCACAAAGGCCGCGAGCTCTACGGGCTCTACGAGACTCGCCAGAGCCGAGCATCGCTTTCGAGGCTGCTCGTCGTCGAGGGATACATCGACGTCGTGCGGCTGCATCAGTTCAACATTTCCTGCGCCGTAGCGACGCTCGGCACTGCGACGACGCCCGAGCATTTGAAACGCATTTTCCGGCTGGTTCCTGAGGTCATATTCGCATTCGACGGCGATCGCGCCGGGCGCGCCGCGGCCTGGCGCGCCTTGCAGAATGCACTGCCCGAGGCGCTCGAGGGCCGCGAGATCCGCTTCCTCTTTCTTCCGGAGGGAGAGGACCCCGATACGCTCGTCGCCAAGGAAGGCCGCGACGCCTTCGAGCGCCGCCTCACGGCGGATGCGCTGCCGCTCTCGGAGTATTTGGTGCGTGAGATGGCGGAGCGCTTCCCGGCGCGCGGAGCGGACGGCCGCGCACGTGCGGCGCAGGCCGTGCGCCCGCTCATCGAACAGGTGCCCGAGGGCATCTACCGGCGCCTGCTCGTCGAGCGTCTCGCACAGGCGTTCGGATTCCAGCGGACGCCCGAGGGTGTGGCGGAGCTGCTCGGGATCCCGATCGGCCGCCGTCGCATCGGTGCAGGCGCCGCGCCCGTGACGGTCGGACGGGGCAGTCTCGTGCGCCAGGCCGTGCGGCTGCTGCTGCACTTCCCATCGGCGGCACCGGGTCTGCGGGAAGGTACGGTCGCCGCCGTCGCGCAGGTCGAGGAGCCGGGCGCCGATCTGCTGCGCGAGCTGCTCGCCGACTTGCGCGCGGACCCCGCCGGCACGACGGCACAGGTTCTCGAGCGCTGGCGCGACCGCCCGGATGGGGCCCCCCTTGCGCGGCTCGCGGCCGCCGAGGCGCTGGTCCCGGACCGGGCCGCCGCCGAACGGGAGCTCGAGCGGGCCCTGGAGCGGCTCATCGAGCAGGCGTGCAGAGGCCGGCTCGATCGACTACTCGAAAAGGATCGTGCGCAGGGGCTATCCGCAGAAGAAAAATCGGAAATTCAAAGACTTACGAGAGAACTGGCCCATCTGCCGAGCGTTGCCGCGGCGGGTTGAGGACCGAGCCACGGCCGGGCGTGCACCGGCGTTTGGCAGGAGCGGGGAAGTCACATAAAATGGCGCGCTTTGCCCGATCGACCCTTGAGTTGCCTCGTCCTGGAACTCACATACGGGACAGCCTGTTCAACCTCGACACGCACGCCCTCGCGCCGCCCACGCCATGACACGTAAGCCGAAGTCTACTACCGCAGCCCTTAGCAAGAAACGTACGCCGCACGGGAAGCCGCCGAAGCCCGCCGCACTGAAGAAGGCGGCGGCGCCGACGATTCGCGACCGCAAGAGTGCAGGTGCGAAGAGATCCGCTGAAGCTTCTGCGCGGACTGCCGATAACCTCGTGCCGGCCGCCACGGCGGCAAGCGCCGCGACGCCGGCCTCCTCGGCGGGATCGGCGGGTGCGGGCGATGCCGCGACCAAGTCTGCCGCGGCGAAGGCCACTCGCCGCCACGCCCCGGGCCTCGGGACCGACGCTGCCGGTGGTGCCCACGAAGGGTCGGTTCATGCTGCGGAGAAGAGTGCCGTAGAGAGGAGAGCCTTGGGAATCGAGCGCCGCGTACCCGTGATGTCCGAGGACCATCAGTCCCAGATCAAGCTGCTGATCGCTCGCGGCAAGGAGCAGGGCTATCTGACGTACGCGCAGGTGAACGATCACCTGCCCTCGGAGATCGTCGACCCCGAGCAGATCGAGGACATCGTCAACCGGATCAACGATATCGGAATCCCCGTCTACGAGAAGGCGCCGGATACCGAGTCGCTGCTGGCGAGCGAGCCGGCCGCCCCAGCGGATGAGGAAGCGATCGAGGAGGCCGCAGCGGCCCTTGCCGCGCTCGACTCGGAGCTCGGCCGCACGACCGACCCCGTCCGCATGTACATGCGCGAGATGGGCACCGTCGAGCTGCTGACGCGCGAGGGCGAGATCCGCATTGCCAAGCGCATCGAGGAAGGGCTCGATGCGGTGCGTACGGCGCTTTCCATGTATCCCCCGACCTACGACTTCCTGCTGCGCGCATACGAGCCCGTGAAGAGCGGTCAAGCGCGCCTCGTCGATGTGATCGTCGGCTTCATCGATCCGAACGCGCCTGACGTTATCGCTCAGCCGCAGAATCCCACGAAGATGGAGATCGTCGCCGCCGAGGAAGAGGGCGAGGACGAGGAGGAGTCCGAGGACGGCGACGACAGCGAGGAAGCGGTCGACACCGGTCCCGATCCGGAGGAGGCCGCACGGCGCTTCGCAGCATTGCAGAAGGGCCACGGGCACGTCCTCACGGCAATCCTGAAGGTGGGCGCGAGCGATCCGAAGACTCTGAAGCTGCGCCGCAAGCTCGCCTCGGAGTTCATGGAGCTGAAGCTTTCCCCACGCATGTTCGATGCGCTGATTCTCAACCTGCGCGCGCACATCGGGGAGTGCCGCCAGCTCGAGAAGGAGATCATGATCTTCGCGGTGCGCGATGCGGGCATGCCGCGCAAGGATTTCATCGGGACGTTCCCGAAGAACGAGACGAGCCCGCGCTGGCTCGCGAAGCACATCAAGGCTGCGAAGAAGTATTCGGCCCCGCTCGCGCGCATGAAAGAGGAGATCGAGCGGCGCCAGAAGAAGCTCGAGGTGCTCGAGCAGCAGTATCACCTCTGCATCGCCGACATCAAGGAGATCAACCGCGAAGTCTCGATCGGCGAGGCGAAGGCGCGCCGGGCGAAGAAGGAGATGGTCGAAGCGAACCTGCGTCTCGTCATCTCGATCGCGAAGAAGTACACGAACCGCGGTCTGCAGTTCCTGGACCTCATCCAGGAGGGCAACATCGGCCTGATGAAGGCCGTGGACAAGTTCGAGTATCGCCGCGGGTACAAATTCTCCACGTACGCGACGTGGTGGATCCGGCAGGCGATCACGCGCTCGATCGCCGATCAGGCGCGCACCATCCGCATCCCGGTGCACATGATCGAGACGATCAACAAGCTGAATCGCATCTCGCGGCAGATGCTGCAGGAGATGGGCCGCGAGCCTACCCCCGAGGAGCTCGCGGTGCGCATGGAGATGCCGGAGGACAAAGTTCGCAAGGTCCTGAAGATCGCCAAGGAGCCCATCTCGATGGAGACTCCGATCGGCGATGACGAGGACTCGCATCTCGGGGACTTCATCGAGGACACCTCGGTCGCCTCGCCGATCGATCAGGCGACCATGGAGTCGCTGCGTGAGACGACGCACGCGGTGCTCGCGCAGCTCACGCCTCGCGAGGCGAAGGTGCTGCGCATGCGCTTCGGAATCGACATGAACACCGACCACACGCTCGAGGAGGTCGGCAAGCAGTTCGATGTCACCCGCGAGCGCATCCGCCAGATCGAGGCGAAGGCGCTGCGCAAGCTCCGCCATCCGAGCCGCAGCGAGCAGCTCCGCAGCTTCCTGATGGACGACTGAGCCTACGTTTCGAACGAGCCCCGGTGCTTGAACGAGCGCCGGGGCTTTTTTCTGGGCTAGATCCCCGCCTTGCCGAGGAAGTCGACCAGCTGGCGCAGCGTCTGGGCGAGCGCCGGGTGATCCGCATCGAATCGCGCGGCGAGCGCCTCGAGACCCGATACCGATTCGCTCCCGATACGGCGGTCTTGCGCGCCGCCGCCCGGCGCGGCAGGCCGCGTGCCGAGCGCACGCTCGATGTCCTGCGTGAGCGTCGCGAGCAGCCGGCGCGACTCCGGATCGATCGTCGCCGCCTGGCTCAACCGCTCGTGCACGCGCGTCAGCAGCTCGCGCAGGCTCTCTTCGGGCGATCGCACCATCAGCTCACCGCTGGCGTACGGATGTTGATCTCGATCTTCACGCCGTTCGGGTCGGTGAGGAACAGCTGCCGGAGCGGCGCGCCCGTGACCGCGTTCTTGCGCGGTTCGAGTCCGTGCCGCCGCAGCCGCTCGAGCACCCCGTCATAGTCCTCGGCGTTGAATGCGATGTGGTCGAAAGGACCCGTACCGGGGGCGCGGGTCGAGACCGGAACACCCTGCCGCTCGGAATGCGCCGTGTACGTCTTCCATTCCGCGATGTGAATGCAAGGCGTCTCGCCGACATAGAGCCAGTATCCGGGGAATTCGAGCGGCGGCCGCGAGCCGACGCGCATCCCGAGCGCGTTGCAGTAGAAATCGCGCGTGGCGTCGATGTCGTCCGTGAGGACGAGGTAATGCTCCATCTTCGTCAGGGGCATGCGGCCCTCGGCACAGGATTTCCTCACTATTGCCACACCAGCATAGCCCCTCCCACCGAAAGGTGCTAAGAAGCGGTCGTTCGTCGCCCGTCCCGGTCCGCCCTGGACCGGCACGCGGCGTGGAGTGGCACTCATGAGAGACGTGGCGGGCCGGGTGGCTTTCATCTCGGGCGGAGGGAGCGGGCTCGGATTCGGTATGGCTCAGGCCTTCGTCACCGCAGGCATGAAGGTCGTCATCGCCGATCTTCGGCAGGACCATCTCGACGAGGCGCTCGAGCATTTCAGCCGTGCGAACAAGCGTCGCAGCGTCCATGCCCTGCGAGTCGACGTGTCCGACCGGCAAGCGATGGCGCAGGCGGCCGACGAGGCGGAGCGGGTCTTCGGCAAGGTGCACGTCGTCTGCAACAACGCCGGCATCAACCTGTTCAACGACATCGCGGCGGCGACCTACGAGGACTGGGACTGGGTCCTCGGTGTCAATCTCGGCGGGGTCGTCAATGGCGTGCACACGTTCATTCCGCGCCTGCGCAAGCATGGTGAGGGCGGACACATCGTGAATACGGCTTCCATGGCCGCCTTCATCGCAGGTCCGAACGCGGGGATCTACACCTGCTCGAAATTCGCCGTGCGCGGGCTTTCCGAGGCGCTGCGCTACAGCGTCGCGCCGCATGGCATCAACGTCTCGGTCGTCTGTCCCGGACTGGTGGACAGCCACATTTACGAGAGCGACACGCTGAGGCCCGCGCACCTCGCCGCGAGCTCGGGAGCTGCGGACAGCGAGTTCATGACCCGCTTGGCCGAGCTCCATCGCCGTGCCGGGATGCCACCGCTCGAGGCCGGTGAGAGGGTGCTGCGAGGAATCCTGCGCAACGACTTCTACATCTTCACGCATCCGGAATTCAAAGAGGAGCTGCGCGAGATCTTCGACGAAGCGCTCGCGGCTCTGCCGGATGAGCCATCGCCTGCGGAGCGGTTGGCCTTCGAAGATCGCCGCCGCGCGCTCAAGGCTCAGGCGCGGATGGCGTTCAAGAACGTCTGATCAATACCCGACGGTGAAGCGCTTGCGGATGTGCCGCGGCTTCTCGAGCTCATCGAGGGCTGCGACCGCGAGATCCTCCTGGCTGATTCGGCTCTCGCCTTTCTCGTCCTTGAGCACCTGGTCTCCGCCGATGCGGAATTTCCCGGTCCGCTCGCCGGGGACGAGCATGATCGAGGGGGAGAGGAACGTCCAGTCGAGGGACGTCTCCGCACGGATGCGATCGAGCGCGAGCGCCGCCGGAGCCGCCTCTACCTTGATGACATCGGGAAAGCCGGGCGTATCGAGGAGTCGCACGCCGGGAGATGCCTCGAGGCTCGCGGCGCCGCCCACGAAGAGAATGCGTTTGACGCCTGCCGCCTTCGCTGCGGCAATCGCATGGCGCACGTCGTTGTGCTGGTAGCGCACGCTCACGACGATGGCATCGTGTCCCCGCAACGCATCAGCGAGCTTGCCTTCATCGGCGAGGTCCACCTGCCGCGCCGTGACGCCGTTGCGGCCCTCGAGCTTCTCGATGTGCCGTGCAATTCCTGTTACGCGGTGACCGCGGGAGAGCGCCTCGGAAAGGAGCTTCGAGCCGACGTTGCCGGTTGCACCAATGAGTGCGATCTTCACGAGCGCTCTCCCCTTAGTTGGTGGCGAAGCCGATCCAGCGGCCGAGCGCGACCACCGATACCCAGATGAGGATCGAGAGTCCTCCAGCGATGCGTGCTCCCGTCGGTGTCATCGCAGCGCGATCCCACAGCTGGATCTTGCGCCCGCTGCCGAGGTGAAAGACGGCCATGTTGGCCGCCGCGAGCAGCAGCAGCGCCATCTTGAACAGGAACTGAGGATTATGGGAGTACTTGGTCGCCGCCGAGCAAAACAGCAGACCTCCGAAAACGACGGCGCCGGCGAACGCACCCCACGTCCACGGCAGCACCTCTCGCATCACCTCGCTCACGGGGCGACGGCGGGATGCGACATTGATCAGCCGGAAATCGACGATCATGATCGTGCCGACGACGAGCGCGATCGACAGTACGTGCAGCGTCTCGAAGGTCGGGAACATCCACGTCGACTCCCGAACGGCCGTCGCGAGCGGAGTCGCCTCGATAGCGGTGAAGATCTGGTTGTAGAAGTGCATGGCGCGCCGTCCTCAGCCGTGACCCATGTAGGCAATCCACCGGCCCGCGGCGAGGATGGCCACCCAAAGACCGAGCGAGGCGACGGCAGTGACGGAGGCGAGCACGCGCCGCCGCTCCCAGAACGACTCGCGGCGAAACGCGCCGAGCTGGAACGCGCCCGTGAGGATCAGGACGCAAGCGAGCAGCGTCATCTTCGTCCAGAAGACTTGACTCTCGAGCTCGCGGGCCGGCTCGCCGATGATGAGGATCGTGCCCGACACCGCGAGCACGCAGACGGCGCACCACACCCACGGCAGGAAGCGGCGTGCCACCTCCGGCACGGTCTGCCCCCGCCCGTTCAAGCCGAGGAGACGGACATCGAGCATGACGACCGACGCCATGACGGTGGCGATCGCCAGAATGTGGACCGACTGCACGCTCGGGATCACCCAATTGTGATTCTGAATCGCCATGCTGAGCGAGGTATTCGACAGCCAATCGCAGAACGCGGGAATCGTCATCGCTTCACTCCGCCGAGCTCTACACGGAGCTCTTCATCACAAGGCCTTACCGCCGCCGGTTATTGTCATGTCAACGCTTCGAGCCGCCGCCCGCTTGCCGGCGCCGCCGCAGGCCGCCCCCTCCGGGCGCCGCAGCCCCCGTTTCGCGTGCGCGCACTCTCGAGATTAGACCCGGGATACTCTCCGAGAATGCCCCCGCCTGTCGCGTAAATTACGGTTCTGAGCGGCGTTATTTAACGTTAACGCGTCGTGCTAGGATACCGTAGCCGACCTACACCGCCCTCATCATGCTCGACATCAACCAGCTGCATGCTCAGGCCGAGCGTATCCGCTCGAGCGGCGTGCTGGGCCGTTCCCGCCTCATCAGACGCCTGTTCGATTTCCTCCTCGACTGCTCGCTCACGGACCGCGCGCCGAAGGAAATCGAGGTGGCCATCGACGTGTTCGGCAAGGACGCAGGGTTCGACGTGACGCAGGATGCGATGGTGCGAGTATACATTCACAAGCTGCGGCGGAAACTCGAAGAATTCTACGCCGGTCCCGGGCGCGGTGAGGCCGAACGGCTCGTCATCCCGAAGGGAGCGTATCGTTTCGTCATCGAGCCCGTCGAGACGGCGACCGACATCTCCGCGGCGGAATCGGTCGAGAAGCCGAGGCGCTCCAGCCGCAGCCTGTGGATTGCGGCAGCGCTCGCGGCCTCGCTCCTCGTGAACGCCGCGGGCTTCGCGTGGCTCTGGTTCGCGAAGTGGCATACGGCACCGGATGAGCTCGCGCAGGTGCGGTCGAGTCCGGTGTGGTCGCGCATGCTCTCAGATGACCGGACGATCTTCCTCGTCCTCGGGGACCATTACCTCTACGGGCAGACGGACGCCTCGCACCAGCTCACTCGGCTGGTGCGCCAGTTCTCGATCAACTCCCCGAGCGATCTCGAGCAATACCTCAAGCTCCACCCGGATGAGGCGGGCGAGGACCTCGACCTGCAGCTGTCCTATCTCCCGACCGCAGCGGGCTTCGCGCTGCGCGACGTGATGCCGTTGCTCGCGCCGGCGCACCGGCGCGTGCGTATCGCGCTCGCCTCGGAGCTGAATCCTGCCGTGCTCACATCGGCACACGTGGTTTACATCGGCTACCTCTCCGCCATGGGCATGCTGCGCGACCTGGTGTTCGCCGGATCCCGGTTCGAGCTCGGCCGCTCGGACGCCGAGCTCATCGACCGGACGACGGGACGTCGCTATCTCAGCCAGGCCGCAATGCCGCACGGGGAGGAGAAGTACCACGACTATGGGTACTTCGCGACGTTCACCGGGCCGACCGGCAATCAGATCATCGTGATCTCGGGTACGCGCGATGTGGCCTTGATGCACACGGCCGCGGCGGTGACGCAAGCACGCGGCCTCTCGGCGCTCGTAGCGAGCGCACACGGCGCGAGCGGCTTCGAGGCGCTCTACGATGTGTACGGCATGGATCGGATGAATCTGGACGGCAAGCTCGTCCTCACCTCCAAGCTCAATACCTCGCGAATCTGGACGGGGGAGCCGGGCGAAGCGGCACCGGCCGCGGCGGCGCGTCCGCCTCGCGACGGAGTTTCCGACTCGCGCGCGGCGCAAGCGGCGGTACGCTGAGTCTCGGGGTCGCGACCGCGAGGCACACATGGCAGGACCGCCCGCGACCGACGCTGCTCGCCCTCGCAAGCCTCGCTACACAGCACGCGTCGCGCGCGTGCGCCAGCTGACTCCGCGCATGGTGCGCGTGACGTTCACCGGCGAGGAACTCTCCGGCTTCGGGTGGAACGGCCCCGCGGCGCACATCAAGCTGATGTTTGAAGCTCAGATGCGAACCTACACCCCGCGCCGGTTCGATGCCGCCGCGCGGGAGCTCGATGTGGAATTCGTGATCCACGGTGAAGGTCCCGCGTCGCGCTGGGCCGAGCAGGCGGCGGTGGGTCAGAGTTTGACCATCGCGGGTCCGGGACGCAGCTACGCCGTCGACCTTGAGGCGGACTGGTACGTGCTCGCCGGGGACGACACGGCGATTCCCGCGATCTCAACCATCCTCGATGTGCTGCCACCCTCGGTCAAAGCACTCGCGCTCCTCGAGGTGGTCGATGCCGCCGAGGAGCATGCGCTCGAGACGCGCAGCGCGAACACCGAGATCCGCTGGTTGCGCCGCGGCGCCGATCCGCGCCGAGCCGGCCGCGAGCTCGAGGCTGCGGTACGCCGCATGGAACTGCCCCCCGGCGCCGGGCGCATTTATGTCGCCTGCGAGGCGGATGCGATGCGGCGCATCCGCAGGCATCTCATCACCGAGCGCGCTTTCCCGCGCGAGCGCCTGGTCACGCGCGGCTACTGGCGGCTCGGCGAGACGGACCATCCCGATCGCGACTACGGTGAAGATATCGCGTAGGACGAGGGCGGCCCTCGCCGCAGTCGAGCCGCCGCTCGATCCGGCTGCCAGCGCGTCCGCAATCGACTGGACGGGCCTCGAGGAGGCGCTCGACACGCGGGGATACGCTGTCGCTCGCGCTCTGCTGCGGCCGGATGAATGCGCCGCGCTCGTCCGGTGCTACACGCAGGATCGCCTGTTCCGCAGCACGATCGTCATGGCCCGGCACGGTTTCGGCGAGGGCGAATACCGGTACTTCGCCTATCCGCTGCCCGAGACGATCGCGGCGCTGCGCACTGCGCTCTACGCACGACTCGCCCCCATCGCCAATCGCTGGAACGCGGCGCTCGGCATCGACTCCCGCTATCCGCCCGATCACGCGTCGTACCTCGAGCGTTGCCGCCGCGCGGGACAGGCGCGGCCGACCCCGCTCATCCTGCGTTATCGCACCGGGGACTACAATTGCCTGCACCAGGACCTCTACGGCGAGCTCGTCTTTCCGATGCAGGCGACGATTCTCCTCTCGGCAGCCGGCAGAGACTTCGAGGGCGGGGAGTTCGTGTTGACTGAGCAACGCCCGCGGCGGCAATCGCGCGTGGAAGTCGTGCCGCTCGAGCGCGGCGATGCCGTGATCTTTCCGGTGCATCACCGCCCGGTACGCGGCGCGCGCGGGATTTACCGCACTCGCATGCGCCACGGCGTGAGCCGCCTGCGGTCGGGCGAGAGATACACGGCGGGAATCATCTTTCACGATGCGAAGTGAGCGCTTCACGATGCGCGGCGAGCGGCCGATCCGGGTGTTTGGCCTTTGCGCTCTGTTGCTCGCGCCCCTGCTGCTCCTCTCCGGTGCGCCGCCGGCGGTAGCGGCGCCGAGCACGAAGCCGCTCACGGCCATCCTCATAAGCGCCCGCGGCGACCTCACCGATCCCAACTTCGGGGACTCGATCGTCCTCGTGATGAACAATCTCGGGCCTGCACCCGTCGGTCTCATCGTCAACCGGCCGACGCGTGTGACCGTCGCACACCTCTTTCCCGACCTCAAACAACTCGCGAACCTTGAGGACAAGGTGTACTTCGGCGGACCGGTGGAAATCGAGACCGTGTGGTTCCTGGTGCGAGCGGCGAAGGCGCCGGAGCACTCGGTGCGGACATGCGACGGAGTCTATTTGAGCGCCGATCGCACGCTGCTGCTGCGGCTGCTCGGCCGCGACAAGCCGATGGAGGGACTGCGCATTTTCGCGGGGCACGCAGGCTGGGCGCCGGGTCAGCTGCAGGCGGAAATCGCCGCGGGGGCCTGGAGCCTCGGGCGCGCCGACGCAACCAAGATCTTCGATCGCAAGTCCGAGCATCCGTGGCCTTCCTCGCAAGCGCCCAAGCCGAGTACGTAGCGAGCGCCTCAATGAGTGAGCGACGCATCGATGGATTTTTCTATGGCCTGTTCATGGATTCCGCGATCCTCGCCGAAAGCGGTGTTCTCGCGGGCAACCCGCGCCGCGCTTACGTCGATGACTTCGGATTGCGCATCGGGCATCGAGCCACGTTGATTCCGGAGCCGGGTGCGCGCGCGTACGGAATGCTGATCGCGCTCACCCGCACAGAACTGCAGCGCCTCTACTGCGCCTCCGGACTCGAGCAGTACCGTCCCGAGGCGGTTCTCGCGCGGCCCCTCGACGGGGGCGCACCCATTCCCGCCCTGTGCTACAACCTGCTCGAGGCCCCGCGAGCCGACGAGCGCAATCAGAGTTACGCCTTGCGGCTGCAGCGCACGCTGCGCGAGCTCGCCTTTCCGGCGGAATACGTCAACTCACTCGTGACCTCCGATGCATAGCCGGCGTGCCCGGCGCTCGCTGCCAGCCGCGGGATTTTCGAGCTAAGATCGGCGCTCCGCAGAGCCAACACAACGACCACCGCTGGGGGGCCCGTGATGATCGGTACGCGCGCGCTCGGAATGGGCTTGCTGATATCCGCCGTGATGCTGGCGGGCTGCACGAAAAACCAACCGGCGCCCGTGGCGGCATCGGGGGGCGGTGCTGCCGCTGCGAACGTCAACGGCGATCGCCTCGTGCATGCGGCCGATGAACCCGGCGAGTGGATGACCTACGGGGGCACCTACTCCGAGCAGCGCTTCAGCAAACTCACGCAGATCGATTCGAGCAACGTCGGAAAGCTCGGTCTCGCATGGTATGCGGACTACGACACCAATCAGAACCAGTACGGCTCGCCCCTCTACATCGATGGTGTGATTTACGTCTCGACGGCGAAGGACGTAGTCGACGCGTTCGATGGAAAGACCGGCAAGAAGCTGTGGGAATACAACCCGCAGATCCACGGCGAGCATCTGCGCTACAACCTCGGCCTCGTCAATCGCGGCCTCGCCGCCTGGCGCGGCAAGCTCTTCATCGGCACGCTCGATGCCCGTCTGATCGCGATCGATGCGAAGACCGGCAAGGAGGTCTGGTCGACCGACGTGGTGCCCGAAAGCCTCGGGCTCGGCGACATGACGGTCAAATACAACATCACCATGGCCCCGCGCGTCGCGAAGGGCAAAGTGTTCATCGGCGCCTCGGGTGGCGAGTACGGCGTGCGCGGCTTCATCGCGGCCTATGACACCGAAACCGGCAAGCAAGCCTGGCGGTTCTGGACCGTGCCGGGCAATCCGGCGAAAGGACCGGACGGAGCCGCATCCGACCCCGTGATGGCGAAGGCTGCCAAAACCTGGAGCGGCGACTGGTGGAAATACGGCGGCGGCGGCACGGTATGGGATGCGGCCGTCTACGATCCGGTGACCGATCTGCTCTACTTCGGTACCGGCAATGCGACGCCGTGGAATCCGCGGGTTCGTGAGCCGGGCAGCGGGGACGATCTGTATACCGCCTCGATCATCGCCGTGAGGCCCGAGACAGGCGAGTACGTCTGGCACTACCAGGAGACGCCGGCGGATGCCTGGGACTACGATGCGGTGAGTCCGATGATGACCGCGGATCTCACGATCGGCGGTAAGAAAGAGCACGTCATCCTGCAGCCCTCGAAGAACGGCTTCTTCTACGTTCTCGAGGCCGCGACCGGCAAGCTCATCAGCGCCGATCCGTTCACCGTCGTCAACTGGGCCAAGGGCGTGGACATGGAGACCGGCCGCCCGATAGTGGTGCCGGCCGCCCGCTACGCGAAGCATCCCTGGGACCTCGCGCCGGGCGTGCAGGGCGGCCACAGCTGGCATCCGAATGCCTTCAGTCCGCTCACGGGACTCGTCTACATCCCAGCGTGGGAAGCCTATATGACGATGGCGAGCCCGAGTCCGGACAGCGCCGCGGCGCGCCGCCCCGGTTTCAATCTCGGCATCGCGTTCGGTGCTCGACTCGCCCCCGGCAAGCTTCAGCCGTATGACCGCAGCGGCGTGCGCGGCCGGCTCGAGGCCTGGGATCCGGTCGCACGCAAGGTCGTGTGGGAGACCGAGCAATTCACGCGCGGCCTGCCGACGAGCGGTGTTCTCGCGACCGCCGGCAATCTCGTCTTCATGGGCAACGGACAGGGCGATGTGCTGAGCGCATACGATGCGAAGTCCGGCGCGAAGCTCTGGAGCTTCGGCGCAGAGACGGGCGTGTTCGCCGCACCGATCACCTACGAGCTCGACGGGGTGCAGTACGTCGCGGCAAGCGTCGGGGGCGCCGCCCAGGGCGACTACTTCGCGCCGACCAACGCGCGCATGCTCGTGTTCTCACTCGGCGGCAAGGCCGTGCTGCCCCCGCCGCAGCCCTACACGCCGCGGAAGGTCGATCCGCCGCCCTTGACGGCCTCCGCGGCAGTCGTCACTCGCGGCGGGGAACTCTACTCGCAGTACTGCTCGGTCTGTCATGGCGCGGACGGTTTCCAGGCGCGCACGAGCTTCCCGAACCTCACGGTCACGCCGCTCCTTTGGACGCAGCCGGGCTTCGATGCGGTGGTGCTGCAGGGCGTCCGCGCGGACAAGGGCATGGGCTCTTTCGCGAAGGACTTGAAGCCCGAGGATACGGCGGCCATTCGCGATTATTTGATCTCGCAGGCCATCGTGCTGAAGGAGCGCGGGCCTGGCTTTTTCAGCCCGTTCGGCCGGCCGCGGCAGCAGACAGGTCACGCTCGATGAAACGTATCACTCTCGCGTATCTCTGCCTCGCCCTCGGCGCCTTGCTGACCCCGGCACTGAGCCATGCAGAGATCTCCTGCACTCGACCGGGCCTGCAGCAAGCGGTCGACCTCTACCTCGGTGCCCAGGCGAAAGGGGATCTCTCGGGCTTGCCGCTCGCCAACGGCGTCGGCTATTGGGAGAACGCCGCGCGGGCCGACATCCACAAAGGATTCATCAACAAGCCGCTGAATATCGCGCAGCATCGCAGTCTCCTCGACACCACGACTTGCCAGACATTCACCGAATCGATCGTGACCGACAAGGCTGCGCCGTACGTCCTCGGCACGCGCCTGCGCGTCGACCACGAGAAGATCGTGGAGATCGAGATTCTCTGGACGGCGCCTGGCTACTGGCTGTTCGATGCCGACGCGTACCTGAAGCATTCCTCGCAGGAAAATTGGAATCCGGTCCCTGCGGAGAACCGTGAATCGCGCGAGGTGCTGGTCGCAGCCGCCAACGCGTATCTCGATGCATTCCTGGAGCAGAAGATCGACCTCGTGCCGTGGGGTTACCCCTGCGAGCGTACCGAGGGCGGCAGGGGTTATACCGGCAAGGGCTCACCCGCGGACAGCTGTTCCGTGGGCGTTCCGGGCGGGGTCAATATCGTCAATCGGCATTTCGTCGTCGACGAGGTGCTCGGCGCGGTGCAGGTGTTCTGCACGTTCGGTGCCGGAGGCGCGACCGGCGGGAGCGGTGCCCCGGACAGTCATCTGTTTCGCCTCGAGAACGGCAAGCTCCGCTACGTGCATACGCTGACGCATTTGCTGCAGTCGCAGTTTCGTGGCAACGGCGGGAGCCGCGGCAACGGTGCGAACCGCGGCAACGCAGGCAACAGCGGCAACAGCGGCAAATGACGGCAACCGCGGCCGCTCGGCGATTGGCGCGGCCGTAGCGAGACTACTGCCGCTTCTGCCATGCACGCTCGTCACCGACCCAGGGCACATCCCGGCCCCGCCAGATCTCGACCTGCAAAGTCTTGAGCCGCCATTCACCGTCGGTGTCTTGCGCCGCGAGCGCATTCCAGCGTCCGAGGCCGTAGACGAAATTCCGATCGGTGAACACGTCGTGCTGCAAGATCGACCAGAACGCCCGAATGCGAATACCGCCCTCCTCCTGCGTCATGAGCGTCTGACTCATGCGATGCTGACGGCCGAGGTAGTTGGCAGGGCTCTCGTACCAGAGGAGCTCCGTCAGCTTGCGAATCGCCTCGCGTCCCTTGCAGAGCCCCGGCGGGTCGTGCTCGATCCAGCCATCCTCGAAGAAGCAATCGACATAGCCTTCCACATCGCCCGTATCGAGCGCCCATGCGTAGCGGGCGATCAGCTCGTGCAGCTCCATGCGATCCTCGACGGGAACTTTAGTTTTCGGCGACATGAGTCGGCCTCCTCTTCGGACGGTGTTCAAGTCGGCTCGCGCGTGTCAGCATAACGTAACGGTCGGCGCGCAACGTTTGCGACTCATTTGGCGATTCAAGGGACGCGACATGAAGCTTCACGTCAACATCACGGTACTCGCCTCACTGTTCACGTGCGCATTGACAGCCACTGTCGCGATCGCGCCCGCATCGGCAGCCGGGCGCCCGGGCGCTGCAACTGCCGGCTCGAGAGCCGCCGCGCCGGCCTTGTCTTCTCCTTTGTACTCACCCCCGCGCAGCCCGCGAGGTCATTACGAGCGCGTCGTCGTGCACGGTCCGTCACTCGTGGGCAATCTCGAGGGCGATTCCCCGGATCGTCAAGTCTCGATCTATCTGCCGCCGAGCTATGCGAAGTCGCCCGAGCGCCGCTATCCCGTGCTCTACGTGTTGCACGGCTTCACGGACTCCGACGATCTCTGGTTCGGACTGAAGGGGCCGCATTTCGTCAACGTTCAGCGAGCGGCGGACGACGCCTACGCGCACGGTGTGCGCGAGATGATCATCGTCATGCCCAATGCCTTCACCAAATACGCGGGCAGCATGTACTCGAGCTCGATCGTCACCGGAGACTGGGAGGCCTTCGTCACGCACGATCTGGTGCGGTATATCGACGGCCATTACCGTACGCTCTCCGCGCCGGCGAGCCGCGGACTCGCCGGACATTCGATGGGAGGGTACGGGACGCTGCGCCTGGCGATGAAATATCCCGGCGTCTATTCGAGCATCTACGCTTTGAGTCCCTGCTGTTTGGGAGCGAACCTGCATCCGAGCCCCGCGATCATGGCGCGCGCCGCCGAGGCTCGAACGGATGCCGCGATCGCGGCGGCGGATTTCGGGACCAAGGCCATGCTCGCCTCGGCAGCCGCATGGTCGCCCGATCCGGGAAGCCCGCCGCGGTTCTTCGATCTGCCGATCGAGGATGGCAAGCCCGTTCCCGCGGTGATCGCCGAGTGGGCGGCGAACGCCCCGCTCGCCATGGTCGACCAGTACATCCCGAGCCTCAAGTCGTACGCGGCGATCGCATTCGACGCGGGCGATCGCGATGTCGGGATCGCCGATACGATCCGCACGCTCGACAAGAAGTTCAAGGGCTACGGCATCGCGCACGACTTCGCGATCTATCGAGGCAATCACGTCGATCACATCCAGCGGCGGCTCGAGGACCAAGTCCTGCCGTTCTTCAGCCGGCATCTGGCATTCCGGTGAGGTGGGGTCGGTCGGGTCGCGGGTGAGCCGGATGCGAGCGCGAGCGCGTCGTGAAGCGCTTGCGCCTGCGCCTGTAAATTATCGATAATCGAGACCTGAGCGGCAGTCGTCGCTTACAGGACCCCTCACGGACCATGTGGATCATCCGGGTGGCGCTCCGGCGCCCCTACACCTTCATCGTCCTCGCGCTGCTGCTGCCGATCCTCGGGGCCCTGGTGATTCTCGGCACTCCGCTTCGCCCCGGCATGGCGACGGATATCTTTCCCGAGATCCGCATCCCGATCATTGCGGTGACTTTCCAGTACACCGGCATGCCGCCCGATGAGATGGCCGGCCGCATCACGGGGCAGATCGAGCGCTACGTCACGACGCTCGTGAACGACGTACAGCACGTCGAGTCGCAGAGCTACCCCGGCATGACCGTGATCAAGCTGTTCTTCCAGCCGGGCGTCGATATCAATCTCGCGATGGCGCAGGTCGAGTCGTTCGCGCAGGTGTCCTTGAAGCAGATGCCGCCCGGCATCCAGCCGCCTCTCATCCTCAAGTACAACGCCTCGAGCGTGCCCATCATCCAGCTCGCGATGTCGAGCGACCGGCTGACGGAAGCGCAGCTGTTCGATTTCGGCAATCAGATCATCCGCGCCCAGATCGCGACCGTCGCCGGCGCGTCGGTCCCCTACCCCTACGGCGGGGAGGTGCGCCAGATCGAGATCGATTTGAAACCGGCTGCGCTGCGCGCTCAGGGACTCTCCCCGGTCGATGTGCTCGATGCGATTGCCACGCAGAATCTCATCGTGCCCGCCGGAACCGAGAAGATCGGCGCGACCGAGTACAACGTGAAGCTCAATGCGAGCCCGCTCACGGTCGAGCGGTTGAACGATCTGCCGATCCGCAGCCGTAACGGCACCGTCACGTACGTTCGCGACGTGGCGTTCGTGCACGATGGCCATCCGCCGCAGACGAACATCGTGCGCGTGAACGGCCGGCGCGCGGTGCTCATGTCGATCCAGAAGACAGGGACGGCCTCGACGCTCAGCATCGTCAAATCGATCGAGGATCGACTGCCGTTCGTGCGCGAGCTGCTGCCCGAGGGCGCCTCGATCACGCCGACGGGCGATCAGTCCGTGTTCGTGCGCGCCGCCATTCGCGGCGTGATCGTCGAGGCGGTGGTCGCCGCGGCGCTCACCGCGCTCATGATCCTGCTGTTCCTCGGGACATGGCGCAGCACGCTGATCGTCACCATCTCGATCCCCCTGTCGATCCTGTCCTCGATCATCCTGCTCGATGCGCTCGGCGAGACGATCAATCTCATGACGCTCGGCGGCCTCGCGCTCGCGGTCGGCATTCTCGTGGACGATGCGACGGTCACGGTGGAGAACATCAACCGCTATCTCGAGGAAGGCCGCGATGTGGAATCGGCAATCCTCACGGGCGCGCACCAGATCATTCTGCCGGCATTCGTCTCGACTCTTTCGATCTGCATCGTGTTCGTGCCGATGTTCCTGCTCTCCGGCGTGGCGCGCTACCTGTTCGTGCCCATGGCCGAGGCGGTCGTGTTCGCGATGCTGACCTCCTTTGTGCTCTCCCGCACGCTCGTCGCCACGCTCGCCAAATACTGGCTGCGCACCGCCGCCGAAGAGCGCGCGGCTGCCGCCCGCGCGGGCGCCCTGAAGCGGGCGCAACTCGTTTTCGAGTCCGCATTCGAGCGCACCCGCCTGCGCTATCGCGCGCTGCTCGAGTCGATTCTCGGTCATCGCCGTCTGTTCATTCCGCTGTTCCTCGGCGCGATGGTGCTGTCGCTCCTCATCTATCCCCTGCTCGGGCGCAACTTCTTCCCCGAAGTGGACGCCGGGCAGATCAAGCTCCACGTGCGCGGGCCGACCGGCCTGCGCGTCGAGGACAGCGCGGCGCTGGTCGATCACGTCGAAGCAGCGGTGCGCAAGGTCATCCCGTCGGATGAGATCGCGAGCGTCGTGGACAACGTCGGCATGCCCGTCTCGAGCATCAATCTCACCTACAGCAACTCGGGCACGATCGGCAGCTCGGACGCCGATATCCTGATCTCACTCGCCGCGGATCACCGCCCCACGGCCGGGTACATCGCGCAATTGCGCGCACGTCTGCCGAAGGAGTTTCCCGGCACGAGCTTCGCCTTCCTGCCGGCGGACATCGTGAGTCAGATCCTGAACTTCGGCGCGCCGGCGCCGATCGACGTGCAGATCGTGGGCTCGAGCGCCAAGAATCGGGACATCGCCGACGGGCTCCTCGAGTCGCTGCGCCGCGTTCCAGGGCTCGCAGACCTGCGTATCCAGCAGCTGTTCAATCTGCCGGAGCTGCACGTTGAGACGGACCGCACGCGCGCGGAGCAGCTCGGCATCAACCAATCCGACATTGCGAACAACCTGCTGCTCACCCTCTCCGGAAGCGGTCAGGTTGCCCCGACGTTCTGGCTCAACCCGCAGAACGGCATCTCTTATCCGCTCGTCGCCGAGGTCCCGCAGTACCGCATGACCTCGCTCCAGGACCTCGAGAACGTGCCGATCGATGCGCCGGGCGGGACGCAGATTCTCGGCGGCTTGGCCACGGTCACCCGCGGCTTCGGTCCCGCGATCGTCTCGCACTACGATGCGCAGCCGGTCATCGACATCTATGGCGCCGTGCAGGGCCGGGATTTAGGCGCGGTCGCGCAGGATATCCGGGCGCGGATCGCCGCGTGGAACGGCAAACTGCCCCGCGGCACGCGCATCGTGATGCGCGGGCAGGTCGAGACGATGCTGGAGTCGTATACCGGCCTCGCGATCGGCATCGCCGGCGCGATCGTGCTCATCTACCTCTTGATGGTCGTCAATTTTCAGTCCTGGACGGACCCGTTCATCATCATCTCGGCGCTGCCCGCCACACTCGCCGGCATCGCCTGGTTCCTGCTCGCATCGGGCACGACACTCAGCGTGCCGGCGCTCACCGGCGCGATCATGGCGGTCGGGGTTGCGACCGCGAACAGCATCCTGGTGGTGAGCTTCGCGCGCGAGCGGCTCGCTGCGGAAGGGGCGGGCGAACCCGCACCGACGGCGCTGCAGGCGGCGCTCGATGCC
>DATNFW010000017.1:0-19891 GCA_035606175.1 Steroidobacteraceae bacterium | reverse complement strand
GGCCCCATGTGGATGACGAGTCTCCCGCCGAAGAAGCTGTTGCGGTTCCGCCTGGACGGCGTCTCTTACATAGCGATGGTCGCCGTGACGTATCCAAGACCGTGAAGATCAACGATAAGTGGCCGTAAAGCCGCGCTGATTCGAGCGGACACCGACGCGAGAAACAGCGTTATCGGCCCACCGCATCGACGGCTTATCCGACGACGGGCATGTCACGGATATCAGTGCCCGTGCAACAGCATATCCATTCACGACGTGAATAATTGATTTCGACTACCCAGGTTGGTCTCAGGCCCGCGAGACTTGCTTTATTCCCACTCTATCGTCGCCGGCGGCTTCCCCGAGATGTCGTACACCACACGCGAGATGCCGGCCACCTCGTTCACGATCCGCCGCGAGACGAGGTCGAGGAACTCGTAAGGAAGCTGCGCCCAGTGGGCCGTCATGAAATCGATCGTCTCCACGGCGCGCAGCGCGATCACGTAGTCGTACCGCCGGCCATCGCCCATGACACCGACGGAGCGCACCGGAAGGAACACGGCGAACGCCTGACTCACCCGATCGTAGAGCTCGTGGCGGCGCAGCTCCTCGATGTAAATCGCGTCCGCGCGGCGCAGCAGGTCCGCGAATTCTTTGCGCACCTCACCGAGGATACGCACGCCGAGGCCCGGTCCGGGGAACGGATGCCGGTGCACCATCTCACGCGGTAGTCCGAGCTCGATCCCGAGCCGCCGCACCTCGTCCTTGAACAGCTCCCGCAACGGCTCAACGAGCTTCAAACGCATGTCGGCCGGGAGCCCTCCGACGTTGTGATGCGACTTGATGACGTGTGCCTTACCGGTGCGCGCGCCGGCGGACTCGATGACATCCGGATAGATCGTGCCCTGTGCAAGGAACTCGATTCCCTCGAGCTTGCGCGCCTCCTCCTCGAAAACCTCGACGAACACCCGCCCGATGATCTTGCGCTTGGCCTCCGGGTCGGCAACGCCGGCGAGTGCATCGAGGAACCGCCGCTCGGCATCGACGCGGATCACGCGCACGCCGAGATGGTCGGCGAAAGTCTTCATGACTTGATCGCCCTCGCCGAGGCGCAGCAGCCCATGGTCGACGAACACGCACACGAGCTGCTCGCCGATCGCCCGGTGCAAAAGCGCAGCGACCACCGACGAGTCCACGCCGCCCGAGAGCCCGAGCAGCACGCGACCGCGCCCGACCTGCGCCCTCACCCGCTCGGCGGCATCGTCGATGATGTTGCCGACACTCCAGAGCGCATCGCAGCCGCAGATCTCGCGCACGAAGCGCTCGAGAAGCCGCGCACCCTGGCGCGTGTGCGTCACTTCGGGATGGAATTGCACGCCGTAGAAGCGCCGCCGCTCATCGCACATCGCCGCGAGCGGCGCATGCGGTGTTTCGGCGGCCGCGCTGAAACCGGGCGGCAACACCTCGACGCGATCGCCATGGCTCATCCAGACATCGAGCACGCCGCGTCCCGCGACGTCGCGGCGATCGAGGAGGCCATCGAGCAGCCGGCAGGCGCCTGTCGAGGTGACTTCCGCGTAACCGAACTCGCGCGCGGACGCCGGCGCGACGCGTCCGCCGAGCTGCTGGGCCATCGTCTGCATGCCGTAGCAGATCCCGAGCACCGGCACGCCGAGCGAGAAGACGGCCGCGGGCGCGCGCGGCGGCTCGCTGTCCGTGACCGACTCCGGACCGCCCGACAAAATCACCCCACGAGGTGCGAACGCGCGCACCTCGGCATCGCTCATATCCCAGGGATGGATCTCGCAGTAGACGCCGCACTCGCGCACACGCCGCGCGATGAGCTGGGTGTACTGCGCGCCGAAGTCGAGAATCAGGATGCGGTCGGCGTGGATATCCGAATGCGGGAGCGGCGAGTGTCCGGCCGCGGCGGCGGAGCTGATCGAGGAAGCCGTGCCGGCCATCGGCTCAGGAGACCCGGTAATTCGGGGCTTCCTTCGTGATCGTCACGTCGTGCACGTGGCTCTCGCGCACTCCGGCGCTCGTGATGCGCACGAACCTCGGTCGCGTGCGCATCGCCTCGATATCCTGGCTCCCGGTATAGCCCATCGCGGCGCGCAGCCCACCGGCGAGCTGCTGGATGATGGTGACGACGCTGCCCTTGTAGGGGACCCGGCCTTCGACGCCCTCGGGCACGAGCTTCTCGAGCTCCGTCGCATTGTCCTGGAAGTACCGGTCGGCCGAGCCGTAGCGCTCGGCCATCGCCCCGAGCGAGCCCATGCCGCGGTAGGACTTGTACGAGGCGCCCTGATAGAGCTCGACTTCGCCAGGGGACTCCTCGGTCCCGGCAAACAGTCCCCCGATCATCACCGCATGCGCGCCGGCGGCGATCGCCTTCGCGAAGTCGCCGGAGAAACGGATGCCGCCATCGGCCGTGAGCGGCACGTCGGAGCCCTTGAGCGCTTCGGCGATGTTCGCGACTGCACTGATCTGCGGCACGCCGACACCCGCGATGATTCGCGTGGTGCAGATCGAGCCGGGGCCGATGCCGACCTTCACTCCGTCCGCGCCCGCCTCGATGAGCGCGCGCGCCGCCTCCGCTGTCACGACGTTGCCGGCGATCACCTGCTCGTCCGGCCAGCGGCGCTTCACGCGCGCGACCATGTCGATGACTCCGCGATGGTGTCCGTGCGAGGTATCCACGACGATGACATCGACGCCCGCTTCGCGCAGCGCGGCCACCCGGTCGAGCGTATCGGGACTCGTACCGACCGCCGCGCCGACGCGCAGGCGCCCGCCGTCGTCCTTGCAGGCGCGCGGAAACTCCGTCGCCTTCTGAAAGTCTTTGACCGTGATCATCCCCTTGAGCTCGAAGCCTTCTCCGACGACGAGCACCTTCTCGATGCGGTGACGGTGCAGCAATGCGAGAACGTCCTGCTTCGGCGCGTTCTCGCGCACCGTCACGAGCCGCTCCTTCGACGTCATGACGCTCGAGACGGGCGCATCGAGCTTCTCCTCGAAGCGCATGTCGCGATGGGTGACGATACCGACCACCTGCTTGCCGACGACCACCGGCACTCCGGAGATGCCGCGGGCACGGGTGAGATCGAGGACCTCGCGAATCGTCGTGCTGGGCGAGACGGTGATCGGGTCCTTGATGACGCCGCTTTCGAATTTTTTGACGCGGCCGACCTCGCGCGCCTGCGCCTCGATCGACATGTTCTTATGAACGATTCCGATCCCCCCTTCCTGCGCGATCGTGATCGCGAGCCGCGCCTCCGTGACGGTGTCCATCGCGGCGGCAACCAGGGGGAGATTGAGCCGAATGCGGCGTGTGAGTCGGGTGGAGAGATCGACCTCGCGCGGCAGGACTTCCGAGTAGGCCGGAACCAAGAGGACGTCGTCGAAAGTCAGGGCCTCTTGCAGAATGCGCATCGCTTGCCCGCGCCTGCCGGAGCTTGCTCCCCCGGCAATTAAAACGACTAATTGTACGCATCGAGACTGCGTTGGTAAACTGCCCCACAGCGCCATGCGAAAAGGATTCAGCGTCCCGACCGTCACGAGTGCGCCGCCGGAGACCTTGAGCCTGCCTTTCGAGCCAAGCTCCCATCCGGGGGCGGCGGACCCTGTCCCCGCACCGTCCGCGGCGATCCCGCGAGAGCGCGCGCCCGAGCCCGCAGACGGCACGCCTCCACCGCCGCGCGCCACACCCGAGCCCTTGCCCGCCACGCTCGATCCGCCGCTCGATCTACCGTGCACCACACCTGCTTCGCCCCGCAAGAGCCCCGAGACCGAGGCGCGCGCCACGGGCACCGAGCGGGTCGTCTACAGCGTCTCGCGCCTCAACCGCGAAGTGCGGCTGCTGCTCGACCAGCGGCTGCCCGTGCTGTGGGTCGAGGGCGAGATCTCCAATCTCTCGCAGCCTTCCTCCGGCCACTGGTACTTCTCGCTCAAGGATCGCGACGCGCAGGTGCGCTGCGCGATGTTCCGGCAGCGCAACGCGAGCGTCGATTTCACTCCCCGTTCCGGCCAGCAGGTTCTCGCGCGGGGTCGCGTGAGCCTCTTCGAGCCGCGCGGGGAATTTCAGCTCATCGTCGAGCATCTCGAGGAAGCCGGCATCGGCCGCTTGCAGCGCCAGCTCGAGCGTTTGAAAGCGAAGCTCGCGGCCGAAGGTCTGTTCGATGCCGCCCTGAAACGCGCCCTGCCACGCTTTCCCCGGCGCATCGGCGTGGTCACCTCGCCGACGGGCGCTGCACTCCGGGACATCCTCCACATCCTCAAGCGGCGCTACCCGGCGGCGAACGTGCTCATCTATCCCTCGCTGGTGCAGGGCGCCGAGGCTGCACCGTCGATCATCGCGGCCCTGACGCTCGCCTGCACGCGCGCTGAATGCGACGTGCTGATCGTCGCGCGCGGCGGCGGCTCGCTCGAGGATCTCTGGGCTTTCAACGACGAGCGCGTGGCACGGGCGATTCGCGCAGCGTCGATCCCGGTGATCTCAGGGATAGGACACGAGATCGACTTTACGCTCGCCGATTTCGCTGCGGATGCTCGTGCGCCGACGCCATCGGGCGCGGCCGAGCTGGCGACGCCGGAGCGCCAGGCAGTGCTTCAGGCGCTTGCAAAAACGGCCGACCGGCTGCACATCGCTTGCTCCCGCGGGCTGCGTGCGCTCGCGGCGCGGGTTGCAGCGGCCGATGCGTGTCTGAAGATCGCGCATCCCGGCGCACGCTTGCAGCAGCAGACGCAGCGGCTCGACGATCTCGAGCAGCGCCTCGCGAGCGCGATACGCTCGCACCTGCACCGCGACAGACATCGATTGAGCGAGAGCTTCGCGCACATCGTGCGCTGCTCGCCGGAGCAGCGCGTGCGGGAGTCTCTCGGGCACAACGCCGCACTCGCCGCGCGCCTCGCGCATGCAGCCGAGCGCCTCACATCCAAGGCTCAGAACCGGCTCGGACTCGCACGACGTGCGCTCGATGCCGTCAGTCCGCTGAAGACACTCGAGCGCGGCTACGCGATCGTGACGCGCCGCGCGGACGGCACGGTGCTCACGCAGGCAGACTCGGTCGGACTCGACGAGGAGATCGAAGCCCGCCTCGCGCACGGGCGAGTGCGGGCGCGAGTGACGGGCAAATCCGATACATGACCACACGTTGGCTCAACGCGCTCATTCTGTCATCCGCCTGCCTCGCCGCGTTCGCTTCCGAAGCCGCATCCGGTGCAGCGTCCCTCACGCTGCCCGCTCAGAGTCTCGTGCCGGGCGGCGTGCTCGAATGGCCGATCGATGCACCGAGCAGTGCGGCGCCGCTCGTGACGTTCGATGGGCGGTCCGTCCTCGTGGTGCGCGATGGCAATCGCTGGCTTGCAATCGCCGGGATTCCGCTCTCCGCCAAGCCGGGCTCGCTCGAGCTCACGATCCGCGCGGGCGCAGGGAGCGTCTCTCGCGCTGCATTCGATATCCATGACAAGCAGTACGTCGTTCAGCGCCTCACCGTGGCCCCGCGCCAGGTGGATCTCTCGAAAGCCGATCTCGCTCGCTATCGTCGCGAGCGGCCGAGGATCGAGCATGCCGTCGCAACCTATTCTGCGAGGCCTCCGGCGACGCTGCGGCTGTTGCAGCCGGTGCCCGGCATCCGCTCGAGCTCCTTCGGTTCGCGCCGCGTGTTCAACGGCGAGGCGCGCGCTCCGCACAGCGGTATGGACATCGCGGCGCCGATCGGCACGCCCGTGCGCGCCGCGGCCGCCGGCCGCGTGATCGACACCGGCAACTTCTTCTTCAACGGCAATACGATCTTCCTCGACCACGGCGAGGGGCTCGTCACGATGTACTGCCATTTGAGCGCGATCAAGGTAAAGCCCGGGCAGCGCGTAAAGACCGGTCAGATCATCGGCCGCGTCGGCAAGACCGGGCGAGTCACCGGTCCGCACCTGCACTGGGGCGTCGTGCTCAACGCGACTTTCGTCGATCCCGCGCTGTTCCTCGCGCCCTAGCCCGAAGCTCCGGTCGAACACCCGCCCGCCCGCGCGGGCCTTCGGCGCGCCGCGCCCCTCGCCCCGCATACGGGTTCGCGTCGGTGCGAAATTCCATCACGACGGGCGAGGCGTACAGATCGAAGGTCTTGCGAAAGACATTGCCGAGATAGCGACGGTACGCATCCGGCACGGCCTCCGTTTGGTTTCCGTGAATGACGATGCGCGGCGGATTGCGCCCGCCCTGATGAGCGAACTTGAGTTTGATGCGGCGGCCACGGACGATCGGCGGCGGCTGCGCGGCAATCGCATGCTCGAGCGCGCGCGTGAGCGCCGGAGTGGGCATCTCGCGCATCGACCCGTCGTAAGCTCGCACCGCGGCCCCGACGAGCTCGCCCACGCCCGTTCCGTGCCGCGCCGATATGAAATTGAGCGGTACGAACGGGGCGAAGTCTAGGCGCAGCGCGAGCTGGCGGCGGATCGTGTCGCGCTGCTCGGACGGAATGCCGTCCCATTTGTTGATTGCAACGAGCAGCGCACGTCCGCGATCGAGTGCGATGCCGAGCACGCTCGCGTCCTGCTCCGTCACATTGTCGTGCGCATCGAGGACCAGGATGACGACGTGTGCCTCCGCGATCGCCTGGAGTGTCTTCGCGACGCTCACCCGCTCGACCGGGTCCTCGATTCTCGCTCGCCGGCGCACGCCGGCCGTATCGATGAGCAGAAAGTCGCGCTCGTCGCGTTGAAACGGTACGAAGATGCTGTCGCGCGTCGTGCCCGGCTCCTCGCTCGCGATGACGCGCTCCTCGCCGATGAGCCGATTGACGAGCGTCGATTTGCCGACGTTCGGGCGGCCGACGATCGCGATGCGGATCGGCTCGCGCGCGGCATCCGCGCGCGCCGCATCCGCGCGGCCTGTATTCTCGCGGTCTGCATCCTCGAGCTCGGGCCCGCTCTCGATTCCGGCGAGCGCGCTCTCGATCAGATCGCGGCAGCCCTGCCCGTGGCTCGCCGAGATCGCGAGCGGCTCACCCACGCCGAGCGCATGGAACTCCGCGGCGGCGAGCGCCTCCTCGAGCCCCTCGGCTTTGTTGACGGCGAGCGTGATGGGCTTTCCCGAGCGGCGGAGCTCGCGCGCGATCAGCTCATCCTGCGGCGTGAGCCCGCTGCGTGCGTCGGTGATGAAGATGATGCGATCCGCCTCCGCGACGGCTCGCTCGGTCTGCACGCGCATTTGCGCATCGATGCCCGTCGGGTTCTCGATGAGGCCTCCGGTATCGATGAGGATGAACGAGGCTGCGCCTGCGCGTCCGAATCCATACTGCCGGTCACGCGTGACGCCCGGCACGTCCGAGACGATCGCGTCGCGAGTCCGCGTCAGAGTATTGAACAGCGTCGACTTGCCGACGTTCGGACGGCCGACGAGCGCCACGATGGGAAGCAATGCTCCCCCTTCAGGCGCCCGCTATCGGCATCGCGCGGAAAGCCGTGATGTGTCCCCGATCGTCGATGATGAGAACCAGTCCGCCGGCGGCAACGGGCGGGTTCGTCACCCGCGCCCGGCTGTTGCGCGCGCGGCCGATGATCGCGCCCGTCGCCTTGTTCAACCAGTGCACGTAGCCCTTGTAGTCGGCGACGACTACCGCATTGCCCGAAACGACGGGCGTGGAGAGCCCGCGGTACATCAGCGCCTTCTGGCGCCAGAGCTCCGCGCCGGTGCGGCCGCGCAGAGCGACGACCTGGCCATCCGCAGTCGCGACATAGATATCGTCGCCGGCGATCGTCAAGCCGCGATAGCTCGACATGTCGTGCGCCCACCAGATCTGGCCGGTATCGCGCGCCAGCATCGCGACCTTGCCCTGGAACTGCGCGACGTACACATCGTCGCCTTCCGTTCGCGGGGTCGCATCGACATCGTTGAGCCGCGCCACCTCGTTGCTGCCCTGTGGCGGGGCGATCAGCGTCTGCCAGGCGCTCGAGCCGTCGTTGAGGTTGGTCGCGATCACCCTGCCGTCGTCGTAGCCGCAGATCACCACATCGCCCACGATCTCCGGCCGCGAGGTGCCCCGAAGTGAAAGTCGCGGAACCTGCTCCTGCATCTGCCAAAGCTCGTGACCGTCGGCGGGCGAGAGTCCATGCAGTTTGCCGTCCACGGCGCGCACGACGACGATGCGCGAGCTGACGGCCGGGCCCGCGAGTACCTCGCCTGCGACATTGACCCGCCAGCGCACCTTCCCGTCGGCCGAATCGAGAGCGAGGACCTCACCGTCGCTCGAGCCGACGACGACCAGATCGGCATCGGCGCCGGGACCTCCCGCAAGCGGTGAGCGAGTCTTGCGCGTCCACTGCCTGCGGCCGGAGGCGAGATCGAACGCGGCGACTTCGCCGCCTCGGCCCGCCGCGTATACCCGGTTGCCGACCACCGCGAGATCGAGGCCGAGCCGCAGCGGCTTGCGGCTGCCGCCGACGCTCGCCGACCAGGCCCGTTCCACGTTCAGCGTGCGCGTGAACGGCACGAGCGCTCGAGGTTGATCGACCGGCTTCTCCTTCGAGCAGGCCGCGACGAGCGCAGCGAGAGCGAGGGTGAGTAGAACGACGCGCGCGCGCACCGCGACTACCTCGAGCTCGCGGTATGAGGTGAGTGGGTCACATCGCCCGCGGCGCCCGCGGCACCCGCACCGCTCGTACCGCCCGCGGCGCCCGCACCGCTCGCAGCACTCGGCTGCGGGGCGGCACGACCGGTCGCGCCGGTCAAATCGTGGATCTTGAGATTGAGCACATCGTTCTCCGCGAGCGTCGGACCTGCGGCGAGGCGCGCCGCGCGATATTCATCCAGCGCGGCAGCCTTCTGCCCCTTGGCGAAATAGGCGTCCCCGCGCACCTCGTGGTAGCGCAAAGCAAAGGCGCCGTTGAGTGGCGCCCCGAGCGTCGCGAGCGCCTCGTCGGGCTTGCCGAGGGAGATCTGCACGCGGGCGAGCCGCAGTCTCGCGATCGTCGCGAGCTCCGGGTCGTGCGATTCGCGCTCCACCGCTTCGAGGTGCTGCGCCGCGCGGTCGAGCTCGTTGGTCTCCACGAGCACGCGTGCCGCAGCGAGATTCGCCTGATCCGTGTAGGGCGAGCCCGCGTGATCGCGCTCGAGATCGCCCACGAGTGCGAGGCCGCGGGACTTATCGCCGGCATTGAATGCTTGCAGAACCTGCTGGTACTCGGCACCGGCTTGCAGATCGAGTTGATCCGTATGCGACTGCCACCAGCGCCAGCCGACGATCGCGAGGCCGCCTACGGCGATACCCGCGAGTATCCACGGCACGTTCGCGCGCAGCCACGCCTTCACCTGCTCCACTTGTTCGGATTCGGAGAGATAGTCGTCCACGCGAGAAAGTCCCCCAAAAACCTTGATTCACTCTGGCGAGTCGAGCGCCGCCTCGATCCGTCCCGGGAGCGCCGCGAACGGACACTCGATCTGACCGCCGTCGCGCCGCAAAGGTTTCAGTGCAGCGCAGCCGCGGGCGATCTCCTCGTCCCCGAGAATGAGCGCGAGCGGCGCGCCGCTGCGGTCCGCACGGCGAAACTGGGCCTTGAACGCCCCTCCGCCGAGCCCGAGCTCGAAGCGTCGCTCCGGAAGCGCATCGCGCAGCGACTCGACGAGCCGCAGCGCCGCCTTGCCGGAGTGCTCACCACCCGCGATCACATACACATCCGGTGGGCGCGGCGCCGCCGTCCGCCCTTGCAGGCGCAGCAGCTCCACCGCGCGCTCCACGCCGAGCGCAAAGCCAACGGCGGGTGTCGCCTCCCCACCGAGCTGCGCGATGAGGCCATCGTACCGGCCGCCGGAGCACACCGCATCCTGCGCTCCGAGCGCATCGGTGATCCACTCGAAGACGGTGCGGCTGTAATAATCGAGGCCGCGCACCAGGCGCGGGTTGACCCGATAGGCGATTCCCATTGCATCGAGCGCCGCGCGCAGCTCGTCGAAATGTGCCCTCGACTCCGGATCGAGGTGCTCGGTGAGGAGCGGTGCGCCGGCGATGAGCTCCTGCATCTCGGGATTTTTGCTGTCCAGGATGCGAAGCGGATTGCCTTCGAGCCTGCGCCGGCTGTCCTCATCGAGCAACCGCTCCCGATCCCGAAAATAATCCGTGAGCAGCCCGCGGTACGCCCGCCGCGCATCGGCGGTGCCGAGCGAATTGAGCTGCAGCGCGATGCGCGTGATGCCGAGGCGATTCCACAGACGCCCGGTGAGGGCGATGAGCTCCGCGTCCACGTCCGGCCCGGCAAACCCGATCGCCTCGACGTCGACCTGGTGGAACTGACGGAAGCGGCCCTTCTGCGGCTTCTCGTGGCGGAACATCGGCCCCATGCACCAGAGCTTGTGCCGCTGTCCGCGCAGCATCCCGTGCTCGATGACGGCGCGCACGACGCCGGCGGTCGCCTCCGGGCGCAGCGTCAGGCTCTCCCCGCCCTGGTCGGTGAAGGTGTACATCTCCTTCTCGACCACGTCCGTGTGCTCGCCGATGGCCCGCTCGAAGAGCTCGGTGTGCTCGACCGCCGGGACGCGAATTTCGGCATAGCCGTAGGCCTCGAGCAGCTCCCGCGCCGTGCGCTCGAGGTGCTGCCACGGGGCGATATCGCCGGGCAGAACGTCATTCATGCCGCGCACGGCGGCGATTTGTCGGCTCAACGGGGGCCTCTCAAGGAGCCTGAACGCTGGCCGTCGACGCGTGGTGCTCGCCGGCGGCCGCTGCGAGATGCGCCGAGGCGGATTGACCGGTGCGCGTGATGCGAAACACGAGAGTCACGTTGCGCCGGGCGCCGCCCGGTATCGAGACGGGCCGCCCATCGAGCTCCAGTGACACGCCCACCGGGTTGCCGAGCAGGACCTTCAGGGGCGGCATGCCGCTTACCGTTCGCGTGGAATCGGCCGAGCCGATATCGTAAAACAACCGCTGCCCGCGCGCGTCATAAACTTCGGTCCAGCTGTCCTCCGCGAAATGCATGCGCAGCGCCGCCGTCTGCTCCGCGACCGTCCCCTGCGACCGCGGTGACTCCGCAAGCGTCCCCTGCCCCTGCCCCTGCTCCTGCCCGCGTCCCCGCCGCTCGGACGACACGGCAATGACAGATGCCCCGGTAGCGGGAACAGTGCGCCCCTCGGGAGCCGAGCCGGGCAGCGCTGCGGCGTTCCCGGAGACGTTCCCGGCGGCGTTCCCCGCGACACTCCCCAATACTTTCCCTGGCGACTGAAACGCGGCCGTCGTCCCGCGGTGCTGCAGGCGCGCCGCATTCAAAGTACCGGCGACCCACCATACGATGCCAATCACTGCGACGACGGCGACGACCATGACGGCCGGAACGAGGAGCGCGCTCGAGGCGCCTGCGGGGTCCTGTTCTTTCGGCACGCGCGTGAGGTCGGGCTGCTGCGCGGCATGCGCGCTCCCCGAATAAAGCTGCTGCAGCTCTTCCGCGCTCTCCCCGACCAGCTCGGCATAGTGGCGGATGTGCCCGCGCACGTAGACGGAGGCACCGAACTGCTCGAACCGCTCCCCCTCGAGCGCCTCGATCAGCTGCGGATCGACGTGCAGCCGCTCCGCAGCCTGAATGACGGTCAGCCCGCTGCGCTCGCGCGCGTTCCTCAAGCGAGCGCCGAGTGAGGAGGATTCCGACTGGGCGTCACCCACTTCTGCATCACCCGGCGCCGGGCCTCGGGCCGGCGAGCGCCTGCGTCTGAGGAGAGTTCGGAAAGTCGACGCGCAGCCGCTGCTCGTAGCGCTGCTGCGCCAAAGGATCGTGCAGCGTCTTCGCGATGCGCACGCCGAGCAGCAGCAGATCGGGCGTCGCCGTGTAGGTCTCGATGTAGTGATCGATGCGCGCCCGCGCGTCGGTGAGCTCGCCGTGCTGCATCTCGAGATCCGCGAGCTGGAAGACCGCCTCCGCAAATCCGGGCCGCAACTCCACCGCGCTCTCCAGCGCCCGCTTCGCCTCATCGTCCCGGTGCGCGCTCCTCAGGCACACCGCCGCGTTGGTGTAGGCCGCCTCGGGCGTCCTGTAGAGCGGATTGCGCGCGGTCGCGAGGAGCTGCTTGACACCCTCGTTCACGCGGTTCGTGCGGCAAAGATAGACCGCGTAATTGTTCGCAATGTCCGGATCGTGCGGCGCGAGCCGTATCGCCTCGCGAAACTCGTGATCGGCCTGATCGCGATTGCCGAGCCGCTCCTCGAGCAAAGCGAGAGCGCTGTGCACCTCCGGATCGTGAGGACTCTCCTTCACGGCGCGCTCGAGCTTCTCCTTCGCGACCGCGAGCTCGCCGCGCTGCATGTACGCGATACCGAGCTCGACGTTGTACTTGGCGGCCTCCTGCAGGTCGGGCTTGATGACCGGCTGCTGCGGGGGCTTGTTGTCGACGCGCGGCTTGCCGGCGCACGCGACGAGCATCGTGAAAGCCGCTGCCGCTAGCGCGCAGCGCGCGCTCATCGCTCAACGATCAGGCTCATCTTCCTGCCTCCGAGGCGCACGGTGGTGCGATCGATCACCCGTCCCGCGAGCTGTCCGCACGCGGCATCGATGTCTTCGCCCCGCGTGCGCCGGATGGTCGCAATCAGCCCGCGTCGAATCAGCTCGTCGCGAAAGCGCACGATCCGCTCGGCGGGAGAGCGCCGATAGCGCGTACCGGGGAAAGGATTGAACGGAATGAGATTGATCTTCGCAGGCCGGCCCGCGAGCAGGCGTGCGAGCCGTCGCGCCTGCGCCGGGGAGTCGTTGACACCGTCGAGCATGACGTACTCGAACGTCACGCTGCGGCCGTTGCGCTCGTCGAGATAATGCCAGCAGGCCTCGAGGAGCTCTGCGATCGGGTGCTTGCGATTGATGGGCACGAGCTCGCTGCGCAGCTCGTCATCGGGCGCGTGCAGCGATACGGCGAGCGCGGCATTGACTTCTTCGGCGAGCCGGTAGATCTGCGGCACGAGTCCTGACGTCGAGAGCGTTACGCGCCGCCGCGAGAGATCGAAGCCGTAGTCATCGAGCAGAATGTGGATCGCGGCGACGACGTTTCGAAAGTTGGCGAGCGGCTCGCCCATGCCCATGAATACGACGTTCGTGACGGCCCGGTCGGTTGCCGGGCGCGCACCATCGAGCCTGGCCGCCTCCCCCGCCGCGGCGAGCTCCCGATTGGCGAGCCACACCTGGCCGATGATCTCGCCCGTCGTGAGATTGCGGTTGAACCCCTGCTGCGCCGTAGAACAGAACGAGCAGTCGAGCGCGCAGCCGATCTGCGAGGAGATGCAGAGAGTGCCCCGATCGTCCTCGGGTATGTAGACCATCTCGAAAGCCTGCGCCGCATCGGCCTCGAGCTTCCACTTGCGCGTCCCGTCGCGCGAGTGCTGCACCTCGACGATCCGCGGAGGGCGCACTTCCGCGCGCTCGGCGAGTGTCGCGCGAAAATCCTTCGCGAGGTCGGTCATGCAGGCGATGCGCGACTCGCCGCGCTTGTACACCCAGTTGAGGAGCTGCCGCGCCCGAAAGGGCTTGCCGCCGAGCTCGGTCACGTAGGCCTCGAGCTCGGGCCTCGGCAGATCGAGCAGATTCGTACGCTCCGCGTGGGCGGCGGTGCTCGCGATGACGCGCGTTTGCATGTCTTGCACGGCGCGGCGTCCCGCTCGTGGATCAGCCGCGTGGGAAAATCTGAGTCGCGGCGAAGAAGTAGCCGATCTCGAACGCCGCCGTCTGCGGCGAATCCGAGCCGTGGACGACGTTGCGCTCGATGCTCTCGGCGAGGTCCGCGCGAATCGTCCCCTGCGCGGCCTTCTTCGGGTCCGTCGCGCCCATGATCTCGCGGTTCTTCGCGATGGCGCTCTCCCCCTCGAGCACCTGCACGACGACCGGCCCCGATGTCATGTAGCGCACGAGATCCCGGAAGAACGGCCGCTCTCTGTGGACTGCATAGAAGCCCTCGGCCTCGCGCAGCGAAAGGTGCAGCATGCGCGAGGCGACGATGGAGAGCCCGGCCTGCTCGAAGCGCCGATAGACCTCCCCGATGAAATTGCGGCTCACGCCGTCGGGCTTGACGATTGACAGAGTGCGCTCGAGCGCCATTGCAAATGAACCTCTTCCCGGTGAAGCAGTCAGCGGCGCTTCGCGCCGCGCGAAGTCTACCTCGGAAGGGGGGTCGGCGCCACCCGATTCAAACGCTGAAGCTCTCTCCGCAGCCGCATTCGCCCTTCACGTTCGGATTGTGAAAGCGGAAGGCTTCGTTGAGACCGTGTTTGACGAAGTCGACCGTCGTCCCGTCGATGAGCGCGAGGCTTTCCGGATCCACGAACACCTTAACGCCGTGATCTTCGAACACCACATCGTTCGGGCGAGTCTCCTCCGCGTAGTTGATGACGTACGCGAATCCTGAGCAGCCCGTCCTGCGAACCGCAAGTCTCAGACCGAGTCCTGATCCTCGCGAGGCGAGGAACGTGCGCACGCGGCTCGCCGCCGCATCCGTGAGTGAGATGGCCATACTTAACTTCGATCCGCCTCCATATGCGGAATTCCACACGCGATCAGCGCATCCTCGAGAGCGAGGAGCCGCCCGAGCTTCTCGACCGGCACCTCGAGCTCCCGGGCCCACTCCTCCGGCGTACCGGGAACGCCCTGCGCCCGGCGCCGCCCCGGCAAGCGCGCAGCGATCCACGCCGCCGCCGCTAGAGTATGCGGACATCCGCGCGCCTCAAAGCGTGCGTCTTTCACAGTGTCTCCGTCGAGCCTCAAGTGAAAGCGCACCCAGACTTCCTCGGCCGGGCCGCCGGCTTCGCCGCGCACCACCGTCCCGCCATCGGTGGCGGTAGCCCTGGCGGCGGCGGTAGCCGTGGCGGCACCCGCCCCAGTTTCGGCCCCGCCTTCGCTCCCGTCTTCGGTCTCATCGCCAAACCATCCCGCACGAGGCAACTCGCGAAAGAGCCGGTACGCCTCGGCACCGAGCCCCTCGGCACGCGCATCCGCGGCGTCCACTCCCACCACCGATTCCGTTGCGGTCTCCCGCGCCCCGACCCGCGCATCCGCGCCGGCCGTGCTGCACTGCATCGAGCGTCCCGTGTCCCCATCTCCTATGCGGCCGTTAGACCCCGAATCAAGCGCCCGAGTGCCGCCCGCCACGCTCCGGTGGCCGCCAATCGGTTGGGGGGCCGCCCGGCGCAACCGGAGCACCTCCCTCCGGATCGCCGCGGCAGCAAGCTCGACCTCCTCCTCCGTCGTGAACCGCCCGAGGCTCAAGCGAAGCGAGCTCTCGGCGAGCCGCGTCCCCCGACCGAGCGCGCGCAGGACGTACGAGGGCTCCCCGCTTGCCGAGCTGCAGGCCGAGCCCGTCGACAGCGCGAGCGAGTCGAGCGCAGTCACGAGGCTCTCCCCGTCCACATCCTCGAAGGAGACATTGAGGATGTGCGGCACCCGAGGCGCGGCCGCGCCGTTCACATGCGTCCTCGCCAGCCCCTCGAGACCGCCCCATAGCCGGTCGCGCAGCGCGCCGATCCGCGCCCACTCCCCGGAGAGCATCTGCGCCGCGAGCTCCGCCGCAGCGCCGAAGCCCACGATCTGATGCGTCGCCGGAGTCCCCGGCCGCAACCCCTGCTCCTGCCCGCCGCCGAAGAACTGCGGCGCGATGAGCGCGCGAGCACCGCGGCGCACGAATAGCGCCCCGATGCCTTTGGGGCCATAGATTTTGTGCGACGTGAGCGACATGAAATCGATGGGGAGACGGGTCGCATCGACGGAGATCCGCCCCGCGCTCTGTGCCGCATCCGTATGCAGATGGATGCCCGCCTCGCGGCACACCTGACCGATCGCCTCGATGTCCTCAATCACTCCGATCTCGTTGCTCACGTGCTGGATCGACACGAGCATCGTATCGGCGCGCAGAGCAGCCCGAACGGCCTCAGGGTCGATGCGCCCTGCGCGATCCGGAGCGAGCCACGTCACGCGAAAACCCTCGCGCTCGAGGCGCTTCAACACATCCAGCACCGACTTGTGCTCGATGCGCGATGAGACGAGATGACGGCCGCGATCGGCGTTGGCGCGCGCGACACCGAGCAGTGCAAGATTGTTCGACTCGGTTGCACCGGAGGTGAAGATGATCTCCTCCGGCGCTGCGCCGACGAGCGCTGCCACCTGCGCGCGTGCGCGCGCGATGAGCGCCGCAGCCACCCGCCCGAAAACATGTCCCGACCCCGCATTTCCAAACTCATTCCGTGCCGTGAGGCAGCGGGCCATCTCCGCCGCAACGGCAGGATCGACGGGCGTCGTCGCCGCGTAGTCGAGGTAGACGGGCCGGCTCATGCGTCCTCCGCGGTACGGCCGCCGCCGCTGCCCGATGCGTGCCCCGCCGGCCGGCGGCGCTGCTGAATCGCCGTGAGCAAACCGCGCAGAATGTTCACCTCGTTGTCGTCGAGCTCGGCCCGCTGCAGGAAGCGACGGATCCGCGCCATCAGATGCGTGCCGCTCTGAGTGCGGTCCCGGAAACCGACCTCCTCCATCACCTCGGCGAGATGGGCGTACAGGCGCTCCATCTCCTGCGGCGTTGCGAGCGGAGTGGCACGCAGGCCCTGCGCGCCGAGCGCCCGCTCTCCCACGTCCTCTCCCGCCCGCTCGTCCGCGTGCTCGAGCCGCGCGAGAAACAGCTCGTACGCGATGATTTGCACTGACATGGCGAGATTGAGCGAAGCGTAGGCGCTCGCCGCCGGGATGCGCACGAGCACGTGGCTCTGCTCGAGGTCCTCGTTCGTGAGGCCCGTGCGCTCCGCGCCGAACAGAATCGCCGCAGGCGCATGCGCGAATTCCCGGACGATGCGCCGCGCTGCCTCGCGCGCCGCAAGCACGCGAAAATTCTGATCGCGCTCCCGGGAGGTCGTTGCGGCGACGAAGCCGCAGCCGGCGATCGCCTCCTGCACCGAATCGACCACGCGCGCGCTCGCGAGCACCCCGTCCGCCCCCGAGGCGCGCGCGCTCGCCTCCGGGTGGGGAAACTGCCGTGGCCGGACGAGCACGAGCGAGCTCAGGGACATGTTTAGCATGGCGCGCGCAGCCGCGCCGATGTTGCCCGGGTGGGAAGGCTCGACGAGGACGATGCGAATCTCGGCCATGAATTAAGCTATACGGCGTGCAAGCACTTCTCAATATCGCCGTCCGTGCCGCGCGCCGCGCGGGCGAGCTCATCGTCCGCAGCTTGACGCGCCTCGACAGCATCCAGGTCTCCGAGAAGAGCCGCAACGATTTCGTGAGCGAAGTCGACCGGGCGGCCGAGCGGGAGATCATCGCGACCATCCGCAAGTCCTACCCGCAGCACGCTTTCCTCGCCGAGGAGAGCGGCGCGAGCGGCACGGGAGAGACGGTCTGGATCATCGACCCGCTCGATGGCACGACGAACTTCCTGCACGGCAATCCCGTCTTCGCGGTCTCGATCGCGTGCCAGGTGAAAGGGCGGCTCGAGCACGCCGTGGTGTATGACCCCTTGCGGCAGGAGATTTTCACGGCGAGCCGGGGCGCAGGCGCTCATTGCGACAACCGGCGCATCCGCGTGAGCCGGCAGCGCTCCCTCGATACCGCTCTGCTCGCAACGGGATTTCCCTATCGCGCGAATCTCAAGTATTTGGATGCTTATCTCGCCATGCTGAAAGCTGCGATGCAGGGAACGGCCGGCGTTCGCCGCCCCGGCTCCGCCGCGCTCGACCTCGCATTCGTCGCCTCGGGCCGCGTCGATGGGTTCTGGGAGATCGGGCTCAATGCCTGGGACACCGCAGCCGGCACGCTGCTCATCCAGGAGGCCGGCGGGCGAATCGGCACGCTCGTCGGCGGGACATACCGCCAGGGCGGCAACATCGTCGCGGGTTCGCCGCGGGTGTACGACGCTTTACTCGAGCTCCTCGCCCCCTATGTACCCGAGGACTTGCGCGAGCAATGAGACTGCGCGCGCTGCGACGCGGGCGTTCGCTTTGACGGATCGGCTTGTGTAGAGTCGCGAGCCAAACGGGGGTTGTATGCGAAGCCAGCTGCTAGCGACAAAATCGATTGCCGAGCTCGCCGACACGGACACCGGCGGGCAGTCGCTGCGTCGCGCCCTCTCCGCCCCCGCGCTTACGCTGCTCGGCATCGGCGGAATCATCGGATCCGGCATTTTCGTCCTGACCGGCACGGCGGCGGCCGATCACGCCGGGCCCGCGCTTGCCCTCTCGTTCATCATCGCGGGCATCGGCTGCACCTTCGCCGGACTTTGCTACGCCGAGTTCGCAGCCATGATTCCGGTCTCCGGGAGCGCGTACTCGTACTCCTACGCGACCCTCGGAGAAGGGATCGCGTGGTTCATCGGCTGGAATCTGATTCTCGAGTACCTGTTTGCCGTCGCCACCGTCTCGACGGGCTGGACCGGTTACTTCTTGAGCCTGCTCGACACGTTCCACGTCCACATTCCAGCCGCGCTCTCGCATGCGCCGCTCGATCAGGGAGGCTCCGCCCTCTCCATCGTGCTCACCGGCGCGATCCTCAATGTGCCGTCGATGGCGATCGTCGCCGCCATCGCGACCGTCTGCTACATCGGCATCAAGCAATCCTCGGCGTTCAATACCGTGATCGTCGCGATCAAGGTCGCGGTCGTCGTGATGTTCGTCGTGATCGGCGTCTCCTACGTGAATCCGGCCAACTGGCATCCCTTCATCCCGCCGAATACCGGTGTATTCGGCAAATACGGCTGGAGCGGCGTCATCGCCGGTGCCGGGGTGATCTTCTTCGCGTATATCGGCTTCGATGCCGTCTCGACCACTGCGCAAGAGGCGCGCGATCCGCCGCGGGACATGCCGATCGGCATCCTCGCGAGCCTCATCATCTGCACGATTCTCTACATCGTCGTTGCCATCGTGCTCACGGGCATGGTGAGCTACACGCGGCTCAGCGTCCCGGACCCGGTCGCATTCGCGACCGACCAGTATCCGCAGCTCAGGTGGCTCGGCGTGCCCATCAAGCTCGGCGCGCTGCTCGGCATGACATCCGTGCTGCTCGTGATGACGCTCGCGCAAGCGCGCATCTTCCTCGCGATGGCTCGCGACGGACTGCTACCGCCCTGGTTCGGCCGCGTTCATCCGCGCTTCCGCACGCCCTCGACCGCGACCGTCGTGACCGGCGTGTGTGCCGCGATCATTGGAGGGCTCTTTCCGGTGCGCCTTCTCGGGGAGCTCGTGTCGATCGGCACACTCGCGGCGTTCGTGACGGTCTGCATCGGCGTGCTCGTGCTGCGGCACACGCGCCCTGACCTGCCGCGGCCATTCCGGGCGCCCTGGCCTTGGTTCACCTGCATCGCAGGTTCGGTCGTGTGTCTCGGGATGATGGCCTTTCTCGGCCCGGCGACCTGGCTGCGCCTCATCGGTTGGACGATCATCGGCGCGATCGTGTACGTCGCCTACGGCTATCGGCACAGCCGCGTGCGCGATTCGAAGGGCGGCTCGCCGACCGGCGTGCGCCCGGCCGCCTCGACGACCGACTGACGCGTCAACGACCGACTGACGGCTCGATTCAGCGTCGCTTGCGGCGCGCCCGAATATTGATCAGCTCGACGCCGGCGGCGAACGCCATGCCGAAGTAGAGATAGCCCTTCGGGATGTCGAAGTGGAATCCCTGCGCGACGAGCGCGACTCCGATGAGGATGAGGAACGAGAGCGCGAGCACCTTGATCGTGGGGTGCCGATCGATGAAGCCTCCGAGCGGTGCCGACACGAGCATCATCACGATGATCGCCACGACGATCGCGGCGACCATGATCGGCAGATCGTTCGCGAGTCCCACCGCGGTGAACACCGAGTCGAGCGAGAATACGATGTCGATGAGCGCGATCTGCACGATCGCGAGCGCGAGTCCCGAGGCGGCGAGTGCCTTGCCGTGGCGAGCCCCGTTGATCTTGCGCGCCTCGGTTCTCTCGGCC
>DATNFW010000016.1:0-79823 GCA_035606175.1 Steroidobacteraceae bacterium | reverse complement strand
CGCGTAGCGCACGGCCCGACGCAATATGTCCTGATTAGCCATTTTGAATGCTCCTCCCGGACTTAAGGGTTGTCGAAATGGCGACACGACCCCCGGCCCCGCGGGCACTCAAAGAGGACCGCTGTCGCCTGTTTTGTGGGGGGAAGGATACACAGTGCGCTGCGACAAAGAAAGCAGGTTTGGCGGAAAGGATACAGGTGACCCGCAGAACGGCTGCAGAGTAACGGTGCTGTGCCCGAGCCGAACATGGAGGACGAAGCCGCGTGACCCCGCAGAACGAGTGCGGCGCGATGCAGCACCAATCCATAGCGCGGACTGGGCATGAGTCCGTTTGGAGCGCGCGCCACATACGCGGCGAGCCGTCTGTCGTACCAGCGCCACAGCCACCCACGAACCCCCCGCGCGCGGCATAATCCCCCGCATGGACAGCCAACGGGAGCTGGAGCGCGCGTCTCGCGCGCTGACCGAGGGGAAGTTCGTTGAATGTGCCGCGATCTGCGGCGCAATTGTTGCGCAGGACGCGCGCAATGCCCTCGCCACGCACCTGTTGGGGCTCGCCATCAAGGAGACGGGCGATTGGCCGCAAGGCGAGCAGTGGCTTCGACTGAGTGTGCAGCTCGAGCCGGCGCGTGCGGAGTTTCACGCCAACCTCGCGAACTTGCTGCGGCGGCGGAAGAAGTACCGCCAGGCGGAGCAGTCCTACCGGCGGGCGCTCGAGCTCGCGCCGGATCACCGCCCGGCCCAGCGCAGCCTTGCGCTCACGCTCAACGATCTCGGCCGCGCACCGGAAGCCGAGGCTCTCTGCCGCGCGCTGATCGCGGCCGACGAGGGAGACCCCGAAAGCTGGGTCTTGTTGGGCATCGCGCTCGCGAGCCTGAAACGCTTCCCCGAGAGCGAGGCGGCCTACCGCCGAGCTATCGCTCTCGATCCGGATAACAGCGTCGCACACCACAACTTGGGAGCGCTGCTCTCGCAGACGCAGCGGCCGGATGCCGCACTCGCGGCACTCGAGAATGCGGGCCGGCTCGGGGTCGATAGCTACGAGCTGGCCTTCAATCGTGGCCGCGCGCTACTCGAAACGTACGATTTGGAAGGTGCCGAACGCGAATTCGAGCGCGCTGCTGCCCTGCAACCGCTGAACATCGAAGGGCAGTTGCAGCTTGCGCGCGTGCGCCACATGCGCGGAGATCCGAAGTTCGCGCGATCCCTGGCGCGGGTGGCGGATGCCAATCCGGACAACGTGGGTCTGCGCCGACTGTTCGCCGAGGTGCTGTGGCGCGCAGGGAACCTCGAAGGTGCCGAGGCCGTTCTGCGGGACCTCATCGCGCGAGGACTGGGAACTGCCCAGGTTCGCTCCACGCTTGCGGCGGTGCTGCAGGAAGCCGGCCTGCTCAAAGAGGCAGAGGCCTTCGCCACCGAAGCCGCTCGAGCTCAGCCCGCCGACGGGGTCATCGTCGAGATCCTCGTGAGCATTCTGCTCGCGCGCGGACTGCCTGAAGATGCCATGCCCTTCATCGAGACCCGCCGTGCGCTCTCGCCCGACTCACAGGCTTGGCTCGCATACGAGGCGACCGCCGCCAGGCTTCTCGATCGCGACCGCTACCAGTATTTGTGCGATTACGAGCGCTTCGTTCAGGTGTACGAGGTGGCGCCCGCCACGGGGTGGTCCTCGATCGAGGAGCTGAACGCGGCTCTACGGGAGGCGCTTGCCGAGCGGCACCGCTTCCGTGCCCGTCCGCTCGACCAGACGCTCCGGAATGGAACGCAGACCGCCAGAAGCCTGTTGGCCGACACGCACCCGGCCGTGAAGGCGATCCTGGGCGCGTTCATGGAGCCGATCGAGCAGTACCGCCGATCGCTCGATGTCGATGCTCGGCATCCTCTATATGCCACGAGCCGGGGGGGGATGAGCCGCTTTACGGGAGCGTGGTCGGTACGCCTGCACCGTGGGGGCTATCACGTGAATCATTTTCATCCGGAGGGTTGGCTGAGCTCGGCCTACTATGTCGACACGCCGCCGGAGTCGGATGATCCGCAGATGCGGCAGGGTTGGATCAAGTTTGGCGAGCCCCGGTACCCGGCGCCCGGTACGCCCGCCGAGCGATTCGTCCAGCCGAAGCCGGGCCGCCTGGTCCTGTTCCCTTCCTATATGTGGCACGGCACCACACCCATTCACGGAGATACCCCGCGCCTCACCATCGCCTTCGATGTGAAGCCTGACTGAGCACGCGCAGCGGCGCCGGCGCGCGGACGGCTCCCGTTCAGGGCGCCTCCAGAAACTCCTCGATGCCCGCGGTCGCCGCCGCCATCAGATCGCGTTCGGCCTGCGTGAGGAGCGGATTCCAGATGTCGAAAATCAGCACGACGCGTGGCTGATCGCTGTCGTTCCAGGCTTCGTGCTCGATGGTGTCGTCGAAGATCAGCGCCGTGCCCGGTTGCCACTCGCGAGTCTCGGAGCCGACCCGAAAGCCGCAGCCTGCGGGCACGACCAGAGGAATGTGGACGATCAGCCGCGTGTTCGTCGCACCGGTATGCGGCGGTATGCGCGTCTTCGGCTCGAGGCGGGAGAAGAACACGGTCGGCGCGTGACCCGGGACGTCGGCGAGGGGTGCCCCGGCAAGGGCGGCGACGGTGCGCGGACACCGTTCGATATATTCGGGTCTCGGCTTGCCGTCCTTCCGAAGAAAGAGTGCCGTCCAGCCGCGCGAGTTGTTGAGGTCCTTCCATTGATTGAGCGGCACCCCAGGGGTGTGACTCACATAAGGCACGAAATCCTCGAGCCTGGTCTCGAGCAGCGCGAGCAACTCCCGGCGGATGTCATCGGTCGCCGCCTCGACTGCTGCGATCCAGGGAAACTGCCCGCGATCGAAGAAGGAGATCGCCGGCAGGCGCGGAAAGTGAGTCATCGTCGGCTGAGAATGATAGATACGCTTGCGCCCGAGGAACACGGCCAGACAATCGTCGACTCGGTCCTGCGCAGCGCCTGAATGCTGCTCGCGCACGGGAGCGAGCCGGGCATCGAGCCACTGCTCGAGCTCCCGAAAATGAGCCAGCACCGCGCGCTGCGCATGCTCGAGCTGAGGCCGCAAGGCTGCCGGAAGGGCGAGTCCCGGCCGTAAGCTGCTGAGCGCCGCGTGGTAGGCGCGGGCCGCCTGCTTACGCTTTCCCTGCAGCTCGAGCAGGGAGCCCTTCTGCAAATTCGCCGTGAAGAAGTACGGATCGAGCGTGAGTGCCGCTTGCAGCGTCTGCATCTCGCCCTCTGGGTCGCCCAGCGCACGCAGAACGACGGCAAGATCGACCCGGTACCGGGCATTGTCTGGAGCAAGCGCGATGGCTTCCTCGACCAGCGCCTTCGCTTGGGCCGCATCGCCCGCTCGCAGCATCAAAACGCCCGCTGCGGTGAGAACGTCCGGGTTCGTGGGGGCGGCGGAGCGCGCGCGGGCCAGGAAACTCAGTGCCTCCTCGCGGCGGCCCTGATCGAGCGACTGCTCGGCCGCGGCCATCAACGAGCGCAGCTGTGCGAGGTCGGCCATGGACGTTGATCGGATCGCGCGATCAGTGGCCGTGCGGGTTCACCTGGTTGCGTTGAATCTGCTCGGTAATGTCGCGACCCGTCCGCTGAGACTCGGCGACTTGAGCAGGCGTCGTGCAGACGGTTCTCTCGAGGTTCGAGCCGAGGACGGTTTCCTTGCGGCAAAAGCGCTTCTCACCGTCAATGAGGCGCATTTTGTAACCTTGCGACAGCAGATTCTTTTCAGCCGCCGTCAGCTCCTGCGGCTTCGCGATCTTCGGTGCCCGCGCCACGGAGTTGGACTTGGTTTGAGAGGTGGAGCTGCTCCTCTCGGGGGGCGTTGCCTGCGATACCGGCTCGTTCGCCAGGGCCCTGCTCGCCACGACCGCAGCAAGCATCAGAATAGATAGCGACATCGCGACGCAACGCATCGGGGCTCCTGATCGTTCGGTCGCGAAACTATACCGGCTAGAGTCCTGCAATGCGACGACCGCAGGGCAGACGCCGCTCGAGGCGAGGACGACTAATGATGCGCGCTGACCGAGGGATCGAGCATCTGGAGAGCCTGCCCTACGTCGGTCTGGCCAGTGCGCCTCAAGTCGTCCTGCGACCAGCTGCGACCGAAAGCCGCACACTCCGACGGACGCTCGGGAAGTCGCGTGGCCGTACCCGGAAACACACACCCGGGCGGCGGCGAGGAATTTGCCTTCGCCTGCATAGGCGGAGCCATGTGGGCACACCCGACGAGACAAGCACTCAGGCCGACACCGAACAGCAATTTGTGAAACACGGCTACTCCTCCTCTTTCCTTGGCCTCCACGCCTGCATCAGCTCCTGCTGTCTCCTCGACGGCACGGGCTCGTAATGGCTGAAATCCATCGTGTAAGCGCCCTCGCCGCCCGTGAGCGATTTGAGCCGCGATTGATAATCGGTGAGCTCGGCGAGCGGCACGAGGGCCGTCACGCTCGCGAGCCCATCCGAGCGCGTGTCGTTGCCGCTGATGCGTGCGCGCTTGGTCGCCAGATCGCCCGTGATGTCGCCGATCGCAGCGGCCGGGGCCGCGATCTCGATGCGCACGACGGGCTCGAGCACGATCGGGCTCGCCTTCTGCAGAGCGTCGAGGAATGCCTTCCGTCCCGCGGAGACGAACGCGACTTCCTTTGAATCGACCGGATGACTCTTCCCATCGTAGACCGTCACGCGCACGTCCTGGATGGGAAATCCGGCAATCGCGCCCTCGGTGAGCACCTGACGCACGCCTTTCTCGACTGCCGGTATGTACTGGCCCGGAATGGCTCCGCCTACCACATCGTCCACGAACTCGAACCCGGCGCCGCGCTCGAGCGCTTCGATGCGCAGGAACACTTCGCCGAACTGGCCCGCACCGCCCGTCTGTTTCTTGTGGCGGCAGTGCCCCTCGGCAGGACGCACGATGGTCTCGCGGTATGGAATGCTCGGCGGATGCGTCTTCACGCGCACGCCGTAGTGCTCGGTCATGCGCTCGAGCATCACGCGCAAATGAAAGTCTCCCATGCCGTAGAGCACGGTCTCGTTGAGGGAGGGATGATTCTCGACGCGCACACAGGGGTCTTCCGCGAGCAGCTTGTGCAGTCCATCCGCGAGACGCTGCTCATCGCCCCGTCGCTCGGGCTCGATGGCGATACCGAGCATCGCGGGAGGGAAGCGGACCGATTTGAGGTGATATTGATCCTCATCGTGAGAGTCGTGCAGCACCGCATCGAGATGCAGCTCCTCGACCTTCGCGACCGCGCAGATGTCGCCCGGAATGCCCTGCTGAACCTCACTGGAGTCCTTGCCCATCAGGCGGTATAGATGCGCGACCTTGAAGGGCTTGCGGGCATCGCCGACGAACAGCTGGCTGCCCGAGCGTACCGTTCCCTGATGCACGCGAAAGATGCCGAGCTTACCGACGTAGGGGTCGATGGACACCTTGAAGACGTGAGCGATCACGTGTCTGTCGGGGTCAGGCGCAACCTTCACACGCTCGAGATCATCGAGAGGACCCTTGAGGAATGGCGGCGGGTTGCCTTCGGTCGGGTTCGGCATCAGCCGCACGAGAATGTCGAGCAGCTCCGGGACGCCCGCACCGGTTTCGGCGGAGACGAAGCAGACCGGAATCAAATGGCCCTCGCGGAGGGCCTTCTCAAAAGGGTCATGCAACTGCTCCGGGGAGAGGTCCTCCCCCTGCTCGAGGTAGAGCGTCATGAGGTCCTCGTCCACCTCGACGACCTGGTCGATGATCTGCGTGTGCGCCGCCGAGACGGAGGAGAAATCCGGTGCCTTGCCATCCGGATGAAAGAAACAGTCGACGACACTCGCGCCGCCGTCGGCCGGAAGATTCAGCGCGAGGCACTCGGAGCCGAACGTGCGGCGCAGCTCGGCGAGCAGCGCTTCGGCATCCGCATCCTTCGTGTCGATCTTGTTGATGATGATCAGCCGACAGAGCTCGCGCTCGCGGGCGAAGTCCATCAGGCGCTGCGTCACCGAATCGATGCCGCTCGCCGCGTTCATCACCACTGCGACCGATTCGACTGCTTCGAGCACCGAGAAAGTGCGGCCGAGGAAATCGGGGTATCCGGGAGTGTCGATCAGGTTGATGTGCGCCTCGCCCAGATCGAAGCTGCAGATGGCCGGATCGAGCGAATGCTGCAGGCGCTTCTCCTGCGGATCGTGATCGGAGACCGTCGTGCCACGCTGCAGGCTGCCCTTCGCACGGATGGCGCCGGCCTGGAGCAGCAGGGCCTCCGTCAGCAGCGTTTTGCCGCTGCCGGCCTGGCCGACCAGCGCGATGTTGCGAATGCCCTGCGTCGTGTAGCCCATGATGGATGCCCCCGCCGCGATGCGCTCCCATGAAAGCCTACTCCTCCCGGCGCAATCGCTTCCAGGGGGTGAGCGGCCTACGGTTGCTGCGTCGGCCCTGAGCCTAAAGCAAAGGCGCGCGCTGCGCCGCGGGGCGGGCACTTCATTTGCGACCCGACGTTGAGGATGTTTTCCCGTTCGAGGAGCTATGCGACTCATCATGGAAGTACCTCAACCGCATTCCCCTCCGACAGAGCCGACGCACGATCCTCCCCCTGCGCCGCTGCGCCCATCGCCGGGTATTCCGGAGCCGGGGCCGGGACCGGCCCCGCAGCCCTCGCCGGGCGAGCCGGAGCCGGAGCCGGGGCCTCGTCCCTCGCGCGATCCACCGCTCTTTCCGGAGCACGACCGAGCCCAGGGAGAGCCGTGCGTGCCTGAGGCGTGGACGCCCGATCTGCCGCTCGATGAAGTAGTTTTCGATGAGAGCCGGGTGCCGGGATGAACGAGCGGACCCCACCCGAGCCACGAGCCTCAGGAGCGGAGGCGAGACCGAGACCCGAGCCTTCAGCCGAGATCGGGTCGCGCGATCAGGTCGAGCAGACGCTCGATGAGGCTCTTGCCGAGTCCTTCCCCGCGAGCGATCCGGTCTCCATCGTCACTTCGCAACGCGAAGAGGCCTGGCAGAAGGATGCGAAGGCCGAGGAAGAGCGCCGGCGCCGCGAACGCGGCGACTCAAGCCGCTGACAGCTCGAGCGGCGATCCCTGCTGATCGACCGTGCGCAGGACGACGGGCCGGCGCCATACGGCTCGCAGGTATTCGAGTACTTTACGGCCGCGCTCGAGATCGAGCCCCCGGCCGTCCGTCGTGTGATCGTGCACCAGCTCCAAGCTGCCGTCGGTGCGCAAGTGACCGACCGAGACGCTCGGCGCGCCGAAGTTGTATTTCGGCGCGAGGACGGTGTCCTGCAACGCCGCGAGCTCGTGATCCAGAACCTTGATGTGGCCGTCCGTGCGGGCCATGAAGCGGAAGAGCCCCAGCTTCTCGGCGAGCTCGCGCGTCAAATGATTGCGAACGAAGCTGAAGTCATCGTCCTGCTGCATGATCTGGCGAGCGGACTCGAGCCCTTCGGTCTCGATGATGCTCTCCCACATCGAGAAGCCGAGATGATAAGGATTGATCGCGAGCGCGACCTGCTGCCCCGCTGCGATCGGCCGCACCACGTCCGAGTGGCATTTGATCGCGTCGACATATGCCTGCTGCGGCACGAAGTCGGCCTCGCGAAGCAGGCGCGCGTGCCAGTACGAAGCCCATCCCTCGTTCATGATCTGGGTGGCGAAGACCGGATAGAAATAGAAGGACTCCTCGCGGACCGCGAGAAAGATGTCGCGCTCCCAGCTCTCCATCTCGGGTGCATAGGTCGCCACGAACCAGAGCAGATCGCGCTCGGGATGCGGCGGGATGGGCGCGCGCTTGCGGTTCTCGAAAACGTTCTTCGCCGCCGTCGGATCGAGCGCCTCGAAACGGCGGCGAAATTCGTCGTCGACGAGGTGCTTCGCGTCGGGCAGGTACTCGGGATAGCGATCGCGGCGCAGCCGCTGATCGACGTCGATGTGCTGCTCGAGAGCGAGCGCCGCATCGAGAACGGCCTCGACGCGCTGCATGCCGTACGACTCGATCGCCTGCTGGATCTGGCGGGCGTGGCTCGCGGCGTGCTCCACGATGTGCTCGCTCACCTGCTCCTGGCAGCGGCGGAACAACATGTTGTTCCGCGAGAAATCGGCATGTCCGAGCACGTGCGCCGTCACGAGGACGTTCTCGGCGAGGCCGTTGCTCTGCGCGAGGTAGGCATGCCCCGGATTGCCGGGAAAGACGACCTCGAACACGCGCGAGTGGCCCATGTGCCGCTGGATGAGCTGATAGATGTAGCGCACGCCGAACGACCAGTGCGGCATGCGTACCGGCAGTCCGTAGACGGCGATCTCCATCATGAAGGTGTCCGGCACGGCCTCGAATTCGACCGGATGGAACGCGAGACCGGAGCGCACGGCGAGCTCTTCGAGGCGCCGCACGTAGCTCTGCCATTCACCGCCGCCGCTCGAGCTGCTGTGCGAGACACCCGCGGACCCGGTGTGTCCGCCCGGACCGGGGTCAGCAGCTCCGCTCTCGGTCACGTTGGTCCCTCGATGGCCTTCTGTTCGGCCGTGAAGAAGTGGCGCACCGCGCCCCACACATCGTCGAAGTCGTTGATCACATAGCTGCCGGCGGCGTGCCCCTGGGACGCGATCTCCGCGAAAAGCCGGCCCGTCTCGGTTGCGAGCTGCCGCGAGAGCCCTGAGGCGACTTCGACGTAGCCGCTGTAGCAGGCCTTCTGAGCGATGTCGACGAGCGCAGTGTGTGCCTCGGCGTGATCCCCGACGGAGTTGTCGCCGTCCGACGCGTAGAACAGATAGATGTTGTGCCGCCCGGGGTTGTGCCGCTCGTCCATGATCTCGCGGACTTTATTGAGGCCGGTGGAGGCGACGGTGCCGCCGGTGCCCGTCACCTGGAAAAACTCGGGCTCGGTGAACTCCCAGGCCTCCGTGGTGTGCGCGACGAAAACCGTCTCGAGCGAGCGGTACTCGCGCCTCAAGCCCTGGACCACCCAGAAGAAGAAGGTCTTCGCGAGTTTCCGGTCGCGATCGGACATGCTGCCCGACACATCGAGCAGAAAGAAGACGACGGCATGGATCGCCGGCTGGCGCCGGCGGGCGAGCTGCCGGAACCTCAAATCCTCGTCCGTGAACCCCGCGGGGCCCGCGTGCTGTCCCCGCCGTTTGACGAGCTCCTTGAAAGAGCGGCGCCGGTCGAGCCGCGAGCGAGCGCCGCGTCGATCCCAGCCCTCGCGTATCCAGTCGGTCTCCTGCGAGGGTCCTACGCGGGCTTTCAAATTCGGCAGCTGCATCTCCTCCCAGAGCCAGTCGACGATGTCGTCGATCTTGATCTCGAGAAGGAGCTGGATCTCGCCCTGATCCTGTCCGCCCGGCCCTTTGTCGCGTGACCCCTGGTCGGCGCTCGGGTCGGCGAGGACGTCGCCCGGCTTTGCCGCGCCCTGACCGACACCCTGCGACTCGGCCGTGCGGCGCAGCCGGAAATGGTAATGCTCGAGCATGCGCACGGGCACACGCACCGTGCGCGCATTCTCGTTGATGACGTCTCCGCCGGCGATGATCTGCGGCAGGTGCTCGCGAACGGATTCGCGCACTTTCTCATCGTGCCGCAGCCAGTCCCGCGCTCCGCGCGAGAACAGGTCGTACCACTTCGCAAGGCCCAGTGCACTCTTCTCGCTCTCGCTCATGGCACGGCGGTCCTTCCGGTATTCCGGTATGCGCTACTCCTGCGCGAGGAGAGTCGTGACGTAGCTCAGTGCCTCCTTGGCGCTGTGCTCGTCGTAGCCGTATTCCTTCACCAGACGCTCCTGCACGACGGAGATCTTCTGGCGTGCCTCATCGTCCGGCCGCGCGGTCGAGGTCACGAGCCGCAGCACGTCCCGCCGCTCCTCGAACAGATACTGCTCGATCGCCTCGCGCATGCGCGCGTGGCTCGCGAGCTTGAATTTCTCTCCAGCCTTGAACGCGACCATCGCCTTGCGAACGACCTCCTGGCGGAAGGAGAGCTTGCCCGAGTCGGACACCTTGATCTTCTCCTCCACCGATCTCAGGAATCGCTCGTCCGCCGGTCGGGTCTCGCCGGTGATCGGGTCGGTGACCTGCCGATGATCGAGCGACGCCTCGACCTCGTCCAAATACTTCTCGAGGAGTTGCTGCGCTTCGTCCTCGAACGAGGCGAACATCGCGCGGTGCACGTCCTCCTTCACCCAGCGGTTGTAGAACTCCTTGCGCGCTGTGACCAGATGATCGACCCACGCCTTCTTCTGCTTCGCATCGATGCGAGCGTCGCTATCGATGCCGTCCTTGAGCGCGAGGAGCAGCTCCATGCTCGTCAGGCTCCGAGTGTTTCCGCGGGTGATGGCATTGGAGATCGCATTGATGACGAAACGTGGGCTAACGCCCGTGAGTCCCTCGTCCGAAGACTCCTGTTTCAGCCGCATCACCTCACTCTCCGGCACGCCCTCGACGGCCTCGCCGGCATAGAGCCGCAGCTTCTTCGGAAGGTCGAGGCCCTCGCGCTCCGGCTTGACGAGTCGCGTCAGGATCGCGAACACCGCGGCGAGATCGAGCACGTGCGGATCGAGGTGCACGTCGCGGAACGCAGGCGCGCCGGAGACCAGCTTCTGGTAGATGCGGGCCTCATCTCCGTAGGAGAGCGCATAGGGGACCTTGATGATCACCATCCGGTCGAGCAGCGCCTCGTTCTCCTTCTCCTGCAGGAACTTGTGGAACTCGGCGAGATTCGTGTGCGCGAGAATCGTCTCATCGAGATAGATGAGCGGGAAGCGGGAAACCTTGACGTTCTTCTCCTGCGTCATCGTGAGCAGCAGGTAGAGAAACTCGCGCTTGACCTTGAGGATCTCGATCATCTCGAGAACCCCGCGGCTCGCGGCGTACACCGCACCCGACCAGGACCAGGCACGCGGATCGCCCTCGTCGCCGATCTGCGCGACCTTGGCGAGATCGACCGAGCCGACGAGGTCTGCGATGTCGGCCGTCGTCGGGTCGTGCGGGGCATAAGTTCCTATACCCGCGCGGGAAGCCTCCGACAAAAAGATCCGCTCAACCGGAACGCGAACGAAATCGCCCTCGTACTGTCGCTCGACGAGGTCCCGCGCCCACGGCGAGAGCTCGCCTTGTATATCGACGCCGTAGCGCTCGCGGAACTCCGGCCTCAGGCTCGCCGGGATGAGATTGAGGGGACTCTCCCTGAGTGGCGAGCCCTTGACGGCATAGAGTGCGCCATCGTCCGTGCGGCTGTACTCCTCGAGACCGCGCTTGAGCAGGATCGCGAGGGTGGATTTGCCTCCCGAGGGAGGTCCGAGGAGCAGCAGCAGCCGCCGGCCCACATCCGAGCCCGCAGCCGCGGCCTTGAAGTATTCGACGACGCGCGCGAGCGGCTCGTCGATACCGAACAGCTCGCGCTTGAAGAGCTCGCGCGCCTTCAGGGCTTCCGTTGCCTCTGGATTCGCGCTCTGCCCATGCCAGCGCAGCATGTCCCAGATGTACTGATGGCTCGTGCGTGCGAGGGCTGCGGGGCGCTCGGGGAGGATCGTCTTCAGAAAGTCCCCGAACGTCCCTTCCCACCGCTGCGCCCGGTGCAGACGACTGAATGAGCTCAGGGACTCGAGGAACTCTTCGGTTCGAAGCATCGGATCCCCCATGAGTTGGTGCGGCTTCTGCACGGCCTTCCCTCCGGTTCGTCGCGCGAGCGACGGCCTTAACTTAAATCGAACCCATCCCCCGGAATGTGATGGCGCTCTATTACCGCATCATCCACTACGTTAAGACGATCACAACAACGGATTGTTCACTCTGTCAAAGCAAATTGCATTCCCATTTCAGTTGGGCGAGCAGCGCCTTGAGCTGGCATCGTGCGCATCGACCGTGCATCGCGCGATCGTTCCGCATCGTGCGAACGTTCTTCATCGTGCGCGCGGTTCGCTCATCAGGCGCACACGAACATCGTCCGCCGCTTCGAGCGTGCGATCAAGAGTGCTCTCGCAGCTTTTTTTCGGTAGGCTAGCGAGACTGCCGCGGCGCGCCCGAAGATTTGATTCGCACGCTGTGGGGCTCGCGCGCGGCGGTAATGAGCGGGATCATCCGCCCGCCACCGGGGTCCCAGTACTCCGCCTCCTCGATGCTGACTTTGAGCAGCACCGCTTCCGGGTCGTCGCGACCATGAGGCAGCCACGGACGCAGCCCCGGTCTCCACAGCTCGCCGGCTTTATCATCGTCGCGCAGGATTTGAGTGATCCCCGATGCCCACACGTAGCGCTCGCTCGCCGGACGCATGTAGCTCAAACTGACGCGCCGGTGCGCGTCCATCTCACCGATCTTCGCCGAGGAGATCGTCGTCATGAACCACAGCGCGCCATCCGCATCCATCTGCAGCGTGCGAAGCGGTCGACTGCGCAGCGGACCGTCGGGCTCCGCGGTGACCAGCATGGCTATCTCGATCTCCGAGATGAATTCGGCGAGGCGTCGCCACTGCCGCCTCGTCTGTGGCTGCACATCCATGCCGCGTGAGTCGCAAGCGCGATGCCGGGGAAACTGCGGTTCTGGCGCGGACCCCACGAGCGCGCCTGCAGCACTGACATAAACGGCACGCAAGCGCTGCCGTTCGGCCGGCTCGCGAGCCGGGAAACCGGCGCGCCGGGCAGACTTTCGGCACCTCGTCTCCGCGCAGCGACGCCAGCTCTCGTTATTGTGAACTGACGCAAGGCCTTGTCCGCAGCGGAAACTATCCTCCCATAGTTCGGTTCCAGGGCGGGGCCCTGCTTCCACGGGTCGCGGCCGCATCCGCGAACGGAGAATCAACAGTGGCGAGTTCAGCTCCATCCACGGGATCCCGATCCGTCGAGGCCGATGCAGGCTCGAGTTCCCACGCCGCAGCCAAACCGGCCGGCGAGGTGATCGCGATCACGCAGCGCGATGACTTCCTGCTCGAGCTCGGAGAATGCCTCGGCGGTCAGGCCGCCGTGCATCCGGTCGACTCCTTTGCGGCGGCATCCGAGCGGCTCGCGGGCTCGCGCCGCTCGCCGCTGCTCGTGATCGATTCACGGGATACGGCGGATCTGCGGGGCGATGCCGAACGCGCGCACACGCAAATGCCGCATGTGCCGGTCATCGTCTTCGCACCGACCGATTCGGAGAAGACCGTCGCCGGAACTCTGAAGAGCTCGAATGTCTTCGCGGTGCTGCCCATTCCCGTCGACCGGCGCAAGACCGCGGCGGTGTTCGAGGGCGCTGTCGCGGAAGCTCAGGCGAAGCGCAGCGGCAGCACCCGCACCGATCGCACGGGCGAATTCCGCTTCGAAGCGCGGCCGCCACTCAGCCCCGAGCCGATATCCCCCTCGGCCGAGACGGCGTACGTCCCGCCGGAGCCGCCCGCAACGCCCCCCAAGGTTGCCTTGTGGGCCGCGGGAGCCGTCGCCGCCGCGATAGTCGCGGGTGGCGCGTACTGGTTCTTCGGACACGGCGCTGCGCACCCGCACGCCACCGCTGCGCACGCTGCGGCGCCGAAGGCTGAATCTGCCGCCGCGCACGAGGCCCGCAGCGAGGCCTCTGCACCAACGGCCGAGCCACAGATCGCTCCCGCTCAGGCTCCCGCTCAGGGCACGCTCGATTCGCTCCTCGAGAAGGCGCGCTTGGCGATGCGCGAGCGCCGCTACACCGAGCCGGCAGCCAACTGCGCACTGCTCTACTATCGCTCCGCCCTCGCGGTCGACCCGACGAACGGCGAGGCGCGCGATGGTATGGGGCGGCTCGCGACGCTGCTCGTGTCACGCTTCGGCGAGTCGCTCTCGGGCGGCAAGCTCGATGAGGCTGCGAGCAGCCTCGCGAACCTGAAGATCGCCTCGCCGGGCGATGCACGCCTCGGCTCGCTCGAGAGTCGCCTGCTCGAGGCTCAGATCGGCGCTGCGTTCAACGGCGGCAACATCGACCGCGCGGCGGCGCTCATCCGCCAGGCGCAGCAGTCGAGCGCCCTGTCGGCAGGCGAGCTCGCGAAGTGGCGGGCGGAGCTTGCGAAGCATCAGAGCGATAGCCGCATCAATCGTCTCGCGGACCTCGTCGCCGCGCGTATCCGCGACGGCCGGCTGGTCGAGCCGGCCAACGACAGCGCGAAGTACTACGTGCAGCAGCTCAAGCAGACCGACGCGAGCAACCCCGACACGCAACGCGCCTCCCGCGATCTGGTAACCGCACTGCTGCGCAAGGCGCGCGACGCTGCGATCGGCGGCCAGACCGCCCAAGCGTCGTCCTGGGTCGCCGACGCGCGCTCGGCGGGCATGAGCTCCGCCGACTTCGCCGCCTACCAGCGCGATCTGGCGGCGGCCAAGCAGCGCCTCGCAGCCGCGCAAACCGATCGTCTCGTCGAGCTCGCGCGTGCGCGCTTGACGGACGGCCGCCTCACCGAGCCTGCAAACGACAGCGCTGCTTTCTATCTGACACAGCTGAAGAGCGCGCGGTCCGGCGATGCCTCGCTCGCTCCCTTGAGCCGCGAGCTCGCAACCAGACTCCTCGAGCGTGCGACGAGCTCGGCCAAGGCTGGGCGCGCTGACGAGATGCGCACCGACCTCGCCCTCGCGCGGCAGTGGGGCGCAGACCCCGTGCTCCTGCAGGCCGTCGGGGATCTACTCACAGGCCGATCGCGAGCGCCTGCGCAGGCCGTGCAGTCCCCGGCACCCGCGATCCCACCGGGCTTCGTCCCGCAGCGCACACATTACGTGGCGCCGGAATACCCCGATCAGGCGCTCGACCGCCATATCTCCGGTTCCGTGACCGTCGAGTTCACGATAGACAAGCGCGGCCGTACGCGCGATGTCCACGTGGTCGAATCGACGCCGGAGGACATTTTCGACGGGGCTGCGACCAAGGCGGTGAGAGACTGGCGCTACAAACCCGCGGTGATCAATGGCGTCGCAACGGAGATCCCGACCCGCATGGTCATCCGCTTTGAGTCGCCGAAGAACTGATCGAGCGGCCGGCACTGGAGCGCAGCATGACGAACTCATCGGCAACCGGACCAGGCACCCTGATCGGAGCGGATCGGGCGCGCGAGGCGATCACGGTAGGCGTCGGCGTGCTGCTCACCGCGGTGATGGGCGTCGTGCTCCTCATCGGCTCGCGGCTCGCCACGCGCGTGACGGTGGATGTGGCCGGCCTGCAGACCGCGAGCGGGTTGCAGTCCTATCCCGCGATCCTCAATCAGCAGATCACACAGCTGCGCGACCGGCTCGAGGAGCGCGCCTACTCCGGGCAGGCGCTCGCGGACCTGCGTGCCACGACCGGGTCCTTCCAGCACGACCTGCAGAGACTCGAAGCCTCGCGCATCGGCCGCTCGAGCGAGCTCGCGCAGGCGGTGAGGCTCTGGGGCGAATACGGGCCGGTGCTCGACCCGGTCACCTCGTTCTCCGGCCAACCCTACATCGATACCGATCAGGGCAGCACGTTCACGGCCGGCGGGCGCGAGCACTACGCGAACGTCAAGCGCGCGCAGCTGTTTGCGCGCGAGACCTCTCCGCGGCTCACGCGAGCCCTGGTGTCGCTCTCGTCGCGCTTGCAGGCGGAGGCGACCGACGAGGCGGGGCAGCTGCGCCTGCTCCTCTCGGGAGGTGTGCTCATCGCACTCATTCTCGCCGGTGCGGCCGCCTATCTGCAGGTGACGGGAGCGAAGCTCGCGCGCGCCGCACGCGAATCCGAGGAGCAGACGCGCGACATCCTCCGCACGGTGCGCGAGGGGTTCTTCCTGCTCGATGCGGACTATCGGATCGGCGCCGTGTGGTCCCACGCGCTCACGAGACTCTTCGGCCGCAAGGACTTCGCGGGGCTGCCGTTCGAGGAGCTGCTCGAGGGGCTCGTGTCGGCACAGACCCTCGCGACCGCGACGAAGTACATCAAACTGCTCTGGGGCGAGCGGGCGCACGAGAACCTGATGAAGAGCATCAATCCGCTCGGTCAGCTCGAAATCCACGTCGAAAACGGAAGCAGCGGACGGGACACTCGCTACCTGCAGTTCGACTTCCACCGCGTGCTCGGCCCGAAAGGCGGCGTCAAGCACGTGCTCGTCAGCGTGAGCGACATCACCTCGAGCGTGCTGCTCGCGCGCGAGCTCGCGGAGTCGCAGGAGAACGCGAACGCGCAGGTGGACATGATGATGGGCGTCATGCACCTCGACCCGGTGCAGCTCGGCGGGTTCCTGGATGCGACCGAGACCGGCCTCACCCTCATCAACGCCATTCTGAAGGAGCCGGCGCGCACGGACGCCGACTTCCGCAAGAAGCTCGACGGGATGTTCCGCGAGCTGCACTCGATCAAAGGCGAGGCGTCCGCCATCAACCTCATGACCGTCGCGCAGCGCGTGCACGCGCTCGAGGACTCGGTCTCCGACCTGAAGAAGGCCCCGGCCTTGTCGGGCAACGAATTCCTGCCCCTGGTGGTGAAGCTCGACGAGCTCATGGCGCACCTGAAGACGGTTCGCGAGCTCTCCGCACGCTTCAGCTCCATGCGGGAGCCCGCCCCGGCCGCACAGGGTTCCGCGAGCCACGCCGAGCACGGCGGGCCGGCACCGCGGCGCCCGGATGAGCTCGCTCAAACCCTGCAACATCTGGCGGCGCGGCTCGCGGGCGACCATCAGAAGAAGCTTCGCCTCGACCTGAGCGGTCTGGCCGACGTGCCCGCCGCCTACCGGGGAACGCTGAAGGACGTGCTCATTCAGATGCTGCGCAACGCGGCGGTCCACGGCATCGAGACGGCGGACGTGCGCCGCGCTCACACCAAGGACGACACCGGACTCGTACGCGTCGAGTTCAACCGCAAGGCCGACGGATTCGAGCTCACGTTCGAGGATGACGGCGCGGGCATCTCCCCCGACCAGCTGAAAGCCGCCGCGGTTCGCCGCCAGCTCGTCACTCAGCAGGAGGCGGACGGCATGGACAATCGCACCGCGATGGCGATAATCTTCCGGCCCGGCTTCTCGACGCGCGACCAGGTCTCGATGGATGCCGGCCGCGGCGTCGGGATGGATGTCGTCGCGCGCAACATCTACGCGCTCGGAGGCAAGATCGGCGTCAGCACGAGCCCGGGCAAGTTCACGCGCTTCAAGATCTCCCTGCCCCTCTCCCCGCAGAGGGCGAATACCGCCGTCGCGTGACGACGCCGGGTCGGCGGCGAGCGCAAACAAACACACATGGGCGCGGTGAACGGAAGTGGGGCAGTCCACGCGCGGCGGTCTTTCCGCTTGCTCATCGTGGATGATTCGAACATCATGAGGCGCCGCATCGAGCGCTCGCAGCAGTTCGACGAGCTCGAGGTGGTCGGCGCCGCATCCAACGGCGTCGAGGCGATCGAGCTGTTCCGGCGGACCGACCCCGATCTGGTCACGATGGATCTCACGATGCCGCAGATGGACGGCATCGAGTGCATAGAGCAGATCGTGCGTCTGAAGCCCGCCGTGCGCATCCTGGTCATCTCGGCGCTCGCGGACAAGGCGACGGCAGTCGATGCGATGGAGAAGGGAGCGAACGGCTTCCTAAACAAACCCTTCACCGATCGCCAGCTCAACGAGGCGATCGCGGAGCTCATCCGGGGCGCTTGAGATGCTGCAGGAGCAGGAGCTGAAGACCTTCGTCGAAGGAACGACGAATTATTTCGAAGTGGCGGCGCAGCAGCCCGCCACGGTCGGCTCGCCCTACCTGGTCACCGATCGCAACCCCGGGATGCATGAGTACACGGGGATCATCAGCATCTCCGGTCGCCGCGAGGGCGTCGTGTACTTCACCGCGCCCAAGGCGATGCTGACCGTTCTGCTGATGAAAATGCAGGAGAACGACTTCAGCCACGAGAACATGCGCGATCTCGTCGGTGAGGTGGCGAACACCATCTCGGGCAATGCGCGCCGGGATTTCGGGAACGAGTTCGTGATCTCCGTGCCGAGCGTGCTCACCGGAGAGCGCAGCGAGCCACCGGTGCTCCCCGGGGCGCGCTCGTTCGTGATACCCATCAACTGGCGCAGCCACAGCGCCAAGCTCGTCGTCTCACTGAAGTAGGCCGTCGGCCCCGACGGCTCGCGCGCCGGCTCTATACTCGCCGGCATGCTCCGCTATGAGGCCGTCACCAAGCGCTTCGGCCCCCTGCTCGCGCTCGATGGCATCACGCTCGAGTGTGCAAGCGGCCGCACGACCGCCCTTCTAGGCCCGAGCGGCTGCGGCAAATCGACGCTGCTGCGCCTTGCGGTCGGGCTCGTGCAGGCCGATGCCGGGCGGGTACAGGTGGATGGCCGGACGGTGGGCGGAGCGACCCTCGAGGGACTGCGCCGGCGCATCGGCTATGTGATCCAGGAGGGCGGCCTCTTCCCGCACCTCGACGTGCGCGGCAACGTCACGCTGATGGCGCGTCATCTCGGATGGGAGCGCGGACGCATCGACGATCGCTACCGTGAGCTCCTCGAGCTCGTCAAACTCCCTGCGACTGTGAGCCCGCGCCCCCCCGATGAGCTCTCGGGCGGACAGCGGCAGCGGGTGAGTCTCATGCGCGCGCTGATGCTCGATCCGGAGCTGCTGCTGCTCGATGAGCCGCTCGGTGCCCTCGATCCGATGATTCGCCACGAGCTGCAGCACGATTTGAAGGAGCTCTTCGCGAGCCTCAACCGCACCGTCGTGCTCGTCACGCACGACATCGCAGAGGCGGGCGTGCTCGGTGATGCGCTCGTCCTGCTCCGCGCGGGTCGCATCGAGCAGCAGGGCTCGCTCGCGGAACTGCTCGATCGGCCTCGAAGCGCGTTCGTCAGAGAATTCGTCGCGAGCCAGCGCGGCGCGCGCGAGCTGCTCGAGGAGCAGAATGCGGCGCATACGCGCATGGAACGCTGAGGTGCGTAGCCGCACCTGGTTGACCGCCGCGATCGTTGCCGCCATCGGCACGATCGGTGCGACTCAAGCGCATCCATCCGACCAGCCGATCGTCGTCGGGTCCAAGGCTTTCACCGAGTCCGTCATCCTCGGCGAGATCGTCACACAAACTCTACAGAGAGAAGGAATCCGCGCGGTGCATCGGCGCGCACTCGGCGGCAGCCGGGTGCTGTTCGATGCGTTGCGAGCGCAGGAGATCGATGTGTACCCGGAGTACACGGGAACGCTCGATCAGGAGCTGCTCGGACGCGAGCAGCCGCGGAACGACAGCAGGCATACGGCGCCGGCCGACCCCACCACGCTCACCGGCGGTCATGCAGAGCGGACGGGCGCGGCACGCGCCGCGCAACTGCGCCGAGACGGGCTCGCGATCGTCGCCCGGCTCGGCTTCGAGGACCGGTACGTGCTCGGGATGCTCCCCGAGAGGGCCCAGCGGCTCGGTGTGCGGCGGATCAGCGATCTTGCCCACACCGCGGGACTGCGCTTCGGGTTCTCGAACGAATTCCTGAGCCGCGCGGATGGCTGGTCCGGGCTCGAGCGCGCCTACGGACTTCGCGGGGAGAGCGTGCGCGGTCTCGACCACGAGCTCGCCTATCGCGCGCTCGAGCACGGCGACATCGACGTGACGGACCTGTACTCGACCGATCCGGAGATCGTGCGTGACCGACTGCGGGTGCTCGAGGACGACAGGGGCTTCTTCCCGGACTATTCGGCGATCCTGCTCGCACGCACCGGGCTGCCCGCCGACGTCCGGCGGGCCCTCGCCCCTCTCTCGGGGCGAATCGATACGCAGACGATGGCTCGCCTCAATGCGAGCGTATTGATCGGACATCGCCCCGAGTCGCAGGTCGCCGCACAGTTCGTCGCGGGGCTCTTCGGCGGCGCGGTTCAACCGCGAGCCCGCACGTGGCCGCGAGAGCTCGGTGAGTACACGCTGCAGCAGCTCGCGCTCACCTGCGCGTCGCTCGCGGCGGCAATCCTCATCGGCCTGCCGCTCGGGATCGTCGCAGCGCGCCGGCCGGCGCTCGCCCGACTCGTGCTCGGCGCTGCCGGCGTCGTACAGACGATCCCCTCGCTCGCGCTGCTCGTATTCATGATTCCGCTGCTCGGGATCGGGTTTGCCCCGGCGGCGCTTGCACTGTTCCTCTACAGCCTGCTGCCGATCATTCGCGGCACGTGCGCGGGGCTCGGCGGCATTCCGCGACCCCTCATCGAGTCCGCCGCCGCGCTCGGTCTCAGCGACTCGGCGCAGCTGCGGCTCATCGAGCTGCCGCTCGCCGCACGCTCCATACTCGCCGGCATCAAGACAGCCGCGGTGATCAACATCGGGACCGCGACCCTCGGTGCGCTGATCGGCGCAGGCGGTTACGGCCAGCCCATTCTGACGGGGATCCGGCTGAACGACGTGCGCCTCATTCTGGAGGGCGCCGTTCCCGCGGCGCTGCTCGCCCTTGCGGTCCAGGCGCTCTTCGATGGGATCGAGCGGCTGTGGGTGAACCCGTCAACCTTTTCGCGATCCAAACGTTGAGAGCTCATGCCATGCGGAGCGCACATGATCCCGCTTAGGAACGCGATAACCGCCGCCGCGATGCTGGCGCTTCTGGCGGCCTGTGTCGCGGCGCCGGAGATCCGCACCCAGTCCGCACCCGAGCTCGACCTGGGCCGCTACACCACTTATAACTATGTCGAGCATCCCGGAACGGACCGCGGCAACTACCGCAGCATCACGACCCGCGATCTCGAGGCAGCCGTCGACAGCCAGATGGCGGCCCGTGGCTTCACCAAGAGCGATCACCCGCAGCTGCTCATCGATTTTCATACCTCGACGCGCGATCGCCTGCGGGGAGAGCTCGGCCCGTATTGGGGACCGGGCTGGGGCTCCGGCTTCGGGTACGGATGGGGCTACGGCTGGGGCTGGGGTCCCGGCTGGTGGGGCGGGCCAGGCCCGTGGGGCGTGGGGGGCTGGAACGACATCCAGGCCTACACAGAGGGTACACTGACAATCGATGTCATCGAAGCGCAGAACAAGGATGCAATCTGGAGCGCCTCAGCGGTCAGCCGGGTCAACCGGGCAGCGCTCGAGCATCCCAAGGCTTCCATCGACGAGACGGTTGCCAGCATTTTCACCAAATTCCCCAAGCAGCCGCTTGGAGCCGCGCAGAGCCCATCCGAGCGTTGATCTGCCGGAGAGGCTTTGGGCGTGCGCAGCGGCGCTGTGCTTCGCCGGCGCTCTTTCGGCCTGCGCGGATATGAGCCGCGTAGCCACCGAGCCTCCAGCGGGGACCGACATTGCAGGTACGTGGAAGCTCGACCCGCAGCACAGCACGGACAGCCGCAAAGCACTCGATGAGCTCATGAAAGATGCGCGCAAGGCTCGCGGAGGCCCCCGCGCCCGCGTCGGGATGAGCGACTATGGGAGCGACGCCGCCCTCCTTGCCCCGCCACCCATGGTATTCGCCCCCGATCTCTCGCTGCAGAGGAGCCTGCTCGCAAACGGCGACTGGCTGCGGATCGAGCAGCGTCCCGGGGAAATCGTGATCTCGAACGCCGAAAGCTCGCACACGTACGTTCCCGGCGAGCGCAGCGTCGTCTCGGTTCCGGGCGGGGTGGCGGACCAGCGCTCCGGGTGGAAGGGGCGTGCCTACTGGATCAGCCTCAAACCGCAAGTTGGACCGCGGGCTACCGAGACGTTCGCGCTCTCGCCGGACGGTAAGCAGCTCATCGAGACGATCGAGCTCGGAAAGGACGGTCGCGTCCCGAGCCTCACGGTGAAGCGCACGTATGATCCCACCCGGGAACCTCCCTCCGCAGTGCCCACGGACGATTGACCGGGCCGCAACGGGCCGGCCGCTCGACACTCGATTCCCGCAACTCGTGCTTCCCCGTATGCGCCTCGCAACGCCCCTTTGCACCCGGCGCCTGCGCGCGCCTATGCTAGCTGCGTGTCCGGGTCCCCCCGTCAGCGCTGAACGCCCAGGGAGCTATGGCCGCGACCGGTGTAGATGTCTTCCTGCGCTCCAGCGTCGGGCTCGGCTCGCCTGCCAGTGCCGCCGAGGCCTGTCCGGAGCGCGCGCCGTTCACGCGCACGGAAATCGCGCTCATCTTCGGGTTCTGGACCCTGATCGCCGTACTCTCCTCGGCGAACTCGCTGATCCTGCTGAAGCCGCGCGTCCTCGTCGCGCCGCTCGTCCTCGACTTCGCGATCGCCTATCTGTGGGCGCTGCTGACACCGCCGATTTTCCGTCTGGCGAGCCTCTATCCGATCGAGCGTTCGGGGTGGCGCTCGCGCGCCATGATCCTGGTGCTCGGCCTCGCCGTCGGCATCTTCATGGACGTGCTGACCAACTTGCTGCGCTACAAGCTCTATCACTGGCCGACGACGCTCACTCCGCAGATCGCGGCGGTGATGCGGCTGCGCTCGCTGTGGTTCATGAACGATTTCTTCGTGTACGTCCTGGTGCTCTTCGCCGGCTACGCGCGCAATTACTTCCTCAACTACCGCGTGAGGCGCGAGGAAGCGGTGAACCTCAAGGCGCAGGCAGCGCAGCTGCAGGCACAACTCGCCGACGCACGCCTCACGGCACTGCGCACGCAGCTCAATCCCCACTTCCTGTTCAACACACTGAATGCCATCTCGGCGCTGGTCGAGCGCGATCCGCGCGGCGTGCGCCGCATGATCGCGCGGCTCTCGGAGTTGCTGCGCACCTCCCTCGATGAGGCCGACGAGCCCGAAGTGCCGCTCAATCGCGAGCTCACGTTCATCGACCGCTACCTCGAGGTAATGCAGATCCGCTTCCAGGGCCGGCTGCACGTGCGCATGCACGCCGATCCGGAGGCGAGCGCAGCCCTCGTCCCGAATCTCATCCTCCAGCCGCTCGTCGAGAACGCCGTCAAGCACGGAGTGAGCAAGATGGTCGGTGCGGGGCGCATCGAGATACGCGCCCGGCGCGAAGGAGAGCGCGTGGTGCTCAGCGTGCAGGACAACGGGCCCGGCCTCGCCAACGGCCGCCTGCCCGCGAGCGAGGGAGTCGGCTTGCGCAACACGCGGGCGCGCCTCGCACAGCTCTACGGCGCCGAGCAGAGCCTCGCACTCAGGGAATTCGAGGGCGGCGGCTTCGTCGCTGAAGTCTCGCTGCCGTACCACACTCCGGCCGACCTAAGGACGGCGGCGGTCGCAGCCGAAGCTTAGGGAGCCTGCCGCGACATGGCGGCCCCTCACCCGCTTCGCGTGCTCGTCGCGGACGACGAGGCGCTCGCGAGACAGCGCCTCGAGGACCTGCTCCGCAAAGAAAGCCATATCGAGATCGCCGGCACGGCCGAGGACGGAGATGCGGCCGTCGAAGCGATCTTGAAGCTCAAGCCCGATCTGGTGTTCCTCGATGTGCAGATGCCCGGCCGCACGGGATTCGATGTGGTGCGCGACGTGGGCGCCGAGCGCATGCCGCCGACGATATTCGTGACGGCCTACGACCGCTTCGCACTGCAGGCTTTCAATGTCGCCGCAGTCGATTATCTGGTGAAGCCGTTCGACGACGAGCGCTTCGAGCAGGCTTTCCGCCGCGCGCGCCACATGATCGAGCTGAAGGAAGTCGGCCGGCTCACCGAACAGCTCCGCGCGCTATTGCAAAGCGAGGCGCGCGCCGCGGCGGCAGCCGCCACCTGGCCGGCGGCCGGCGCGGCGGGCGGACCCGGGGCAGCCGGCGCGTCCGGCACGCCCGCCGAACCGGCCGGGGCCGCAGGCGCACCGAGCGCGGGGGCGACCGGAGTGCCGCGTGCCCCAGCCGGCGGCCATCGCGGCGGGTCGCCGTATCTCGAGCGCATCGCCGTCGAGATGCGCGGACAGGTGCGAGTGGTGCCGGTCGAGACGATCGAGTACATCACCGCGAGCGGTCCTTACGCCGAAATTCACGTCGGCGAGAAGACCTACATCATCCGTGAGCGGATGCAGACCCTCGAGGAGCGGCTCGATCCCGCGCGGTTCTTCCGGATCCACCGGAGCGTCATCGTGCGGCTCGATCGCATCGACACCCTGCTGCGGGAGCCTGGCGGCGACTACGCCGTGCAGCTGAAGAACGGGGCGCGGCTCTCCGTGAGCCGCAACCGCGTCGAGCCCCTCGAGCAATGGATGGGGCTGCCGCGTTGAAGCGCAAATCGAATCCGCGCGTACGAGGCAGCAGCGCCAAGCGCTCCGTTCGCGCGAGCACGCGTCGCGGCAAGCTCGCGCCGCGCGGCGGATCACGCGGTCCTGCCGCGGCGGACGTACCGCTCGATCCGGCCGATCCGGCGATCGCCGAGACCGCGGCGCTTGTCGCCGCCGACGGTGGAATCGTCCTCGGTTCGTATCGCGATCCGCTCGACGGGCGCCCGCTGCTGCTCGCCTCACTGCCGCTCGCCGCCGTCGCGCCGACTCCGTTTCAGCGGGATCTCTCCCCGACCCATGCGCGCCGCCTCGCCGACAAGATCGAGGAGACCGGCGTCTTTCTCGATCCGCTGATCGTCGTTCGCGGCGAGGACGAGCGCTGGTGGACGCCGAACGGCAGGCACCGGCTCGCCGCCTCGAAGTTTCTCGGGCTAGAACGCATCACGGCGCTCATCTCGGCCGACGAGGCGCTCGCGTTCCGCATTCTCGCGCTCAATACCGAGAAGGCGCACAACCTCAAAGACCGCAGTCTCGAATCGATCCGGATGGCGCGCGCGATCGCCAGGCGCGATCGCGGGGCGCGCGAGAGCGAACATGCCGCAGAGCTCGAAGCACCCGAGCTGCTGACGCTCGGCATTGCGTACGAGCGGAACGGCCGCTTCGGAGGCGGCGCGTATGCGCCCTTGCTGAAGAAAGTGGATCGTTTCAGCGATCAGCCGCTCACCAAGAGCCTCATGTCCCGGGAGGGACACGCGGCGCGGCTCGAGGAGATCGACCGCGAGGTCAAACGGATCGTTGGGGCGCTCACGGCACGTGGCTTCAAATCACCGTACCTGCGCAACTACGTCGTCGCCCGCATCAATCCCGTACGCTTTCACAAGGCGAAGCGCGGCGCCGCCGCCGCGCCGCCGCCGATGCCGCTCGCCCAGGCGCTCACGCGCATGAGCGCGAGCGCGCGCCGCTTCGAGGTCGGCTCCGTCTCGAACGCCGATCTCGCCTGGGTTGCCGTGGGAGCTGAAGGATCCGAGTGATGTGCCCGCCGCGCCCGGCCCAGCGCCTGACACTAGCGGCGGCGCTTGGGGTGGCTCTCAGTGAGCCAGATGACGTGGCAGAGATGATGCAAACGGTAAGTCGGCGACTCGGGCAGCAGCTCGGGGTCCGGCTCGCACTCGATGATGATCTCGGGCTCACTCGCGAGCACGGGCTCTCCGCAGACCAGACACGTCAGTCCGGAGCCCCGGCGGGCCCGCAGGCGCAGCGTGCCGCGTCCTTCGGGCAGCAGCCCGTAACGGCGGTAGCGGTGAACGCGCATCCTGAGCTCATTGAGATATCTCGCGAGCTCATCCGGAATACGCTTCTCTTTCGAGGGCTGCGAGTCCATGAATCGTGCGTCGCGAGTGTTGGCCGCGACACCAGACGCCCAGCAAACCCTGTTCCCACTGCGCCTCGAAGCGCCCGGGCCCAATGCCGAGTGGCCCGCCGTCCGCGCGTAGAATAACTCCCGACCGACTCACGATCTCCTCACATCTCGAGCGAAGCTGTTCTTATGAATGTCATCATCAAGCCCTACTCGCCTCCACAGGCAGACGCACTGCACAAGTCAACGCCCGTACGATTCTCCGACAATCCGATGTTCAAGCGCTTCGGCGGACCGTTTCGCGCCGAGGTGGATTTGCGCGATTGCGAGATCGAGGGCGAGATTCCCGCCGCGCTCAACGGCGCGTTCTATCGGGTCGGGCCGGACTACCAGTATCCGCCGCGCTGCCCCGATAACATCCCATTCGATGGCGAGGGGCACGTCTCGATGTTCCGCATCGCGAATGGCCACGTGGACTTCAGGAGCCGCTATGTGCGCACACAGCGCTTCAAGGCGCAGGAGGAGGCGCGGCGGTCGCTGTTCGGGATGTATCGCAATCCGTACACGGACGATCCTTCGGTCAAGGGGCTCTCACGCGGGACCGCGAACACACACGTCGTGTTTCATGCCGGCAAGCTCCTCGCGCTGAAGGAAGACAGTCCTCCGGTTTTGCTCGATCCCGCAACTCTCGACACGCTCGACGACTATCATGATTTCCGCGGCAAGCTCACGAGCCGCACGTTCACGGCGCATCCGAAGTTCGACCCGGAGACGGGCGAGATGATCGCCTTCGGTTACGAGGCGGCGGGCGAGGCGACGGACGACGTGGCGGTGTACTCGATCGATCGCCGCGGCCGGATCACCTGGGAGGCGTGGATCAAGGTGCCCTACGTCGGGATGCTCCACGACTTCGCCGTCACGCAGCGACACGTCGCATTTCTCGTGATGCCGATGGCAACCAACGTCGGTCAAATGAAGCTCGGCGGCGTGCATTTCGCCTGGGACTCACGGCTGCCGACCTGGCTCGGCGTCATGCGCCGGGGCGGCGACGGCAAGGACATCCGCTGGCTCAGGGGACCCGAGCGCTGCGCGACGCACGTGATGGGCGCCTTCTCGGAGGGTGAGCGGATCTGGGTCGACATGGACATGGCGCTCAAGAATCAGTTCCCCTTCTTCCCCAACGCGAACGGCGAGCCGTACGACCCACGTGCGGCCGAGGGGCGGGTCACGCGTCTCACGGTCGATCTGTCGAAAAAGAGCGTCGATACATATGACATGGAGGTGCTCTACCCCGATGTCGGGATCCTCCCGCGCCAGGACGATCGCTACCACACGCTGCCGTACCGCTTCGGATTCATGCCGACCATGGACCCGACGCGCCCGTTCGATGAACGCCTGGCGCACGTGCTCACGCAGCCCGTCAACTGCTGGACGCGCTTCGATCACGCGACGCGCAGCACCTCCACGTTCTTCGCAGGCAGCGACTCGACGCTGCAGGAGTGCGTCTTCGTGCCGCGCTCGAAGAGCGCGCCCGAGGGCGACGGTTATCTGGTCGGTATAGCGAACCGGCTGCTCGATGCGCGCTCGGACCTGGTCGTCGCGGATACGCGCCGCCTGGAGGATGGGGCCGTCGCGTGTGTGAAGCTGCCCTTCCGTATCGGACAGGGCATCCACGGGTGGTGGTTGAGCGGCGAGGAGCTCGGCGGGTAGGCAGGCTCTTCGCTCAGCCCCTCGGTGCGTTCAAATCGTATTCCAGGAAGTCTCTGCCGGGGATCACTGCGCCCGTGAAATGCTTCGCGATGGGCGCCGTGAAGCGCGTCATGTCGGTCGCGGCAGTGCCCGGGACCAGATGCGTCAGCACGAGAACTTTGACGTGCGCCTGGGCAGCCATTTCGCCGACCTCGTCGGGCGTCACGTGCTCGTGCAGCAGGTGAAAGCGCTCCTGCGCGGCGAGGTCTGCGGGTAGCTGCGGACGGCCTGCCCGCGGTGCCGGTCCAGCCGGTGGGGGCGCCGGCCCCCGACCCGCCTGCGGGGGGGCCAACCCTGCGGGCGAGCACACCGCGCAGATCTCACTGACGAGCACGTCCGCACCAGTTGCGAGCCGGGTCACCGCCTCGCTCGGCCCCGTGTCGCCCGTGAACACGACCGATCCGGCCGGTGTGTCGAAGCGATACGCGTAGGAGCGGTCGCGGCCGGTCTCGCGGCTTCCCGATTTGAAATAGAAATGCGTGTTCTCGGCCGCCGTCACGCGCACCGTCCCGTCATCGAGGATGAGGCCGTCGTGATCGATGTCGTGTGCTTCGAACATCCCCGCTGCCGGCGCGAGCGCAGGAACACCGGCTCGAAAGATCCGTTCCGAGACACTCAGATACTCGAGTGCCGCGTGCACCAGGAACCGTGTGGCGGGCGGCCCATATATTCGTGTCGGAGGCGCCTCGAGGTGCTCCCACGCATTCAAGAACCAGATCTCGTCGAGCACCGATGGCAAGCCGGCGTCGTGATCGATGTGGTGATGAGTAATGAAGATCCCGCGAATGCGCTCGGGGCCCTCACCGGCCTGCACGATCTGCCGGATGGTGCCCGAGCCGGCATCGACCAGGTAGGCCTTGCCATCGACGACCAGGAGACTGGATGACTCCGAGCGCGACTGATTGATCGCAGGTCCTCCATTCGTGCCGAGCAGGATCAGGCGCGTCGAATGCGCGGCGGCCTGCCTTGCGGGCGCTGCGGCGGCAGCAGGGCGAACGGCCGCGAGCGCAACGAGCAGCTCGTGCCGAGTCGCAGGCGTCCAACCCGATGCCCGCAGCAGCCGATCGGCATCTGGCGAGTAGCCTCGCACGAAGTCGGCGCTCGCAAGCGCAGGCTCCGCGGCCCGCAGGGAACTCAAGAGCTCGTGCGTCAGCCGATCGATTTGCGGCCGCAAGTCGCGCGCGAGGTCGAGATCGGGTTGTGAGGAATCGAAGCCGCGCTCCCGCCACTCATGCTGACTCGCCGTCTCCACATCGGTCGCCAACCGGATCTGCAGCGCGAACAGGCGCTCGATAGGTGGGCCGAGCAAACCCGAAGATTGGGCGAGCTTCGCGGACTCGGCGATCACCACGCGCTCGCGCGCGCGATCGGAAACAGCCGCGTGATGCCGCCATTTCCACGCAGCGACGGCGGGCATGAGGGCGAGGCGCTCGTTCTCGAGCTCGAGCACGCGATCGACGCAGGAGCGCTCGTTCGCGCAGGAAGGCATCGATGCGTATGCAGGCCTGCCCCCCGCAGGCACAGCCGCTGCGGGCGCGATCGCTGCCGCCGATGCGAGTCCCGCGAATGCGGCCGCCGCGAGCGAGGCCACGGTCCATCGAAAGCCGACGCGGCGCTGCCCGCGCACCGCCGGCGCGCTCGCCCCGTGGGTTGACACGCGACTCAGAGCTCCCGAGCGCTCATCTGGCTTGCGAGGTAGTCGGCTTGGCGCAGCGCGAGCGCGACGATGGTCAGCGTCGGATTCGCCGAGCCCGGAGTGCTCATCGCGCTGCCGTCCGAGATGAAAAGATTCGGGATATCGTGCGTGCGGCCGTGAGCGTCCGCGACGCCGTCCGCAGGGGCGCGGCTCATGCGGGCCGAACACATGTTGTGCGTGGCCGGGGTCTGGCGCGAATTGACCACGCGTATCGCGCCGACCGCCTCGTACATCGCTTTCGCCTGACGCTGCGCGTGCGCCCGCATCGCATTGTTGTTCTCGTGTTCGTCCATGTGGATGTTCGCGACGGGCAGGCCGAAGCCGTCCTTCACGGCGGCATTGAGGGTGATCCGGTTCGTCGCGCGCGCCATGTCCTCCCCGTTGATGTACATGCCGGCGAGGCTTCGGTAATGGTCCATGATGAAACCCAGCTCGCGGCCCCACATCGTGCACGGAAAGCCGGACACCGGCAGGCTCGGCAGATCGAGCGCGGCGAGCTCGAGGTGGTAGCCGCCGACGAAGCCGCGCTTCGGCTCGTTCACGGTCTCGTCCTCGACGATTCCGGCGAGCGTTGCACCCCGCCAGAAATGGATCGGCTGCTCGAACACGCCCCAGACGAACCCGCCCGTGTGCCGGCAGTAATTGCGTCCGACCTGTCCGCTCGAGTTGGCGAGGCCATGTGGGAACTTCGCCGATTCGGAGAGCAGCAGCAGGCGCGGCGTCTCGACCGAATTGCAGGCGACGCAGACGACGCGCGCCTTCTGACGCTGCTCGTTGCCCTTGGGATCGCGATACACGACGCCGGTCGCGCGGCCGCGCGCATCGTGCTCGATCCGAACCGCGCGGCACTCGGGGCGCAGGTCGAGGTTACCGGTCGCTTCGGCGCGCGGAATTTCCGTGTAGAGCGTGCTCCACTTCGCGCCCGTCTTGCAGCCCTGCACACAGAAGCCCTGCTGAATGCAGAACGGCCGGCCGTCGGCGGGCAGCGGGTTGATGGCCATGTAGCCCGTGTGCACGCGCCGATAGCCGACGCGCTTGGCACCGTTGTACATCACCTTGAAGTGACTCGAAGCGGGAAGTCCCGGCACTCCATTGCGGCGCGTGACGCCCATGCGGCGCTCCGCGAGGCCATACCAATGCTCGAGCTCGGCATACTCGATCGGCCAGTCGATGAGCGACGTGCCCTTCACAGGCCCGTAGGAGGTGCGTGCACGGATCTCCCACGGTTTCAATCGCAGTGCGCAGGCGGTCCAGTGCACTGTCGTGCCGCCGACCGTCTTGCAGGTCCACGAGGGAAGCGTCGGATAGTCTTGGATGACCGTCCACGTTCCGGACTGGGTGCGCGGCTCGAGCCAGGCGAGCTGCGCGAAAGCCTCCCCGGGTACTTGCGAGAAGGTAGCGCGAGATTGCCGTGCGCCCGCCTCGATGAGCACGACCTTGATACCGCGGCGTGTGAGCTCGTGTGCGAGGGTGCCGCCGCCCGCTCCCGATCCGATGATGACGACTGCACCTGCGTCGTTGGGGTCGATGCGCGCCATCTAGGCCTCCGGCGCAATGGGACCGCTGTCGGCCGGCGGCACGTCGGGGAGCCATTTCAAGTCGTTGAAGCCTCTATAGATGTAGCCGCCTTTGGAGAACGCCTCGCCCTCGTAGCCGAAATACGCGTACGCCATCGGCGTCGAGTAGAGCGTCCCGAGCGTATCGGCGCGTACCGCGCGGAAGAACTCGGTCGACTCCAGCACGCGCAGCCGCCGGACTCGCTCCTCTTCGGGCTCCGAGGCGAATTTAGTCCCGAGCCGCGCGAGGCCGGCGCGCAGCATGGCAAGGGTTGCGGCGCTCTTCGCGGCATCCGCGTCGATCGACGCGATGACCACGGCGTAGGCGGCATCGTCGAGCTTGTCGTGCGGTGCGATCGTGCGTGCGACCGCGAGCAGCGTCGCGCCCTCACCGCTAGTGAGTGCCTTGAGCTCGACGGCCCAGACGTGCGACGGCGCGATCAGCGCGAGCGGGCTGCCGGCGGCGAGCATGCCCGTCAGCAGTCCAGTCGTCTTGAGGAAGTCCCTGCGCTCGGTATCCACGGCGCTTCAATACCACGAGCGCGGGGCGGACGTCACGCCGCCGCGCCGGTGCTCGAACCGGATGGGGTTTCTTTGTCCGTACCGGAAGCACCGGAACGCGAGGCAGAGCTCGTGCCCGGCGGCCAGCGCCACTCGATGGGGAACCATCCATCGGGAAGCGGGCCGTGCGTTGTCGCATTGAGCCATATCGAGGACGCGGCGCTGCCCTCGGGCTCGGCGCTCAAACAAATCACGCTGAGGATGATCGACCTGCGCGCACCGAGGCTCATGCGAGCTTCGACGACCTCACCGGGCGGCGGCAGCTCGCGACTCACCACGCGCCAGCCGCCGGGCTCCACATCCTGGCGCGCATCGCTCCAGATGGCGTGGCAAAGTCGATGGAGGCGGACGGGCACTCCGGAGGGCGTGAGATCGAGCTGAAGCTCGAATTCCGGCTCATCGCTCGTGATCGCGGCATCGCAGAGGTCGCATACCAAACCGCTCCCTCGGCCACCCCACGTACGGAGAGCCTTCGCGCGTGGTAAGCGACCCTGCTCGATTCGCTCACGGGCACGCGCGCGCAGCGCGCCCGAATCTTTTCCGGACGGTTCGCTCATGCGCCGCCCCCGCGGCAGCGGACTACCCCCGACGGTTCAATATGCGCCACTAGTCCAGGCGAGTAAAGCCGCGCCGGCTGACGCCCTCGCTCGGTCGGCGCCTCGGTCCTGTAAGCTGCGTGAGCGCAATGCCGAATCCAGAGCTCCTCGACCAAGCGTTCACACGGGCCGCGGGCGCCTCGCTCATCGGCGGCAACCACGTGCGCCTGTTGCGCGATGCGGGCGAGAACTACCCGGCGTGGCTCGAGGCCATTCGCGGCGCGCAGCACACCATCCTGTTCGAGAACTACATCTGGTGCGAGGACGAGACCGGCCGTGAATTCCGGGACGCCCTCGTTGCGAAGGCCCGCACCGGCGTGCGGGTGCGTGTGATCTACGACTGGCTCGGCTGCCTGTTCCGGGCCTCCTCCCGTTACTGGCACGCGCTTCGGGCCGCGGGCATCGAGGTGCGGTGCTTCAATCCGCCGCGACTCGCGGCGCCGTTCGGTGCGCTGCATCGCGATCACCGCAAGATGCTGTCCGTAGACGGACGCGTCGGATTCGTAACGGGACTGTGTATCGGACGCATGTGGGTGGGCGATGCGAAGCGCGGCGTTCCGCCCTGGCGCGATACGGGGGTCGAGATCCGCGGGCCGGCCGTGGCGGAGATCGAGCGCGCGTTTGCGCAGGTGTGGTCCGCGATCGGTCCGCCGCTCGAAGCCGAGGACCTCACGAATCGCCACGTGATTTCCGAGCAAGGGCCGGTCGCGCTGCGCGTCGTCGCAACTGCGCCGGGCCTCTCGGCGGTGCTGCGCCTCGACCAGCTGATCGCGGCCGCGGCGCGACACACGCTGTGGCTCACGGACGCGTACTTCGCAGGCATCCCGCCCTACGTGCAGGCGTTGCGTGCCGCAGCGCGCGACGGCGTCGATGTGCGCCTGCTCGTGCCGGGCGCGAGCGACGTGCCGCTGCTCCGGCCGCTCTCCGAGGCGGGCTACCGCCCGCTCCTCGAGGCGGGTGTCCGCGTTTTCGAGTGGAAGGGATCCATGCTGCACGCGAAGACGGCAGTCGCCGACGGCCGCTGGGCTCGCGTGGGCTCTAGCAACCTCAACATCGCAAGCTGGATCGGCAATTTCGAGCTCGACGCGCTCATGGAGAACACGACTTTCGCGGCCGAGATGGAGCGGATGTATCTCGACGACCTCGCGGGATCGACCGAAATCGTGCTGCGCCGGCGCCGCTTCGGCGTGCCTCGGCGTGTGAGGCGGCTCGCGCGCTCGGGCGTCGAGCTCGCCCGCGGCACCGGGACGCGAGTGCGCTCGCGGGGGGATGGAGCGAGAGGCGCAAGCCGGAGCGACAGTGAGACGAATGCAGCCTACGGTCGGCTCGGGACGTCGACCGGCGACCCGCGCGGCAGCGCATCGCGCGCCGCGGCAGGCGCGCTGCGCATCGGCCGAACGGTCGGCGCCGCATTGAGCGAGCAGCGCATTCTCGCGCCGACGGAGGCGCGAGCGGTCGCCGCGGTCGCGGTCGCGCTCGCCGCAATCGTGGTGATCACTGCGTTCTGGCCGCTCGTCGCTGCGATTCCCGTCATGATCTTGCTCGCCTGGGCGGCGCTTGCGCTCTTCGCGAAGGCGCTCGCGCTCCGCCGCGAGCGCCGCCGTCTCGGACAGCCGCGCTTGCGCATCGCGCACACGCATCGCCCGCGGCAGCCGGAGCAGGCCGCAGCTGTGGAAGCGCGCGGGCGGGGCAGCAGCGCCGAGCCCGTGGAACCGCCGGAGCACGGCTGACTTCACTGTCGAACGTTGGCCGAATCCGGGCATCTTCGATGTGGGCTTCCGACACGCTGCGCGACATCGTCTCCGTGTACGGCTACGGCGCCGTCGCCCTCGCGGCGGCCCTCGAGGGCATCGGTATTCCCGTTCCGGGGGAAACGATGCTCGTGCTCGCCTCGGTCTATGCCGGACTCACCGGGCATTTGAGCATCGTGCTGGTGGTCGTGGCCGCCGCCGGAGGTGCGATTGCCGGCGACAACGCCGGCTACTGGATCGGGCGAGAGCTCGGCGGCCGGCTGCTGCGTCACAGGACTCGTCGCGGCGTGCTCAACGAGCGGCGCCTGCGCATCGGGCAGTATCTGTTTGCGCGCCACGGCGGCAAAGTCGTGTACTTCGCGAGGTTCTTAGCGGTGCTGCGTACGCTCGGCGCCTTCCTCGCCGGGTACAACCGGATGAGCTGGCGCCGATTCGTGCTCTTCAACGGAGCCGGAGGCTCCTCCTGGGCACTCGCATTCGGCGCGGCCGCGTATCTGCTCGGCAACGGAATCCATCGCGTGCTCGGCCCCGCAAGTATCGCGGGTCTAATCGTCGCGGCCGCGGTCGTGGCGGCCCTCGCGGTGTTGGTCCATCGGCGCGGACATGTTTGGGCCGATGAGGTCCTGCGCGCCGAGCGCGAGCGAGAGCAGCGTCAGCGCACGCTTGCCGATTCCGCGAGCGATCGCGGCAGCGACCCACCCCCGAGTGCCAGGAACAACTGAGCGGTATCGAGGCGCTGCTTCCCTTCGGCCCTCAAGAGCCCGAGTCGCGCGGTCAGCCTCTCCCGCTCGGAATCGAGCACCTGAAGCACACCGGTGTTGCCGGCGGCGTAGCTCTCGCGCGCAAGGTCGACGCTGCTCTGGGCGGCCGCGAGCGCATTCGACTGCGCGGCAAGCAACTCTGCATCGTGGCTCAACCCATCGAGCGAATCGGCGACCTGCCCGAAGGACTCGAGCACGACCTCCCGGTAGCGCGAGGCGCTCGCCGCGAGCTCATCGAGCGCCGCGCGGCGGCGGGCGCGGAGGCGGCCTCCATTGAAGACAGGCGCAGTGATGCCCGAGATGAGCGTCCAAGCCGTATTCGAGCGGTCGAACAGCTGCTCGAAGGGCAGTGACTGCAGCCCTCCCGTCGCGGTGAGCGTGATGCGCGGATAGAGATTCGCCGTCGCAATGCCGACCGCGGCGGTCGCCGCGTGCAGCCGGGCCTCGGCCGCCAAAATATCCGGGCGACGATGAGCGAGCTCGGAGGGCAGACGCACGGGCAGCACTCGCGGCACTTTCAACGCATCGAGCGTGATGGCCGGAGGCACCCAATCGGAAGGTGCGCGGCCGACGAGCACGGCGAGCTGGTGGCGCGCCGCGGCGAGCTGCTGCCTGATCGGCGGCAGAAGCGTCTCGTCGCTCGCGAGCTGGCTCTGCGCGGTGACCACATCGACCCGCGAGACGGAGCCATTCTCAAACGCCGTGCGGACGAGATCGACGTTGCGGCGATCCTCCGCGAGCAGCTCGCCGACCGCATCGATCTCGGCCTGCGCGGAGGCGGCAATCATCGCCTGTGTGACGACGCCTCCGCTCAGCGTGAGATAGGCCGCATCCGCCTCACTCGCCGCGTACTGCGCAAGCGCTCGCTGTTGCTCGACGGTGCGTGCGGTGCCTCCGAGGTAATCGACGGTGTAGCTGACGCTCGCGCCGATCGCCACATAGCTGAACGGCGGCAGCGAGAACAGCGAGCCCAGGAATTGCTTGCCGTATTTCTGGCGGCCCGCGCCGGCATCGAGCGACAGCTCCGGCAGCTCGGCTCCGGCGGCGGCTCGCGCGAGCTCCTGTGCCTCCGCGAGGGTGGCCTTCGCGGCGGCGAGCGTCTGATTGTCCGCGATGGCCTGGCGCACGAGCGCATCGAGCTGCGGGGAGCCGAACACGGTCCACCAATCCGCCGCGGGCTCCCCGCCGAGGACGATCGATTGCGCGCTGTTCGGCAACCCACCGGGCGGCGTGTAGCGGGTCGCGGTCGGTGCGCGGGGCGGTTTGAACGACGGACCGACCGTACATGCACTCAATGCCGCCGCGGCGACCAGGATCAGCGTGCGCATTCCCTTACTCCGCGACCGCGGGTGCCCGGGCCCCGCTTCGCCCGGATTGCAGGATGACGATCAGCGGGATAATCACGAGCGTCAGCACCAGCAGAATTTTGAAATCATCGATATACGCGATCATCGAGGCTTGCCGGGTCACGAGCGAGTTCAGCGCCGCGAGCCCGTGCGGCGTCGCGAGATCGGGCGCCGGCAGGGCGTGCAGCAGCGGCCGGAAAGGGACGATGTGCTCGGCGAGATTCGCATGCGAGATCTGGGTGTTGCGCACGAGCAGAACCTGCGTGATCGAGATGCCGATACTGCTGCCGATGTTGCGCAGCAGATTGAAGATGGAGGTGCCCTCGTCGCGGAAGCTCCGGTCGAGCGTCGCAAAGCTCACGGCGGCGAGCGGCACGTATGCGAGGCCGGTGCCCATCCCCTGCAGAAAGCCGCTCCAGATGACGAGGTGCGAGTCCATCTGCAGCGAGAAGCCGCACATCATCCATTCGGACGCCGCCGTCACGAGCAGGCCCGCGCCGATGAGAAACCGCACATCGAGCCATCCGACGAGCCGGCCCACCACGGCCATGGTGATGAATGCGCCGATCCCGCGCGGGGAGGTGACGAGCCCGGTGAGCGTGACGGGATAGCGCAGCAGGTCCTCGAGCAGCGGCGGCAACAGGGCGAGCGTTGCGAAGAGCACGACGCCGATGACGAAGATGAAGATGCTGCCGACCGAGAAATTCCGATCCTTGAAGAGCGCCAGACTCACGAACGGATGTCGCGCGGTGAAGCTGTGTGCAAGGAACAGGTAGAACGCGAGGCCGCAGACAATGGCCTCGATCCAGATCTCGCGGGAGCTGAACCAGTCGAGCAGTTGTCCGCGATCGAGGAAGATTTGCAGCGCCCCGATCGCAAGACCGAGGAGGGCGAAGCCGAGGAAGTCGAACGGCTTCACGCTCCGCGGCGACTCGCGCATGTAGGTGAGAATGCCGAGCACCGACAGAATGCCGAACGGGATGTTGATGTAGAACACCCAGCGCCAGCTGTAGTTGTCCGTGAGCCAGCCCCCGAGGGTCGGCCCGATAATCGGACCGACGAGCACGCCCATGCCCCAGACCGCCATGGCGCGGCCGTGACGCTCGACGGGATTGATATCGAGCAGCACGGCCTGAGAGAGGGGCACGAGCGCTGCCCCGCCGATTCCCTGGATCGCGCGGAACAGCACGATCTCGGTGACCGAGTGCGCCATGCCGCACATGGCCGAGGCGATCGTAAATCCTGCGGCCGACAGCGCGAGGACGCGCTTGCGACCGTACCGCCCGGCGAGCCAACCCGAAAGCGGCGTCATGATCGCGGACGCCACGATGTACGAGGTGAGCACCCAGTCCATCTCTTCGATGGTCGCCGAAAGGCTCCCGCCGATGTGCGGCAGCGCGACGTTCGCGATCGTCGTGTCGAGCGCCTGCAGTACCGAGGCGAGCATCACCGAGATGGTGATGGGAACGCGGTTGTGGGACGCTCGGGAGTCCACGCGCAAAGCCTAGGGCGCGGGTCGGATCAGCGGCCGTCCGGCGCCGCACGCGCGACACCGGGGGCAGCGTTCGACGATTGCGTATCGATGGTCACCGTCGCGCTCAATCCGGCAGCGAGCGCGGGCACGTCGCCGCGAAAGCTCAGGCGGACCGGCAGGCGCTGCACGACTTTCACCCAGTTACCGGTCGCATTCTCGGGCGGCAGCAGCGAGAACGCCGCACCGGTGCCGGGGCTGACGCTCGCGACCACGGCATCGTACGTGTGGTTCGGATAGGCATCGATCACGACGCGGGCCGACTGGCCGGGATGCATGCGCCCGAGCTGGTTCTCCTTGAAATTGGCCTGCACCCATACATCGTGGGTAGCGACGAGCATGAATGCCGGCGTCGCTTTGTTGATGTAGTCACCCGCCTGGAGCTGATCCACCCGTGTAACGATGCCGTCGATCGGGGCCTTGATCGTCGTGTAGGCGAGATCGAGCGATTCTCGGTCGAGCTGCGCCTGCGCTTCCTCGACGGATGGATGGCGATCGACGGGCAAATCCGCAGTGCCGCCGAGGCTCGCGAGTACCGACGTGATCTGCTGCTGCGCGGCGGCGACGTTTTGCCGCGCCGTATTGCGCGAGAGGAGCGCGCGGTCCGCCTGGGCCTGCGAGGCGATGCCGCTCGAAAGCAGCCGCATCTGCCGCTCGTACTCGCGCTCTTCATATGTGAGCGCGCTCTGCGCGGCGCTCAGGTCCGCCTGCCGCTGCCGATAGGTGGCTTCGAGGGCTTTGACCGCAAGACGCGCGCTCGCGAGCTTTGCGCGTGCATCCTCGACCGCGATGCGGAACGGACGCTCGTCCAGCCGGAACAGCACCTCACCGCGTTGCACGCGCTGATTGTCGTGAACGTCGACCTCACTTACGCGGCCCGAAACATTCGAGCTGATCGAGACCTGGGCGGCCTGAACATACGCATCGTCCGTCGACTGATACCGGCCACTCGTCAAATAGAAGTAGAGACCAACGCCGGCCGCGAGCAGCGGCACGCCGATCATGAGTGGCAGCCGCAGCCGCTCTTTGGGCGAGCGCACCTCGCGCTCTTTCGCGCCCGACGATCCAGCGTCCGTGTTCTCGGCGTGCTGGCCCGTTTGCCGCACCTGATCGTCCATCAGTCTCTCCCGTCCCTACGCCGCGCTCGCAGGACGGCGCGCCGCGATCGTAATCCGCTCCGACTCACCGAGCGGGCTCAAGGCGAGCAGATTGACGTGCGCTCGCTCGAGGAGCGACATGAGCTGCGCGCGCTCGGGATCGGTGAGCCCGGCGAGGGCCTCGGCACGAGTCTCCGCGACGATCTGCCAGACGAGCTCGATGATCGGCCGCGCCTGGTCGGTGACGACGAGACAACGAGCGCGTCGATCCTGCGGATCGGCGCGCCGCTCGACCCAACCGTCTGCCTCCATCCGGTCGAGGATGCGGACGAGGCTCATCGGGTCGATCTCGATCAGCTCGGCGAGCCGCTTCTGGCTCACGCCCTCGTTGCGAGCGAGATAGGTGAGCGCTTTGCACTGCGGAAGCGTCAGTGAGAGCGCCTGGGCGCGCTCCTCGAACCGCCGTGTATACAGGCGGGTGACGTCCTTCAACAGAAAACCGAGAGTGGGGTGCTCGTGCATGCGACATTCTCCACCGTTCGCATGCCGAGCTTATCATATCTAATGATATGATATCTATCGCTTATTATATCGCTTGCTTATAGTGTGATCCGCTTCGTACCGATGAGGTGCTCGGGCGCGCTCAGTGCTTGTGCGGTTTCGCATCCGGACCGGTAGTCGCCGGCGCGTCCGTCCCGTAGCCGGCCGCCGAGTTGCCGATGAGCTCGACGCGCTGCCCGCCCGTCTTCGGGTCGCGATACTCGCGGTTGTTCTCGCAGACGTACTCGAGCATCTTGTATCCCGGATCGCGCTCGTACTCGTAGGTGAAATTCCAGGGCTTGGTGAGATAGACCGGATCGGTGATCGTGATCCGGTCCTCGGCGCGATCCTTCGAGATGAGCCGGATGCGCTCGTCGATCTGCATCTGATCGCTGTGCGGCACGTCGCTGTAGCGCACTTCCGGCCGGATGCCGACCGTGTTGACGAACAGCGTGTCGCCCTGCCAGTGACCGACCGAATGGCCCCAGAACTCGGGCTCCGCGTCCTCGATCGGTACTTGCTTCTGATTGAGATAGATGTAGCGCACCTGGCGGTACGCCTCCTGGATGATCGTGATCTGCCCCGGCGTCTGCAGCACGTCCATCGGAAACATGGCCATCATCATCGCGGGCATCCCGTCGGGAATGCACGCGGCGTAGCCCGAATAGAGCGGCTGCCCGCGCAGGTCCGCCTCGTGCGCGGCTTTCTGACGGGCCTTCCACTGACTCAGATAGGGCTCTTTGAGCGGCGGGTCCGTGGGGGCCGGAATAGAAGAGGTGAACTGCGGATTGATCTGGAAGCTCTTCGGACGATAGCGCTTCCACGTCCCGGTGAGCAGCCCGTGATCGAGGTGCGTCGCAGATGTCGCCGGCTCGGCGGCGCTTGCGGGGCGGCCCGGTGCGCCGAGCGCCAGAGCGAAACCGGCGAGCATGCAGAGGCCGCCACCCGCGAGCGAGCCTGACCGGCTCGTGCGGCCCCGATCAAGGACGATGCGCCCGCCCGAACTCATTTGATGTTCGCCTTGCCGGCAGCCGGACCGTTATCGTAACTGCGGCCATTGGGAAGCGTGATCTCCTTCAGCAGGCCGCCCGGCTCCCCGGTGCGCAGCGGCGCGATGATCGCGGTCACTTTGTCACCCACTTTGATCATGTTCCACTTCCAGCCCGCCCGGTCGAGCAAGCCCGGATTGGCGCACTCGATCGTGTAGCTCTTCGCGTGACCTGCCGGGTCGTTCGCGACGAGCCGGATGTAGACGTGCGGATTCGTCCACTGGAAGTATTCGACGGTACCGTTGAGCTTCACCTGATGCTTATGGTCGAACATGGCGAAGGAATGGTGCGCATACACCGGCCATGCCGCCATCACCGCGACGGCCGCGGCCGCGGCCACGGCTGGAAGCGAGGCTCCTGAGACCCGCAATCTACGCATCGTGTTCATCGGTGCGCTCTCCGCAATCGGTTGCTAAATCGGTTCGTTGCGATTCGGCGCAATCATAACCCTGCCCGTTGATCCCGCAACGACCGCTGCGCGGTCGAGTGCTCAGGCGGCCGCTAGGGGGAAACGGGCGTCGTTACGTCGAGCGCAGGAGCCGCCGGCTGATAGCGTGTCTCGAGGTCCCGGCGCAGGTGCCGCCCGGCGAGCGCGTAATGGAGCGCGGACCACACGCCGAGCAGGGACATCACTATGAGGGCATCGCGCAACCCCGCGGCGGACGCATTGCCGCAGGCGGCGGCGAGGGCCGTGGTGGCGTGCGGGGGTGCGGCGCCGCCCGGACAGGCCGTCGCGAAGCTCCCGAGCGTGAATGCGCCCGAAGCGAACCGATCGCTCAAGAAACCGACGATCGTCGGGCCGAACCCGATGCCGACGAGCCCGAGCACCAGCGACACGACGAACCCGGAGGAAGCTCGCATGTTCGCCCCGACCATGTTCTGCGCGAGCGCGAGGGTCGGAGCGTAGTACACGAACATGCAAACATGCGCCGCGATCAGGACGATCACGGTCGCGGCGATCGAGGACTGGCTGAAGCCGAAAACGAAGAGCGGCGCGGCCGCGGCGAGCCCCACGGCAGGTCCCCACACGTACCAGCGCTTGTCGCGGCGTCCCGCGGCATCGACACCGAAGCCGCCGATCAGCAGGCCCGAGGCCATGGCCGCGACCGCGATGACCGCTGCCAGCCGTCCCGCAGCGGCGATACCGAGATGGAAATGGCGGACCAGGAAGGTCACCAGCCATTGACCGATCGCGTTCATCGAGATCGCCGCGAGCGCGCAGCCGATGAGGACATGCCACATCGAACGCTTCGCGAAGAAGAATCGAAGCATCGTCCAAGTCGAAGGCGGCGCCTCATGAGCGATCAGCTCACCGTCGGCAAGTCCGCGCGGCGGCTCGCGAATGGTGAGCAAAGCCACGATCGCGATGAGAAACGCGGGCGCGCCGATCGCGGCGAACGCGACACGCCAGCTCACGTGCTGCGTGAGCCAGGCCGCCCCGACCAGCCCTCCGATGAGGCCGAGCGGTCCGCCGAGCCAGATGATCGACATGACCGAGGCGCGCTTCGCACTCGGATAGTAATCGCCGATGAGCGAGGACACAGGCGTCACGAAGCCGGCATCGCCGACACCGACTCCGATGCGAAAGAGGAGCAGGCTGAAGAATCCCCTGGCCGTACCGCAGAGCGCCACCATCGCGCCGAACAGCGCGAGACAGCCGGCGATCAGGCGACTGCGGTTGTAGCGCTCGGCGAGCCGGGCGAGCGGCAGTCCCATCAGGCTGTAGAAGATGGCGAAGCCGAATCCCTGGATGAACCCGAGCTGCGCATCGGAGAAATGCAGGTCCAGCTTGATCGCCTGGATCGATGCGGCGATGCCCTGCCGGTCGGCGAGGTTGAGCGCGTTCATGAGAACGAGCAACGTGAGCATCCACGCCGTGTAGCGCCGGGTGTAGCGGGGTGCCTCGATTGGGCTCATGCGGGAACCTCGGAAGCTCTCGGGCGACGTCAAGGTCTCTCGGGGCGGCGAAGGACCGCTCCGGATGCTAACGCCGCGCGGGTGTCGGCGCGAGCGCCGATTATGTGAACTCGACAAAGGTGTGCAGCGGTACGAGGACGCAGCCCGCTCGCACCACTACTCTGCATGCATGAGCAAGACGACGGATCGACGCGGCTCCCCGATCGCGGTGCGCCCTCAGGGGGTCGCGCCGGCGCGCACCGGCCTTGCGCTCGTCGCTCGCCAGCCGATCTACGGTCCGGCAATGGCCGTGAGCGCCTACGAGCTTCTCTACCAGGAATCCGGCGATGCGGCCCATCCGGCTGCCGATATGCGTGAGGCGACGCTTCGCATCGTTGCGGATGCGGCGCTCGAGATCGGACTCGACCGGCTCGCGGCCGGGCTGCCCGTGCACATCAACTATCCTCGCGAGCTGCTGCTGTCGGATACTCCTCTGACCGTGCAGCCCGAGCGGGTGGTGATCGAAGTGGTCGAGGACGTGCCGAGCGGACCGCAGCTCGTCTCTGCGATCCGCGCCCTGCGCGCGCGCGGCCATCGCATCGCGCTCGATGACTACTCCGCGCAGCTCAACGACCCCGCGCTGCTCGATGTCGTGAATATCGTGAAAATCGATGTCTCCCAGCAGACCCGCGCCGATCTCGAGCGTGTCGTGGGCGAGCTCACGCGGCGCGGACTCACGCTGATCGCGCTCGAGGTCGAGACGGTCGAGCAGTTCGAGCATTGCCTGCAGATCGGCTTCGAGGGTTTTCAGGGCGACTTTCTGCATCGACCCGAGACATTCGAGGCTCAGCGCGTGCCGTCGAGCCGTCTCGCGACGCTGCGGCTCATCTCCGCGTTGCAAAATACGGACTGCTCGATGCAGGCGATCGAGAGCCTGGTCTCGCAGGACCTGCCGCTCTCCTACCGGGTGCTCCGCTGCATCAACTCGAGTTACTACAACCTGCCGCGCAAGGTCGAGTCGATTCGGCAGTCGATCGTGATGCTCGGTCTCGATAACCTCCGCCAGCTCGCGACTCTCATCGCGCTGCACGGCTTCGATAGCCGGCCGACCACCCTGTTCGTCACGGCAATGACGCGGGCGCGTCTGTGTGAGCAGCTCGCACGTCTCGCGGGCGTCGCGGACACCGGGTCGTATTTCATCACTGGGCTGTTCTCGCTGATCGACGTGCTGACGGGCATGTCGCTCGCGCATCTGCTCGATGAGTTGCCGCTCTCCGAGAGCATCGAGCGCGCGCTCCTGGCGCAGGAGGGGGATCTCGGCGCGGCGCTGCGCTGCGCGCGCGCCTACGAGCGCGCCTCCTGGGGCCGTGTGACCTTCCGCGGGCTCTCCCCGGAGCTGATTCGCGCCGCATACGTCGATGCGGTGTTCTGGGCGGAGCAGACGCAGGCGTTGACCGCGGACTGATTGATCGCCGGGCCCGCCTCGGCGAGACTCGCACGCATGCGCGTGCTGCTCGTCGAAGACGATCGGATGATCGCGGAGGCCGTGCGAACGGCCCTGCAGCAGGACGGCCATATCGTCGACTGGATGCACGATGGGGCGAGCGCCGCCACCGCGCTTGCCGCGACGACCTTCGACATCGTGCTGCTCGACCTCGGCCTGCCGAGGCGCGGGGGCCTCGAGGTGCTCCGCGAGGCGCGTGACCGCGGCATCGCAACGCCGGTCATCATCATCACGGCGCGCGACGATGTGCAGAGTCGCGTTGCGGGTCTCGATTCGGGCGCCGACGACTACGTCGTCAAGCCGTTCGATCTCGATGAGCTCGCCGCGCGGATGCGCTCGGTGCTCCGCCGCGGCGCCGGACGCGGGGAGCCGGTGATCGAGCATGGAGGCATCCGTTTGAATCCGGCCACGCGCGAGGTCGCGTCCCACGGAACGCCCGTGCAGCTCTCGGCGCGCGAGTACGCAGTGCTCGAGGCGCTGCTCCTGAGGCCCGGCGCGATAGTCTCGCGAGCGCAGCTCGAGGACCGGCTCTATGGCTGGGGTGGCGAGATCGAGAGCAATGCAGTCGAGGTGTACATCCACTCCCTGCGGCGCAAGCTCGGTCCCGACACGATCCGCACCGTACGCGGCGTCGGCTACTGCGTGCCCAAGGGGTAGCTGCGTGGCGAAGGAATAGCTGCGTGCGCTCGATCCGTGCCCGTCTGCTCGCAGGGCTGCTCGCGCTCGTCGCCGTGACGACGCTCGTCGCCGGAGGCCTCACGTATAGCCGCCTGCGGGCCGAGACATCGACTCTGCTCGATTACCAGCTTCGGCAGATGGCGCTCTCGCTGCGCGACCAGGCTGCATTCGGACCGAGCTTGCAGCTGCCCTCGAAGGCGAGCGGATCGGAATACATCGTTCAGATCTGGGATCCGTTTGGAACGCTGCTCTATATCTCCTCGCCGGGCCTGTCCAGGGAAGGGCGCCTGCCGATCATCCCGCGCGCGATCCTCGGCTACGCCGACATGACGGCGGCCGGGCGGCGCTGGCGGGTATTCAGCTTGGATACGGTCTGGGGGGTGATCCAAGTCGCGCAGCCGTGGAGCGTGCGCGATGCGCTCGCGCGGCAGGCGGCGTTTCGAGTGCTCGCCCCAATACTGCTGCTGCTGATCGCAATGGCGGCAGCGGTCGTTTGGATCGTCGGAGGCGCGATCGCGCCGTTGAAACGGCTCGCAGCCGAAGTGCAGCGCCGCGACGCGGGCAGCCTCGAGCCGATCACCGCACCGGAGCTGCCGGTCGAAACGGCGCCGCTGATCGATGAGCTCAACCGGCTGCTCGAGCGACTCAGGCGAGCTTTCGAGAAACAACGCACCTTCGTTGCCGATGCGGCTCACGAGCTGCGCTCACCGCTCACGGCGCTGTCGCTGCAGCTTCAGCTGCTCGATCGTGCACGCGATGAGAGCGCTCGAAGCGAAGCTCGCACGCGGCTCGGTAGCGCGATCGAGCGCGCCATCCATCTTGCGAGCCAGCTGCTCACGCTCGCTCGCCAGGAGCCCGAAGGCGCGCCCTTGCAGCTGCAGCCCGTCGCACTCGAGGCCTGTGCGCGCCAGGCGATCGAGGATGTGCACGCGCTCGCCGAGCAGCGCCAAATCGAGCTGAGCCTCGCGGGAGCCGCCGAGCCCGCGGGCGCGAACGAGCCCGTTCTCGTGAACGGCGATCCCGATGTGCTTCGCATCCTCGTTCGCAACCTCGTCGACAACGCCGTCCGATACAGCCCGGTCGGCGGAAAGGTAATGGTCCGCATCGACCGTACTGCCGGACCGCAGCCGATCGCCAGCCCGCGGCTGACGGTCGTGGATGAGGGTCCCGGCATTCCTGCGGCCGAGCGCGAGCGCGTGTTCGACCGCTTCTTCCGCCGCGCGGACGCCACCGAGGGGGGAAGCGGACTCGGCCTGGCCATCGTCAGCGCGATCGCCAACCGCCATCGTGCCCGCGTCACGCTCGAGGACGCCGAGCCGCAGGGGCTCGAGGTGACCGTAACGTTCCCGCCGCCTTAAGACCCGTTTAAGGGTCGGCGCGCATTCTGCGTGGCATGGACCGATACAGTGAGGTGCAGCCATGCAACTTAGGAACGTGACCGTCGCGCTTTCGGCAAGCGCGCTGTTCGCCTGCGGCGCAGCCGCCGGCGGATGGGTGATTCCCGCTTTCAATCACTCGAGCGCCGTCGATGCGGCGGAAGCGACCCAGCCGAGCTCCACCGCGCCGGCGCCCGTCCCGCTCGGCTCCGCGCCCAACTGGCGCGCCGTCGTGACGGAGAACAAATCGGCCGTCGTGAGCATCACGAGTCAGAGCGTCGAGCACGAGCAGGGCCCGGGGGACATGTTTGGCGACGACTCGCCTTTCGGCGGCGACGATCCGTTCTCGCAGTTCTTCAGAATGCTTCCGCGGCAGCAAAACGTTCCGGTGCGCAGCCTCGGCTCGGGATTCATCATCCGCTCCGATGGCGTGATCCTCACGAATGCGCACGTCGTGCGCAATGCGACTCACGTGACGGTCAAGCTGCTCGACAATCGCGAGTATCGGGCGAAGGTAGTCGGTCTCGACATCCCGACCGACATTGCCGTACTCAAGATCAACGCCTCGCATCTGCCCACGGTCCGGCTCGGCGATTCCTCGAAGCTCGAAGTGGGCGACTACGTCCTCGCGCTCGGTGCGCCGTACGGACTCGTCGAGAGCGCGACGGCGGGCATCGTGAGCGCGAAGGGTCGCGAGATCGGCAACTCCTACGTGCCGTTCATCCAGACGGATGTGGCCGTCAATCCGGGCAACTCGGGTGGGCCGCTCTTCAACGAGCACGGTGAGGTGATCGGCATCAACTCCCAGATCTACAGCAACACCGGCGGCTACGAAGGCGTCTCGTTCGCGATCCCGATCGATGTCGCGACGACCGAATCGCAGCAGATACTGACCCATGGCAAGGTCGAGCACGCACGTCTCGGCGTGTCCGTGCAGCCGGTCAGTCAAGCGCTTGCGGGAACATTCAAGCTCAAGCAGCCCCAGGGCGCGCTCGTCTCGAAGGTCGAGCCCGATAGCGCCGCCTCGCGCGCAGGCATCAAGAGCGGCGATGTCATTCTCAAATTCGACGGCAAGCCGGTCACCGACAACGGCACTCTTGCTGCGCTCGTAGGCAGCTCCCGGCCGGGCTCCTCCGCCACGCTCGATGTCTGGCGCAATGGCAAGCCGCTCACCATGCATGTGACGCTCGGCAACGCCTCGCAGCAGAGCGGCGAGCTGCAGGCGAGCAACAACGGCGCCGAGCACGGACGCCTCGGCCTCGACGTGCGCCCGCTCACACCGGAGGAGAAGTCGCAGGCCGGAGTTCCTGCGGGTCTGCTCGTCCAGCACTCGACGGGACCGGCCGCCGATGCAGGCATCCAGCCCGGCGACATCATCCTCTCGGCCGACGGCACGCCGCTCAATAGCGTGCAGGAGCTGCGCCACATCGTGCACGATCAAAAGAACGCGATCGCGCTTCTCGTGCAGCACGGCGATCAGAGGATCTTCGTGCCGGTGCAGCTCGGCTGAGCGGCACTGCGCAATCGCCCGGCAGGGTCCGACGCGAGTCGCCCTGCCGGGTTTTATTTGGCCGGTCGAGTGCGCCCCTGAGGCGCGAACGCGACCAGGACGTTGCCGGGAAGGCCGACCAGCCCGCCGTTGCCGCAGTTCGTGTAGAGCATGCCGCCTGCAACGATGGGACCCGGCCCATCGATGCCCCCGCCGTGGGCATGCACGCCGTTCACCGCATCGAAATCGCGATCGCAGTCGAACGTCCACAGCAGCGAGCCGTCGTGCGCCGCGTACGCTCGCAGGCCGCCATCGAGCGCACCGCTCAGCACCGCCCCGGGAATGGTAGTGAGAGCCGCGGCCTGGCCGACACTGCAGCCGAGATGCTTGGCGCAGAGCGGCGTGGGCGGCGGCTGGTGCCAGAGGCGTGAGCCGTCGGTGAGTTTCAAAGCCCACACTCCACCAGGCCTCTGCGAGAGCACATCGCCAACACCGATGTACGCCACGCCGTCCTCGACGGCCGCGCCCCACTGTCCGCCGAGCCCGCTGCCCTGGCCGATCCGCACGCGCCAGACGATGCGGCCGTCGCGGGCGGGGTCGAGCGCGAAGGCCATCCCCGATTTCTGCGGCAGCACGAGCAGCTCACGCGAGCCGATGCGCGCAAGCGCAGGCGATGCCGAGAAATCGTAATCCGGGCCGAGCTCCGGAGGGCACGCAGGGTTGCCGGAGTTGCGCTTGTCGCAGCCCATCACCCAAATATCGTCCGCGAGCGCCTGCCGAACCCAGCGCACCGCGCCCGTGCGGATGTCGAGCGCGATGATGGCATCGGTCGTCGGCTGAGCCGGTTCCGAATAGCCGTTGCCCGTTGCGATGTACACGAGACCGCGCCGTGCATCGATCGTCGGTGCCGACCAGATCCCCCCGCCTGCGGGACCGTACATCTGCACGCCGTCTTTGTTGCGCGCGCGCGGGCGGCTCTCGGGCACGGTATAGGTCTTCCAGAGCAGCGCGCCCGTGCTCGCATCGAGGGCCGAGACGCTGCCGCGAAATGTGCAGCACGCGTACTCTCCACGCGCCGCCCGACCTTCCTCTCCGATCCCCTGCACCGGAACGAAGACGCGGCCGCGGTAGACCGTCGGCGAGCCGGTGATCGAAGCGGCGGGGTGCGCATCGACTTTGCGCGTCCAGATGCCGCGTCCGGTTTCGGCATCGACGGCGTACGCATTCGCGCGCCGATCGCCGAAGTACACCGCGTAGCGCGAAGCGCCGGCGCGATCGCGATAGCGCCCGACAGAGAGCGCGGTGCCGACACCCGCCTCCGCGGCGAACGTCCAGTAGGTGCAGCCCGTCCGCGCATCGAGCGCATGGACGCGGCCGTTCTCGCTCGCGACGAAAATCCGCCCGCCCGCCACCGCTGGCTGGCTGCGCACCGATGCGACATTCGCAAATCCGAACACCCACGCGACTTTCAAATGCGGCAGATCGGCGGCGGTCAGGCCTCCGAGCTCACGCGCCTGAAAGCGCGTGTTCGCGATGCCGTTGCCCCAGCCATTCCAGCGTGCTCCCTGCTCGGGATCGAACCGCGGCGCCGGAGCCGCGCAGGCCTTGCCGTCCTCGAGCGATGGATCGAGCGGCTTTGCGCCGAGTGCGCGCCCGCTTGCGAATTCTGCAACGGCGCGACGCTCCGCGATCGTGAGCGCTGCGCCCTGAGCCTGCATCTTCCCCTTCGTGAGCGCGTTGAGGATCGCCTCGGGCGGATAGCTGTGCAGCATCTCGCGCGGCAGCGCGTGACCGAGTCCCGCGCCTGCGTAGGGATTGACGCCCGCCATGGCGCCCATATCGGCGAGTCCCAGGTGACACGCAGCGCAGGCGCGGCGAAAGACCGCCTCCCCATTCGGCTTCTGCATGCCCGCGCGCGGGCCGGAAGAAGCTGCGCGCGCCGGCACCGCGGCGGCGAGAGTGAGCGCGATGCCCGCGCTGAGCACTACAGAGGCGACTGAGAAGTGGATTCTAACGGACATCACGGTTCCCCCCGGCGCGACCCGAGCGAAGCTAGCACACCGCCGAGCGCGACGCTTCCCTCGCGAGCGAGCGCTTATGTCGCATCGTACGGCGCAGGTTCGTGAGAGCCGTCACACGTTGGGTGAGAACCCAGTCGCACGCCTTGACCCACCCGGTGGGATCGCCGGAAATGGTCGCGCTCCAGCGTGAGCCTCGCCGTCGCTTGCTGGCGAGTAAACCGGGAGGAGTCAGCTCATGTTCAGACCTATCTGTACTTTGGCGGCAGCGGCAGCGCTGCTCGCCGTATCGTTTGATTCGAACGCCGTCATCGTGAGCACGGGTGGCGGGGGCTCGAGTCTCGTCTGCAATGGCGCCGCATCGAACGGCGTCATCTGGCCGCCGGATCATTCGCTGGTGCCCGAGACGATCGTCGGTGTGACCGACGACCCTGCCGCCGGGACGGTCACGATCACCATCACCGGCATCGAACAGGACGAGCCCGTCCTTACGCAGGGAAGCGGCAACACGCAACCGGATGGTGTGATCCAAGGCCCGACGGCCTATGTCCGCGCCGAGCGTTCAGGCCCGGGCACAGGACGCCTCTACTTCATCTCGTACAGCGCGATGGACGGCATAGGAAATACTTGCACGGGCGTGGTGCAGGTGCAGGTGCCCCATGATCAGGGGCAGGGATACATACCGACCGATACCGGTAATCGCTACGACTCGACAGTCGTTCCAGTGAGCTGATCGAGGCTTCTGAAACGCCGGTCGCGGCCCGCGGCGGGATTGCGCCGCGGGGCCGCTCAGTGTCGCGTGATCGGTGCGTCGCGCTCGGCGCAACGCTCAGCGCGCGAGCTCAGCGCGAGGCTTGCCGCACATCGGCCGGAAACGTCGCCCCGGCCTCTTTCAATTTCCTCAGGATCCGGTCCTGCACCCACTTCGGGCTCCACCAGTCGATGGGCGAGATCGCGCGGCCGTCGAGCAGCATCGTGAAATGCAGGTGATCGCCGCCTGCAAGCCCAGTGGAGCCGGTGTGGCCGAGCAGGCCGCCCTTCTCGACCATGTCGCCGACTCGCACGCCGATCGAGGAGAGATGGGCATATAGAGACTGCAGCCCCATGCCGTGATCCAGGATCACGCAGTTGCCGTAAATGTCGAGCCAGCCGGCGTGCACCACGCGGCCCCGATTCGCGGCATGGACCGGCGCGCCGGCAATGGAGGCCAAGTCGTAGCCGAGATGCACCTGGTGATCGACGACCTCGCCCTTGTACACGTACGTGCGCTGATCGGCGAAGCCGGCCTCGACGGCGCTATTGACGAGCTGTTTGAAAGCTCCCTGCCAGAGGATCTCCGGAGCGCTCGTGCGCCCGAGCGCCTCGAGCCGCTGCGAGTCCTCGCGCCGCAGGTCGCCGTTGATACGCAGGAAGGCCGCGAGCAGATTCGACGGGTCGGCGATCTTCAGCTGCGGTGCGTTCGCGAGAATCGGCGGCACGACTTTCTGCAGAAAGCGATCGCTCACCTCGATCCGGCTCGCGCGAAAGCGCTTCGGGAACACGCGATAATCGAAAGTCGCTTGCGCCTCGTTTCCCACGTCGTCGCGGGCATAGAGACCGATCGGAGTGCTCGGGCTCTGATTCCAGAGCAGAGCGAAGAAGGCGACGCGCAGCCCGGGGTCGGCGTTCGGAATGTGCGCCCCGGAGGCCGGAAAGCCCGGGTACTCGTCATCGCCCACTTTGACACCGGAGACGACGTTCGAGGGCGAGACCCGGTAGACAACCATCTCCGTGCCGCCCTGATTGATGTAGTGCAGAGTCGAGACCACCGAGATGATCGGCGGCGACAAGCGCACGGCGACCTCGCGGGTCGCCGTCGAGCTCACGTGCCGGTAGCCGAACAACACGGGCCTCGACGCCGTGACGACGATCCGCGCCGTGCCGGCCTCGAGCTGCGGGAACTCGCGCTTGCCGATCGGCCGCGTGAGGCGCACGCGGTTCGCCCCATCGTGCACGAGCGCGCTCGCATCGGAAGCATCGAGGTGAAAGATCGACGCACTCGCCTTGCCCTGCTCGAGCGCGACGTCGAGGCTCTTCAATCGCGCGCCCGGGGAGTCGATGTCGAGCGTCAACGAGCCCGCGCGGCCGATGGCGGACTGCGGCGCGACGATTGCGATGCGCGGACCGGCCTCCCGGCCTGCGCCGTACCAGGAGAGACCCGCAGCGATCAGGAGCAGAACGATGAAGCCGAGCAGTTTTTTCATAATTCGAGTGTAGCATCGAGGTCCCGGCCGAAAATGCGGAAGGGTTCTCGTGCTCGCCATCGTCAGCGCCATGCCGGAGGAGATCGCGCTCGTCGTCGCTGCGCTCTCGCGCTCGGAGACTCGCGAGCTCGGCCGCAGAGTCTTTCATGCGGGAACGTTCCATGGTGTCGAGGCGGTCGTCGTGTTCTCGCGCATGGGCAAGGTCGCGGCCGCCGCGACCATCACGCAGCTCATCGCCTCGTATCCCGTGAGCCGGCTCGTCTTCAGTGGCGTCGCGGGCGGCGTACGCAGCGATCTCGCGATTGGCGACATCGTCGTCGCCTCCTCGCTCATACAGCACGACATGGACGCGAGTCCGATCTTTCCGCGCTACGAAGTGCCGCTGCTCGGACAGGCGCGCTTCGAGGCGGACGCCGACATCCGCGAGCGGCTGCTCGCGGCGGCGCGCGAGTTCCTCGCGCACGATCTCGGCGCGTGCGTCGTGGCGCACGAGCTCGATTTCTTCGGTGTGAGCTCGCCGAAGGCTTCGGTCGGCGTCGTTGCGAGCGGCGACAAGTTCTTCGCGAGCGCCGCGGAAGTCGATGAGTTGCGGCGCCGTCTGCCCGAGACGGCGTGTGTCGAGATGGAAGGGGCAGCCGCAGCGCAGGTGTGTACCGAGTACGGCATTCCGTTCGGCGTCATCCGCACGATCTCGGACTCGGCGAATGAGAGCTCGGTGCACGATTTCCCGCGATTCGCACGCGAGATCGCGCGGCATTATTCGGCGGGCGCTCTGGAGCGTTTCTCGCGGGCGTTGTGAGCGTCGGCGATCAGCTCACGGAGTGAGCCCTCGCTCACGGGCTTCGCGCAGTGGCGATCGAATCCGGCCTCCCGCGCCCGATCGCGGTCGGCCTCCCGCCCCCATCCGGTGACCGCAGCGAGGATCAATCGCTCGCCGCCCGGCAGCGCACGCAGCCGCCGCGCGACCTCGTAGCCGTCGAGCTGCGGCATGCCGATGTCGAGCAGCACGAGGTCCGGATGAAAGTGCTGGGTCGCCTCGAGCGCGGCAAATCCGTCATAGACGACGGCCGTCTCCTGGCCCATGGCGGTGAGCAAACCGTCGAGTGCCTGAGCGGCATCGGAATTGTCGTCCACGATCAGGATGCGATGTCGCGGAAGGTCCTCGGACACGCCGGCCACATCAGCCGCAGCCTTCTGCTCCGCGGATGTCGGCGCCTCCGCGGATCGCGGCACCTCCGCGGATGTCGGCGCCTCCGCCGATACCGGGTCTTCCGCAGCGGCTTGCTGCACGGTCGGCAGGTGCACCAAGAACTCGCTGCCATGCCCGCGTCCCGCGCTGCGCGCCTCGACACGGCCGCCATGCAGCTCCACGACGCGCCGCGCGAGGGCAAGACCGACGCCGAGGCCGCCGCCCGAGCGCTCGAGCGTGTCGTGGTCCTGTACGAAGAGATCGAAGATGCGGCTCAGCATCTCCGGTCGAATACCGACGCCGCTGTCGCGGACGCTGACCTCGATCTCCTTTGCGCGTTGTGCGACCGTGATCCAGATGTGCCCGTGCGGCGCCATGTACTTCGCGGAGTTGTTGAGCAGATTTATGAATACCTGCCCGAGCCGCAGCGGATCGCCCACGATCGGGATCGGTCGCTCACCGAGCGAGACGTTGAGCTCGTGCTCGCCGCGCTCGATTGCGGGGCGGCTGGACTCGATCGCGCGCTCGATGATCTCCGCGAGGTCGACCTCACGCTCGTTGAGCAGCAGCTGTCCGCGCGCGATGCGGCTCACATCGAGCAGCTCGCTCACGATGCGCTCGAGGTTGCGGCTCTGGCGGTCGATTGTCTGACGCATCGACTCGAGCACCGAGTCACCGAGCCCCTTCTTCTGCATCAGCATCACGGCGTTGCGGATCGGAGCGAGCGGATTGCGCAGCTCGTGCGCGAGCATCGCGATGAACTCGTTCATCCGCGTCGTGGCGTTCTCGAGCGCTTCCGTGTGGCGCTGCTGTGTCAGGTCCTGCGTGACGTGCGCGAAGCCCGCGAGCTCGCCCTGCCCGTCGACGATGGCACTCAGGACGACCTTCGCCCAGTAGGTCGTACCGTCCTTGCGGACTCTCCATCCCTCGAGCTCCACCTGGCCCGAGCGGCGGGCAGCCGCGAGCTCGTGCCAAGGTCGGTCCGTGACGACGTCCTCGGCTCGATAGAAATTGGAGAAGTGGCGGCCGAGGATCTCCTGCGCGCCGTAGCCGGCGATGCGCTCGGCCCCTGCATTCCAGGTGCTCACGAACCCGCGCGCATCGAGCACGAAGAGCGCGTAATCGTGCACGCTCTCGACGAGGAGCCGGAAGCGCTGCTCGCTCTGGCGCAGTTCCTCCTCGCGTCGGCGGCGCTCGGAAAGGTCGCGCGTGATCTTGGTGAAGCCCTTGAGCTCGCCGCTCTCGTCGCGCAGGGCCGTGATGACGACGTTGGCCCAGAACCGAGTGCCGTCCTTACGCAGCCGCCAGTCCTCGTCCTCGAAACGTCCCTCGATCGCGGCGACGCGCAGCTCGTGATCGGGCCAGCCGCGTGCGATCGCCTCCGGCGGATAGAAGCGCGAGAAGTGACTGCCGATGATCTCGTGCGCCTCGTACCCGTTGATCTGGCGCGCGCCCGCGTTCCAGCTGCGCACGTGGCCCGCGGGATCGAGCGTGAAGATTGCGTAGTCGCGCACGCTCTCGACGAGCATGCGGAAGCGTTCTTCGCTTTCCTTGAGGACACGCTCGCGCGAGGCCCGCTCGGAGAGATCGCGCGAAATCGCGAGGAATCCGCCGAGCGTCTCGCCGTCGTGATGCAGCGCCGTGATGGCGATACTCGCCCAGTAGCGGCTGCCGTCACGTCGAGTCTGCCAGCCCTCGTCCTCGCAGCGGCCCTGCACCGACGCGCTCGCGAGCGCGCGGGCCGGCCGCTCGTGCTCCTCGGACGGGAAAAGCCGCGCGACCGGCCCCCCGAGCACCTCTCCGGCAGCGTACCCGGTGATGGCCTGTGCGCCCGAGCTCCAGCTCTGGATCCGGCCCTCCGCATCGAGGAGAAAGACCGCGTAGTCCGTCAGATCGCGCACGATCGCGCGCAGCACGGTCTGCAGCGATTGATTGTCTTCTTCGCCGTTCGGTCCGTTGCGGGACCCCGGCGTCCTCGGATCGTGGTTCAAGATCATGGGAAATCATCGGCGGAGCCAAAGGCGACGCCTTCGGCCTTCATCCGAAGCGCGCCGTACGAACCAACTCCGGCTGCAAGTGTCGAGCCCAGCCGCGGCGGGCTGGGCCGTGCCGCCCGCGTGGCTCGGCCGAGGCTGTGCCGCAAGCGCGGCAGTGGACGCGCCCCCTACTTCACGACCTGCATGTCCTTGACCCCGCCGCAATCCGAGCCGAGCCATTTGCCCTCGATGGTCGTGTGCATCGTCAACGGCTTTCCGTTCTGCGACATGGCGGCATCGACGGTGCCGGAAATGTGCCGGCGGCCGCTCATACGATAGTGTTCCGTCGTCGTCCGCGCATCGTTCTCCGCATTGCACTCGCGACGGACCTCGAGCTCGGTGCTCGTGTTGTGAACGACCGTCGTTTTGCAGGAGTCGCCTTCGTTCCCCAGGTCGAAGCCCTGCGCCAGCTTCTCGGGGGTCATGCATTCCCGCATGACATGCTCCTCCTTCGCATGCCCCATGGCCGCCTGCACGGCTGCCTCGATCCTCGCGCGCTGTTCCGGGGACATCTTCTGCAGCTGCTCCTCGGGTATCGTGAAGCTGCCGCTGATCTTCGGATGAGTCGTCACTTCCCACAGACCGCTGTCGGCGGCGAGCTTCACTCGGGTCGTATCGGCGCTCACGGGCAGCATGACGGCGATGCCGAGCGCGCATGCGAGAGCCACGGTGCTTTTGGACATGGAGCCTCCTCCTCGGGCAATGCCCGCCCCGGAGCAGACCATACGCCCGAAGCGGCGGCATCAACCGAAAGATCGATGCCTGGATCGGGTCGCGGCCGGGCGCTCGCGCACTCGCCCGGTGATCACGCGAGATTCAGCTGCCGGGAGACGCCGAAGCGGTCGTTGAGCCAGCCGAATCGGCGGCTGAAGGGGTAAGGGCCGAGCGGCATGAGCACTCCCCCGCCTCGAGGAGCGCAGTCCAGATGCGATCGATCTCCGCCTCCGAGGTGCAGTCGACGAACAGCGAGCTGGCGGGGGTGAAAGTGAAGGCGTGTTTGACGAAGCTGTCGGTGCACCGAATCGTCTGCCCTCCGATCGTCAAGGCGGCGAGCGCGATGGTGCCCTCCGGACCGGGCTGCGCGGCGCCGTAGCGCACGAGCTCCTCGATCCGTCCTTCCGGAAAGACCGACAGATAGAAGCGCATCGCCTCCTCGGCCCGGCCTTCAAACCGCTGCGGCGCAGGCCGCGCAGGTGCCGGGCCCCTCGCGTGCGGTAGGCTTGCAGCTCGCGGGGATTGCCGATGCTCGACACACGCGCGAATTCCGGGAATGCACCACTGTGACCAATTCCGCTCGGCTGTTCGCGGCGATTGGGCGCACGCTCTCGGCCGAGCTCGGAACGACGGTTCGCGACAGATCGCCGACCCCGGTTCACGGCGGGAGCATCAATGACTGCTATCGCTGGGAAACCGGCCGCGGGCCTGTATTCGTGAAGCTGGCCGGCGAGGGTGGGTGGGCGATGCTCGAGGCAGAAGCTGCGGGGCTGCGCGAGCTCGCGCGCGCCGAGGCCGTTCGCGTGCCACAAGTGCTCGCCCTCGGTGCAACCGGCGAGTCGGCCTATCTGGCGCTCGAATGGATCGAGTTCGCGAGCGCAACGCATGCGGCCGAGTCGCGACTCGGCGAGCAGCTCGCGCGCCAACATCGTCTGAGGGCCGAGCGATTCGGGTGGGAGCGCGACAACACGATCGGCAGCACGCCGCAGCAGAACGCATGGTCCGAGGCGTGGCCCGCGTTCTTTCGCGAGCAGCGTCTGCGGTATCAGCTCGAGCTCGCCCACGAGCGCGGATATCGCGGGCGCCTGCAGGCGCGCGGCGCGGAGCTGCTCGAGCGCCTCGGCGGGTTTTTCGAGACACATCGGCCGGTGCCCTCGCTCCTTCACGGCGACCTGTGGGGCGGCAACTGGGCAGCGGATGAGCGCGGCTCGCCGGTGATCTTCGACCCGGCGGTGTATTACGGGGACCGCGAGGCCGATATTGCGATGACGCGGCTATTCGGCGGCTTCGGAGCGGAGTTTTACGCGGCGTACGCGGCAGCCTGGCGGCTCGACTCGGGCGCGCCTCAGCGCGTCGCCCTCTACAACCTCTACCATGTCCTCAACCATCTCAATCTGTTCGGCGGAAGCTATGCGCGGCAGGCCGAATCCATGATCGATCGGCTGCTCTCGGAGCTCGGACACTGATCGGGCCGCGCTGATCGGGCCGCGCTGATCGCGCCGCGCTGGGCGCGGGATCAGGGCGTTCCGAAGCCCGCGATCAGCTGCACGAGGTCTGCGCGCCGCCGCGTGCCCGTCTTGTCGAAAATATGCTGCAAATGCGTCTTGACCGTCGCTTCAGATATGCCGAGCGTCCTCGCGAGCGCGCCGACGGTGCCTCCGCCGAGCAGCGCCTGCGCCACGCGCGATTCGGCCGGCGTGAACGCGTAGAGATTCGCCGCGGATTGCATCCGCTGCGGGATGTCGGACGCGCCTCTCGATACGAGAACTGCGGCGACTGCGGCAGAGGCCCCGGATGTCCGCCTGCGCGTTCCAGCAGACAGCGGCAGAACGTGAACGGTCAGGCATTCCCCCGAGACCGCCGTGACAGCGACCGAGAGTGCGCCGGCCTCCGGCGCCGGTCGCCCAACCCGCGCGGCGGCCAGAATCGATTCGAGGTGCGCCGCCGCGCGGGAGTCCTGCGGGCGGGGCTTACCGTCGATCCAAACGAGCCCGTCGCTCAGCGCAAGTGCGCGGGTCGCGGGCTCGTTCGCATGGACCAGCCGCCCGGACCGATCGATGAATACCACGGCGCTCCTCAACCGATCGAGCACCTCGGAGAGCGCACGCGCCTTGCTCTCGGTGCGCTCGAGCGCCCGACCGATCGCTGCGGCGCGCCGAAAGTGCGGCGCGAGGAGCTGCATCACCTCTCGCGCACGAGGCTCATCGCAGAGGGGCGCGGCGCGGAGCTCCTCTCCGGTCGCATCGGAGGCGCTGAATACGTTCGCTGCCGGAACGCTCCGCTCGAAGGCAGGCAGGGAGCTCATCCGCAGGTATTGCTTCGCGCAAAGCTCGGAGAACAGCGGGTCGACATCGATCGAGGGATAAAAACGATCGGAATCCAGGGCCGCGGCCGCGAACATAGGCGATGCCCCATCGAGAAGCGCCCTCACGCGCTTCAGAACGCGCGGCCAGAGCGCCGGATCGAGCGCGGCCTCGTAGATCTCGCCGATGAGGTCGGCGACCTGTGCCGGATCGGCCATCTCCCTTCCCCGTTCGAGTCTGCAGGGTTGTGGGGAGCTCATCCTACATCGACGGCGGCTCGATGGCTGCTCGGGACTTGGCCACGGCCTCAACTCGGCAGTTCGCCTTCGCCAGACCGAGATCAACCGAACGGTTGATGCGGGACTCGGGCTCGCTCGGACAATAGCCGCATCGGCGCGCCGCGATTGCCGGCAGCAACAGCATTCGAGGGGGAGAGTCCATCATGATCACACAGCGCTCGAGTCGGTTTGAGGCGTTCCGCCTTCCGACAGCCCGTCCGCTGCTCGCGGCATCCAGCTCACTGCTCGCCGTGCTCGGCGTTGCAGGCGGCCCGCTCCCGGCGCGAGCCGACGTGACGGTTCAGGATCAGACTTCAATGAATCTTGCCGGTATCAACATCGACGTGAAGTCGACCGAGCGCACGAGCGGCGACAAGCAGCGCAAGGACTCGACGACGCAGTGTCATGGCCTGCTCGCCCTCGTCTGCCACAACGTGCAGAGCGGCGAGATCGTACGTCTCGACAAGCAGCTCGAATGGCAGCTCCAGCCGAAGAAAAAGACCTATACCGAGCACCCGTTCCCAACGCCCGAGCAGCGTGCGCAGGCGCAACAGCAGCTGCAGGCCGCGATCGACGAGATGAAAAAGTGTCCCGCTGCGCACCCGCAGAACGCCTCGCAGAAGAGCCCGGACACTTCGCATTGTCAGTTGAGCCCACTGGTCGTCAACGTCAAGCGCAGCGATGAGCACGCGCTCATCCTGGGCCACGATACGCGCAAGGCGAGCGTGATCCTCACGCAGAGCTGCACGGACACTCAGACGGGCGATGTCTGCGAGTTCGACTACGGCTTCGATTCCTGGCTCACGACGGATGACCTTCCGGGCGCCGCCGAGCGCAACTCGTTCACGAAGAGCTACCTCGCCGCTCAGGGGCTCGATCCGAACAATCCGCAGCTGCAGAGCGCAATGCAGCAGTTCATGGCCCCCTACATGGACCAGCTCAAACAGCTCAAGTCCCACGCGAGCGATCTGCAGGGCCATCCGCTGCGCACGACGTTTTACGTGGCGTTCGGGGGACCGCGCTGCGGCCGGGCGAAGCAGGCCGAGCAGCAGCAGGCATCGGCCGGCAACGGCGGATCCGGTTTGCGCAACATCGCATCGAATGCGCTGAAGGGCGGTCTCTCCGGCCTGTTTCACCATGGCATCGGCAACATACATACCGATTCGGTAGGCGGCGCAGCGGCGGCGGATGCCGCGAATCAAGCCGCCGATCCGACCGCCGCCGCTGCGGCCGACGCCGCCACCCACGGGTCGCCGGGTTCCCCCTCGGGTGCCGCCGCCGGCGCAGCGGGTGCGCCTCCGGCGCAACTCGTGCGCCTCATCTCACTCACGAACGAGACGACGGCGATCGACACTTCGAGCATCTCCGCCGACCAGTTCGAGATACCCTCCGGCTGGAAGCTGCAGCCGCCGCAGGTCGAGAAAGCGCAGAAATTCAGCTGCCCGGCAACGGGCGACTGAGCCTCGAGGCGCTGCCGCGTGCGTTTGCCATCATGGGCGCGGCGCAGGCATCAGGACCACCCGCGCAACGCGCGGCAGGCGGCGCCTTGAGGCGTTTCGCGACGAGCCTTCCCGAGGTGGGCCGGCTCACCGAGCGCCACCCGCATTCGGCGGCAGCTCGAACACCCAGGCCTCGGCGCCGTGAGCGGGCGGATTCGCGATCTCCGGAACGAGGACGGAATAGGTCTGGGTGAGCGGACCGCCGCTGCCGACCGTGACCGCGAGGTACTGCCGTCCGTGCACGCTGTAGGTGATCGGGCACGAGTTCGGTACGTCGTTCAAACGAATCTGCCAGAGTGTCTTGCCGGTCGCCGCGTCATACGCTTTCAGATTGCGATCCAGCGAGCCCTCGAACACCACCCCGCCCGCGGTCGCGAGCGTGCAGGTCGTCTCGGGCGCGCGCTGCCGCTCTATCCAGCGCGCCTTACCGGTTGCCAGATCGAAGGCCTCCACGCGGCCGTATTTGCCATCGCTCCCCGGGGTCGGGCGGATGAACCAGTCGACGCCCGAGGAGAGATTGGGCCGCTCGCCCGTCGGCGCCGGGATCAGGTCCATGCATGCTTCGTTGAGCGAGATGAACTCGATCCGCGATGCCGCATCGTAGGATGCAGCGGTCCAGCTGTGACCGGCACCTGCGTGCGGACAAATCGTATGCGGCTTGCCGTCGCCGACCACGACGGCCGGATTGATCGTCATCTCCCCGCTGCGCGGATCGATGGAAGAGACGACGTTCTGCATCCCTAAGTCCCTGAAGAACGCGAACCGGCCCGTCGCCGCGTCCATCCCTTCGTAAATGGCGAGCTTGCCGGCGGTCACGACGAGCTTGCGCGCACTCCCGTCAACGGGGAACCGGATGAGCTGCTGCTCGAAGGCCCAGTCGAGGTCCCACTGGTCATTGTGCATGTGCTGGAAGTGCCAGACGAGCCGGCCCGTGTCCGGATCGAGCGCTAGGGTCGAGTCGGTGTAGAGACCGTCGTTCGTGATGCCCGGCTCTCCGATCGGATGCAGCAGCGGGCCGGTGTCGTACGTCTGTCCCACTCCGAAATACGCAAGATGCAGCTGCGGGTCATAGCTCCCCGCGGTCCACACCGAAGCGCCGTGCCGCTTCTCCGCCGGCAATCCATTCCAGCTGTTGCCACCCGGGGTGCCTGGCTGCGCGATGGTATGGAAGCGCCACACCTCCCGTCCCGTCGCAAAGTCGAGCGCGACGATCTGACCGCCGCCGGAGGACTGTCCCGCGACGCCTTGCATCACCTTGCCGCTCGCGACGAGCGGGCCGCCGGTGAGGCGCCAGCTTTGCCGGTAATCGACGACCGGCGAGTCCCACACGACCGCGCCGGTGTGCACATCGAGCGCAACGATGTGATCGTCCGAGGTCGGCACGAGCAGCCGGTCGCGATAGAGCGCGAGGTTGCGCTTGGTCGAGCGCTGAGCATCCTCCGGCAGACGGCGTGAGTACTGCCAGAGCAGATCGCCCGTCGCGGCGTTGAGCGCCTGCACAACATCTCCATCGCCAAACACGAACAGAACTCCGTCATGCTCGAGCGGAGTCGTCTCGTTCGGGCCGTTCGGGAGCGACCATGTCCAGGCAACCCGCAGTCTGCGGACGTTCTGCCGATCGATCTGCTTCAGCGGGCTGAAGCCGTGATCGTCGTACGTGCGCCGCCACGTGAGCCACTCGCTGGCCGGCGGGCTCTGCAGCATCGACGCGGTGACCGGCGTGATGCGATCGAGCGGATTCGCAACGGCAACGAGTGGAACCGGCGGCGAGAGCGGCGACAGGGGCATCATCGGCGCCGAAGGCGCGACGGGGTTGCGCGGCAAATGCATCCCTGCGAGCGCGCTCGACTCGATCGGCAGCGGCACTGCCCCGGCAGTGCCGCCGTTCACCTCGATCAGGTAGGCCAGAACGGCGGCTGTCGACTGCGGCGTGAGCGAATTGGGCTTCGTCGGAGGCATTCGCGTCCGCACGAACGTGAAGAGTGCCTCGGCCGTCTTGCCGCCCCAATCCTGGCTGAATCGATTCCCGTTGAGAGGGCCCGCGAATTCCCCGCCGCTCAGGGTGCGGCCGTGGCAGCTCGCGCATTGGGCGGCGTAAGCCTGCTTGCCTGCGGAGGCTTGCTCGGCAGTGAACGTCGGCCCTGCGCGCCGGGCGGGCGCCGCTTGGGTTGCCCACGCGGCAACGAGCGCAAGAGCGCACGAGACGATGAGGTCGTGTCGGAGCATCGGGCGTTTTCCCCTTCGGGCCGTTGCAGCGGACGGTCATCATAAGACCCTGATTCCTTATATAGTAGTCACGGGCGGCATCGCTTCCGCATAACAAACAGCCGGCGAGCGCATGTCCATCTTTTCGATGTACCCCGAGGCGGCCACCGGCCAGCCGACGCCTCCACCCGACCGGCTCGAGGGGCGGCGAATCGGCGCGTATCGCATACTTGCGGAAATCGGCGGTGGCGGGATGGGCCGGGTCTACCGGGCCGTACGCGCCGACGATGAATACCGGCAAGTGGTAGCGATCAAGCTCGTTCGCGCGGGCGTAGACGCAGAGTTCGTCGCGCAGCGCTTGCGCGCCGAGCGGCAGATCCTCGCGAATCTTGCGCACCCGAACATCGCGCGGCTGCTCGACGGCGGCACGACCGAAGAGGGCGTTCCATACCTGGTGATGGAGCTGATCGAAGGCGTGCCGATCACACGCTACTGCGCCGAGCGACGGCTCGATGTGCGTGCACGCCTCGAGCTGTTCCTCGAAGTGTGCGCGGCGGTGCAATACGCGCACCAGAACATGGTTATCCACCGGGATTTGAAGCCGAGCAACATTCTCGTGACAGTCGAGGGCACAGTGAAGCTGCTCGACTTCGGCATTGCGCAGGCCCTCGAGCCGGGCATCGTCCCTGGCAGCGCTGAGACCACGGTCAATGCGCTGCGGATCCTTACACCCGAGTACGCGAGCCCCGAACAGCTGAGCGGCGATCCCGTCACGGCGGCAAGCGACGTCTACTCGCTCGGGGTCGTTCTGTATGAGTTGCTGACCGGTGTCAGACCCTATCGCCGTTCGGACCGCATCACTCGCGATGTGGCGCGGGCCGTGCTCACTCCCGCGCTCAGCAAGCCGAGCACGATCGTGCCCCGCCGCGACTTTCGCAGCCGCCGTCTACGGGGCGATCTCGACAGCATCGCGATGATGGCGCTCAGGCGCGAGCCGGCACGGCGCTACGCGACGGTCGAGCAGCTCGCTCTGGATATCCGCCATCATTTCGCGCACCGGCCGGTCGCGGCGCACCCGCCGACGCTTCGTTATCGCGCATCGAGCTTCGTCGCACGACACACCTTGGCCGTCACCGCCGGCTGCCTCGTGGCCGCCGCGCTCATCGGGGGCATCATCATGACCACCCGCGAAGCGCGGATCGCCGAGCGCCAGCGCGCGCTCGCCGAGCAGCGCCTCGAGGATGTCCGCGGGCTCGCGAGGACGCTGATCTTCGACATTCACGATTCGATCCGCGATCTGCCGGGCGCGGAGCGGAGCCGGAAGCTCGTGATCGGCACCGCCCTGCATTACCTCGACAGCCTATCGGGCACTGTACAAAGGGATCCCCGCTCGCAGCGCACCCTCGCGGCCGCCTACCTGCGGCTCGGCGACTTGCAGGGACGCGCACGCGAGGCGAACGAAGGCGACTACGCGGGCGCGCTCACGAGCTTCAAACAGGCGTTCGCGCTGTTGCAGGCCGCCCTCGCGGAAGCGCCTCGTGACCTCGACGTTGAGCGCGATCTCATCGTCGCAGCGGGGAAGCTGAGCGACCTCATGTGGTCTCAGAGCGATTCGGCAGGCGCCTTGTCGTTCTCCGAGCAAACGGTGACCAGAAGCCGCGAGCTCCTCGAGCAATCTCCGGCGAATCGCACGTTCCAGTACTTCCGTGCGACGAGCCTGCTCGACCACGGCTACAAGCTCTTCAAAATCCGCGGCGATCTCGCCGGTGCCGACGCGCAGATGCGCGAGTCGATCGCCCGGCTCGCCGCGCTCCATGCCGCCGACCCGCACGATGTGCGCGCCGTGCGCACGCTTTCGCTCGGCTATAGCCGCCTCGGCGAGCTCCTCGAGTACCGGCACGAGGACTCCGCCGCCCTGACGGCGTACGAGCAGGAGCTTCCTCTCTTGCGGACGCTCGCGCGCGCTGCTCCGAACAACGCCGATCTCGCACACTTGGAGGCCTTCGCGGAGCAGGACCTGTCCGATGCGCTCGCCGGCATGGGACGGCTCGATGAGGCGGAAAGGCACGCCCAAATCGCACTCGCGTCCTTCCGCTCGCTCTCCGCCGCCGATCCCCGAATCGCCGAATACCACTGGGATCAAGGGCAGTCGCTCTCGGGACTCGCCTACCTCGCGAGCCTTCGAGGGGACCCGCGGGGTGCTCTCGCGCTGCTGCAGCAGGCGCTCGCCGCCATGAACGCCGGATCGGGGAGCGGAGCGAACGATGCCAACTTCCGGCTGATCCGCGCACATGCGGAAGCGCTGCTCGGGGATCAATATGCGGCTCTCGCGTCCGCTCGACACCCAGCCAGCGCTGCGCGCCTTGCGGAATGGCGCATGGCCAAAGCCTGGTACACGACGGCGCTCGCACGCTATCGAGCACTGAGCGCCGCTTGGTTCGAGGCGGGCGTCGAGACGCGGTCGCTCGCCGAGAAGCTTCGGCAGTGCGACGACGCGCTGTCGCAGTGAGCTTCTAAACCGTGACTCTGCTCGCCCGTCTGGTCGAGACTTCGGAGCGGGTCGCCGCAAATCCGTCTCGCCTCAACAAAGTTCGCGAGCTCGCAGCCTGTCTCGCGGCACTCTCGCCGCGCGAGATCGAAATCGCGGTGCGCTACCTCTCGGGCGAGCTCCCGCAGGGGCGGATCGGTGTCGGCCAGTCGCTGATCCGGGAGGCCGTCTCGGCGGCCGCCTCGACGCCGCAAGCGCTCACACCGCAGCTCACCATAGCTGAAGTCGATCAGGCCCTCGAAGCACTCGCGGCGCTGCGAGGTACGGGCTCCGCCACCCGGCGGAGCGAAGCTCTGCGCGACCTCTTCGTGCGCGCGACCGCCGCCGAGCAGGAATTCCTCGTGCGTCTCCTCGCAGGCGAGCTGCGCCAGGGGGCGCTCGCGGGCGTGATGATCGATGCCGTGGCAGCCGCTGCGCAACTGCCCGTCGCAAACGTGCGCCGAGCAGCGATGTACGCGCCGAACCTCGCGGAAGTGGCACGCGCCGCACTGACCGGCGGCGCCGCCGCTCTCGAGCGCTTTCAGCTCGAGCTGTTCTCGCCCATCGCCCCGATGCTTGCGCAAACGGCGACGGATGTCGGCGAGGCACTGCAGGAGCTCGGCGGCGAGGCGGCTTTCGAGTGGAAGCTCGACGGTGCTCGAATCCAGGCGCACAAGTCGGGCGATGAAGTCCGACTCTACACGCGCACGCTGAACGAAGTGACGCGTGCGCTGCCGGAGATCGTCGAGAGTGTTCGCGGGTTTACGGCACGAGCGCTCGTGCTCGACGGCGAGGCGATCGCGCTCGATGCCGCAGGGCGCCCGCATCCTTTTCAAATCACGATGCGGCGTTTCGGCCGCAAGCTCGATATCGCAACCGCGCGAGAAGGACTGCCGGTCCGCGGCTTCTTCTTCGACTGTCTGCGCCTCGAGGACGTGAGCCTCGCCGACCGCTCGACGCGGGAGCGTCACGAAGCGCTCGCCGCCGCCGTCCCCGCCGAGATGCGCGTTCCGCGACTCGTCACAGCGTCCGAGCCCGAAGCGCGCGCGTTCTACGCGGCCGCGCTCGCGGCCGGCCACGAGGGCGTGATGGCGAAAGCGCTCGCGGCTCCCTACGAAGCCGGCAATCGCGGCGCGAGCTGGCTCAAGGTGAAGCGCGTGCACACGCTCGATCTGGTCGTGCTCGCGGCCGAGTGGGGTCACGGCCGGCGCACGGGCAAGCTTTCCAATCTGCATCTCGGCGCACGCGATCCGGCGACCGGCGCGTACGTGATGCTCGGCAAGACGTTCAAAGGCCTCACGGATGCGCTTCTCGAATGGCAGACTCGCGAACTCCTCGCGCGCGAGACGCATCGCGACCATTGGACCGTCTACGTTCGGCCCGAGCTCGTGGTGGAGATTGCCTTCAGCGATCTGCAGGCGAGCCGCCGCTACGCCGGAGGCCTCGCGCTCCGACTCGCGCGAGTGAAGCGCTACCGCGACGACAAGCCCGCGGAGCAGGCCGATACGATCGATACGGTGAGACGGGTGTACGCCGCGCAGACCCGCGCGGGCGGTGCATGACGTAATGCGGCCGCGACCGGAGCGGCCCGCGCGAGTCGGACGAACCGTGCGAGCACGCGCCCGCTCAGGCGAGTGTCGTGCGATAGAGCGCGAGCAGCTTGCCCCAGGCGCGCTCGGCATCGGCCTTGTTGTAGATCGGCTTGCCGTTCTGATGCGGCATGTCGGGCACACACCAGCCGTGGATCGTGCCCGGATAGACCTCGATCTCGGCCGGCGGCTCGTGCCCGGCGAACGCCTCGCGCAGCTTGTCCTTCGCATCGGGCTGGCGCATGTCGTCGCTCGCGGCGATCGCGATGTACATGCGCGCTTTGATCTTCGGCGCGAGCAGGTGCGGGCTCGTGGGCTTGTCGGTCACGAGGCCGCCGCCGTGGAAGGTGGCCGCCGCTCCGATGCGATTCGGGACTTGCGCGGCGGTCTTGAAGACGAGCGGACCGCCCATGCAATAGCCCTGCGTGCCGACCTTGCGCGAGGTCTCCGTCTGCCGCTGCGCATCGAGAAAAGCAATGTGCGCCTGGGCATCCCTCTCGATAGCGCCTGGCTGATTGATCGGGCCCGTCCACGCTTGAGTCTTCGCACGATCGGCGGGGTTCGAGAAATCGAACGTCGAGGCGTCCGTGACGACCGGGGCGCGCGCCGTGCGATAGAAGGGGTTCGGCACGAGGACCGTGTAGCCCTGGGCAGCGAGACGTCGGCCCAGATTGCGAAATGCCGGACGCAGCCCGAACACGTCGGTCCACACGAGCACGGCCGGATGCTTGCCGACCGCGGGATGAAAGAGCGCTGCATCGCAGGTGCCGTCGGGCGTCTTCACGTCTACGTCCCGCTCGACGACCTGACGCTCCGGGGCGCTCAATGCGGTGGGACTTCCGGCCGCTGCGGCGATACCGACGGCTGCGGATGCCGCAACGAATTCGCGTCGATGGATGCTGAGCTCGTTTTTGTCATCCGTCATGGGCTTCCCCTAGCGCTGATCCGGCGCAGAAGGATACTCTCGGACGGAGGGTTTGCGCTAACCTCGGCCGATCGTCCGAGTTGCGCGGGGGGTGAGTGAGCGCTAGCGCGGGTGAGCGAGAACGAGCGACCAGTGAGCGAGCGCGCTCAGTTCCACTGCCACTCGGTGCGCATGAAGGTCGCGACGATCGCGCACGCAACGGCTGGAATCGCGAGCAGCGCGAGGATATTCACCGGGGAGAGGCCGACGTTCATCGCCCACGCCGCGGTGACGGGGGCGAGAAAAGCGGCGATGTTGCCGATCACCCCCGCCCAGCTCATACCGCTCGCCTTGATCGCCGGCGGATAGTAGGCGGTCGAGAGCGCATTGAGCGAGAGCTGCGAGCCGCTCGTACCGGCTCCCATGAGCGCGATGAACGCCCAGCTCACCCAGGAGGAGGTGAAACGGAACAGTGCGAGACAGGCGGCGGTGACTGCGAATGCGGTGAGCAACGCGGGAAGCGTGTGGCCGCGATTCAAAAAGAGCGACAGGAGGATGCCCCCGACCACGCCGCCGGCCTGGATCAGCACGGCCCCGCGCAGGGCATCGTCGAGCCGCCAGCCGTCTGCTTGCAGAAGCGTCGGCAGCCAGCTGATGAGAACGTACATCGTGAAGAGGTTGAGACCGACGACGACCCACAGAACGAGCGTGCGCCGCCGATAGAGCGGGCCCAGCAGCTCGAGCACGGACCAACGCGTACTCTGCGGCGCGAGTGCGGGCGCAGCGTTTCCCGCCTGGGCGGAATCGCCGAGTGCCATCGAAGGGTCGATGTCGGGCGCGATGCGCGCGAGGATCCGCGGAATGCGAGGATCGTGTGGCCGGCGCAGCGCGAGAAACTTCAATGACTCGGGCGCGATGGCGAGAATCGCGAGCCCGATGAGCAGAGGCGATGCGCCGCCGATCACGAACGCCGCCCGCCAGCCCCACTGCGCAAAGATCACCGGGGCGACGAACCCCGCACAGAATGCGCCCGCGCCGATCGCAGCGTTCATCACGACGAGAATCGTCGCGCGGCTGCGCACCGGCACGTACTCCGCGGTCCAGGCGTTGCAGTTCGGAATGCTGACACCGAGGGCAACGCCGGTCACGAAGCGCCAGATCACGAACTGCAAGGGACTCGCCGCGGTCGAGGTCGCGATGGTCGTTGCGCCGACGACCGCCATCGCGCCGATGAGCAGCGTGCGCCGACCCATGCGATCGCCGAGCGGCGCAATGAACGCGGCACCGACGGAGAGGCCGAGGAGCGCCGCCGAAAGCGCGAGGCCGAAATGCGACGGTGCGATGGACCATTCCTTGGCGACTGCAGGCACGGCGAGCGCCATCACCTGGATGTCGTAGCCGTCGACGAGCATGATGAGCCCGCTCAGGACGGCAACGAGCGCCTGCAGAGGCGAGATCGCCCGCTCATCGAGCAGGCGGGAGAGGTCGATCGCGCCCTCGGCGGCGACAGCCATCAGCCAATCGGCCTCGGGGGATGAGCCTTCAGGTCATTCGCGCGCTCTATCAAATAGGCGCGCACGGCTCGGACATCGCCTCCCGTCAGCAGGCTCTTGAAGGAGGCCATGCCAGAGGCCTCGAGCGCGCCGCCGAGCACGACTGCGCGGAACGCATCTGGGCTCCTCAGCATCGCCGAATAGCGCAGATCGGGAAATACGCCGCGATTGCCGTACGAGGCGTCGTGGCACATGGCGCAGTGGCTCTGGAACTGGCTTTGCCCTTTCGCGATGACCTGCGGCGAGGCGGTCGAAGGCGGCGGGTCGAGCACCGGCGGCGGCGGACGCGGCGGAGCAGGAGGAAGCTTCGCGGTCCCTCCGAGTTTGAAGACGAGCAGCCGCGAACCGTTGCTCACGCCATACGGTGCGAGACCGTAGCCGACCTCCTCGGCGATGTACTGCTCACCGTCCACGGTGAAAGAATCCGGGGCGGCGACCACGCCGGTCTCGGCATCCATCGACCAGAGCTCCTGGCCGTCCGTCGCGCGGTAGGCGACGAAGCGGTTCGTCGTGGATGTGCCCTGGAATACGAGGTTCCCGGCCGTCGAGAGCGTTCCGGCCCCGATCGTGCCGAGCACCGGGGTATGCCAGACCTCGCGCTCGTGGACGGGATCCCAGGCGATGAGGCGCATTGCGGCACGGCGCGGCGGAGGAACCGAGCGATCGCGCGGCGGCGCCGCGAATGCGAGGCCGGTCTTCGCATCCATCACTTTCGCCGAGAAAGTCTTCGCGCTCGTGGCGGTGAAGCTCGTCTCGATGGCGGAGAAGTAGGCGAGGCCGGTGAGCGGATCGAACGAGGGCGGGTGCCAGGCATGCGCGCCCTGCCCGCCCGGTTCAACGAACGCCGTTTTGCCGGTCAGGTCGTAGCGAACCTGCGGATTGACGAGCGGGCGGCCGGTCTCGGGATCGACCCCCTTCGCCCAGTTGACCGTGACGAAATTCTTCGCAGAGATCACGGCGCCCGTGTGGGCATCGAGGACATAGAAGAAGCCGTCCTTGGAGGCCTGCATGAGCACGCGGCGCATGTGGCCATCGATATTGAGATCGGCGAGCATGAAGGGCGAGGTCGCATCGAAGTCCCATTCATCGCCCGGCACTTCCTGGTAATGCCAGACATAAGCGCCCGTGTCGGCATTGAGCGCGATGATCGAGGCGATGAATAGATTGTCGCCGCCGCCCGCGCCGCGAAAGCGTCGGTTCCAGGGCGCGCCGTTCCCCGTGCCGATGTAGAGGAGATTGGAGCCCGAATCGTAGGCGATGGCATCCCAGACGGTGCCGCCTCCACCGTAGCGCCACCAGTTGCCGTGCCAACTCTTCGCGGCCGTCTTGAGGATCGGCTGCTCGAATCCGTTCGCAGGATTGCCGGGCACCGTGTAGAAGCGCCAGTCGAGCTTGCCCGTTTCGGCGTCGTAGGCCGAGACATATCCGCGCACGCCGAACTCGCCGCCCGCATTGCCGATGATGACGCGCCCCTTGACGATGCGCGGCGCACCGGTGCTCGTCACGGGCTTGTCGTGATCGAGCGTGAGGACGCTCCAGACGACGCGGCCGGTCTTTGCGTCGAGTGCGATGAGGCGTCCATCGTACGCCCCGACATAGATCTTGCCGTTCCAAGCGGCAAGGCCCCGATTGACGACATCGCAGCAGCCGCGGCCCGCGAACTCGCCGCGCACCTTGGGATCGTAGGCCCAGATGAGGCGCCCCGTGCGCGCATCGTAGGCTCTCACTTTGCTCCACGCAGTAGAGACGTAGAGGACGCCGTCGATGGCGAGCGGTGTTGCCTCCTGCCCGCGATTCGTGTCGAAGTCGGCATACCAGGCGAGCCCGAGCTTCGCGACGTTGTCGGCGTTGATTTGCGTGAGTGGGCTGAAGCGCTCCTCGTCATGCGTGCGCCCGACCGCCATCCATTCGCCGGGCTCGGAGTTTGCGTACGTGAGGCGTGCGGCCGTGACCGCTGCGGGTCGGGCACCGTCGGCAGGCCGCGTGCCGGCCGCCGGGCGCGCGTGGGCCGCCGGGCGAGCGTGGACCGCCGCGGTGTCCGCGGCGTTTGCAATACCGGTCGCGCAGGTTGCGGCAGCCGCCGCGGCGGCGAGAGCGAGCGCGCTCGGGACCCGTCGAAAGATCGATCGCAGCTTCATTCATCTCTCCGTTCGCGGCCTCACCCCCGGCTCCGCGCCCGATGATAGCGAGCCGCCGCCCTCACCGCGACGGCCGGGTATGATCGCGGTCAGGATGCAAGACGTGAAGCCGTACGCCGAGGCCTGCGACCGCAACCGGGACCCGATTCTCGAGGTGTTGCGGCGCCACTTCGCCGATCGCCGCCGCGTGCTCGAGATCGGCAGCGGGACAGGCCAGCATGCGGCGTATTTCGCCGCGGCCCTGCCGCGGCTCGAATGGCAGACTTCCGACCTCGAGGCGAATCTGCCCGGCATCAGGCTATGGCTCGCAGAGTCGGCAAGGCCCAACCTGCCCCCGCCGCTCGCGCTCGATGTACGGCGCGGACCGTGGCCGCAGGAGCCGTTCGATGCCGTCTTCACCGCGAACACGCTGCACATCATGGGCTGGGAGGAGGTTCGCGCCTTCTTCGCCGCGCTTCCGCGCCTGCTGACGGAGGACGGAGTGCTCGCCGTCTATGGACCCTTCAATTACGAAGGCCGCTTCACGAGCGCAAGCAACGAGGCTTTCGATGCGTGGCTCAGGCAGCGCGCATCTGCGAGCGCCATCCGCGACTTCGAGGCCGTCGATGCGCTCGCTCGCTCGATCGGGCTTGCGCTCGTGGAGGATTGCGCTATGCCGGCGAACAACCGCACGCTCGTGTGGCGGCGGCAAGCCGCCCGCCGAGCGCATCGAGGCCGGCATGCCGCGCAGTGAGGCGCGCGACTTCGGTCTGCCGAAAACCGATGCGGCGCTCCTCGTGCTCGACATGTTCAGCGATTTCGAATTCCCCGATGGGCGCGCGGTGCTCGGAGCGGCGCGCCGGATCGTGCCCAATATCCTGCGTCTTCGAGCGCGGGCGCGCGCCGCGGGCGCCGCCGTCATTTACGTCAACGACAATATCGGCCCGTGGCGCTCGGATTTCCGCAGCCTCCTCGCGAAGTGCACAGCGCCCGGTGCCCGGGGCGCCGACGTTGCGCACGCGCTGGCTCCGGCAGAGAATGACACGGTGATTCTGAAGCCCCGGCATTCGGGTTTCTATGCAACTCCGCTCGGCGCGCTGCTGGAGCAGGCGGAGGTCCGGCGTGTCGTGCTCGCGGGCCTCTCCACTCAGCAATGCATTCTGTTCACGGCGAACGACGCCTACATCCGACATCTGGAAATCGCCGTGCCCCGCGATTGCGTGGCGGCCGCATCCAAACCTGAGCACCGCCTCGCGTTGACATACCTGAGCTCCGTGCTCGGAGCCGACGTTCGCGATTCTCGCCGGCTCCGTTGGCCGCGCTCGCCGCGGCGCGGGCACTGACGCTCACGCGGCACGGTGATCGATGGCGAGCTCGCTGGCTGCAGCCGCGTCTCTGTTGCTCTCGGCGGCGATATCGCTTGCGGCTTCGTCTGCGCTCGCTCGCTCCGGCGGTGCAACGATCGCCGGAACGCTCGATGTGTCCGTCACATCGCCGGCGCTCAAGCACTGGGGCGTTCCATCGGCTGCAGCCGCGTTCGTGCCCGATGCGGACCACGGCGCCTACGCGCAGCGGATCCGCTCTTCGGTCGATGCCGATGCGCTCTGCGCCGCTCTCGCTCAGGTGGAGGGCAACGACCCGGCAATCGCCTCGGCGCACGCGGAGGGCGACGGCGATCTCGAGCATCGTTCGGGAGATGAGATGCGTCTCGTCTTCCGGATCGGCATCGAGCAGCTCGCAGCGCCCGCGCGTGGTCTCGTGTACGTCTGCTCGAGTCCGATCGTCGCGGTCGTGAGTCGCGGAAACTACCCCGACGAGCGCTTCGAGGCTGCCGGAGAGCATCGCATCCGCTGGGTGAGCCGGCCCCTGACCCTCCGCCCCGGCGAGGAAGCTCGCGTGCTCGGCACCGCGAGCATCGATGCATCGCAGTGGTGACGCGAGCGAGCGAGTGCTCTTCGAGGGAAAAGGAGAGGCAATGGGTGGCTCGAGACTCTGGCATGGCGCGCTCCCGGCTTTGATCGGGCTCCTCGCGCCCTTTGCTCTTTCAAACAAAGCTGCCGCGGCAGCTGCCCCCTCGAGCGCCGCCGCGCGCGTGGCCGGTCGCACGCTGATGCGATTCCCGACACTCTACGATCGGACGATCGTCTTCGAGGCGTACGGCAATCTCTGGTCCGTGCCGCGCGCCGGGGGTATTGCGCGGCGGCTCACGTCCGAGTCCGGCTACGATTTGATGCCGCGCTTCTCGCCGGATGGGCGCTGGATCGCTTTCACGGCGAAATACCAGGGCAATCAGGACGTCTACGTGATCCCCGCGGGCGGCGGTGCGGCCCGCAGATTGACGTTCCACTCGGATGTTGTCCCGCAGGCGCCCACGCGCTGGGGACCGAACAACATGGTCGTCACCTGGACCCGCGACTCGAATGACGTGGTGTTCCTCTCCCGGCGGATGTCGATGAACTGGACGCCGCGCCTCTACGAGGTTCCCGTGCAAGGCGGGCTTCCCACGCCACTGCCGCTCGACAGCGGCGGGCTCATGACGTTCAGCCCCGACGGGCGCTCGCTCGCATACAACCGCATCTTCCGTAACTTCCGCACCTGGAAGCGATACGTCGGCGGGATGGCGCAGGACGTGTACACCTACGATGTCGCCGCGAAGAAGCTGACACGGATCACGAGCTGGCGCGGAACCGACACCGCGCCGATGTGGTATGGACGCCGGATCTATTTCCTTTCGGATCGGGATGCGCGGCGGCGCGAGAACATCTGGGCCTACGACCTCGACTCGAAGCAGTTCCGCGAGATCACGCATTTCGTCGATTACGACATCGACTTCCCGAGCCTGAGCCCGGGCGAGGGGCTGCCGAACGCCGGCGCTGCGGGGATCGTCTTCCAACAGGGCGGTGCGCTCTGGGTACTCGATCTGCCCTCCGAGCAGCTGCACCGGCTCGAGGTGAGCGTGCCCGACGACGGCGTGCGCACCGGACCGAGGTACGTCGATGCCTCGAAGCTCATCCGCACGAAAGATACCGCTCAGCAGACCGACTACGCACTGTCGCCGAACGGTAAGCGCGCGCTCTTCTCCGCGCGCGGCGACCTGTTCACCGTGCCCGCCGAGCACGGCGCAACACGCGACCTCACGCAAACGGGCAGCGCAGACGAGGATCACCCGAGCTGGTCGCCGGATGGCAAGACGGTCGCTTACACGACCGATTCGGCGGGCGAGCAGGAGATCGCGACACGCCCGGCCGAAGGCGGCCCGGAGCGCATCCTGACGCGCTTCCGAACGGGCTTTTTCTACACGCCGGTCTGGTCACCCGACGGCAAGCATCTGGCATTCGCCGATGGCGCCCATCGCCTGTGGCTGCTCGATATCGCGAGCGGCCGCACGACGCAGGTCGCGCAGGATCCATACAACGAAATACACGACCAGAGCTTCTCGCCGGACGGACGCTGGCTCGCCTACAGCACGACCGGCGCGAATCAGCAGCGCGGCATCTACATCTACAGCCTCGAATCGAACCGAGCGCAACGCGTATCGGAGCCGCTCGCCAACGATTTTGGGCCGGTGTTCTCTCCGGACGGCAGGTATCTGTACTTCGTCTCCTCGCGGCATGCGAATCCCACGTTGAGCGAATCGGAATTCGACGTGGCAACGCTCGAGATGACGGGGATATATGTCGCGACGCTCCGCAAGAGCGAGCCCTCCCCCTTCGCGCCCCGCTCGGACGAGGGAGCGGTCGAGGCAAAGAAGGAATCGAAAAGCGGACCCTGGAAGCCGGGCGCCTCCGCGCCGGTACAGATCGATTTCGACGGGCTCATGGGCCGGGCAGTGCCGGTGCCCATTCCGCCTGCGGACATCGTGGCACTCGATGCACGCGGGGAGAAGATCTTCTATCAGATCGGAGCGCCTCAGATGCTCGAGGGTCCGCTGCCGCGTTTGAAAGCGGCGCTGCGCGTCTACGATCTCGCAGCCCGCAGCGACGGACTCGTCGTCGAGGACCTGGACAACTACAGCCTCTCGGCGGATGGGGAGAAGGTGCTCTACAAGAAGACCGGGGGCAGCTACGAGATCGTCGATGCAAAAGCTTCGCCCGGCAAACCCTCGCCGCTCGATCTCGCGCACATGCGCACGGAGATCCGGCCGACCGAGGAATGGGCGGAGATGTTCGCGAACGCTTGGCGTCTCGAGCGTGACTTGTTCGTCCTGCCGCCGATGAACGGCGTCGATTGGCAGGCGGTGCGCACCGCCTACTCGAAGCTGTTGCCGCTCGTCGGCTCGCGGGAGGATCTCAACTACCTCATCGGCGAGGTGCAGTCGGAGCTCGGCAACTCGCACACGTACGTCGGCGGCGGCGACGATGGGGACCTCGTCCCGCGCGTGCCGACGGCGCTTCTCGGCGTGGACTTCGCGCTCGATCGCGCATCGGGGCGCTACCGATTCGCGAAGGTCTACCCGGGCGACAATACGAGGGCGCAATACCGGAGCCCGCTCACCGAGCCGGGAGTCGATGTGCGCCAGGGCGAGTACCTGCTCGCCGTGAACGGCCGCGAGCTGGCTTCACCGACCAATCCCTTCAGCCTTTTCGTCGGCCTGGAGAATCAGCCGGTGACGCTCACCATCGCGGCGAGCCCGAGCGGCAAGCGGCGCGAGATCACCGTTCAGCCGCTTGCGAGCGAGCAGTCCGTGCGCGAGAAGGATTGGATCGACCACAACCGCGACACCGTGGATCGCCTCTCCGCAGGCCGGATCGGCTACATCTACATGTCCGACATGGAGGCGCTCGGCATGGAGCAGTTCGTGCGCCAGTTCTATCCGCAGCTCGACCGCAGCGCGCTCATCATCGACGATCGCTGGAACGGCGGCGGATTCATCGATCAGATCGTGCTCGCCCGGCTGCGCCGCATGCTCATCGGCATGACGACCGACCGCGAGCGTGCCCGCATGACGATCCCGCAGCAGATCAATCCGGGGCCGAAGGTGTGTCTGATCAATCACCTCTCCGCCTCGGACGGCGATCTGTTCCCCTATTTTTTCCGCAGATACGGTATCGGGCCGCTCATCGGCACTCGCACCTGGGGCGGCGTGCGGGGTATTCGCGGCAATTGGTCGCTCCTCGATGGCGGCTACGTCACGGTGCCGGAGCAGAGCGTTTACGGAGTCGACTCGCAGTGGGTCATCGAGAACCACGGCGTCGATCCGGACATCGAAGTCGACACGGACCCGGGTCAGCTCGCGGCTGGGCATGACGCGCAGCTCGAGGCGGCGGTCGATTATTTGATGAAGCAGCTCGCAAAAGCTCCCGGAGGGCTACCGCCGCCGCCGCGGCCGCTGCCGGCCTATCCGCCGAGCGGGCAGACGCCCCCGCCGAGCCTGTGAGACCGCCGCAAGCGCCACCGTATCCGCCACCGTCCGCCACAGCTCGGCGCATCCGCCACGGCTGCGAACCCCCGGTACGCGAATTGCGGCTCGACGTATCTACCACGCGGAGGATTCGTCATGCGCGTACGCGATACCTGCATCCTGCTTGCGACTTGGGGCCTCACCTGCACAGCCCTCGCTCAAACACAGAGCCCGCCCGCGCAGAACCCGGGCGCAGCTCAGCCGGCGCCACAGTCCTCGGGACCGGCGGCGGCATCGAGCCCACATCAACGCAACGTCACCGGTCGGGGCACGCCCGAGGCGGCGACCAATGAGAATGCGAATCCGACCGGCGCCTCGAGCCCGCATCAGCGCGACTCGACGCGGCTTGCCGAGGCAGGGCGCGCGGGCCGCGTCTCCTCCGGCATGATGGTCGACGACCGCTCCGGCCAGACTCTCGGCACCGTCGCCGATGTCGTCCCGGCGAAGTCGGCACATCGCTACGTGGTCGTGAACGGCTCCGACGGACGCACCACGCCCGTTCCGTACGACGTTGCGAGCTCGATGATGGCGGCAGGAAAGATCGTCCTCGACCGAACGGCATTCGAGCAGGCGCCGAAGATCAGCCAAAGCGAGCTCTCTCGCGGGTCCTCCGCGAGCTGGCGAAAGAAGGTCGATCGGTACTGGCGCAAGCACCCCGGCTGAGAGGACACGCCCGCTGCGCCGCGCCGGCGGTGAGACTCCGCCGGTTGCGGCGCCCGGGGACTCCTCGGCGCACTATCGATCTTGTGATGACGTCCAGGGATGCGCTGCAAGCGCCTCCTCGCGCGGCTCTGCGCCCCAGCCGGGTCCGGTCGGAATGCGGAACCGACCCGCCTCGAGCCGCGGCCGCTCGCTCAGCAGATCGTATTTCCAGGGCACATCGTCGCCTTCGATCTCCATGATCGCGGCATTGCCGGCCACGGCGCAGAACTGCGCACTCATCAGATCCGCGAGCGGACCGTAGTAGTTGTGAGGCGCGACGTTCACCTCGAAGGCCTCGGCGAGCGATGCGATGCGTACGGCCTCCTCAAAGCCGTTCCACGGCACATCGACCACGGCCACATCGATCGCGCGCGCCTGAAGATAAGGCCGGTAGGCGCGCCTGCCATGGAGCGTTTCGAGCGAGGCGATCGGCACGACGGTTGCGCGGCGCACGCCGGCGAGCGCTTCGGGCTCGTGCAGATCCGCCTCGAGCCAGGCGAGCCCGCTCGGCTCGAGCCCTCGCGCGATCCGCCGCAGCGCAGCCGGACGGAAAGCGAAATTCACATCGAGCATGAGCCCGGCATCCGGGCCGAGGCCTGCGCGCAGCGCAGCGATCTGATCGCAAATGGCGCGGATCAGCGCTTCATCCGCGGTTCGCTCCAGACGCACTCCCTGCGGAAGGAAACCCGGATTGACGAGCCGGGGCCCCGTCGCGCCGAAGACGATCGGGTTGGTCTTGATCGCTTTGAAGCCGCGCCGCACCGCCTCCTCGCCCAGGCGACGCACGTCTTCGAGCGTGCGCAAGGGAGGCACGCGCAGCACTCGCTCGAATAGCGCCGCATGACGAACGCGAAAGCTTCCGCAATGGGACCAGTAAACCTCCACATCGTCCCGCACCGGGCCGCCGAAGAGCGCATGCACCGCCACTCCGTGCGCCTTGGCTGCGATGTCGATGCAGGCGTTCTCGATCGCAGCGACGGCCTGATGATTGAGCCCTCCCGCGGCGAACTGAGTCATCGCGTGCAGCTCGGCGGAGAGCCGCGCGAAGACGCGCGGGTCGCGGCCGGTCACGAAGGGCCCGAGCGCGAGGATCACCTCGGCGAGCGCGGGGCTCCAGGGTCCCTCCGCGAATTCCGCCCACCCGGCGACTCCTTCATCCGTGAGAATCTTGAGAAAGGAGAACGGCCGCCAGCCCCCATCGGCGCGGAATATCCTGAGCTCGCTGATGCGCATGGCTTCAACCCCCGCGGCTCATCGAGGCCACGTGCAGAACGGGCTCGCCGCGTGCGAAGCGCCGGACATTCTCGACGACGAGCTCCTCGATGCGACGGAGCTGCCCCGAGCCTCCGCCTGCCCACGCAGTATGCGGTGTGAGCAGCACGTTCGGAAGCGACCAGAGCGGATGCGACACCGGTAACGGCTCGGGATCGACCACATCGAGCGCCGCGCCCGCGAGGCTGCCGTTGCGCAGCGCCTCGAGCAGGGCGGAGGTGTCGACGATGCCTCCACGCGAGACGTTCACGAGGAAAGCGCCGCGGCGCATCGCCGCGAACGCTCTATCATCGACCAGCCGCGCGGTCGCCTCGTTGAGCGGGGCGCAGATCAGCAGGGCATCGAAGGCCTGCAGACTCTGGCGGAGAGCCTCGAGCGCGCGCACCTCGGTGCCGCTCGGATCGAGGCGTGCGGTGCGTGCGAAGGCGACGACCCGCGCGCCGAATGCCGCGGCGAGCGCGGCCACCCGCCGCCCGATGTGGCCGAAGCCGAGGACGGCGACTTCAAGACCCTGCAGCGTCCTCGCGGCGCGGATCACCGGACCCGCATTCCACGCGCAGGCGCGCTGTCCCTCGATCGCCGCCGGGAGTCCGCGCGCGAGCGCAAGCAACAGGGCGAGCGCGTGCTCGGCGACGATCGCCGAGCCGATCTCCCCGAGCGTGCTCACCGTGACTCGTTCGGGCACGCCGAGCCGCTCCATGTTGTCGAACCCGGCGTTGAGCACCTGCACCCAGAGGAGCCGCCGCGAATGCCGGAGGCGTTCGGCAAACTCACCATCCCAATAGATGGTCGATGTGACGAACGCGTCCGCCGCGTCCATCGCCGCGAGCGTGTGCGCGCGGCTCTCCGCGCGCTCGACCTGCACGTCCTCGAGGCGGCTCAGCGATTCGCAGAGTGCCCGCTCGTGGCCTCCGTACCAGACGAGGACACGCTTCACGCCGCCGCGTCCGCCGCCCCCGCGTGCTGCGCCGACAGTCGGCGCATGAGAGGCAGCATCGCGATCGCGATCAGCGTGCAGCCGATCCCGGCGAAGCCGAGCTCCGTGAACAAACGCGTGTAGATGGGAAGCGTTGCGACCGGATTGGTGATATCGGTCGGCACGTGCGCAAAGTTCGCGACGACACTGCCGAAATACTGAGAGATGCCCGATGCGACGAAGTAGGCGCCCATCATGAAGCCTCCCATGCGGGCCGGCACGTACCGCGCGATCATCGCGAGCCCTAGGCCGCTCACGAGCAGCTCGCCGAGCGAATAGAGTCCGTATCCCCAGACCATGACCCACGAGGAGACCTGCCCGCCGACTGCCCATCGCCCGCCGATGCCGTAGGTGAAATAGCCGAGCGCCACGGCGGCGAAGCCCCAGGCGAATTTCCCGGCAACGGATGCGTCCTTGCCGATTCGTCCAAGGCCGTTGTAGATCATCACCAGCACGGGGCTCAGGATCACGATCCAGATCGAGTTGAGATTTTGGTATTGCTCCGGAATCCAGGTGAACAGATGCCAGCCGAAGAGGCGGAAATCGAGGTCCACGTTGCGCTGCGCGAAGAGATTCAGGGACGTGGACATCTGCTGGTAGAAGATGAAGAAGAAAATCGTCTGAATCACGAGCACGAGAGCTGCCAGCAGTCCGGCACGCTCGTCCGGACGGCTGTTGCGGATCAGATGAACGAAGATCGCGAGGATCGCGACGCCCGCGCCGTACACGCAGATGCGCGCAACCTCCATGTTCTGCAGGATGAGCGCCGAAACGAGCACCGTCGCGACCGCCCCTGCGGCAATGGCCCAGACCCGTCCGGGTTTCAGCGGCTCCGCATCGGGCGGGGAGCCGATGTGCTCGAGCGTACGGCGCATCAGCATGTAGTTCATCAATCCGAGCACGAGCCCGATCGCACAAACGCCGAAGGCGGTATGCCACCCCGCCGTGTCCCCGAAGCGGCTGCCCACATAGTCGCGAATCCAGGGCGTGAGCGTCATCGAGATCATCGAGCCGATGTTCACGGCCATGTAGTACAGCGTGAATGCGCTGTCGATCCGGCTCTCCTCACCCTCGTAGATCTTGCGCACCAGGTTGCCGGCATTCGGTTTGAAGAAGCCGTTGCCGAGGACGATGACGCCAAGCGCGAAATAGAGTGCATAAGGATCATTTGTCGGGAGCCACAGCAGGGCGTAGCCGAACGTGAGCACGACGGCTCCCGTCAACATCGTGCGGCGCGTACCGATCAGCTTGTCGCCGATCCAGCCGCCGAGTGAGGGCGTCGCATAGATGAGCGCTGCGGCCGCGCCCCACACGAGATTGGAGCGGGTGTCCTCGAATCCGAGCTTCTTGATCATGTAGGTGACCATCAGCACCTGCATGCCGTAGAAGCCGAAGCGCTCCCACATCTCGATCAGAAAGACCGTCGAAAAAGCGCGCGTCTGCGCGACGGCGCTGCCCGCCGGGCGAGCGGACGCGGCCGGAAGCGGCGACTGGGCCGTGACATTCACCGTGTGAAACCCCTCGCAACACGATGCAACACAGCATACGGCATCGGTCGAGGGGCGTCGCTTCCCGGCTCTTTGCCAGGGCGCGGCCGAGAGGCTAAGCTTTCTCGCCCCTTGCAGCGGCGCCGCCGAACCGGGCAGCTCCGCTCGCCAGGCCCCCCAGCGGAGGAGCATTCCCATGACGATTCGGTACACCGTGAACAAGAGCTGGATCGGTTTTGCACTGTCGGC
>DATNFW010000015.1:0-14807 GCA_035606175.1 Steroidobacteraceae bacterium | reverse complement strand
CTCGTCGTCTGGGCCATCAACGAGGGGCGCGGGGCGGCGCGGGAGTGCGACCGGTATTTGATGGGGAGCACCGAGCTGCCGTAAGGCGGCGGGCAAACGCGAGGCAGACGGATCGTGCGATAATCGCGCGACCATCGTGCGGGGCCGGGTCGTTGCCGGCGGGGGCCGCATCATGCATGGTTTGATGCAGAACCATCCGCTGCTCGTCTCTTCGTTGATCGAGCACGCTGCCGTCGCGCATCCGCACGCCGAGATCGTATCCTGCACGCCTGCGCGCGGCCGGGTACGACACACCTACGCCGATATCGCCCGACGCGCGAGGCAACTGGCCGGCGCCTTGGGAGCGCTCGGCATCGTCGAGGGCGACCGCGTCGGAACGATGGCCTGGAACGGCCATCGCCACGTCGAGCTGATCTACGGCAGCTCCGGCATCGGGGCCGTCGCCCACACCATCAACCCACGACTCTATCCGGAGCAGATCGAGTACATCATCAATCACGCGGAGGACAGCTGCCTATTTTTCGACGTGTCCTTCCTGCCGCTGCTCGAGCGGCTTGCGCCACGGCTCGAGAGTGTGCGGAGGTACATCGCTCTCGCGAGCCCCGAGGAGATGCCGCCCAGTGCAGCGCTCGATCTCCTTTGCTACGAAGAGTTGATCGGATCGCAGGACCCGGCATTTCGGTGGCCGCGGCTCGACGAGCGCGCGGCCTCGTCCTTGTGCTACACGTCGGGAACCACCGGCCACCCGAAGGGTGTGCTGTATTCGCATCGATCGACCGTGCTGCATTCGATGACCGCCTGCATGGCCGACGCGATGAGCCTCACGGCGGCGGAATCTGTTCTGCTCGCTGCACCGATGTTCCACGCCAATGGCTGGGGATTGCCCTACTCGGCCGCCCTGAGCGGCGCGAGCCTCACGCTTCCCGGTTCGGCTGTGGACGGGCGGAGCGTATTTGAGCTGATGCGGAGCGAGGGCGTCACGATTTTGGCGGGCGTTCCGACCGTCTTGCTGATGCTGCAGCAGCATGTCGAAGCCGAGGGGCAACCTCCGAGCGGAGAGTTCGAGCTGCGGCGCGTCTTTACGGGTGGCGCGGCGGTGCCCCGATCCGTCGTCGAATTCTTCGAACGCGCGTTCGATGCGCGCGTCCTGCACGCCTGGGGCATGACGGAGACCTCGCCTATCGGCACCGTCGGCGGGCTCCTGCGCAAGCATCGGCGTTTGAATTCGGATGAACGCATCGACGTGGTGCTCAAGCAGGGGCGCGCGCCATACGGGGTGGAGCTGAAAATCGCCGGGGTCGACGGCGAGACTCAGCCACGGGACGGCAGAACCCCGGGGCGGCTGTTCGTTCGCGGGCATTGGGTCAGTTCCGGGTACTTCGGCGCCGGAGACGGCTCCGCGCTCGATGGCGACGGCTGGTTCGATACCGGGGATATCGCGACGATCGATCCCGACGGATACCTGCAGATCACGGACCGCGCAAAGGATGTCATCAAATCCGGCGGCGAATGGATATCGTCCATCGATCTCGAGAATGCCGCGATGAGTCACCCTGCGGTCCTCGAGGCGGCCGCCATAGGTGTGCCGCACCCGAAATGGCAGGAACGGCCGTTTCTGCTCGTCGTGCGACGACCGGATCGGCCGCTCGATCGGGAAGAGCTGCTCGCATTCCTCGCCGGGAAGGTCGCTAAATGGTGGCTGCCGGACGGTGTCGCCTTCGTTTCCGAGCTGCCGCATACTGCGACCGGGAAACTGCAGAAGGCGATGCTGCGCGAGAGGTACGCGCAGGGCGAGTTCAGGATGCAGGAGGTGCCCGCGGGCGCTTGCGACCATAAAGAGTAGCCGGCGCATCTAAAGGGAGAACTATGATTCTGCCTGCCTCACCTGCGCGAGCCTCGCAGCGATTCTCACCGCGAGGGGGTGATAGCGGCACCGGAGCTGTCGGTGCCAGAGAGCGCGAGATCGAGCACCGCTTCCCTCGAGGCCGCCATTCCGACGCTGGCGCGACAAGCGCTCGACCAATCACCTGATCTCAACACCGAAGCCCACCGGAAGGATCGATTCGCTCTCGAGCTTGCAGCCGGGGATTACCGGCAGGCCGCAGCACTTGCCGAGGCTTCAAGGGCACGCTCAGCACGAACAGCAAGCGCTGACTCGAGGCTCGAGGTGAGCCGCTGGATGCCGCTGTGGCTGTATGCGCAAGCCCGTGAGGTGCCTCATGCTCGGCTGCGGATCATCTGCCGGCTTTGCATCAGGGCTGCCGTGTGCAGCATGAGGAATAAAGGAACGAGGAATGCCGGAATCAGCAGAAGCGGGAGTGTCGCCATCGGAGCGGTGCTGATTTCCCCCGGGGCCCCCGTAGACAGCGTTGCGCTCAACGCGCCAAGGCTCACGGCGACGACGAGGTCGAGGATGCCGAGGACATTCCAGCGGATGAACGCGGGGCCCGCGGCGAAGCCAGGCCGACGCACGAGGCCGAGAACGATCCACGGAGCCGCGAATCCGACGGCCATATCCCCGAGGCCGGCCGGTAGGGCGAACATGGCCGGCAGGAGACTGTGCGCGTAAAGGGAGAGAAAGCCCAGACCGGCCCACCGCCACGCCTGTATCCCTGCGATCAGACGCAGATCGAGTGAGAGAACGAAGTGTCGGAATGATGGCGAGAGCCGCAGCCACGCAAAAAATAGCAGCAGCGGCGCTCCCACCCCGATGGCAATGGGAATGGGCGGTGTCCCCGGAGTGCCGACGAACGCGCCGAGCGCACCGGATGACACGACGAGTAAGAGCCACACGGCTAAAACCGATGCGGCACTCAAGCGAATGCTGCGACTGTCGATGGCCTGAGGCTCGACCGCTCGTGGGAGGACAGTGGCTGACATGGTGCGCTCCTCGCTGCGACTGTTACTTGCATTTTGCAAGTATATAGCGACCGTAGCATACTGACTTGCATCTTGCAAGTATCATGGATGTGGCAATGGACAAGCGGCCGAGATCGAGCGCGGCAAAGCCCTTCGCGCGCTCTGCCTGTGCAATCGCCAATTCGCTCGACATCGTGGGCGATAAATGGACACTGCTCGTCGTGCGTGACTTGCTGCACGGCAAGCGCACCTACGGGGAGCTCGCGGACTCACCGGAGCGCATTCCGACCAATATCCTCGCGGAGCGTCTCAAGCGGCTGGAAGCTGCCGGCATCATTGTCGGCAATCCCTATCAGGAGCGTCCGACGCGCTACGCGTACACGCTGACGCCGAAGGGCAGGGCACTGGGTGAGGTGCTGCTCGCGTTCGTGCGCTGGGGCAAGCAGCACATTCCGGGTACGGTGACGTTGAGCGAAGTTCCGGCGAGCGGCGGGGCTTCAGGGCCTGCGGCGAACCCGGGGCCCAGCCGCACGAAACGCGCCCGCTAGACGGCCGCAGCGTCTACTGACACTGCAGGGCTGCCGTGCCTGCAGCCCGCACCCGCGCGGTCACGACATCATCGGTTGCGGTCTGCGTAGCCTCGCGCTGGGCCGTCGCCAGGGCGTCGCGTGTGCAGTGCGGGTCCCGGTCACAGCTAGGCGCCAATGTGCGCCTCAGAGCTCGCATCATGTCCGTGTACTCGCCTGAGCAATCCTTCATGGCGGTGCGCGCAACAGCTTCCGAGGAGAGAACGTCCGAAGAAGATTGGGGCTCGTCCAGCCGCGGTATCGCGGCTCGGACGCATTTCGACCAGGCGTCGCGTGTGATGCCAAGCTCTCTGGCGGCATCCTGCCGCGTATCCGCGGTGCGCTGCGGTGCGGGTGCGCTCGCACATCCACACAAAGCAGCCGTCGCGGCGACTGCAGCGATCAGCACGATCAGACCCTTGCGGTTCAGGGTTGCTCCTTCGCGAGGTAGGTGCGCCGAAGAACCATATACCACCACTTGCCGATTACAGCAGCTCACGCGCCTCGCGCCACAAACGGCGGACGAGGTCTGCGGCGGGCTCCTCGCTTGCGAGCCGCGCTGCCTGGCCGGACCACATCTGAAGTCGCGCGCGATCGCTGTGTTGAGCGGCATCGCGGCGCATGGGACCGGTGAGGCCGCGCTGCACCGGATAAGGCGCAGGTGCCGGCGCATCGTGCGCGGCGGCGGCTCGCAGGTAGTCGTTTGCGACGCCCCGGCCCGCCCGTCCGCTGAAGGCGCGCGTCAACATCGTATCCTCGGGGAGTGCCTCGGCGAGCGCATGCGACCAGGCCGCGGAGATGCCGGCATCCGGCGTGCGCAGGAAACCGGTGCCGATCTGTACGGCGCTCGCACCGAGCAGCAGCGCGGCAGCGACACCGCGCGCATCGGCGATACCGCCGGTCGCGACCACCGGCAGACGCACGGCATCGACGACTTGCGGAACGAGCGCAAAAAGCCCGACGAGCCGCCGCTCGGCGTCCGCTGCATTGAATGAGCCGCGATGGCCGCCGGCCTCCATGCCCTGTGCGACGATGATGTCTGCACCGGCATCCTCCGCTCGCCTCGCTTCGTCCACCGTCGTCACGGTCGCGGCCCACGCAATGCCGGCGGCTTTGAGTGCGCTCGCAGTCTGCGCTGAAAAAAGTCCCATGATCGAAGAAGCGATTGCCGGGCGGGTCGTGAGCAGCCCCTCGCATTGCTGCGCGAAATCGCGAGGCAGGTCGTCCCCGCAAGATGAGGGCACCGGCGGACCCCAGCGCTCGAGGAATTCGCGTACGCGAGCCTCGTGCGCTCGATCGCGCGCCGGCGGCGGGTCGGGAATCCAAAGGTTCATTTGGAACGGCGCGCTCGTGCGCGCGCGCACCGCCTCGGCCCACGCCTGCATTTCCGTTGGGCCCATGAGCAGCGCGCCGCAGGCGCCGAGGCCGCCCCCCTCGGCGACGGCGATGGTGAGTGCCGGCGGGGTTGCGCCTGCCATGGGGGCAAGCCAGATCGGCGTCTGCACGCCGACACGGCGGCAAAAGGATTCAACGCGACTCATAACCGCACTCATGAGAAGGACTCTCCCGCATCGCGCGCAGACACTGGCGTCTCCCCAATGATAGCCCCGGCGCGCTGACGTGAGCGGTTACGCGGGCTGTCCAAAGCCCGCGTAGTAGAATGCAACACGTGGCCGCGATGACCCGCGAGCAGGCTCGAGCCTATTGGCACCCTTTTCGAGCGGACCCTCTCCGCGACCAGGAAGTCTCCGAAGTCCGGGACAGATGCTGTCCGTCACGATCGCGATGCTGTTCCCACCGATATAACAAACATCGGGCTGCACGCCGGCTCTCGAGCCACACAGCCTGGCGTTCGGTCGGGCATCGATCGGGAATCGATCGGGCGAAAAAAAGCCCCGCTTGCGCGGGGCTTGGAGTACGGGAACGATGACCGGGTCAATCGCTGTCAGCACCGGCCGAGCGGCGCGGCGGAGGGGGTACCGGACCGTCCGTCCGCCGCGTTCTGCCGTATCGCATCGTCACGGACATCATCAAGTCGGCTGGGACGTTGGAGCCTCGAGGGCACCGGCCAACCTGCCAGGCCGCGTGTCAGTTCACGCCTTTCGTCCCGGACGGCTGCGCAAAGGGGCGGCCGCCTTACCGTGTCCGTGTCGATCGCCCGAGTTTCTTGAGCTTGTAGGGGCCTCCCGAGGCTGTGCGCGTGGCGCATCAACCTCCAAACTACTGTCGTGATTCAGTATCAGCAAGAACCATGCTAGCTGAAAAATTAGCTGGAAGAATGAAGATTCTGAGAACTTTCATGGACTGCGTCCAGGGGGTAGCTTGTATATCTTGCCGACGCCACTTCCTGTGGCGGACTCGCGACAGCCGCGTAGGTGCCGGGTGCTGCGCGCCGGGGCGGCTGGTGTTTTCTCGCTTGGCGCCTTATAAGCGCGACTCTCGGAGTAAGGAGTGACCATGGACGCTCGAAGCCGCTCGACGATCTCCCGGCGCGACGTGCTCTGCACCGGGCTCCTGGCCACCCTCGGGACAGGCACACTCGCTGCCGGCGCTGCGCGTGCGGCGGCGGCCGCGGGTGCGGCTGGAGCTGAAGCAGCGGGCACCGCAGCCTCCGGCGAGCCGCTCATCCTGAAACCCATTCCCTCGACCGGGGAGCGCATCCCCGTCATCGGACTCGGCACCGATTCTTTCGACGACTCCGAGCGCGATGCTATCCGCGCGGAGATCGCGAAAATGCATCAGCTCGGGGGTACCGTCATCGATACGGCAGCGGCCTACGGCGATAGTGAGGCGCTGATCGGCGAGGCGCTTGCCGACTCGGGGCTGCGCGGGAAGATGTTCATCGCGACCAAGCTCACCAACGGGGGCGGCTTTTTCTACGGGGGCGGCGTCGGTGGGAAGGCGAGCTTCGACCGATCGCTTCAGCGGCTGAAGACCGACAAGGTGGACCTGCTGCAGGTCCACAACTTGAGCGGCGTCGATGAGCTCATGCCGCTGCTGCGCGAGTGGAAGCGCGCGGGCAAGATCCGCTACTACGGAATCACGACCTCGCGCGTCCGCCAGCACGATGACATGGTCGCTCTCATCCGCAAATACCCGCTCGATTTCATTCAGGTCGATTATTCGATCGCAAATCGAGACGCGGAGAAGCAGATCTTTCCGCTCGCTGTCGAGCGGCGGATCGCGGTGCTCGCGAACCTGCCGCTCATCCACGGCCAGCTCATGGAGGAGGCCTCCCAGCACAAGCTTCCCGATTTTGCGCGGGATTTCGGGGTCTCGAGCTGGAGCCAGTTCCTTCTCAAATACGTCGTCTCCCACCCCGCCGTCACCTGTGCAATCCCCGGCTCGACCAAGGTCGCGCATCTCATCGACAACCAGCACGCCGGCCGCGGCACGCTGCCCGATGCGGCGATGCGGCGGCGGATGGAGGAGTACTGGAGCCGGGTGACCGCGTAGTCGGCGCCGCGCTAACCGGCGCCGCGCTAATCGGCGCCGCGCGTAATCAGCGCACCAGATCCCGATAGGCGTGCCAGGTGGCATGCCCGAGGAGCGGTGCGATCACGATCATTCCGACGAGGAGAGTGACGAAGCCGAGCGCCGTCAACACGACGATCAGCGCGCTCCAGACGAGCATTGCCGGCAGGTTCTTGAGCGTCGCCCGGAGGCTCGTCGTGATCGCATCGAGCGCTCCCAGGCCGCGATCGATGATGAGGGGGACGGTCACGACCGACAGCGTGAATACGATCGCGGCGAGAACGGCACCCGATCCGATGTAGGCGAGCGCCTGCGCGCGTCCGATCGCCCCGGTGAAGCTGCCCCAGAGCAGCACGTCCCAGCTCGGTTCCGACCCCGCCAGAAGCGTGCTCAGCATGACCTGGGAGGCGACGAGCCACACGACCGCGATCGCGGCGAGCAGCGCCCCGAATTGAGCGAGGCTCGAGGGATCGCGCACCACGGCATCGAGCGAATCGTCGAAGCTCACCGACTCATGCGCGGCGCGGCGCCTCGAGAGCTCACACAAACCCGTCGTCATGATCGGCCCCACGAGCAGATAGCCGGTCACCGCCGCGACGACGAGGAACAGGTGCGCGCTCGAGATCCCGAGCAGGACCCAGCCCATCGTGACGATGAGCACCCCGTGGGCGAAGCTCGCCCAGCCGAGATGCCTCACATCGTCCCAGCCACTTGCGAGCCAGATGATCGACTGCAGCGCCGGCACGCGGCGGATCTCGATGTGAGGAACGGAACGCTTGCCGAGGGTGATCGAGGTCGCCATGTGTTGACTCCTCAACGGTTTGCCTGGCTCGGGCGCCGGACGCCCGTGGAGCCGGCGCTCGCCGTGCGGGCGGCTCCGGGTCCATACTACTCCCCGCGACCAGAGGAGTGCACATGGCGCGCATCGTGCTTGGAATGTGGACCTCTCACGGCCCGACGCTCTCGACGACTCCGGAGCAGTGGCTGCTCAGGGTCCCGTGGGACCGCAGCAAGAAGGATCACCCCTTCCGCGGCCACGTCTACGATTACGATGCCCTCGTCACGCTCCGCAAGGACGAGAACCTGGCGGCGCAGTGCTCGCTCGCGGAGCGTGAGAGGCGCTCGGCCGCCTGCCAGCGTGCCATTGCGAGGATGGCGGACGCCTTCGAGGCGGCCGCGCCCGATGCGGCGGTGATCCTCGGCAACGATCAGAGCGAGCTGTTCCTCGATGACCTGATACCCGCGATCACCGTGTTTCGCGGCGACAAGCTGTGGGATCAGCCGGCAACCCCCGAGCAGGCAGCGCGGATGCCTCCGGGTATTCACGAGGCGGAGTGGGGCCACAGCCCCCCGCAATACACCGAGTATCCCGGCCTGCCCGCTCTTGCGCTGCACATCGTGCGCTGCGCAACTGAGTCCGGCTTCGATGTGGCGAGCTCGATGCGGCTGCCGGTTCATCCGGGCCATTGGGTGAGCGGGATGCCGCACGCGTTCGGCTTCATCTACCGCCAAATCATGCGCGATCGCGTGGTGCCCAACGTACCCGTCATCCTGAACACGTTCTATCCGCCCAATCAGCCGACCGCCCGCCGCTGCTTCGACCTCGGGCGGCTGATCGGGCGAGCCATTCGCTCATGGCCGGACAATCGGCGCGTTGCCGTGTTCGGCTCGGGGGGTATGAGCCACTTCGTCATCGACGAGGACCTCGACCGGCGAGTCTTCGATGCATTGCGCACGCGCGACGCCGAGGCGCTCTGCAGCATTCCGGAGAGCTACTTTCAATCCGGGTCCTCCGAGCTCAAGAACTGGGTCGCCGCAGCGGGGACTCTCTTCGACACAGACCTCCAGGGGGACGTCATCGACTACCAGCCCTGCTATCGATCCGAGGGGGGGACGGGGACGGCGAACGGTTTCGTATGCTGGGACGAAGTCAGCAAGTCCAGCATGGCGAGCAAATCGAGCGCAGCGAGCAAATCCAGCGCAGCGAGCAAATCCAGCGCAGCGAGCGAGTCCAGCGAGGCGCATCCATGATCATCGATTGCCACGGACACATCAGCGCCCCCGTCGAGCTGTGGGCGTACAAGGGGACGCTGCTCGCGCATCGGGGCGCACACGGGCGCGGAGGGGTACGAGTGACCGACGAGCAGCTGCTCGCTGCCGCCAACAAAACCGAAATCGGCCCCGCCGGCCACCTCGATCTGATGAAGCGCCATGGGACGGATTTGCAGCTCATCTCGCCGCGACCGTTTCAAATGATGCACTCGGAGCGCCCCGCGAAGCTCGTCCACTGGTTCACCGAGGAGGTGAACACGCTCATCTCGCGCCAATGCAAGCTCCTCCCGGACAAATTCGTCCCGGTGTGTGGCCTCACGCAGGCGGCGGGCGAACCGATCGAGCGCGTCTTCCCCGAGCTCGAGCGGTGCGTGAAGCAGCTCGGATTCAAAGGCTGCCTGCTCGATCCCGACCCGTACGAGAACGCGGGGGTCGAAGCACCCGGGCTCGGAGAGCGGTACTGGTACCCGCTCTACGAGAAGCTCTGCGAGCTCGACATCCCCGCTCACATTCATTCGACCGGGTCGCGGTCGGAGCGCACGCCGTATTCGCTGCATTTCATCAACGAGGAGTCGATCGCCGTCTACAACCTCGTCAACTCGACCGTGCTCGAGGATTTCCCGGATCTCAAGATCCTCGTCTCGCACGGAGGCGGGGCGATCCCTTATCAGCTCGGGCGCTTCGAGTCGGCCTCGCTCCGGGGTAACCGGCGATTCTCGACGCGCCTGAAGAAGCTGTATTTCGACACGGTCCTCTATACGCCCGGGGCGCTGCGGCTGCTCATCGAAACGGTCGGACCCGACCGGTGTCTCTTCGGCACGGAGTGCCCGGGGGTCGGTGCGGCCGTGAATCCCGAGACGGGCGAGACGATGGATCACACTGCCCCGTACATCCAGGCTTTCGAATGGCTCACGGCGGCCGAGAAGAAGATGATCTTCGAGGAGAATGCGCGGCGGCTGTTCAAACTGGGGGACCAGGCGGGCACTCGTCATGGCTGAGAGGCCGGACGACGTTCGCGGGGAGGCGGGGGGCGGCCGGCGGGCAGGGTTGACGCGCAGCCGTCCGCCTTTTCGCGCGGACCACGTGGGAAGCCTCGTGCGCGCACGCGAGCTCGTCGAGGCGCGCGCGGCGCGAAGCCGGGGCGAGCTCGCCGAGGAGAAGCTGCGGGAAGTTCAGCATGCGGCGATTCGCGAGGTCGTGCGTCGGCAGGAGGAGATTGGGCTGCAGGCCGTCACCGACGGGGAGTACAACCGAGCGTCGTGGCAGACGGATTTCGTGCTGAAGATCGCGAACGTCGAGCCGGCAACGCCGCGCTTCACCATTCACTTTCACAGCGAGAAGGGCGACACGGAGGGGCGCCCGCACACGGTTCGCGTGACGGGGAAGGTGAGCCGGCCGCAGCCCATCTTCGTCGAGGACTTCAAATTCTTGCGGTCGATCGCACGCGCCGTACCGAAGATCACTCTGCCTTCCCCGAGCGTGTTGCATTTCCGCGGTGGCCGCGAGGGGATCGATGCGCAGGCTTACCCGGAGTTAGAGAATTTCTATCGAGACCTTGCGCAGGTGTACCGGGAGGAGATCGCGGATCTCGCGGCCGCGGGCTGCCGATATCTGCAGCTCGATGAGGTGAACCTGGCGTATCTCTGCGATCCGGTGCTGCGGGAGGATGTGCGAAAGAACATCGGCGAGGACCCGACCATTCTGCCGCGAACCTATGCGCGCCTCATCAACGATGCGCTGCGCGGGCGCCCGAGCGATATGACGGTGTGTTTGCATCTGTGCCGCGGCAATTTCGCCGGCAACTGGATGGCCTCCGGCGGGTACGAGCCGGTCGCGGAGGTGCTCTTCAACGAGATCGCCGTCGACGGCTATTTGCTCGAGTACGACACGGAGCGCGCGGGCGGCTTCGAGCCGCTCAAATACGTGCCGCCGGGGAAGACGGTCGTGCTCGGGCTCGTCACGACGAAGCGGCCGCGGCTCGAGTCGCGCGAGGAGCTGTTGCGGAGGATCGAGGAGGCGAGTCGGTTCCTGCCCCTCGAGCAGCTTTGCTTGAGTCCGCAGTGCGGCTTTTCAAGCGGTATCGCCGGGGCGACCATGGGGAGCGAGGAGCAGTTCGCGAAGCTCGCGCGGATCGTCGAGGTGGCGCGGGAAGTGTGGGGCTGAAATCGAGCGGTGGCCCGGTGCGCTCACCGCGCCGGGCGGGCTACCCAGCACTTCTGCATGTGATCGTCGACGAGGCCGACGGACTGCATGAATGCGTAGATGCTGGTCGTTCCGACGAATTTGAATCCGCGCCGCAGGAGCTCGCGGCTCAGCGCATCGCTCTCGGGCGTCGAGACCGGCACCTCCGCTCGCGATCGCGGGCGGCGCCTGCGAGGGGAAGGCGCGAAGCCCCAGACGAGCTCCGCAAATCCTCCGCCGCTTCCCTGAACGTCGAGCCAGGCCCGTGCATTGATCACGAATGCTTCGACTTTGAGTCGATTGCGAACGATTCCGGGGTCTGCGAGCAGCCGCTCGATTTTGTCGGGGGTGTACCGCGCCATGCGCTGCGCGTCGAAGCCGTCGAAGGCGCGCCGATAGTTCTCGCGCTTGCGCAGGATGGTGAGCCACGAGAGGCCCGCCTGCGCGCCTTCGAGGCAGATCATCTCAAACAGATGCTTCTCGTCGCGGGACGGTACACCCCACTCGGTATCGTGATAGGCGACGTAGAGCGGATCGGCTGCGCACCAGCTGCAGCGCCAGCGGGCGTCGTCGAGGCGGAGGACGGGCGGTTTTGCGCCGGCGGGCTGGGTTCGCGCGGCTTTCGCTGCTGGCATCGCGGGATTGTATGGGCGGCGGCTGCCCTTGACGAATCCGCCTTCAGAGCTCGGCTCGCGCGGCCCGCACGCGCACTCGCGTGCTGCTCGATAGGGCGCGTACGAGCACGGCTCGCAGTGCATCGTCGCTCACCGGCTTCTCGAGCACCCCCACGAGGTGCAGTCCGTACTCGACCGCCGTGGCCTCGATGGACTTCAGAGCCTGGCGCTGGGGCGCGCTCAGGACGGCAACCGCGGTTCGCGGCGCACCGGTGGCGAGCCGGCGCAGGAGCTCGAGCCCGTCCACCTGCGGCCTCTCGACATCGCTCAGGATGAGCACGATCGAGCCGCCGTTCGCCCGCAGGAGCTCGAGCGCGTCGCTGCCGCTCGAGGCCTCGAGGACGCGCGGCACACCGAGGCCGTTCAACTTGCGGGCAAGCGCGCGGCGCTGGAACGGATGCTCCTCGATGACGAGAATGCTCGAGCTGGACGCGGGCTGCGCGGAATAGTGGGTGTGCATCGTTCGAGGCGCTGCAAGAAAGGCTCAGGATGAGCTACAGATCGAGCCGGCACCGCGACGGCGTTCACGTCGCGGCGATGATCTTCTGTCAAACGGGACCTGCGGACCGATAGAATCGCGGCCCCTGTGCGCTGAGGCTCCTTCCGCGGCGCGATGGTATGTCGGACGCCTCATCAGGATCGATATGAAAGTCCCCGAGATCATCGTCGTCGAGACCATCCATCAGCCGGGCAGTCTCGCGAAAGTGCTGCAGGTCATTGCCGAGGCGGGTTTTGCGATCGAGCACCTGACCGCATTGCGCCGCGAGCAGGGGCGCACGCTGTGGGAGATCACCGTCGAGCTCGATGAGCAGACGGACCGGAGTCTTTATGAGCGGATCGACAGCCTGCCGACGGCGCGCTTCATCGGCAAATCGGATCGAGTGTTCAATCGGCATCGCGGCGGCAAGATCCACATGGCCGCGAGCCTCCCGATCAATACGCTACAGGTGCTGCGCGATGTTTATACCCCGGGCGTAGCCCGTGTTTGTCTCGCGATCGCCGCCGACCCCGAGCAAGTCCACGAGTACACCAATCTCGATCACACTGTCGCCGTCGTGACCAACGGTACGGCGGTCCTTGGGCTCGGGGACATCGGCGCGCTCGCCGGGCTGCCGGTCATGGAAGGCAAGGCGGCGCTCTTCGCCCAGCTCGCGGGTCTCAGCGCCGTGCCCATCCTGCTGCGCGAGCGTGACCCGGCGCGTGTCATCGAGGCAGTCGCCGCGATCGAGATGTCTTTCGGCGCGATTCAGCTCGAGGATTTCGCAGCGCCCGAGTGCTTCGCGATCGAGGCGGGGCTCAGAGAGCGGCTTGCCAAGCCGGTGCTGCACGACGATCAACACGGGACCGCGGTCGTGGTGCTCGCAGCGCTCATGAATGCGACGCGGCGCACCGGACGGAGTTTGCACGACAGTGTCGTCGGTCAGGTGGGGCTGGGTGCCGCCGGGACGGGGATCGCGCGATTGCTGTCGGCGTGCGGTGTCCGTCGCATTCTCGGCACCGATCGCAGTGCGGAGGCGGTCGATCGGCTGGTCGCGCTCGGCGGCAAGGGCGTCACGCTCGAGGAGCTCATGGCACGCGCCGACATCGTGGTCGCGACGACAGGCGTCAAGAGCCTGATACGGCCGGATACGGTCCGCTCGGGTCAGATCATCCTTGCACTGTCCAATCCCGACTCGGAGATCGATCCGCTCGAGGCCATGCAGCACGGCGCGGCGTTCGCCGCGGACGGCAAGGGGATCAACAACGTGCTCGCGTTTCCGGGCCTCTTCAGAGGAGCGCTAGCCGCGCGGGCGCGCGCGTTCACGGATGCCATGCTGCAAGCGGCGGCCGAGGCGATCGCTCGCGCCGCGAGCGGGAACGAGCTCGTGCCCGACCCGCTCGACAAGAGCGTGCACGCGGAGGTGGCCGCGGCGGTGACTGCGGCGGCAGTCGGCGAGCGCCGGCCGGAACGCGCGACGGCGGGTTGATCGGCCGGCCGCCGCATCCCGGCCCGCAGCCGCGGCGAGCGGCGCGGGACCACCGCGGCTCGCGGCGCGGGACTGGGCTAGTGAGCGGCGGCAGGGGCGATCAGTGAGCGGAGCTTCGTGAGCGCATTTGCCTCGATCTGCCGGATGCGCTCCGCGGAGACGCCGTACTTGCCCGCGAGCTCGTGCAGCGTCGCCTTCTCTTCGCCGATCCAGCGCTGCTCGAGAATGTCGCGGCTGCGGTCATCGAGTCGGCCGAGCGCCTGGTACAGCCGGTCGGCGGAATCGCTTTCCCACTCCTCGGCCTCGACGCTCTCGGCGGGATCGGCCGCAGGCGCCGGCAGGAATGCCGCGGGGCTGAACGCCGTCTCCTCCTCGTCCGCATCGGGCGCGGGGTCGAAAGACATGTCGCGCGCGGCGAGCCGCTTTTCCATCTCCGTGACTTCGGCAGCGCTCACACCGAGATCGCGCGCGACGGCACGGGTCTCCTCGCCCGAAAGCCAGGCCAGGTTCTTCTTGAGACGGCGCAGATTGAAGAATAGCTTGCGCTGCGCTTTGGTCGTCGCGACTTTGACGAGGCGCCAGTTGCGCAGGACGTACTCGTGGATCTCCGCGCGAATCCAATGCACGGCGAACGAGACGAGCCGCACGTTGACGCTCGGATCGAAGCGCTTGACGGCCTTCATCAGCCCGACGTTGCCCTCCTGGATGAGATCGCCCAGGGGCAGGCCATAGCCGGCATAGCCTCGGGCGATGTGCACCACGAAGCGCAGATGCGAGAGAACGAGCTGGCGGGCGGCATCGAGATCGCCTTCCTCGCGGAAGCGCAGTGCGAGCTTGCGCTCCTCCTCGCGCGTCAGAACCGGTATGTGGCCCACGCGCTCGAGATAGGCTTCGAGACTGCCGATCGGCCCCGCGAGGGCGAGATCGGAATTTCGGGTGACCAAGGCTGTGGCTGCGGCGGTCATCGTAATAGAGGGTCTCCGGTAATGGGTGGCAATGTTAGCACTCGATAAGTTGGAGTGCTAAGAAGCCGG
>DATNFW010000014.1:0-61841 GCA_035606175.1 Steroidobacteraceae bacterium | reverse complement strand
TACGGCGGGCGGTCTTCTCCGGTTCACTCTGTGGCTGCTTTGGCAGGCGGTCCGCTTACCGCTGTTTCTCCTCCTCGCGGTTCTCGAGCCCGTCGTCAGCTTCGTACTCGGCGCGCTCGCATTGCTGGGGATTCTGACGGCTCTGTTCTGGGAAGCCGTTCACCCCGCGCACTTCCCATTCTTCCTCGTGCTGGGCAAAGATAGAGAGTGAACGAGAACTCCTCCTTCTTCGCCAAGCGACCGAAGGAGATCGCAACTTCTCCACCTCTTTCCGAATTCCCCACCTCGATATATACCTTGTCGGATTCATATCGAACCTTGGACGAGGAGGCTGATACGCATGAGAATCCACTCTTTTCCAAAAAGGCAAATCGCGCTTGCGCTGCTTCGCGCAATCCAAGATCGCAGTTGTCAATCGTCATGTTTAAGGCCCCGGACTCCATAGGCGAGGGTGCCCCAGGAGCAAGGATTAGCTCGAAGGCCGAGATTTCGATTGATCCCCAGCATACTCGGCTCTCAGCCGCGCGTAACGCTCTCGTGGAGAGTGCCGGAACGCACCGGTCCTATGACCGGTTACCGGAGACATTTCGAGGGGCACTTACTTCTGCTTTTGGCCGTTCAGACCCGTACGCGGTCAACAGGCCGACGTCCGCTCTCCGTCAGTCTGGAGGGCCGCTTTCAGAACCGGGATTGCGAATTCGGCCACGCGCCGAGCAAGCTCACTCGCCGATGCCATCGTTGCTTCGAGCCGGGCCCTCTTTCCGCCGCGCCGTTCGACGAGCAGGCATTGCCGGGCTTCGGCGCGAGTGGCTGGCAGAGCTGGGGGCCGGAACGCGCGCTGATCGCCCGCGAGGGGTTGGTCCGCCGTCGTGCGCTGAAGATCTGCGCCTTGGCAACCGGTCTCGCCGATAAGGCGGTGATCTTGATCTACGAGCGCGTGCTCCACGACCAATCCTCGCCCGTCTGGGTGGGCCGTTGTCGCATGCAGATCGAGGCCGTGCTTCAGGCGCTCGAGGCGGATCGTCGATCGAATGGGGGCGCGAGCTGGTGGGGCGAACGGATCGGGCACGCCGACATCGCTGTCGCCTGCGCCTTGCGGCTCCTTCGGGAAGCGCACCCCGAATGCTTCGATGCTGCGCGCTGGCCGCAGCTTGCGTGTCATTGCGCTCGTTGCGAAGCCCTCGACGCCTTCAAGGCCGTGACACAAGCTTTCCTCCCGCCGGCGAAATGAGTCGCAGTTGGATGCAAGCGATCGCGCAACAGGGCGAGTGTCCGCTCAGAGTAGAAGTGCCAGCGGTCGGTCTTTGGCCGAAAGGAAATGGCGAATCCTTCGATCACTTCCTCAGAAGACTTCCGCGAACAGCGAAAGCATGAGCGTCCAGGCACGACGGTCAGCCTTCTCGTTGTAAGCAAACCCGGGCATACCTCGCGCATCAATTTCTCGATTCGTATAGCTATGCCCGACGCCCCCGAAAACATGGAGCTGCCAGTCCGCGCCCGCCTGCTTCATTTCTTGGATGAAGGACGCGCGATCCTCAGCCGGCACGACTGGGTCATCCTCGCCGATCATCATTAATACCTTTGCCGTGATCGGTCCTGTTGCACTCCCTACCGGTCTCATGAAGCCAGGATGGAAGCCAACGGCACAACGAATGGGTGCTCGATCGCGCGCGAGCTCGAGGGCCACAATGCCTCCGAGACAGAATCCAACCGCGGCGAGCTTGGTGGCGTCGCAATGGGCGTGCGCCGCTAGCAGATCGAGTGCCGCTCGGGCCCGGCGACGCATGAGTCCCGCGTCAGCCATTAGCCGACGCGACTGCTCCCGAGCTTCGTCAATGGGCAGATCAACCTGCCCGTACATATCCAGCGCGAACGCAACGTAGCCACGTTCGGCCAGCATTCGGGCTCGCTCCTTCACGTGCGATGTAACTCCGGGAGCCTCATGCGCAAGGAGAACACCCGGCGCTGAACCTCGAGTTGCGCCGTCGGCCAGAAACCCAGTCAGACAAACGTCGTCAACGTCGTACGTACACGCGACCAAGTCCATAACCGGCAACCTCCATCACGCGCTCCGAGCTCGAGCGCTATGTGAATTCCCTCGCGCGCTGAATTTCAGCGCCACGGCACGGCCTGCCGCCCCTTCGATTCGCTGCGGCGACTAGTGGCACCCCCGATGCGCGCCGCCGATAGCCGAACCGGCCTCGGGTGCTCACGAGGTCGGCCGCTCTTGAGATTGCAATTGCTCCTCGGGTTTTGCTCGCGTGCGACGTGGCGGACGAAGACCCAGGATCTCCTCGTGGGCGCCGGTGAGCCCCCAGGCGACGATCGCCTTTAGGATCGGCTGCAACTGCCGCCCCCGCTCAGTGAGGCTGTACTCGACGCGAGGCGGAACGACGTCAAATTGGCGGCGATGGATAAGGCCGCGTTCCTGCAGCTGTTTGAGCTCGCGGCTCAAAACACGCGGGGTCACAGGCTTTCCGAGGCTGCCCTTGGACATTGACCTGCAGATCTCCCCATAGCGATGTGGGCGTTGATTGAGGACCCACAGAATCCTGATCTTGTACTTCCCACCGCAGATCTGGCTGAACCCCAGACCCGGGCACAGGCGCAACTCCTCGCTCTTCAAGCTCTTGGACATCGTCTCGTCCTCCGAGGAAAGTCCCGCCACAGGTCTACATCCAAGGACGTGAGTACTATCATTTTTGTCCATACTTGCAAAGCCGTACCAGCCGGCGGAATGATATACCCCGAGTCACAGATTGGAGTACGCCCCATGAACGCGCTCGCCCTAAACAGACGCTCGGCGCTGCTGCTGGCCGCTGCGACTGGCGTGAGCTGCGCTGCCGGAGGAGCGTTCGCCTCAACCGCAGGAGTGTTCACTATGCCGGACTTCACACGAGAGCTTTGCGAGCGCTACTACAGGGCCTGGCAGCACAAGGACCTGGATAGGATTCTTGGCTGCCTGCACCCGGATGTCACATTCAAGAGCCCGAACGCTAAGACGCAGGGACGGGACGCCTATGCCGCCGGCGCCAAGCGCTTCTTCTCGTTGGTTGAGCGGCTCGAGGTGCGCAGCACCTTCACGGCAGCGGATGCAGCGATGGCCGCCGTCGACTTCTACTGCATTCAACCGATCGGTATCTGCCCGACCGCTGAGCGTATGGCACTGAAGGACGGCCTCATCATTGAGGACGAGCTCTTCTTCGATGCTCGGCCCTTCGAGGCCCTGGCGCGAACCAAGGTTGCGCGCCAGGGGAGTAAGTAATGCACCGGGTCGCCATCTCGCGCGTGTTGCTCTCGCTCGCTGCGCTCCTGATGCTTGCGGGAGGCGGGGCTCACGTCCTCGCCCTCCGCAAAGCGAGCGCGGTCCTCGAGGCGTCGAGTCTCTCAGGACGGTATGCGGCGATTTTCCAGGGGCTCTGGTTGAGCGTTGGCGCGATGACCGTCGTGCTTGGCCTCTCCTACCTGATACTCGCGTGGTCGCCGAGGCTCGGCACGAGGACGACGCTCGCTGCCTTAGGAACTCTACCGCTTACCGGTGCGATTGCGATTTACGCGACCGTCGGCAACTTTGCCCCGGCGCATCTTCTACTCGCCGCTGCGGCGATGGTCTTGATTGCCGCGCCGCTATCGCGTGAGGGCACGCGGCGACCAGCAATGCCCGGGGCGGAAGCTATATCCGTGACGAAGCCGACCTGCCCGTGAGCGCGATCAACGCCCGTAGCGATCGAGGCTCGGGAGAAGCGAGAACCGCAGTGGGAGGATTCCTCAAACTTGCGGGGCAGGTTTACCGAACGCATCAGTTACAACATCGCTCGACACTGCAAGCAAATCGAAAGTAGCCGCCCGTATCGCCTCCAGTGCTTGAAGTTCCTGGCGAGGGCGGGAGAGCGAACATCGTCAGCCGGGGCTCAAGCGTCCCCGCTCACGCAACGCGGGCAGGCTGACCGCACTTGCGATGCCCTGCCGTCGCAGCCCGGGCCGCGCGCCGTGGCGCGCTCGATGCTCGATGCACGCCTCGACCCGGCGTGCGGGCAGGTGTCGCATCCGCTCGGAACACACGCTGCAGGCTGCGCAGGTAACGCGGCTTGGCTGCGACTGAGAACGTCGGACGGACCTCGCCCGCCCGCCATGCGCTCGAGAGGCTGGCGACGAATGCGGCCAGATCGGGCGGTTCGGGTGCCGAGCTGGGAGGCAGCTCGCCATCGCTCGGGCACCACACTGCGAGCCCTCTTCAAGCGGGTCGCGGTGCCGGCCGCCTCATCGTAGAGCGAGGGGCGGTTGCGCTTCTGTGCGTTGCGCCGCGAAGCGGTGCGTCTCGTGACGTTGCACCGTGGAATGAGCACTTGACTCTACATGCATATGCATGTAATATACGGAACATGAAAGTCCACGCACTACCCTGCTACTGCGCGACATTGCGGCAAGCTTCTCGGGCCGTGACGGCGCTGTATGAGGACATGCTCTCCGGCAGCGGTCTGCATGCCACGCAGTACACCGCGCTTCAGGTACTCGAGACGGTCCCGCATGTGACGACCACGGACTTGGCCGATCTCATCGGTATGGACCAGACCACGGCAACGCGAACACTCGCGCTGATTAAAAGGCGCGGGCTTGCAACGAATGCTGTCGGCGAGGATCGTCGCCAGCGCCGCTGGCGTTTGACCTCGGAGGGGCAGGCAATCGTCAAGAGGCTGCGGCCCCGTTGGGAGGCCGCGCAGGAGACTTTCGAGAAGCGTCTAGGGCGCGCGGAAGCCACCGCCCTGAAGAGAGCCGCTTACCTCGCCGCCACTCGCCTCGCGGCGAGCTGAGTACATCCCAACTTGACGCGTTCAAGAGAAATTCTGCTGAATAGCTCTGATACATGCATATACATATTACTTGACTGAGGAGACACTGGTTATGCCATCGTCAATCTCGAAAATCTCCGGCTATATCCTCACTGCTCTCTCCGCGGCGATGATCTTTCACGCGGTACGTGCGACTGCCGGCGAGCCCACGAGCGGGGCCCGACCGATCTCCGTTCAGAAGGCGGTGCAGGACGTCCTCACGGGCAATCATCGGTTCACGACTGCGCAGGGAGTCCGAACGGCCAATGTCGACACCATGAAATCGACCGCCGGCGTGCAGCAACGGATCCAAGAGGTACTGCTCGGACCGAGCCGCTTTCGGGTGGGTGTCACGGCAGCGACGGGCCGATCCGGCGGCTCGCGCGAGGTGGTCGCAGCTTCCCACCGCGCCGCCCAGCCCTCACCCGCCGATACTCAGGCGGCGGTTCAGCGGATGCTCCGGGGCGATCGCGCCCCGTCAGAGCGGTCTGGCGAGCGATATCGACTAGTCGTGGCGAGCCCGAGAGATCGTGGACTGCATGCGCCATCTCATGCTGGTGGCCGCCTACTTCGCGACGTTCTCACTCCGGTCACCCACAGCAGCTCTCGCAATGCTGATGAATGAGTGCGCGCGGGTGTCCCTCAAATCACCTCCACTTGGGAGCAGCATCATGTCGGATCCTAAAGTCGTTCTCGTCACCGGCGCATCGAGCGGAATCGGCGCCGCGACGGTTGAGCATCTTGCCGAGCGCGGGTACCGGGTCTTCGGGACCGCGCGATCGCCGCAGAAGACGGACCCGATTCAGGGCGTGAGCATGCTGCCGCTCGATGTCACCGTCGGGGCGTCGGTATCGCGCGCGGTGCAAGCCGTGGTCGATGCGGCTGGACACATCGACGTGCTCGTCAACAATGCCGGCATGAGCGTGTTCGGTGCTTTCGAGGAAACCTCGGTCGAACAGGCGCAGGCGCTTTTTGACACGAATGTCTTCGGGGTCATCCGCATGAGCCAAGCCGTGCTGCCGCACATGCGCACGCGGCGCGCGGGTCTCATTGTGAATGTGAGCTCTGTGCTCGGCTTTCTCCCTGCGCCTTATTCCGCACTTTATTCGAGCACGAAGCACGCACTCGAGGGCCTCTCGGAATCCCTCGATCACGAGGTCAGACAATTCGGCATTCGGGTGGTGCTGGTCGAGCCTGGTTTCACTCGCACGGGATTCGGTGCACACAGTGTGGCTGCCGCGACGCTGCTGCACGCCTATGACGAGGAGCGCTCACGCGCCGCGGCGGCCGTGGCGGCCAGCCTCGAGGCGGGTCCCGACCCACGCGGGGTCGCCTCGGAAATCGCGCAGGCCATCGACTCGCCGCACCGGCTACGCAGGCCAGTCGGCCCGCAGGCAAGGCTCATCGGGCGGCTACGACGCTATTTGCCGGCCGGAGCGGTTGACCGGCGGCTCCGCCGAACATTTGCGCTTGAGTAGCCCGCGCGCGGACCGGCGGCGGCATCAGACGTGGAGCGCGGGTCTGAACCGTCGCATATACATGCAATACATTTCGACTTAAGAGACGCCACTGTGAGTATCAAAGAATTGCAGTCGATTCAAGTAAGCAGAGGGCTATCGCCATGCGGCCGCTCCTGATCGCGATCGGATCGGCGAGTCTCTTTGCACAGCTCTGCGCATCAGGGTTGCAGTGGGACCCGACTACAGGAAACCCTTCATTACGCTCGAGGGCTTTCGCAGCGCTGCCGCCGTACAGGCCCGCATCATGAGCACGTCCGCTCCGGCACTCGATCGGTGGTGGCTCGGGTTCGACGATCCCGAGCTCACTCGCATCATTGAGCGCGCCTTGCATCAGAATCTCGATCTTGCCGCGGCGATTGCTCGCGTCGAGCAGGCGCGGGCGGCGGCGCGCGAGGCTGGCGCACAGCTCCTGCCTACAGCGGACCTGACGGTGCAAGCCGCGAGAACTCACGAGTCTCTCGAAAGTCCGATCGGCGCCATCGCGCGTCAGCTTCCGGGCTTTCAGCGAGACCAGTTTGAATCGGACGTGGGCGCGGGGGCCAGCTGGGAAATCGACCTCTTCGGCGGACTGCGTCGCGGCGCACAAGCCGCCACCGCTGAGGCGCAAGCGGCTGAGGCGGAGCAAGTGGGGACCCATATCATGGTTGCCGCCGATGCGGCCGACGCCTACTTACAAGTTCGAGGTGATCAGGCGCGCATCGCCGTCGCCAGGGATGAAGTGACGACGGACGAACGCCTCGTTGAGCTGATCGAGTGCCTCTTCCGGTCAGGACTTGCAACGGATCGCGAGGTGGCACAAGCCCAAGCGCTCCTCTCGCAGGCGCGCGCCTCGCTCCAGCCTTTGGCCATCGATGCCGAGGCGCAGCTGAATCGGCTCGATGTCCTGATGGGCGCTCAGCCCGGCTCCTACGCCGCAGAACTGAAATCGCCACAGCGCATCCCGCCCGCTCCGGCAATCCCGAGCGATGACACGCCCGCCAATGTGTTACGCCGGCGGCCGGACGTTATCGCAGCCGAACGGCGCCTCGTCGCATCCAACGCCCGAGTTGGGCAAGCGATCTCGGAGTACTACCCGAAGATATCGATCGCAGGTCTCCTCGGCTTTGAAAGCCTGAGCACAGACCATCTGTTTCGCGCGGCGACATTTCAGCCCGAGGCCCTCGCAGGGCTGCGTTGGCGCTTGTTTGATTTCGGCAAGATCAATGCGGAAGTGGCGCAAGCGAAGGGCGCGAACGCCGAGGCCTTGGCCGATTATCGGCAATCGATCCTGCATGCCGTGGAGGAGGCATACGCGGCAGGTGTGATTCCGCTGACCGATGTGCTCGATGCCGACCGGCAGCTGCTCGCTGCACAAGATCAACTTACTCTCACGCGCGCCAACACCGACCAAGCGGCTGTCCAGTCGTTTCGGGCCATCGGGGGAGGATGGGGCTCATGACTCAGAGAGCACGATATACGATGCACCTCGGCCTTGCGCTCGCGATCACCTCGGCGGCCTTGGGTACTGCGGGCTGCAAATCCTCCTCAGCCGCTCAAGACCCTCGGACCGAAGCGAAGCTCGTCGAGATCGCGAAGGTCGCGCCCGCCGTGCCGGCCGAGCGCAGCTACACCGGAATCGTCAAGGCTCGCGTGCAATCGAATCTGACTTTCCGTGTCCCGGGCAAGATCGTCGCGCGTCTGATCGACACCGGCCAGGAAGTTCGGCAGGGCCAGCCGCTCATGCGCATCGATCGCACGGATTACGCGCACGCCGTCGCGGTGCAGGTCGGGAATGTAGCCGCCGCGAGAGCACGGCTGATCCAGGCCGCTGCCGACGAAGAGCGTTACCGCGAGTTGGTCTCCTCGGGCGCCGTCTCGCGCTCGGCCTTCGACCAGGCGAAGGCAGCCGCGGACAGTGCACGAGCGCTCTTGGAAGCGGCGACCGCTGGCCTGAAGGTAGCGCAGGATGAGGGCCGGTATTCCACGCTCGTTGCAGATGCCGACGGCACGGTTATGGACACCCTCGCCGAGCCCGGACAATACGTGGCTGCGGGTCAGGTCGTTCTCGAACTGGCGCATTCCGGCCCCCGCGAAGCTGCGATCGATCTCCCCGAGACCGTGCGGCCGGCGATCGGCTCGAGAGCCGAGGCGAGCCTTTACGGCGACACCACGGTCGTGCGGGTGCATCTGCGGCAGCTTTCGGATGCCGCCGATCCGCTCACCAGAACGTTCGAGGCCCGCTACGTTCTCGAAGGCTCGGCGGCGCGTGCGCCGCTTGGGGTAACGGTCACGGTATACCTCTCCTCGTCCGCTCCGTCCGCAGACATGTCGGTGCCGCTTGGGGCAATCGATGATGAGGGGGAGGGACCGGGTGTCTGGATATACGACCGGTCGGGTTCGTCGGTCTCGTTTCGGAGGGTCCACGTCGTTCAGTTCGCTGGTGAGATGGCAATCGTGAGCAGCGGCGTGCGTGTCGGCGAGCCGATCGTCGCGCTGGGCGGGCATTTCCTCTACCGAGGCGAGCACGTTCGGGTCGCCCAATACGAGGCGGACTTGCAATGATGCGTTTCAATCTGTCGGAGCTCGCCGTGCGCGAGCGCGCCATCACCCTGTTTCTCATAGTCGCTGTCATCGTATCGGGGGTTTATGCATTCCTGCACCTCGGTCGTGCGGAGGACCCTGCGTTCACGATCAAGAATTTCACGGTGACCGCAGTTTGGCCGGGCGCGACCGCTCGTGAGATGCAGGATCTCGTCGCAGATCCCCTCGAGAAGCGCATGCAGGAATTGCGCTGGTACGATCACGTCGAGACCTTCACGCGGCCAGGGATAGCCGTGATGATCGTGGAATTGAGCGACAAGACCCCACCGGCGGATGTGCCCGAACAGTTCTATCAGGCACGCAAGAAACTCGGGGACGAGGCACACGACCTCCCGCAGGGTGTTCTGGGCCCCTTCATCAATGATGAATATTCGGATGTGGACTTCGCGCTCTATGCGGTCGAAGCACACGGGATGCCGCCCCGGGAGCTGACGCGCGAGGCGGAGACGCTGCGCCAACAGCTCTTGCACGTCCCCGGGGTGAAGAAGGTCAACATTCTGGGCGAGCGCCCGGAGCGCATCTTCGTGAATATCTCGAATGCGCGCCTCGCCACGCTGGGTATCAGCGCCCGGGATATCTTCGCCGCGCTTCAGCGCCAGAACACCGTGACCCCGGCAGGCTCGATCGACACGAGCGGCGCGCAGGTTATGCTTCGCCTGGATGGAGCGTATGACGATCTGCAGCGAATCCGCGATACACCGATCGCGGCCGGTGGCCGGGTATTGCGGCTCGGGGACATCGCGGATGTCGAGCGCGGGTACGAGGATCCTCCCACCTATCTGATCCGCCGCGACGGCGAGCCTGCGCTCGTGTTGGCGGTGGTTATGAAAGACGGCTGGAACGGCCTGGTGCTCGGTCGCGCACTGGAAGCCGAGCGCGCCGAGATTGCGGCGCGGCTGCCGGCGGGAATCTCCTTCTCCAAAATCACCGATCAGGCCGTCAACATCCGCTCGGCCGTCAATGAGTTCATGCTGAAGTTCTTCGTGGCGCTGGGCGTGATCATGATGGTGAGTCTGATGAGCCTCGGCTGGCGAGTGGGTGTGGTCGTCGCGACAGCGGTGCCCCTTACCCTGGCCGCGGTCTTCGTCATCATGATGATGACCGGCCGCATCTTTGATCGCATCACCCTGGGGGCGCTCATCATCGCGCTCGGGCTCCTCGTCGACGACGCCATCATCGCCACCGAAATCATGGTGGTAAAACTCGAGGAGGGCTTCGAGCGCGTCAAGGCGGCCGCTTACGCGTGGAGCCATACGGCCGCTCCCATGCTGGCCGGTACCCTGGTCACCGTCATCGGCTTCACGCCGGTCGGCTTTGCCCGATCGACAGCGGGCGAGTATGCCGGAAACATCTTCTGGATGGTGGGCTTCGCGCTGATCGCCTCCTGGGTCGTTGCCGTCATCTTCACGCCTTATCTTGGCGTCAGGCTGCTGCCCAACATCAAGCCCATACCGGGCGGGCAGGAGGCGATCTACGCAACACCCCGGTATGAGCGTCTGCGGGGATGGATCGGCGCGGCCGTCGATCACAAATTCATTGTCGTCGCAGCGGTCGTCGGTGCTCTGCTCTTTGCCGGCGCTGGCATGGTCTTCGTTAAGCGCCAGTTTTTCCCGACTTCGGATCGGCCCGAAGTGCTGGTCGATGTGCAGATGCCGGAAGGGACGGCGATTGAAGCGACCCGAGCCGCCGCCTTGAAGGTCGAAGCCTGGCTGCGAACGCAGCCCGAGGCGAGAATCGTCACGACGTATATCGGCCAGGGCGCCCCGCGCTTCTTCTTTTCCTACAACCCGGAGCTGCCCGATCCCTCATTCGCGAAGCTCGTCGTGCTCACGCCGGACGAGGCGGCACGCGATCGACTTAAGCTCCGGCTCCGCGAGCACATCGCGGAGGGTCTTGCGCCAGGAGCCCAGGTCCGGGTTTCACAGCTCATCTTTGGTCCCTTCCCGCACTATCTCGTCAATTTCCGTGTGATGGGGCCGGACCCGGCCGTGCTGCGCAGCATCGCGGGCGAAGTTGAGCGGATGATGCGGGCGAACCCCCATACGCGGCAGGTGAATGAGGATTGGGGGAACCGCGTTCCCACGGAGCACTTCGTACTCGACCAGAGCCGCCTCAAGCTCCTGGGTCTCAGTCCCACCGAGGTCGCACAACAACTGCAGTTTCTGCTTACCGGAGCGCCGATCACGCAGGTCCGCGAGGGCATCCGCACGGTCGAAGTGGTAGCACGCAGCTCAGGGCCCGATCGCCTCGATCCGGCGAAGCTCACCGATCTCACCCTGACCAATAGGGAGGGGCGATTGATTCCCTTGAGCCAGGTCGGTCATTTCGAGGTGAGGCCCGAGGATCCGATCCTGCGGCGCCGCGATCGCACGCCGACCATCACCGTTCAATGCGATTACGACGAATCGCTACAGCCGCCACAGGTCTCCATGGAGATATGGAAGGCGCTCAATCCCGTCATGGCGAAACTTCCGGCGGGGTATGAAATCCAGATGGGCGGCAACATCGAGGACTCGGCCAAGGCCAATTCCGCACTGGCACCGGTCTTTCCGGTCATGATGCTCCTCACGCTGCTCGTTCTCGTGCTGCAGACGCGATCGTTGGCGGCAAGTACGATCGTATTTATGACTGCTCCCTTGGGGCTGGTCGGCACCGTGCCGTTCCTCCTCCTGCTGCACCAGCCATTCGGCTTCAATGCTATTTTGGGCCTCATTGGCCTCTCAGGGATCCTCATGCGCAACACTCTCATCCTCATCGGACAGATCGGCACGAACCTCGCCGACGGGCTCGCGCCGTATCACGCGGTAATCGAGGCCACGGTGCAACGTGCGCGCCCCGTAATCCTCACGGCACTCGCGGCGGTGCTGGCGTTCATCCCGCTTACGACCTCCGTGTTCTGGGGATCGATGGCCGTCACGCTGATCGGCGGCACGATCGGCGGCACGGTTCTCACCCTTCTCTTCCTGCCGGCGCTCTACGCCGTCTGGTTTCCTCTCAGGAAACCCGAAGCCCAGCTCGCCGCGGCGCCACTCTTCGCGACGGCACATTGAAGGGGTTCTGCTCGGTGCACGATCGGCAACGCCGCTCGAAGAGGCTCGATGCGCTCGCGCCGCCGCTCATTCGTTCGCCCGTGGTCAAATCCGTGCGTTCCGGTCCAAGCCGTCCCGGTCGCGAATCGCTATTTTTCATCCGAGCGGCGCGGGTTCGAGCTTGCAACTCTACCGAGCAGCCGCGTCGAGAAGAATGTCTGTGCGGAGCTCACATCGGATGAAATCAAGAAGCCTGACAGGACTCTGCGGCGCGGTGGCCCTGGCGTTTTTCGCCCCGACGTTCGCCAGGGCGGCCGATTGCGCGGCTCTTAAGCAGACCGCGTTCCGCGGCGCCGAGATCACCACCGCTCATCTGCAGGCGGCTGGGCCATTCGTGCTTCCTCCCGAGCTCGGTCCTGCGAGGACCGTGCTGCTTCCAGCCTTTTGCCGCATCCAAGGCGTCCTCCGTCCCACGCCGGACTCCGCCATCGCCTTCGAAGTATGGCTGCCCGCCGAAGGTTGGAATGGTCGGTTCCAGGGCATCGGCAACGGCGGGTTCGCCGGATCGATCGGCTACGCGGGTCTCGCAGCAGCGGTGCAGGACGGCGATGCGGCCGCAGCGACGGATACCGGCCACAAGGCAGGTGGGACAGATGCGAGGTGGGCCAAGGGACATCCTGAAAAGATTGTTGACTTCGGCTGGCGCGCCGTGCACCTGACCAGTGTCCTCGGCAAGGCGCTCACGAAAGCCTTTTACGGCGCTCGCCCGCGTCACTCCTACTTCATGTCGTGCTCCAACGGGGGTCGTCAGGGCCTCATGGAAGCGCAGAGATTCCCCGAAGACTACGACGGCATCATCGCGGGAGCGCCTGCGTACGACTGGACGGGCCTGTTCACCGATTTCGTCTGGAATGCGCGGGCGCTGGCGAGACCTGGAGCCTGGATCCCGGCAGCAAAGACCCCGGCGATTGCGGCGGCGGTGCTGGCCAAATGCGATAAGCGGGATGGGCTCGCCGATGGACTGGTGAGCGATCCGCGCCGATGTCGCGTTGATTTAGAGCAGCTCGAGTGCTCGGGGAAGGCCTCATCCGCCTGTCTGACGAATCCGCAGATTGGGGCGCTTCGAGCCATCTACGAGGGGCCACACAAGTCGGATGGCGAGCGCATTTACTTCGGCTTCCTGCCGGGGGGAGAGGCCGCGCGCGGATCGCCAGGCTGGGACCTGTGGATCTTCGGCGAGGCTCCCGGAACAAGCATTCAATACGCCTTCGCGAGCAACTTCATGAAGTACTTCGTCGGTGCGCCCGAGAACTGGATGCCCAGCGATTTCAATTTCGATCGGGACTTCGATTCGCTCAGCGCGAACATGTCGGCGGTACTTGATGCGACCGACCCCAATCTTTCACATTTCGCAGCGCACGGAGGAAAGCTGATCCTCTTCCAAGGCTGGTCGGATGCGGCCATCCCGCCGCAGGGGACGATCGCCTATCGCGACCAAGTCACGCACGTCATGGGAGCAGCGCGCGCAGCGTCGTTCATGAGACTCTTCATGGTTCCGGGCATGCATCACTGCGGCGGCGGCACGGGTCCAAGCGATTTCGGTCAGAATGGCGTCTCCGCGGCGGACCGGGATCCCAGGACCAATCTTGCGGCCGCGCTCGAAGGCTGGGTCGAACGCGGCCGCGCGCCGAACCAGGTGATCGCGCGTCAGGGACCCGGGCCGGGAACCCTACCCGGACCCAGCGCCACTCAGCGGCCCAGCACCGCGGAAGGCCACCGGGTCCGAACAGGCTTGATCTGCGCCTATCCGGGGCATGCTTCGCTCAATCCAGGCGCTGATCCCGCGAACGCCGCGAGCTACATATGCGTTGAGCCGTAAGCGTGCGACCTCGACGCGCCGTAGGGGGTGTTCTGAACCGCACGCCGGCGGTTGATGCGCGATCGTGTTCCGCGTGCATGCCGCAGCCGCTCGTGCATAGAATCCCGTTGGAGCTTAGGGCTCCTGGGAGACGGCCTTGGCGAGCATCTACCGGGTATCGACGGCTGCCGTGGCTCCGTCGGCGCGCTTGGCATTCTGGAATGATCTCTGGGCGCATGCAGAGCGGCCGATCGTGGTCGATGCCGAGCCGCAGGGCTTCGAAGGAGTGCTGACACGACTCTGCACCGATCAACTCGTGATCACCTCCGTCAAATCGACGCCGCTGATCGCGCGCACGAGCACCACTGTCCTGCGCACAGATGACAAGCTATTCACTCTGCAAGTCGTGTACGCCGGCCGCTGCCACCTGCGCCACGGTCAAACCGAGACCGTCGCCTCGGTGGGAGACCTCATCATCGTGAACAGCAGACAGCGCTACGAGCTGACCTTCGCGGAGCCCGTCCAGGGACTCGTGTTGTCACTTCCGTGGCCGCGGTTCAAAGGTTACGCAGAAAAACTCGAGGCGCTGGCCGGGCATCGGATCGATGTGATCCAGGGTCCGGGGGCCGTGCTGTCCACCTTCATTCGCTCGACCTGGGAGCACATGGTGGAACGTGGCGAAGGGGAATGGCCAGACTCGGCAGCGGAGGTCCTCTGGGATCTCTTGACGTCCACATTGAACGGCGAGACCGGCTTCGGGTTCTCCGGCGGGCGCGCTGGGGATCTGCGACACAAGGCGAAAGCCCTCGTGGACGGTGAGCTCTCGGACCCCGCCTTCTGCAGTACCTCAATTGCGGAAGCTTTGGGGGTGAGCGCGCGTTACGTCCAACGTGTGTTCGCTGAGATCGGAACGACACCCTCGCGATTCTTGATCGCGAGGAGACTTGAGAGAGCAGCGGCGCTCCTCAGGTGCCTAGACAGGCCGTGCAGCGTCACGGATATCGCTTTGCAATGCGGCTTTAGCGATTTGAGTTATTTTAGCCGCGCGTTTCGGTGCCGTTTCGGCCGTTCGCCGCGCGACTACAGGCGTAGCTCTGTGGCCGGCCAGTGTGGCTCGTGGGGAGGGGGACATTGACGGTGAATTGAGCTGGGTGAGAGGCGCCAGTGTGCCCGCGCTGCTCGAGGTGACCATCGGGCAGGCGCTCGATCGTGCCGCCGAGCGGTGGGGCGAGCGCGACGCACTGGTGTCGGCTGCACAAGGGATTCGGTGGAGCTGGCGCGAGCTCGCGCAACGCGCAGACGCGATGGCAGCTGGACTTCTTGCCCTGGGGCTCGAGCCCGGCGACCGAATCGGCATCTGGTCGCCCAATTGCGCCGAATGGGCTCTTGGGCAGTTCGCGGCTGCGAAAATCGGTCTGATCTTAACCACCATCAATCCTGCCTACCGGACTACAGAGCTCGAGTTCACCGTGAACAAGGTCGGCATGAGGGCGCTGATCTCCGCGGAGACATTCAAGACCGGTGACTATGTTGCGATGCTGGAAACGGCTCATCTGCCTCGGCTCGAGCACAAGATCAAGATCGGTGGACTGCCTCGGGTAGGCTGGATCACATTTGATGATGTGGCTGCCATGGCCTCCGGGATCGAGGTGGACCGCGTCCGCGCGATGAGAGAACGCCTCGATTGCCGCGAAGCGATCAATATCCAGTTCACGAGCGGTACCACGGGCCAGCCGAAGGGCGCGACACTCTCTCATCGCAACATTCTCAACAACGCCTGGTTCGTTGGTCGGGCTCAGCAGCTGGCAGCGGATGACCGCATCTGCGTCCCCGTTCCTCTCTATCACTGCTTCGGCATGGTGATGGGGAACCTGACCGGCGTGACCTGCGGTGCGACCATCGTCTATCCGTCGGCGGGGTTCGACGCGGAAGCGACCCTCAAGGCGATCGAGCAGGAACACTGTACGGCTTTATACGGCGTTCCCACGATGTTTATCGCCGAGCTCGAGCACCCTGACTTCGAGCAGTTCGATCTCACATCGCTCCGTACGGGCATTATGGCGGGCTCGCCCTGCCCGATCGAGGTGATGAAGCAGGTAATCGAAAAGATGCACATGAGCGGCGTGACCATCGCTTACGGCATGACCGAGACAAGCCCGGTCAGCTTTCAGAGCGCGGTCGACGATCCAATTGAGAAGCGTGTCTCTACGGTCGGGCGAGTCCAGCCCCACGTAGAAGTCAAAGTGATCGACGAGGAGGGCCGAACCACCCCGCGGGGTGTTCCCGGCGAGCTGTGCACCCGCGGCTATTCGGTAATGTTGGGCTATTGGGATGAGCCCGAGCGAACGTCGGAGGCGATCGACTCAGAAGGTTGGATGCACACGGGGGATCTCGGCGTCCTCGATAAGGACGGTTACGGGAACATCGTGGGGCGTATCAAGGACATGGTTATTCGGGGCGGCGAGAACGTCTATCCGCGCGAAATCGAGGAATTTCTCCACGCCCACCCGAAAGTCCTGGACGCGCAGGTCGTCGGCGTGCCCGACCGGCAGATGGGAGAGGAACTCTGCGCCTGGATCCGCCTGCGTGCCGGGGAGGCGTGCAACGAGGACGAGATTCGCGCGTTCTGCCAGGGCCGCATTGCATATTACAAGATCCCGCGCTACATCCGCTTCGTCGAGGAGTACCCCCTCACCGTCTCGGGAAAGGTTCAGAAGTTCGTGATCCGCCAGCGGATGATCAAAGAATGGAATTTATCGACCGAGCTTACGCATGGTGCATCCACGTCCGTGTCTGAGTGATCCGCGCAGCAGTGCGTAGCGGAGAAATGACGCGTACCCGATGGGTGGCGTAATCTCCTGTCTGGGGACCGGCGATGATTCAAACGAGAAATATGGGTGTCCGGCGGGACATGATTATGTCCAGGAAGCGAAGACGGGTACGCTGTTTGCGAGGCGCCGTGAGGCTCGCGCTGCCGAATACCTCCGAGTCACGGCGCGTGGGAGGGGACCATGTCGGACGATGAACTCTGGACGCTCATTGGGCGGCGGCTCGATGCCGGGCTCATACCGAGTGCGTCCTCTGCGCTTAGAAGCTATCCCGCGCACGGTGAGTGCGGGACCTGTGCCTTCTGTGAGCTGCCAGTCGCCCAATCCGACACACAGTACGCGATTGACCTGGCCTCGAGAAACCGTCGGCGTGGGGATGCACAGAAAGGCCTTGGCCGCACTCTCCTAGCGCACGCCAAATGCCTTCAAATTTGGGTAAGGATCAAAGCCGCAGATTGAGCCCTCGAAACGCTTACGGCTCCTCAGGATGAGCCGTCGGACGGGCGCACAGCATCACATTGGCGAATGGCGTTCCTTCACTCATCGACATGACGCGAGTCTCAAAACCGCACTGAAAAAGCAGTGCGCACCACTGCGAGACGCTTCGGCAATACAGGCGTCCGAAACCGCAGCCGCGTGCGAGCATCTCGATGTGATCCCAACATTGGCCGATCCGAAAACGTAGACCGGCCCCCGCATCGCCGACGCGCAGCAGCAGCAACCCCTCCGGGTGCAGCGCCTGGTGCACCCGCTCGAGCAGCGCGCGATGCGCATCCGCCTCGATATAGTGCAGCACGTCCAATATGACCACGGCATCCGCGGTACCGAAGTCGGCGACGCGGATATCGCCTTGGACGATCTCGGCCGAGCTCCCGAGCGCGCGCCGCGCGCGCTCGACGGTTGCGGCCTTCAGCTCGATGCCGCGGATCGAGGCCGCACAGGGTGCTGCCGGCCAACTTGCCGGCCACTTCCCGTGCCGGCTGCAGTGTTGCGCGGCTCGCAGCGTGGCGGCTAGCAGGCCCAGGCCGCAGCCCAGGTCCAGGATCTTCTGTCGACCTTGCAACAGCCCCCGCTCGAGGATTGCGCTATAGACCGGGTCGCCTGCGATCTTGTGGCCAGCGAACTCGTAGGTGAAGCGGCCGCAGCGTCGATACGGCTCGCGTGCGGCATCGTGTAATCCGGCTGGTAACGACGCGGGACGGGATGAACCCATGCCGGCCGTCAACGATCCATGCTGATGACGATCTTACCGAAGAACTGATCCGCTTCCATGAGCTCATACGCGGTCTTCGCATCGCTGAACGGAATCACTCGGTCGACGACCGGCTTGACGTGATGCCGCTCGATGAAGGCGTTCATGGCCTCGAAATCCGCCCGGGAGCCGACGTAGATGCCCGAGGCGGTAGAGCCCGTGCTGAGCAGAGCCGTGACCGGTATGTCCCCGCCGAAACCACCGAGCCCACCGATGAGTGCGATGTGGCCGCCTACGGCGAGACTCTTGAGCGCATGAGGCACGGTGTCTTTGCCGCCGACCTCGAGGATTTGATCGACTCCGCGACCGCCCGTCAGCTGGCGAACCGGCTTCTCCCAATCCGGCGTCTTCTTGTAGTTGATCGTGCCGAATGCTCCGAGCGCCTTGGCGCGCTCGAGCTTCTCGTCGTGCGAGCTCGTGATGATGACTTTGGCGCCTGCGGCAACGGCGAACACGAGCCCAAAGGACGAAACGCCGCCCGTCCCCTCGAGCAGGACGGTATCCCCTCGCTGCAGATGCCCCTGCGTGAAAAGCCCATTCCATGCTGTGACGCCGGCGCACGGCAGCGTGGACCCTTCCTCGTAACTCAATGAGGGCGGGAGCTTCACCAGCCCCTGCTCGTTGAGCGTGGCATATTGGGTGAGCATCCCATCGAACTGCTCACCGCCGAGCACGGAGCTCAGGAACTCGGCTCTCGCACGACCGCTCAGCCAGCGCTGAAAGAAAATGCCAGCGACGCGGTCCCCGACTCTGAACCGCGTGACCCCTGAGCCGATGGCGACGACCTCGCCGGCCCCGTCGGAAAGCGGCACGACGCTCTCCCGCGATCCGAGCCCGAACCCCTCCTTGATCGTGAAGATGTCGTGCCGGTTGAGCGAGGCGGCGTGCACCTTCACGAGCACCTCGTGGGGGCCGGGCTGATGCACCGGAGCGTCGACGAGTTGCAAACTGAGGGGACCCTGCTTCCCGGTGCGCACCAGCCGGTACTGCTTTTGGGTGGACGGTATCGGCTTGGCCTCCACTCTGCTGGCGATCGTGAGAGAGGCCACCACGATCAGTGCGGTGAGCGTTGCGGCCGACACGACCGCTGCGCCCGTTCGGGCCAGCACGCACTTCCACGAAAACCTTCGCGTACCGTGGCTCATCTGTAATCCCCTCGAGAAGGCGGCCGACACGGCCCGGCGCGGCGGCTCGGGCTGCGCGAATGATAACCGCTTTGCGGATTATCGTGCATTGAGCGGCTGAGCGATTTGAACCGCCGGAAGTGCTCGTTTCGCCCACGGGCGGCGACCTCCGGGTTTTGGGCGCAGTTATCGAATACAGCGCAACAGTTTCAAAAAATGAAACTTTGATGCCGGCCTCCATGCGCACCGGGCCGAGCTTCCGGAGCGGACCGCCTGACGGCCCCCGGGCCGGCATACCTCTTGCACCGCGATAAAGCGCGCGATGGCGTGCGCCTCACCGCGACGCCTGCGAGCAAAATTTGCCAGCAGGAGCTGCCGGCACGTGAATGTCGAGACGAACTCCGCTCATCCCGCAGCCGGTCGGCGTCCGCTCGCCATGATTCTGGTCGTAGATGACGACCCCGATGCACTCACGACACTGCACCTCGTGCTATCCATGCTCGGCTTCGACGCGGTGGCCGCGCGCAGCGCGCGAGAGGCGCTGCAGCGCATCGAGGAGCGGCTGCCCGACCTCATCATCACGGACTCGGCGATGCCGTCGATGAGCGGCCTGGAGCTCTGTCGAGTGCTCCGGGCCAGCCAGAGGACCCGCCGCATTCCCATCGTCCTGCATACCGGAATGGACGTGCCAGACGATGTCCCGCGGCTCTATGATCGGATCATTACCAAACCCGCGGAGATCGACGCCGTCGTGAGGCTCATTCGAGAACTGTTGCCTCCGGACGCTGCTGGCGTGCGTTGATCCTGGGGTAACTGACCTCGGAGACGAATTACACGGACCCGGTATACCGAAAGTAGGGATTACCAAGCGTTATGTCCAACTTGATTCGCATGCTGATCGTCGAAGACGACGCAAGGGCGGCGGAGCTGGCCCGAGACGTGCTCGAGCGGGCGGGCCTCGGTTGTTCGGTCGAGCGTGTGGAGAGCGAAGTCGAGTTCCGGCAGGCGCTCGTGCGATCGCCCGATCTGATCTTGTCCGAATCGAATCTTCCGGGCTTCGACGGCCTGACTGCACTCACGATCGCGCAAAACGTCCGCCCCTCCATTCCGTTCATCTTCCTCACGGGGCATTCGATCTCCGCCGGACCGGCGCCCACCGAGGATCGCGGAGCGGCCGGATTCGTCTCGAAATCCGACCTCGAAGCGCTGCCCACCGTGGTTCGCGCAGCATTCGATGAGCGTGCGCATCGCGCGGCCGCGCACCAGGGTAATCGTCGCAAATCCGAGCTGCACGCCGATGCGCACGGTGCGGCCGCATATCTGCTCGAGCGCCAGGCCATCCTCGATCGTACGCTGAAGGATGAGGACCATTCGGCGATGTCGAGCATTCTGCGGCGGCACCCTCCGATGCCGGTCGCCTTGATCACGCTCGAGTGCCAGAGGACGCGAGAGCGTTTCATGAAGTGGCTGCGGAACGCCAACATCGACATCGAGTGCGCTCCCACGACGACTGAAGCGCTTGCGCGGCTCGAGGCACGCACGCATGCATTGCTCTTTACCGATCGGCTGGAACTCGTTCAGGCGACACGGCAGCTCTACGCGGGCTCCTCAACGCACGTGATCTTCGTCGACGTCAACCGGGACGTGAGCGTGCGCGAGGCGCTCAGAATGGGCGCGAGTGAATGGATGCCGGCAGAGCCCGACGGCGAAGAGTTTTGGGCACACCTGATGACCGCACGGCGCATCGCGAGTCTCTCGGCCGCACTGCAGCTTGCGCTCACCGACAACCGCATCCTCTCGACGGTCGATGAGCTCACGCGCTGTGGCAGCCGCAGATTCTTCGAGAACGAATTCCCCCGCGAAGTCGAGCGCGCTGTTCGCCTACGTCGCACGCTGTCGCTCGTCATGTGCGACATCGATCTTTTCAAGTCGGTCAACGATTCCCATGGCCACGAGGTGGGAGATGAGGTCTTGCGCGAGTTTGCGACTCGACTCACGCACGGTCTGCGCCTCGGTGAGGATTGGGTGGCGCGGGTCGGCGGCGAAGAGTTTGCCATCGTGCTTCCCGAGGTCCCGAGTCACGAAGCGTTCGACATTGCCCAGCGCTTGTGCGAGCGCATTGGGGGAACACCGTGCGTGACGGCGGCTGGGCCGCTCACCGTGACGGCGAGTTTCGGGGTGTCTGCCTTGACGCCGATCCGGGGACATAAACGCCCCCAGCCGCGCGGGCTCCTCCAAGCTGCGGATGCGGCGCTCTACGCGAGCAAACGTGCCGGACGCAATCGCGTGACGCTCATGCCGATCCGCGAAGGCGCGCTGCCGTCGTAGCACGTTTTGCGACCTGAATCCCCCCGGAACCACAACCGAATGAGGACAATCCGCAGGCGAGCTGCGACCCGGCAGAACCGCTCATCCCAAGGACATTTCACATATCACAGAGTGAGACGTGACCGCGTCCGCACAGAATGAGCGCTCTCCACCCCCGCTGACCGATTCGCCCGCGTCGGCGGTCGAGGATCGCCTACAACAGGCACTCGCGACCGAGCTCGAGTGGCTGGCCGAGGTGAGCCCGACGCTTGCCGAATCCCCCTGGCCGAAGCCCTCGACTCGCAGAGAGCATCTGCTGCAACTTCTCACAGCGGCGGTATCCCATCTCGGCTGCATGTTGGGCGCGGTACTCGTTCCCGCGCGGTACCTGCGTCTCGTCCGGGGCTCGCCGACAGTGTCGGAGGCTCAGGCCGAGAAGCTCAGCGCTGAGCTCGAAGCCCCGATTCTCAACCAGCTCCGCGAGAGCCTCGAGCCGATGCTCGTCAATCGCGCACGCACCGACCGGAGCTCTCAACCCCTTCGTCTGCTCGCACTGCCCGTTGCGACTCGTCGGGACGGGCCTGGTGCACTGGTACTGGTTCGATCGGTCGAAGCGCCTCGGTTTGCGAACGTCCACGTCGCGCTCGCGAGACACCTGAGCCGGCTCATCGCCGCAATCCTCGAGTCGGACCTCGACGCGGCAACGGGTCTTCACACGCGCGCCAGTCTGCAGGATCAGCTCGAACGTTGGAAACCGCGCGAGCACCCGTCCGGCAACTCACACTCGATCGTTTCGATTCGGATCGACAGGCTGGACGCCATCAACAGAACGAGCGGATTCGCCGCAGGCGATGCGGCCATCGCCGCAGTCGCCGGGCTCCTCGATGGATCGCACCTGCCGTCCGAAGCGCTCGCGGCCCGAATCTCGGGAAATGAGTTCGCCGTCGTTCTCCCTTTCACGGAGCCCGAGCAGGCGCAGGGGACTGCCGAGATGCTGCAGCGGCTGAGCGGAACGCTGTTGGCGGCGCTCGCCGGTGGTCCCGAGCCCGTCACTTTGAGCTGCGGCATCGCGTCGTTTGGATCGACGCGCGAATGCGCCGCGGGACTCGCACTGGCGCAGCTCGCCTGCAAGTCGGCGCGCGCGCGCGGTGCGGGGCGCATCGAGATCTACCACGACAGCGATGTCTCGATGGTTCAGCGGCACACCGATATCCTCGCTGTCCGGCTGCTGCAGGAAGCGCTGCGCGAGGATCGGTTGACCCTGTATGCGCAGAGAATCGCGCCTCTGCAAGATACCTCTCGAGGCGGTGGATATGAGCTGTTGCTCAGATCGCTCGACGATCTGGAGGAGAATCGGGCTCCGCTGCACTTGCTCGCTGCGGCGCACCGCAACCACCTGGCGCCGGCCGTGGATCTCTGGGTGGTCGAGCACGCGCTTGCCCAGGCGGCGCCCTATCGGAGCGAGCTCAAGAGGGCCAATGTTTCCGTCTCGATCAACGTTTCAGGCCCTTCGCTGACGGATCAGAGATTTCTGGAGCGCATCCGCGTCCTGCTCGCGCAGTCCCGAATCGAGCCTGGACTGGTTACCTTCGAGATCACGGAGACCGTAGCGGTCTTGAGTCTCGCCAAAGCCGTGAACTTCATTCGCGAGCTGCGCGCGCTCGGCTGCCGGTTCGCTCTGGACGACTTCGGGACCGGGGTGAACTCGCTCAAGAATCTGACCAGCCTGCCGGTCGATTGCGTCAAGATCGATGGCAGCTTCGTCGCGGACATCCTCGAGAATCGCCAGTCCGAATCCATGGTCCGGGCAATCGTCGGCCTCGCCCGCGATCTCGGAATCCGCACGGTCGCGGAGTATGCCGAAAGCCGCGCCATCATCGAGCGGCTGCGCGAGCTGGGGGTTGAGAACGCGCAGGGGTATGGGGTCGAGAAGCCGCGTCCGCTCTCTGAGGTTCTTGCGGCTCTGCGCGTGGGGGCAGAGTAGCGATGCGCAGTGGCGACGAGACCGGAAGCACGATCGAATTCGAGCTCAAACCGGACGAGCTGCTCGGGGCTTCGCGACTTCATGCCCCGGACTCCGCGGGAGCCGGGCGCGCATCATCGCTCCCGACGGCGGCTGCTGTTCCTAACGAAGCGTCGCGCGCGCGGCCGGTGCGCAGGTGGGCAGCTGTGCTCGCGATCGGCGTCGCCGGTGGCGCCTTTCTCTGTGCGATTTCCGGTCGTCAATTGTCGGGCCCGGTGGCGAAGCGACCGCAAAGCGCCTCGCATGCGCTAGCCCGCGAAACGGCGGCTCTGGAGGTCCCCAGAACCCCCTCCAGCAAGCCTCTACCCTTGTGGTTCGCCAATCCATTCGATGCGACAGAGGTTTTCGAATTTCCGCCAGGCACGAGCCGGGAATACGCCCGCGAGGCGGTGGCGGAGATACTGCTCAATCGAGCCCGGGACCGCCACGCCCGGCATGCGCAGAGATCGAGAATCCGCCGAGTCGTGCGGAACTTCTGAGTCCGGCTCGCGGCGATCGCCCGCGTGATCCGCGTCGAGGATTTCGAGTGCTGGCGCTCATTATGACCGGCCGGTCGCGGAGTATCGTTCCGACTGAGTATCCACGACTCAGCTGCACCGGGGGGCATGTGAGCGCGGAAGTCAATGAGCTTATGAGCGAAGTCTGGACGAGATGGCAAGGACATCTCATCAACGGCGTCTTCCCTTTGGGACGCTATCTCGGATGCTCGGACCACAGCGGTGTCTTTCTCACGAGGTCCGCGGCGCAAAGCGGCCCGGACATCGCGATCAAGCTCGTGCCGGCCGATCGAGCGCTAGCGGAGTTTCAGCTGCCGCGCTGGAAGAGGGCCGGCGGCCTCGCTCATCCGCACCTGCTGCGCCTGCTCGAGTGGGGCGGGTGCCAGCTGGATGGGTCGCCATATCTGTATGTTGCGATGGAGCACGCCGACCAGACTCTTGCACAGCTGCTTCCGCACCGCGCACTCACCGACGACGAAGTGCGAGAAATGCTGGTACCGCTGCTCGATGCGCTCGCATTCCTGCACGAGCGAAACTTCGTGCACGGCCATTTGAAGCCGGCGAATATTCTGGTCGTCGGTGATCAGCTGAAGCTGGCGAGCGATACCATCGGGCGTATCGGCGAGCGAGGCCCGAACGCCCATGCACCGGCCGTATATGATCCTCCCGAAGCTCTGCCTGGAACCGGTTCCCCCGCGGGCGACGTTTGGGCGCTCGGAGCCAGCCTGTTCGAAGCGCTCACTCGCCGTCCGCCCGCGAGGGTCGGCGAGCGCGGCGATGCCCTCGCACTGCCGGCCGATTTCTCCCCTGCTTTCCGCGAGATCGTGACCCGTTGCCTGAGCCCGCGATCGCCGGATCGCCCCACGGTGCCGGAGCTCATGGCCTGGGCCCGAGGTCGTTCGATAGGATCCGTGCCGGCCGAGACCGTCCAGCCCGTGGCAGTCGCACACGCCGAACGTGCGCGACCGCCAACTACAGCGATAAGCAGCGAGCCGCCGCGGGTGCCGATCGCGGTGGCGCTGGGGATCGTATTGATTCTCGCGATTGGCTGGGCCGGTTGGCACTTGTTCGAGTCGCATCGCACCGGCTCTGCCCCGCTGCTCGCCGCTCGATCGTCCGCGGCTCTGCCGTCAGCGCCTTCCGGCGCGACCGCACCGCGCCCCGCGACCATACAGCCGCTCACCTCCGGCGCATCGGGCGCAGCTGCCGCAACACCGCGCGCAAGCGATGCAAGCGCATCGCTCCGTCCGCTTCACGAGGCCATTCCCGATGTGCCGCTCAGCGCCCGCCGGACCATTCGCGGACACATCAAAGTGTGGGTGCGAGTCGTCGTCGATGCGGACGGATCGGTGACGGACGCCACCGCCGACCGTCCCGGCCCCAGCAGGTACTTCCAGCGGCTCGCCCTTGAAGCTGCCAGGAAGTGGACCTTTCCGGCCGTCTCCACGTCGTCCCAGCGTCTGATGCAGATACGCTTCGAATTCGCTCGCGACGGCACGCGCGGCCGTGCTGTCCCGCTCGGGCGGTCCGGCTCGGGAGCATAACTTGCTGACTCTGGTCGTGATCGACCAGGTCCCGTGTAGCCCGGGAGGACACGCCCGATGACCAGATTGATCCGCGATTCCATCATGCGCGGGCGGAGCAGGCAGAAGGGCGCGATGGGATATGTATTGGCATGGCTTCTCGGCGTGCCGATTCCCATCCTCATCATCGTAGGGCTGCTGCGCGGGTGTTCCTGATCTCCCGCTGCGGAGAGGCAAATCATGGTGACGACTTCCCTCGATGCGCGGCCAGGGGCTGCCCTGAGCGAGCACCCGGTGATGAGATGGGGTGCGGTGTTCGCCGGATGGTTCGTGGCAACGGGCACCGCACTCGGCCTTTATGCATTCGGGCTCGCGGTGGGCTTCTCCGCGATCGATCCGCACGATGCGGCGGCCGTCGCCCACGGCGTCTCCGCCGGCACGATCGTTTGGCTGATCCTCACGTGGGGCGCCTCGCTCTGGATTGGTGCCATGTTTGCGAGCTGGTTCGACGGCCGCAACGACACCGAAATGGGTGTGATTCGCGGTCTCACCGTGTGGGGCCTGTCCATGACGGCCGCAGGATTGCTGGTGGCTCGCGGCCTGGCGCGCATCGGCTCCGACGCCGCAGCGAGCGCGGCCGGTCCGCCCATCGATCCGACACTGCTCGCCCACTACGTCGCGGGAGCCATGTGGACGGCATTCGGCTGCACCGTACTTTCGCTCCTCGCCTCCGTGTTCGGAGGGTGGCTCGGCGCGCGCCACGTGCAGCACGTCTATCATTTGCGCAAATACGCGCCGCACGGCCAATAACACTGCGGCCTCCAACCAGCGTTTGACGAGCCGAGTTCGATCGGCCGCACACCGGCGGCCGATCGCCGTCCGCCGCGGCCTTCATTCTTTGCGGCCTTCATTCTTTTAGAGAGCAACGCGAGCGCCGGCGCTGGTATTGTCGCGCTCGAGCGGCGGCGCATACGCGCGTTGCCGACCGGAGCCCAGCGAGCATGGCCGATAGACGGGATGAAACGACGCACACCACGGATGTCGTCTCGCAGCTCGAGATGATGATCCGCGCACTCTGGGCCTCCCGCGCCCGCAATGCGATCCTCTGGCTCTCGGGCACCGCTTTCGCGGTGATCGGGGCGACAGCCTATGGCCAGGTGCGTCTCAACCATTGGAATCAGCCGTTCTACGATGCGCTTGCGCGTCGCCAGTTTCGCGAGTTCGCCACGCAGCTCGGCGTCTTTGCAGCGATCGCAGGCTCGCTCCTCGCGCTGAACGTCGCGCAGCGCTGGCTCGGGGAGATGCTGAAGCTGAAATTGCGAGAAGGACTGGTCGATGATCTGGTGGAGGGGTGGATGCAGCCCCGTCGGGCTTTCCATCTCTCGAGTGCCGGACCGATCGGGGTCAATCCCGATCAGCGCATGCACGAGGACGCGCGCCACCTTACCGAGCTCTCGAGCGATCTCGCCCTCGGCCTCGTTCAGGCCAGCGCCCTTCTCGTGAGCTTCGTCGGCGTGCTGTGGGCGATCTCGAGCGGCTTCGTGCTCACGATCGGCGGAGTCGCCCTCGCGGTTCCAGGCTACATGGTCTGGGCCGCGGTGCTCTACGCCGGATCGGCATCGCTTCTCACGTACTGGACGGGGCGCCGGCTCATCCCCGATAACGCGGAACGATATGCGCGCGAGGCGGACCTGCGCTACACGCTGGTACGGGTGAACGAGCACATCGATGCAATCACTCTCGCGGAAGGTGAGGCCGACGAGGCACGGCGCATCGGGCGCGATCTCGCGGCGGTGCTCACCGCGATGCGGCGTCTGGTCACTGGCCTTACACGCGTGACGTGGGTGACCGCAGGATACGGCTGGTTCACGCTCGTGGCTCCGATCCTCGTCGCCGCGCCGCTGTATTTCGCGGGGAATCTGTCGTTCGGCGGTCTCATGATGGCCGCAGCAGCCTTTACTCAGCTGCAGTCCTCGCTCCGCTGGTTCGTCGATAACTTCAGCACCATCGCCGACTGGCGCGCGACGCTACTGCGCGTCGCAAGCTTCCGCCGGGCCATCGTCGAGGCCGCCATACTCCCTGAAGGCCAGAGCCGCATCGAGCTCGTGGAGAAGGAAGCCGGCGAGACCGCACGCGGTGAGCCGGCGGCCATCGTGATGGACCATCTGGAGATCGCCTCGCCCGCGGGTTGCATCAAGCTCGAGCGTGAGCACGTCGAGATAGGGCCCGGAGAACGGGTGCTCGTCGTCGGCGAGCCAGGTACGGGCAAGACGCTGCTCTTTCGCGCACTTGCGGGGCTGTGGCGCTGGGGCGCGGGACGCATCGTCCGACCGGGCGCGAAGGAGCTCTACTGCATGCCGCGCACGCCCTATCTTTCTCCGGGCACGTTGCGTGAGGTGCTCGCCTATCCCTCCGGCGCCGGTCAATTCGATGAACGCGCGTGCGCGAGTGCGCTGACTCGCCTCGGCTTGCAGCGCCTGATCGCGCGGCTCAATGAGTCGCGCCGATGGGATCGCGAGCTCAACGAGGACGAGCAACAGGGCGTCGCGTTCGCGCGCCTGCTGCTGCACGCGCCGCGCTGGGTGGTGGTGGACGGCGCACTGGATTCACTGGACGTGCACACGCGGGAGCGAGTCGTTGACCTCTTCGGTCAAGAGCTCGCGCGCTCCGGCCTCATCTACATCGGACGGGGCGACCCGAAGGGTCACTTCTTCTCGAGCGTCTTGCGCCTCATCAACGATCCTGCGGGCCGCCGGCTCGCCCGCAGGCGCGGCTCGGACGGCCTCGTGGGCTCAGTTGGCCGGATCGGTCCGGTACCGGGATGAGAGCCGCTCGGCGATGTATTCATCGCGGCCGCTCTTGCTCCATAGCAAGCTCCGCCTGAAGACTCTCGCGGCCGCGGAAGATCGTCGAGACGGCGAGCGTCCGCCCGTTCTTCACGAAGCGGAAGGCAACATCGCGCTCTTTCGGGTCTCCATCCTGATCGATGCGATCCCAGCTGGCTGCATGGCCGACGTAGTCGACCGACACGTCGTAGTGCTGCGTCCAGAAGAACGGCACCGCGCTGTAGCGTTCGCGGCGGCCGAGCATGTTCCGCGCGGCGGTCTGTCCCTGCCGCTCGGCCACGACCCAGTGTTCGATGCGCAGCCGTTCCCCGCTCATGGGGTCGGGCCAGCGGGCCACATCTCCTGCGGCGAACACATCCGGCACGCTCGTCTCGAGATACTCATTGACGAGGATGCCGTTCTCGACTGCGAGTCCCGCCTGCTGGGCGAGCTCGAGTCGCGGTCGCACTCCGATGCCCACCAGCACGAGGCTCGCGTCGAGTCGCGCGCCATCATCGAGCTGCACGCCCCGCTCATCGATACGGTTGACTTGGTGACCCAGATGGAACACGACGCCGTGCGACTCGTGCAGTTCCCGGATGAAATCACCGAGCACCGGCCCGAGGGAGCGTGCGAACGGACGATCCTCCGGCGCAACGACGTGCACCTCCACTCCGCGCTGACGCAGCGCCGCGGCACTCTCGAGTCCGATGAAGCTCGCGCCGATGATCACGGCACGACTCCCGGATTTGAGACTGCCGATGATCCCGCGGCAGTCCGCGAGCGAGCGCAGCGTCCGCACATGTGGCAGTTCGGCCCCGGGGATGCGCAGCCGCACGGGCTCTGCACCGGTTGCGATGAGAAGCTTCGTGAAGCCGACCGAACGATCCTTTCCGAGCAAAACGCGATGCCCCGGAAGATCGAGCGACGCGACCGGCGTGCCGAGCTCGAGCTCGATGCGGGACTCGGCATAGAAGTCTTTCGGCCGCAGCGGAATCCATTCCTCGGGCGCCGACCCTGCGAGATAATCTTTGGAAAGGTTCGGCCGATCGTAGGGGGGATCGGTATCGGCGCTCACGATCGTGAGCGCCCCCTCGTATCCCTCTCTGCGCAGCATCTCCGCCGCAGCAAAGCCCGCGGCGCCTCCCCCGATGATCACGATGCGCTCGGCACGGCCCGTGCTCGCGCCGCCCTGCCGCTCCGCCGACTCCCGAGGCTGCGCCTGAGCTGCAGGCGTCCGCGGCGCTTCCTTCAGCTGCTCGCGCACTCGCAGCCGTCCATTAGAGCGCTCGACGCGCCAACAGTGCACAGGATTGATCGCCGGGGCAGCGATCGCCTCGCCCGTGCGCAGGCTGAAACAGGCGTGGTGCCAGGGACAGCGAACCGTATCGCGGACCAGCAATCCCTCGCCGAGCGGTCCGCCGTAGTGCGTGCAAATCGAGTCGATTGCGAATAGCTCGGTGCCGCGCCGGGCAATGAGCACCGAATTGTTCTCTACGCGACCGACCAGCATTTCTCCGTCGGCCAGGCTGTCCTCGGCGATCCCGGCGGCAAGGTCCGGGCCCGTGGGCTGCGCTGATTCGCTCATTGCCTGCTCCTCTTTGCGGCGCGGCCGCTTCGCGACGCGCGCGGACGGGTTGTGTAGCATGCCACCATCCGCAGCGCCTCGCCCACACCGTCGCGAGCGCGCATGCCCCCAATGCCGGAGAGAATCATGTCCCCGAAAATCGACTATCGAAGAGAATCGCCCCAGGGACTCACCGCTTTACAGCAATTGGAGCAGTACCTCAGGGACTCGGGGCTCGAGCCATCGCTGCTCGAGCTCGTGAAGACGCGCGCATCCCAGATCAGTGGCTGCGCTTTCTGCCTCGACATGCACACCAAGGATGCCCGCTCAGCGGGCGAGAGCGAGCAGCGGCTCTACACGCTCTCCGCGTGGCGCGAAACGCCGTTTTTCAGTGAACGGGAGCGCGCCGCGCTGGCGCTCACGGAGACTGTGACGCGGATTGCGGATCACCGCGAAGGCGAGATCCTGAACGATGAGCTGCGGCGGCACTTTTCCCCGAAAGAGATCGTCGACTTGACACTGGCGATCGTCGCCATCAACGGCTGGAACCGCCTCGCGATCACTTTCCATGCTCCGGTCGGGTCCTACCAACCGCAGCGGGGCCACGAGTCCTCATCCGCCGCGTAAGGTCCGGGCGCGGTGCTATATTTCGAGGACGGGGAAGCGAATCCATGTTGAGCTCTTCACAAACGCCGTACGCCTCGAGCATGGCACCGGCCGCAACCCTCGCCGAGGTTCCGACGATCGGAGCCCGGCGGGCGACGACCCTGCCCATGGTGCACTGGGTGCCGGCCGTCGCGGCAGCGATGATCTACCCCGTCGCGTTGCGCTTCGCGATTGACGCTTTGCACGCCGCACAAACGGGTGATGGATTCGCTCGAGCACTGTGGGGTCTCGCCGCGCTCCTGGGGCTGATATTGATCGTGGCGCCGGCCGCGCTTGCCTTGCGAGGCCTCCTGGCGATCCGGCTCGACACGACGCCGAAGGCGATCGCGGTGCGCCGGCTCCTGCATTTCGCTGTCGCCGTACCGCCGGCGTATCTGCTTTGCATTCGCATCGCCGGAGGAATGAACTCGCTCGTGGGTAATGTCGCGAGCGGATTGATTGCATGGTGGGGCCTGTGGATCGTGCTCGCCGCAGTCGTGTGGAACGTCGGCCGAGCGGCGCAGGCAAGCTCCGATAGCACCCCAGCACCCGTCGGTTCCCGAGCGGCTGCCATCGAGCGCGCATCCCTTGCTGCTCGCTCTGCCGACACCGGGACGCCTTCTTTCCTGTCCACAGTGGTGGGTCGTGCTCGCAAAGTTCATCGCCTCGCGATCGTCGCGATCCTCGCGAGCTTTCTCATCGCGCATCTCGCGAATCACCTTTTTGCGTTGTGGTCGGTTCCGGCGCAGCACACCGTAATGCTGGCTCTTCGCACGTGGTATCGCGCGGTCTGGATGGAGCCCCTGATTCTCGCGCTCTTCGCGGTCGCGGCTTTGACTGGGCTGCTGCGGTTCGGCCGCCTGACGCGCGGCCAAGCGGATGCGTTCCGGGTCGTGCAAACCGTCTCCGGCGTATACCTCGCGTTCTTTCTCGCGAGTCACATCTGGGCAACGCTCGGTGCACGCTTTCACGGCATCGATACCGACTGGGCGTTCGCAAGCGGCGGCAGGGCCGGCATGCTCGCATCGGGCGTAGCGGCCGCGGTGCTCGTCTACTATGCCTTCGCGCTGCTCGCGGTCGCGACGCACGCGGGACTCGGCCTGCGCATGGTTCTCCTGTCGCGACGGGTGCGTACTGTCGCTGCGAATCGATCGGCAAGGCTCGTGTTCCTCTTTGGCAGCGCAGCGTCCGCGCTCATCGTCGCGGCGCTTCTGGGAGTGCGGCTCGGCGGATGAGACCGCCGTCGGGCGCCGGGCTAGCGCCCGTATCCCTGCAGATGCCGGCCGCCATCGACATAGATCACCTGCCCGGTGATGAAGTCGCTGCGAACTAGGAAGACGATCGCTTCGGCGATATCGCGCGGACCACCGTGCCGGCGCAGCGGCAAGCGCTGAGCATGGCTCGTGAGGTAGCTCTCATCGGCCCCCGGGGGCGGTAGGATCAGCCCGGGTGCGACGGCATTCACCGTAATGTCGGGTGCCAGCTCGAGCGCCAGCATGCGAGTGAGCGTTGCGAGCATGTGCTTGCTCAGAATGTACCCCGAGTGCTCGAAATCGAACCCCGCGAGGTGCGTGTCGTGGAGGTTGACGACACTGCCGCGCGGATGGTTCGGAGCGGAAACAGTTGGGCTCTGATCCGAGCGGCGTGCGAGTCCGGTCTTCGCGCCGAGCCCAGCGGCGAAGCGGCGGCTGAGCGCGAGAGGCACCCAGGCGTTCACCTCGACGTTGGCGGAGAGCTCGGGCCAGGTGAGCGTATCGAGCGGCTCCGCGGGGAAGATCGACGCATTGTTGATCAGAATATCGACATTGCCCGCAAGCTCGCGAGCGCGCTCTATCAACGTCCCGTACTCGTCCGGACGGCGAAAATCGGCCTGCACGAGCCATGCGCGCACCCCGAGCGGCTCGAGCTGATCCGCGAGCTGGCGCGCCTCCCCGTCGGAGCGATTGAAATGCAGGACGAGGTTCACGCCTTGCTGCGCGAGCGCGCGTGCCGTCTCGCGGCCGATGCGTCTCGCGGCGCCCGTAATCAGAGCCGTTCGGCCCCGCAGTTCGGCAAGCATGGTGCTCAATCATCGTAAGCATGGGCGTGGAACGCAAGACGCAGGCCGGCCCTTCGCCGCCTCACTTCGGCTTCATGCTTCGCGGATCGAGGGCGAGCCGGGATCGATGGTCAAGCAAGGCTGAGCCGCGCGTTTGCGCGCGGCCCAGCCTTGCAGCGGCTCTGAGCGCCCTCAGGGGCCGGAGTACCCCTCAGCGTCGGGTGTCCCGGCCGTCGTCCGTGTCAGGCGCGCCCGCTTCGCGGGATGACCCGCCCTGCGGATTTTTATCGATGTCGACCTGCGTGCGCCGCACGGTCTCGCGGATCGGCTGCTCCCGCTCCTCCGCGCGTTTGCGGACGACGACCTCCTCCTTCGTGCGCATCTCCTTCTGAACGACAGGCTCCTCGGCCTTCTCCCGCATCTCGATGGAGCGCTCCTTCAGGAGATCACCCCGCGCGCCGTCGCTGGTGGCACGCGCGCCGGTCACAGGCCGTCTTTCCACGTCCACGTGCTCGTCCCGCAAGCGCACGCTCTGCTCGATCGGGTCCTCTACCACGTAGGCGCGTACCCGTACGCCGCCACGATCGATCTCACGCTTGCCGACCCTAAGCTGTTCCTCCGCGACGGGAATGACTTCCTCCCGATCGCCATCCGCGAGCCTCGCACCCGGTGTGCTGCTCGTGTCTTCGGCGGCGCTCACATCGGCGGACGGCATCCCAGGGTCCGCGTACATCGCGCCGCTCCAGCCTGCCGCACGCCACTCGGCCGAGCGCTGCTCGATATCGATGGGGTGGCACTCCTCGAGAGCGGCGATGGCTCGATCCGCGAGGGGCTCGTCGACCGGCGCGGTGAGCAATGAGGCGCCGCGTCGGACGCCTTCCTCGTACTCGGTACGCTCCGAGCTCGGGATCAGCAGCTGCTTGAATTTCTCCCAAATGCCGTGCGTCTCGGCCGTAGGCCGCACTTGCCCGGATGCGCCCTGATCGATGATTTCGATCGTTCCGGGAGGAATGCCGATCTGGGCAAGCTGCGCTCGGCCCCGCTCGGCTTCGGCATGCGAATCAAACAGCGCCGTCAGGGTTCGTGTCGTCATGATGACCTCCTTGGTCTTGGGAAACGCCCTTTGATTCCCCGGAAGGTCGCATATCGCGTTCCCCCGCCGCGCGTTCCACGACTGCGCGCATTGTCTTGACCGGCACAGGCTGATCGACGTGCTCGATGTGCCGCTCTTTGCGCACGTGCATCTCCTCCTTGAGGATCAAACGCCGCTCGACGACCAGCACTTCCTCGAGCACGGGTATGACGATCTCATCGCCCTCCTGACGCACGGGAGGGACTGCTTCGACCTCGCGCCCGATCGGCACGCGCTCGATGCTGACGCTCTCGTTCTGCAGAGCTTCGTGCACCCACTCCGTGCGCTCATCCACGACGGTGCGGATACGTACGCGTCCCGTCTCGACCGTGCGCTTATGCACGGCAAGGTGCTCCTCGGTGAGCGGCAGCCGCTCTTCGTGATCTGGCGATTCGGTCATGCCATGAAGCGCGCAAGGCTCGTTCCGCGAATTTGCGGCGCTCCCGCCGACGGTGCAGCGGTACGTCCGTTGCTGCGCGCAAGCCACCGAGTAACGTGGCTTCCGGGAGGGACACACATGAGCACGAATTGGGTGAGCGAAGTCGGTGATCTGTTGCAGCGGTATTCGGGAGCGCAGCAGAACACCGCGGCCTCGAACAGCACCGCCGCTCCGGATAGCGCGACAGCTCACCAGCGTGCGCAGGAAGATTTTCAAAAGGTCGCGCAGTCGGCACCGCCCTCTGCGATGTCGGGCGCGCTCGCAGCGGCATTCCGCTCACCGAATACGCCGGAGTTCCCGCAGCTGATCGCTCATCTCTTCGGCGAGTCGAACGGCGAGCAGCGTGCCGGCATTCTGCAGCGGCTACTCGAGGCGGCAGGACCGGCCGCATCCTCCGGCGGGCTCCTCGGCGGCCTCTCCTCGATATTCTCGCGCGGTGCCGCCGCCGTCACCCCGCAGCAAGCGCAACAGATCTCCCCCCAATCCGTCCAGGAGCTCGCGAAGCAGGCGGCGACGCGGGACCCCTCGATTGTCGAGCGCGCGAGCGAGTTCTATGCGCAGCACCCGCGCATCGTTCAGGTGCTCGGCGCGGCCGTGCTCGCGGAGGCCATGAGGCACATGGCACGGCACCACTGAGCCGTTACTGCGCGCTGGCTCGGCGGATGATCGGTCCATCGGGCCGCGCGTCGGCGGCCGAATATCAATGCAGCAGCCGATCGCGCAGCACGACCGCTTGGTTATGCGCCTCGTCGTGGGCCGAATATACGAGCGTGAGCCGCCCCTTCTTCGCGAGCTCGCGCAGCTCGCCGACCAGATTGCGCTTGCCCGCGAGCTCGGCCTGATAGCGACGGCGGAACTCTGCCCAGCGCTCGGGATCGTGTCCGAACCACTTGCGCAGCTCGTTGCTCGGGGCAATCTCCTTCAGCCACTGGGCGACGTGCGCATCGGTTTTCTTCAATCCACGCGGCCACAGCCGATCCACGAGCACGCGAGTGCCGTCTGCGGACGATGGTGGCTCATAAGCACGCTTGATGCGGACATCGAGTGAGGATTTGGTGCGGCTCATGACTGACCTTCTCGGGCGCAGCGAGGCATCGTAGACCGGAGCTTCGGAGATTACGGCGGCCGGCGCAATTGTCCAGCAGGTGACACCGCCCGGGGGTATCCGCCCGGTGGTGACTCATCGTGGAACCGCCGCCCCGGCGGACGGTTGATTCTTGAGGAGGATCGAAGCCATGACCGAACGCCAACCTGGCCGTGAGGGCCCGCGAAACGCGCAGAAGCCGCAGATAAAGCCGGGTGTGCCCGGCAAAGACCCCAGCTCGGGCGGAGGAAGCGGTCCGGTGCCCGATGAGGAAGTTCTGTTTCGCACCGATACCGACCGCAGAATCTTTGGCGAAGGAAGCTACGCCGAGGGCGGCTCCAACCAGGAAGGCAACTACAAGAAACGAGAGGCGAGCCCGCACGGCAGCGAGGGCAGCTTCGATGACGCCGGCGGCTATGGCGGGACGGAGCTGCTCGGGCAATACACAGCCGAAGAGGCTGCGCGGCGCGCACGCGAGGCGAGCGAGGAGCGGAGCGGTCCTAACGAGACCGTCGACGACAGCTGAGCTGCCCCGAGAGGCGGCCCGCGTGGCTTTTAGACGTCGCGGTGCACCGTCTCCGGTGAGAAGGCGGGCAGACAGATCGCGATGTATTCCGCGCCGTCGATGCCCGGGGTCGAGTAGCGCACCCACTCCCCGGGCTCGGCAATGACGGCCTGTCCGGCTCTCGCCTCGAGAGTGCCCCCTTCGAACTCGATGCGCAGGCTCCCCTCGAGCAGGACGGTGATCTCACGAAACTCGGGGCGCTGACCGGGCTCCGCCCAGCCGCTCGGCGATTTCATGCGCGCGACGCTCAGCTCGCCGGTCCCGGTGCTCGGCCTTCCAATGAACTCCTCGATGATCTTCGGCTTGTTGCCGGCCGCCTCGACGATGAGCGGGCGCGAGATGAGCCGCGGCATGTGCACTCTCCCAATGGTACTGTTTGAGATTACGCTTCAACCCTCTACCGGCGTGACGGGTGTCGGCAGGATGAGCTGATAGAAAGCCAGATCGAGCCAGCGCCCGAATTTGTACGCCGCCTGGCGAATCGTGCCTGCATGCTCGAATCCGAGCTTCCGATGGAAGGCGATACTCGCGGCATTCTGCGCATCGATGCCGCCGATCATCAGATGCCTCTCCTGCTCGACGGCCGTGCGAATGAGCTCGCGCATGAGCGCGCTGCCGATCCCCCGCCCGTGATGTCCCCCCGTGACGTAGACAGAATGCTCGACGGAATATTTGTAGGCGGGCCTCGCTCGAAAGGTCCCGTAGGATGCAAATCCCAGCAGCTCCCCGGACTCCGATTCCATTCCGAGCACGGGAAATCCCGCCTCGGCCTTCGCCCGGAACCACGCCTCCATGCTCTCGGGCGCGAGGGGACGGTACTCGTACAGTGCAGTCGAATGGAGGATCGCATCGTTCATGATGGCGAGGATCGCGGGCGCATGACGTGCGTAGGAGCAGGCGATGAGTTTCACAGGAGAGAGCATACAATGCGGCCGCACGCCATGAAGAGCTTCGTCTGTACTCTACAGTCCGCACGCGTGGTCTTCGGCGTCGGCGCCCTCGCCGAGCTCCCGCGGGAGCTCGATCTTCTGGGCGTACGCCATGCGCTCGTGCTTTCAACCCCCGGCCACGCAGACCTCGCCGGACGGGCCGTGAGGCTCCTGGGCGACCGCGCAACTGGAACCTTCTCCGGCGCGGCGATGCACGTGCCGGTCGCCGTGGCGCGCGAGGCTCGCGAGGCCGCCCGCAGGCTCGATGCGGATTGCCTGGTTGCGATCGGCGGGGGCTCGACGACAGGGCTCGCCAAAGCGATCGCGCTCGATACCGGCTCCCCCATCATTGCGGTACCGACGACATATGCCGGCTCGGAGATGACGCCGATCTTCGGGCTCACCGAGGACGGCGAGAAGCGCACCGGGCGCGACTCGCGCGTGCTGCCACGCACGGTGATCTACGATCCACAGCTCACCGTGACCCTGCCGGTCGCCCTCTCGGTGACGAGCGGTCTCAACGCGATCGCGCACGCGGCCGAGGGGCTTTACGCGCGCGACGGGAATCCCCTCACGGCTCTGCTCGCCGAGGAGGGTCTGCGCGCCCTTGCGAGCGCATTGCCAATGATTCATCGCGCTCCGCAGGACATCGAAGCCCGCTCCGAGGCGCTTTATGGCGCGTGGCTTTGCGGACTCGTACTCGCGAATGCGGGCATGGCATTGCACCACAAGCTCTGCCACCTGCTCGGAGGCACTTTCAATCTGCCGCATTCCGAGACGCATGCGGTCGTTCTGCCGCACGCGATCGCGTTCAACGCACCTTCCATCCCCGAAGCGCTCGAGCGCATGGCCCGTGGACTCGGCCACCCCGCTCCCGCCGCCGCGCTCTACGATCTCGCCCGAGCCCACGGCGCGCCCTATTCCCTGCGTGCGCTCGGCCTTGCCGAGGTCGATATCGACCGGGCCGCGCAGCTCGCCATCGCAAATCCCTACTGGAATCCGCGCCCGATCGAACGCGAGGGTATCCGCACGCTCCTGCAGAACGCCTGGGAAGGAAAGCGACCTGGGTGACCCGCGCGGCCGAGTTAGCGAGGTTCGGTCAGCTCCTCAGCAGCGCAACACCCCAGCGATTGAGGGTCTCCGGACGATGCTCCCAGAGTCCCGCGGGGCGGTCCTCGGCACATACCTCGAGCTCCGAGGAAATCTCCGCGAGATTGCCGTCCGGGTCTGAGACCATGAAGAAAGTATCGTTGCCCGGACCGTGCCGGCCGATTCCCCAGGCGAGGCTCACCGAACGCGAGGCCACACGGTCGGCCCAGTCCCGAAGCGCACGCCAGCTCCGCGTCTCGCAGGAGAAGTGGTCGAGCCGCGGCTCCGCCGCCCTGAAAATCGCAATCGCATGATGCTCGGCATCGCTCCGCAGGAACGCGGCGGTGAGGTCACCGACGGCATCGCGCACCGAGTCCGATGTGACGAATCCCAACTGTTCCGCGTAGAAATCGGCGAGCGCTTGGGGGGATGGAGTGCGCACCGCAAAGTGCTGCAGACGAGCCGGGATCGCGGCGGGTTGCACCACAAAGGAAGCGCCGGTGAGCTCGGGAATCGTCGCGCCGCGGCGGCGCTCGCCGGGCCGCCCCGCACGGAACCAGATTTCCAGTCCTTCGGGATCGGTGACGACGAGCGCATCCGAACCCGAGAGCTGCACGCGCCGATGCCCGACCTCCCGCGCGCGCAGCTCCACGGCATACCGCTCGAGCGCCGGCGCATGGCGGAACGCAAAGTGCGCTTCGAGCAGCCGGTTGCGCGGGCCGCGCCGGATAGAAAGCGATCTTGCCTCCGCTTCGCAACGGTACTCGCCTTCTGCGACGGTGACTCGGTAATCGAATACGCGCGCGTAAAACTCACTGAGCCGCGCGGGATCCGGGCTCGAGATCACGAGCCGCTTCAGCGCCGCCTTGAGTGTCATCCCGCGGCAGCCGGCGCGGCGGCCGGCGGCGTCTCGGCCGGCAGGCTGTTGCCCTCGACAGCCTCGACCTGAATGTAGAGATAGACCCAGGGGTCCTCGGCGTACTGCGTCATGCCGAACTTCGTGCGGTCGAACTTGGCGGTCACGTCCGCGCCGCAGACCTGGCGCTTGAAGAACGGGTTGATGATGCATTTGAAGGAGCGGATCGTGAGCGGCACGGGCCTGGTTACGCCGTGTAGCGTCAAGCGGCCATTCGCGGAGACGGGCACGCCGTTCTTGAAGGTGATCGAATTCGACTCGTACTTCGCCGTCGGGTACTTGGCCACATCGAAGAGCTCCGGCCCCTTCGCCACCTGATTCAAAGCGGCGAGGCCGAAATCGACCGAGCTCGGATCGATCGTCACATCGATCCGGCCGGTCCCGCCCTTGCGATCGAGCACGATCGTCCCGCTCGAGCGGTCGAATTTTCCGCGCCAGAAGGAAATCCCCATGTGGGAAGCTTTGAAACTCGGATAGGTGTGCATCGGCTCGATGGTATAGACCTGACCCGACGCACCGGCGGCCCCAGCCGCCCCGACCGCCACCAGCGCGAGAACCGCCGTCATCACTCTCTTCAGACTCATTTCAATCTCCGCACGAGACTTGATGTGTCCCAGCGATTGCCGCCTCGGCGCTGGATGTCCGCATAGAACTGATCGACGAGCGCCGTCGCAGGCAGCTGCGCGCCGTTGCGGCGCGCCTCCTCGAGCGCAATCGCGAGATCCTTGCGCATCCAATCCACTGCGAAACCGAAATCGAAGCGGTCCTCGATCATCGTGCGGCCTCGATTGTCCAGCTGCCAGCTCTGCGCCGCGCCCTTGCCGATCACCTCGAGCACGAGGGGCATATCGAGCCCGGCCTTCTGTCCGAACGCGATGGCCTCGGCGAGCCCCTGCACGAGCCCTGCGATACAAATTTGGTTGACCATCTTCGCGAGCTGTCCGGCCCCCGCAGGCCCGATGCGCGTGACCGCCTTCGCGTAGGCCATCGCGATGGGCCTGATGCGCTCGAAGGGTTCGGGCTCGCCCCCGCACATGACCGTCAGGGTGCCATTCTCGGCGCCTGCCTGACCGCCCGATACGGGCGCATCGACGAATTGCAATCCGCTTGCCGCCGCGTGTGCATGCAGCTCGCGTGCGAGGGTCGCTGAGGCTGTGGTGTGATCCACGAACACGGCGCCGCGCCTCATGCCCGCCAAGGCGCCGTGCTCCCCGAGCGCAATCGCGCGAACGTCATCGTCATTGCCGACGCACGCGAAGACGATCTCGGCCTCCGCGGCCGCTTCTCTCGGGGTCGCGGCGGCGCGGCCTCCGTGCTGCTCGACCCAGCGCTGCGCCTTTTGAGCGGTGCGGTTGTAGACCGTCACCCGGTGCCCGGCTGCCGCGAGGTGGCCCGCCATCGGTGCGCCCATCACGCCGAGACCGATGAAGGCCGTGCGCCGCGGCTCTATCGGTTCATAGGACTTGTCAGCCAAATTCGATCCCCTCGATTCCGAGCCGCCCATTACTCCGGTCACGATACCCGATCCGCGCCCTGCTCGGCATGCACGCACATTTTGGCTTCACGCCGGAGCTGCCTCGAGCACGCTGAATTCCGCCGAAGCCTTCACGATCCGCTCGAGGCGCCAGCCGGCTCCGGCCATGAGCGCGCGATATTCATCGGCGGTGCGCTCCTTGCCTCCAACGGTCATCATCGTGAGGTCTGCTCGGATGACCGCCTGATCCGCGACGCTCGTACCGAGCGCGTCGGGTACGACCTGCTCGAGCAGAATCACTCGCGCGGATGGCGCCGCCGCCGCACGGCAATTGCGCAAGATGTGCGCGGCGTGCTCGTCATCCCAATCGTGGATGACGAATTTCATCACATGGGCGTCATAGCCTCGCGGTACCGACCGAAAGAAGTCGCCTGCCACGAATCGAGCGCGATCCGCAACACCTGCACGCTCGAGATAGCGTGTCGCGGGCTGCGCGAGAAATGCCAGATCGCATACCGCCCCTCGCATCGCAGGATGGCTCGCGAGCAGGACGGCGAGCACCGCGCCGTATCCGCCACCCAGATCGAGCACGTTCGCGAACCGCCCGAAATCAAAGACGCGCTGCGCGTCCCGTGCGGCGCGCACGCTGCCTTCAGCCATCGCCTGCTGGAACGCATCGAGCCGCGCCGGGTCGGCGGCGAGCGCCTCGAATCCCTCGACTCCGCTTGCGATGACGCGTGTGCGCTCCCCGGTCCTCACGACGTTGGTCAGGTCTCCGAACTGCCGCCACAGCAGGTCGCCCGTGAAGAGGGCCCGGCCGCGAAGCGAGCCCGGCACATCGGCACGCAGGAATTGTCCGACCGGCGTGAGCTCGAAGCGTCCGTCCTCAACCGCTCGGCAGACACCGAGCGTCTGCAGCGCGCGCATCAGACGCCGAACCGACGGCGCATGGGCCGCGGCAGCCGCCGCAAGCTCGTCCGCGCTGCACGGACCCTGTGCAAGGCGATCGGCAAAGCCGAGCATCGCTGCGACATTGAGGACCTGCGCCGCCCAATATCCGTTGATGAGCGCGCTCAGCTGTTGCGCCGGGCCCGAGCCTCCCGCCTCGGCGCCGCTTGGCGTGCCGCCGCCGCTTGGCGAGCCTGCGCCGCTTGCCGGCCCTGCGCCGCTCATGGGACCGGCTCCGGCGCAACATCCCGCCACTCGGATATCCGCCCGCCCTCCTTCGCCAGGCGCGCGAGCAGCGGCGCCGCTCTCCAGTACCTCGCCCCCTGCTCGCGCGCATAGTGCTCGATGCGCTCGATCACCCAACCGAGGCCGAGCGTGTCGGCGTAGAACATCGGTCCTCCCCGCGCGCGCGGAAATCCATAGCCGTTGCACCAGATTACATCGATGTCCGAGCCGGTCGACGCAATGCCTTCCGCGAGCACGTACGCTCCCTCGTTGATGAGCGCGAGCAGGCAGCGCTCCGTGATCTCCTCCTCCGGAATCTCCCGGCGCGCGATCCCGAGTCGCCGCGCCTCGGCTGCGATGAGCTCGTGCACCTCGGAATCGCTTTCACGCCGCCGCTCCGTGCCGCTGTAGCGATAGAAGCCGCGCCCGCACTTGCGCCCGAGTCTGCCGCGTTCGACGAGCAGTTCCGAGATGCGATACCAGCGCGGATCGTCCGGCCGCTCGCGCCACTGCCGCCGGGCAGCAACCCCGATATCGATTCCGGCGAGATCGCTCACCGCATTCGGTCCCATCGCCATGCCGAATGCCTCGAGCGCGCGATCGATGCGCTCGGGGGCGGCCCCTTCGAGGAGCATCAGCTCCCGCTCTCGCCCGTAGGCGTAAAGCATGCGATTGCCGACGAAGCCGAACCCGTTTCCCACGACGACACCCAGCTTGCCGAGGCGCCGCGCGGTTGCGAGCGCGGTCGCGAGCGCCTCGACCGAGCTCCTCGGCGTGCGCACGATCTCAAGGAGCCGCATCACGTGCGCGGGGCTGAAGAAATGCATGCCGACCACATCGCTCGGCCGCCCGCTTGCACGGGCAATCACCTCGACGTCGAGCGTCGAAGTATTCGTCGCGAGCAGCGCCTCCGGTCGCGCGATCGAACCGAGCTGCGTGAAAACCGCCTGCTTGACGCCGGCATCCTCGAACACCGCCTCGATGATCAGATCGACTTCGGACAAGACCTCGAGCCCGAGATTGCTGCGCACGCGCGAGCGCGCCTCCTCCGCAGCCCGCACCGTCAGACGCCCCTTCCTGACCGCCGATTCGAGCATCGTCTCGATGCGCTCGAGCCCTGCCCGCAGCGCGCTCGAGTCCGCATCGACGAGCTCCACCTCGAGCCTGGCCAATGAGCAGCTCAGGGCGATTCCGGCGCCCATCGTGCCCGCACCGACCACGCCCACCCGTCGAGCTTCGAGGCCGCCCGGGAGGCCTTCGCCCGCGGCTTGCTCAGCCTCCAAGAGGTAGCGCAGCGCAGCCGCTTCCTGCAGCCCAGCCGCTTCCTGCATCACCGCCCCTTGAACCGTGCAGCCCGCTTCTCGAGAAACGCCGCGACACCCTCGCGGAAATCCTCTGACATCCCGAGCTCGCGTTGCATATCCCGCTCGACGTCGAGCTGCTCCGAGAGCGTTCGCTGCCAACTGCCGTATATCGCCTCCTTCGTGCTCGCCAGCGCGCGAGTCGGGGCGGTGGCGAGCTGCCGCGCGAGCTCCTCGACGGTCGGACCGAGCTCGGCATCCTCCACGCAGCGCCAGATCATGCCCCACGCGGCCGCCTGCTCGGCACCCAGGCGCTCCCCGGTGAGTGCGAGGCCCAGTGCGCGTGCGGTGCCGACGAGACGCGGCAGGTTCCAAGTGCCGCCGCTGTCGGGCAGGAGCCCGATCCTGCCGAACGCTTGAATGAAGCTCGCGGATTTCCCGGCGATCACGAGATCGCAAGCGAGCGCGACGCTCGCTCCCGCCCCTGCCGCCACACCGTGGACCGCAGCAATCACCGGGCAGGGCAGCTCCCGCAAGCTGCGCACCAGCGGGTTGTACGTCGCATCGATCGTGGCGCCGAGATCGAGCGGCGCGCCGCCCGCAGCGCGATCCGCCAGGTCCTGTCCGGCCGAGAACGCGCGCCCGGCCCCGCTGAGAATCAGCACTCGGGCCCCGCCGCGGCGCGCCTCTGTGAGCGCGCCGCGCAGCTCCGTGTGCATCGCCGTATTGAACGCGTTGAGCTTCTCGGGGCGATTGAGCGTGACGCGCGCGATCCCCTCCTCGAGCGAAAAGAGAATCGTCTCCATGGCTCAGACCCTCTCGATGAGAAGCGCGATCCCCTGCCCGACGCCGATGCACATCGTGGCGAGCGCGCGCCGCCCGCCGATCCGCTCGAGTTGATTCACCGCCGTCGCAAGGAGCCGGGCCCCGCTTGCCCCGAGCGGATGTCCGATGGCGATCGCTCCGCCGTTCGGATTGACGTGCTCGGCATCATCCGGCAGCCCGAGATCGCGCAGCACAGCGAGCGACTGCGCGGCGAAAGCCTCGTTGAGCTCGATCACGTCGACGTCGCCGAGCCTTACGCCCGTGCGCTCGAGAAGCTTGCGCGTCGCGGGCGCGGGTCCGATGCCCATGATCCGCGGCGGTACGCCGGCGACGGCGCTTGCGACGATGCGGGCCCGAGGCTCGAGGCCGTGGCGCGCAGCGGCAGCCTCGCTCGCGATGAGAAGCGCCGCCGCGCCATCGTTGATGCCCGAGGAATTCCCCGCGGTGACGGAGCCCTCGGGGCGCACGACGCCCTTCAGGCGCGCGAGGGCCTCGAGCGAGGTATCCGGCCGCGGATGCTCGTCGCGCTCGATGCGCAGCGGCTCCTGACGCGCCCTCGTCACCTCGACCGGCACGATCTCGCGCTCGAAGAAGCGCTGCTCGCGCGCGCGGGCATAGCGCTGCTGGCTGCGCAGCGCGAAGGCGTCCTGGTCCTGCCGCGAGATGTCGCGCTCGGCGACCAGGTTCTCCGCGGTTTGCGCCATCGAGTCGATCCCGAAACGCGACGCGATGAGCGGATTGATGAAGCGCCAGCCGAGCGTCGTATCCTCGAGCTTCGCGCCCCGCGCGAAGGAGCTCTCCGCCTTGCCGAGCACGAAAGGGGCGCGCGTCATGCTCTCGACACCGCCCGCGACGATCAGCTCTGCCTCGCCCGTTTGAATCGTGCGCGCCGCAAGCGCCGCGGCCTCGAGACTCGAGGCGCACAGTCGGTTGATCGTCGCGGCCGGCACGCTTTGGGGCAGACCCGCGAGCAGCACCGCCATCCGCGCGACGTTTCGGTTGTCCTCGCCTGCCTGATTGGCGCAGCCGTAGTACACATCGTCGAGCCGCTCCCAATCGAGCGCTGCATGACGCTCCGCGAGCGCTCGTAGCGGGATCGCGGCGAGGTCATCCGTGCGCACGGCGGCGAGCGCTCCGCCGTAACGGCCGAACGGCGTTCGCACGGCATCGCAGATCAACGCGTGCGGCATCAGGACGCTCGCGTCCGCGAGAGTGGACCCTCGGGCGGCGGCGGCGGTCTCAAATAGACGGGCAGCGGCGCCTGAGCCTCGTACGCGCTCTCGAGCCGCGTAATCTCCCCCGGGGCAAGCCGCGTCCCGACGGCCTCGACGGGATCGGCGAGGTGCTGGGGCTTCGTTGCGCCGACGATCGGTGCCGTCACCCCGGGCCGGCCGAGGAGCCACGCCACGGCAATCTGTGCCGGTCGCACGCCGCGCTCTTTGGCGATTGCGGCAACCGCATCGATCACCGCTTCGTCCGCCGGCCGCTTGAATCGATCGCGCGCCATCGGCGAATGCGAGCGAACCGTTCCCGCGCGGCGGCTCCCGGCAAGCAGCCCGCCGCCGATCGGACTGTAGGGAATCAGCCCGACACCCTCTTCGCAGCAAAGCGGAATCATCTCCCGCTCCTCCTCGCGATAGAGCAGGCTGTAGTTGTTCTGCATGCTGATGAAGCGCGCGAGCCGCAGGCGGTCCGCCGTGAAGATCATCCGCGCGAACTGATACGCCGCCATGGTCGAGGCGCCGATGTAGCGGACCTTGCCCATGCGGATGAGATCGGTGAGCGTCTCGAGCGTCTCCTCGATCGGCGTCTCCAGATCGAAGCGATGGATCTGATAGAGATCGACGTACTCGAGGCCGAGCCGGCCGAGGCTGGTATCGATTGCGTGCAGGATGTGCTTGCGCGAGAGTCCGCGGTCATTCGGCGCCGCGCTCATCGGATGGAACAGCTTCGTGGCGATCACCACCTCCTCGCGCTGCACACCGAACGCCTTGAGCGCTCGGCCGAGGATGCGCTCGCTCTCCCCGAGCGAGTAGACATCGGCGGTGTCGAAGAAGTTGATGCCGAGCTCGAGCGCCTTGCGCACGATAGCGAAGCTCGGCTCCTCCGGAAGCATCCAGTCCGCGCCCGAGCCGAAGCTCATGCATCCCAAGCAGATGCGCGAGACCTTGAGACCCGAGGAACCCAGTCGAACGTATTCCATGGACACACCACCCCGGCGCCCGCAACTCACCGCCGTCATGTCGTGTGGCAGTTTAGCGCCGGCGCCTGCGGCCAGCACGTTGGCTCGCAACGGATCGGGGCGGTACGCTAGCGACTCGTTCGGGAAAGACCGCCCATGAGCCGCTATATCGGCGCGATCGATCAGGGCACGACCAGTACCCGCTTCATCCTCTTCGATCGCCGCGGCGAGGTCGTCGCGAGCGCTCAGAAGGAACATCGCCAATTTTTCCCGCAGCCCGGATGGGTCGAGCACGACCCGGCCGAGATCTGGCAGAACACGCGCACCGTCATTGGTGAGGCCCTTGCGAGCGCGCGCGCCAGCCCGAAGGACCTCGCAGGCGTCGGCATCACGAACCAGCGCGAGACTACCCTTCTCTGGGACAGCCGATCGGGTCGGCCCCTCTACCCCGCGATCGTCTGGCAGGACGCGCGTGTCGCAGATCGCGTGGCGGCCCTTACGCGCGAGGGGGGGCGAGACCGCTTCCGCGCGACGACCGGCCTGCCTGTTTCGACTTACTTCAGCGCGCTGAAACTGCAATGGCTCCTGGATCACGTACCCCATGCGCGCATCAAGGCCGAGGCAGGTGAGGCGCTTTTCGGCACGATCGATGCCTGGCTCATCTGGAACTTGACCGGCGGTGCAGCCTCGGGAGCTCACCTCACGGATGTGACCAACGCGAGCCGCACCCAGCTCATGAGCCTCGCGACGCTCGACTGGGACCCGCAGCTGCTCGACGCATTTCAAATCCCGCGCGCGTGCCTGCCGCGCATCGTCTCATCGAGTGCCATTCACGCCGAAGCGAATGTCGACGAGCTCCGAGGCGCTCCGATCGGCGGCATCCTCGGCGATCAGCAGGCCGCACTCTTCGGCCAGACCTGCTTCCGGCCCGGCGAGGCGAAGAACACTTACGGTACCGGATGCTTTCTGCTGATGAACACCGGCGAGCACGCCGTGCCCTCGAAAGCGGGGCTCATCACGACGGTCGCCTACCGGCTCTCCGGAGAGCGCCCGCACTACGCCCTCGAAGGCTCGATCGCAGTGACCGGCGCTCTCGTGCAATGGCTGCGCGACAACTTGCGCCTGATCGAACGCAGTGCGGATATCGAGCGCGTCGCTCGAGAAGTGGACGACAACGGCGGTGTCTTTTTCGTGCCAGCCTTTTCGGGGCTCTACGCTCCTCACTGGCGACCCGATGCCCGCGGCGTCATCGCCGGTCTGACCGCCTATGCACATCGCGGCCACCTCGCACGAGCCGTGCTCGAAGCGACGGCCTACCAGACCCGCGATGTGCTCGAGGCAATGGAGCAGGACTGCGGGGCCCGCTTCAAGGAGCTTCGGGTCGACGGCGGCATGGTCGTGAACGAGCTGTTGATGCAATTCCAGGCTGATATTCTCGATGCGAGCGTCGTGCGCCCGCGAATCACCGAAACGACGGCGCTCGGCGCCGCTTATGCCGCAGGGCTTGCGTGCGGATACTGGCGACACTGCGACGAGCTGAGAGGGAACGTGCAGATCGCGAGGCGCTGGACACCGGCGATGAGCGCCGAACGCCGCGAGCAGCTGTACCGATCGTGGCAGAAGGCGCTCACGCGCTCCTTCGACTGGGCCTGAGCACGGATAACGAGCGAATCATTTTTGCAGGAGAAGCAGCGTGCAGACCGATACTCATGAGATCGCGGATCGTATCTATCGCCTCTCGACGTACGTTGCGGACGCCGCGCCCGGCGGCTTCACGTTCAATCAATTCCTGGTGGATGCCGATGAGCCGCTGCTGTTTCACACCGGCCCGCGGCGGATGTTCCCGCTCGTCGCGGAGGCGATCGGACGACTCATTCCGCTCGAGCGGCTTCGCTGGATCACCTTCGGTCATATCGAGTCCGATGAATGTGGGGCAATGAATCAATTTCTCGCGGCTGCACCTCGAGCGCAGGTCGCGCACGGTGCGCTCGGCTGCATGGTCTCGCTGGATGACCTCTGCGACCGAACCCCGCGGCGACTCGCCGATGGGGAAGTGATCGACCTGGGGGGCAAGCGCGTGCGGCACATCGACACCCCCCATGTGCCCCACGGCTGGGAGGCGCGGGTTCTGTTTGAGGAGTCGACGGAGACTCTTCTGTGCGGCGATCTGTTCACGCACACAGGCCGCTGCCCACCGCTTACCGCCGACGACATCGTCGGTCCGGCGATCGCGGCCGAGAATCTGTTTCATGCGACGGCGCTATGCGCGACGACCGCGAAGACGATTCGGAGCCTCTCCGCACTCAAACCCAAGTCGCTCGCCCTGATGCACGGCTCCTCGACGAACGTTCGCTGCAGCGAGTCTCTGCTTGCATTGGCCGATGCGTACCAGGAGATGGTAGCGGCAGCGTCCCAGGCAGACTGATCAGCCCTTCAGCATGTTCTCATAGTTGCCGGCCAGAACCGCGGTCGGTGCACCGCCCGAGCGCAGTGCCTCTGCCATGCGCAACTCGCGCGCCGCAATCGCCTCGGCGGCTTCGAGCACCCGGTCGATATTCTTCAGCGCGATGAAAGCCACACCGCTGCGATCGGCGATGACGAAGTCCTCGGCCTCGACAGGGTGCCCCCACGGATCGATCCGCACGTTCGTCCCGAGCTCGACCACGCGGCCACGGGCCGTGCGCGTCGTGAGCACGCGAGTGAAGAGCGGAAATGCGTGCGCCTGAGCCTCATCGATGTCCCGTACGGGTCCATCGGCGATCACCCCTGCCACGCCCTTCAATCGCGCAGCGAGCGTGAGCAGCCCACCCCAGCAGCCGGCATCGATTCCCGAGCGTTGCGCGATCACGATGACGTGATCGGCGCTCGCGGACTCGATCGCGGATGTCCCGAGATGGCGTGGTGGTCCGGGCGGCGGCGTGCCGGTTCCGACACTCAGTGTGACGATCGCCCCGGCAATGCGGCCGCTGCCGGACTGCTGTGGGACATTCGGCTCGACGCCGGCGAGCTTGAGGCGATCGAGCGCATCGCTCACCGCACACGCATCGAGTGCGCGCAGCCTGTGTACGCGCTCGGCGCGCTGGCGTGCGGCATCGCTCACACGGGCCCGCTCACACGCCGTGCCTCAAGCGAGTGCCGTCCTGAAGACTCCGAGCGCTGCGTTCCACGCCCACTCCGCCTGGTCATGGTTGTACACGCGCGAATCCGGCGGACACCAGCCGTGCTTCGTTCCGACACAGACTTCGACCACGGCGGGGATCCCGGCCTTCGAGAAGGCTGCACCCAGTACATCCTTCGCCTCCGGCTGCTGCTTGTCGTCGCTCTCCGCAATCGCCACCAGGAAGGGCGCTTTGATCTTGGGAATGAGCAAGTGAGGACTGTCCGGGTTCTTCGTGACGAGCGCAGCCCCGTGGAATGTCGCTCCCGCGCCGATCCGCTCGGGAAATGCCGCCGCCGTGCGGAACACGAATGGGCCGCCCATGCAATAACCGGTCGTCGCCATCTTCCGATGGGTATCGACCGAGGGCTGCTGATCGAGCCACGGCACGAAAGCGTGCGCATCGGTGAGCGTCGTCTCCGCGGTCAATGAGTTCATCAGCGAGACGAGCGCATTGCGCGTCGCAGGGTCGCTGAAATCGGGATTCGGCGGTGCAGTCGGCGCCTTCTTCTTGCGATAGAACGGGTTGATGGTGAGCACCGCATAGCCCGAGGCGGCAAGGCGCCGGCCCATCTGCTTGAATGCGGGCCGCAACCCGAAGATGTCCGGCCACACGAGCACCGCGGGATGGCGCCCGCTCGATGGATGCGCGAAGTACGCATCGCAGGTCCCATCCGGCGTATGGATGTCGACATCCTGACCCTTCACGTCCGCCGCCTCCGCGGCGAGCGGCAGCAGCGAGACGACCCCCGCACCGACGCCGAGCGCGCCGAACTGCCGGCGCGTGACCGACCCGGCGTTCGACCCATACTTGACCATGTCATCGAATGCATCGTTGTCGCACATGGCTTATCTCCCGTTGCCTGCGCGGCATGATGCCGCATGACTCCTGCGGCCGCAAAATGCCCGTGCCGCGACACGGGCCGCGACACGAGTCGCGCTCGGTACGCGCCGGCTGCCGTCCTTTATGGGCGTGCGGCGGCGAACCCGATCCGGCGGGAGTCCGCGTCCGCGAGTGCGACTTCCTTCGCCTCTTCCTCCTCTTCCGGTTCCGCGGGACGCAGGGCCCGGGTTGCTGGCGGACCCACCTGGCCCGACTGCTTGCGCCAGAGCTCGGCGTACAGGCCGCCCTGCACCAGCAGCTCCTCGTGCGTGCCGTCGGCGACGATGTGGCCGCGGTCGAGCACGATCAGCCGATCCATGTCCATGACGGTGCTCAGCCGATGTGCAATGGCGATCACGGTCTTACCCGCCATCGCCTCGCGCATCGCCCTCTGGATCATCTGCTCGCTATGGCTGTCGAGCGCGCTCGTCGCCTCATCGAGCAGCAGGATCGGCGCATTGCGCAGGATCGCCCGGGCGATCGCGATCCTCTGGCGCTGGCCGCCCGAGAGCTTGATGCCGCGCTCGCCGACGAGGGTGTGATAGCCGTGCTCGAGCTCGACGATGAACTCGTGCGCGTGGGCGCGCTTGGCCGCGGCCACGACCTCCTCTTCGCAGGCGCCGGGGCGTCCGTAGCGGATGTTCTCGAGAAGAGTGCGATGAAAGAGGCTCGTGTCCTGAGGAATGAGGCCGAGCGCCGCGCGCAGGCTCTCCTGCCTCACCTCCCGGATGTCCTGGCCATCGATCCGGATCGCGCCCGCCGTCACATCGTGCAGCCGTAACAGAAGCGCCATCAAGGTCGTCTTGCCCGCCCCGCTCGGACCGACGAGCCCGACTCGCTGGCCGGGCGGGATTGCGAGCTCGAAGTCGTGCACGATGTTCCGCGCCCCCTTACCCTGTCCGGGCGGCTCGTAGGCGAAGGCGACCCGATCGAAGTGGATCGCGCCCCGCTCGACGAGAAGCTCTCCGGCGGCGGGGCGGTCCTGCACCGTCGCAGGCACGATCAGCGTCGCGATGCTCTCCCTTGCAGAGCCGAGCTGATCGTAGAAATCCGGGATGCGCTGGCCGAGGTTGTAGGCGGTCTGCAGCAAAGAGCCGGTGAGCGTCGTGACCATCACGAAATCGCCAGCGCTCATCGCGCCGTGCACCCACGCATAGAGCGCGCCGGCTACGAAGCCGAGCCACATCAGAATGTCCATCGCATACTGCGAGCAGCGCAGGCGCACCACCGCGCGATAGAGCGCCATGCGCCGGTCCCGCTCCTCGCCGGTGAAGCCTTCGAGCTCGCGATCCTCAGTCGTCTGATTCGCGAAGCAGAACACGTTGCGGATGTTCGTGATGACATCGACGATGCGGCCGGTCACGGCGGCACGCGCTTCGTTGTTCATGGCAGCGCGCCGCGCGCACTCGCGCCCGAGCAGGAGGCTGCCGGAGAAGTAGATGACGACACCTGCCGCGGCTGCCCCGCAGAACAGCGGGCTCGCCACATAGAAAAACGCAGCGACGAACACGAAGTACATCGCGCTCGGAATGAAGTCGAACACCATCATGTCGAACAGCGTGAGCACCTGATCCGGCAGCAGCACGGTGCGGTGTGCGATCTTGCCGGAGAGTGTGCTCTCGAAATACGCAGGCGAGAGGCGCTGCGCGTGCGCGAAGACTTCCTCCTTGATGCGCACGAGCATCGGCGAGCGGGTGTTGTACGAGCAGAACCACATCGCCGCATCGAGCAGGAAGCGGGCGGCAACGAGCGCCGCGAAGAGCAGAAACGGCCCGCGCAGCGCGCGAGTCGCCTCGAGTGACGGCCCGTGAAGCGCGAGGGCGGTGTCGATCAAGCGCTTGGTCGCATAGGGGATCGAGGCGAACACGGCGCGCCCGAGCACCGGGAACAACGTGAGACCCAGACATCCCCAGAGGAACTGGCGATAGAAATGCAGCGAAAAGGGCAGCAGTCGATTGGGAAGGGCAGGAGCGTTCATGCTCGCATCGCGGGGGGCACCCTGCCCCCTTCTGAGTTGCGGAGCCTATGCGCTCGTCACCGCGGGAAATGTGATGCAATCCTCAGGCAGCAGTTCACGGCCGATGCTCGCATCCGCTGCCCCGATGAGCGTTGCCCCTGCCGCTTGCGACGATTCGGGGCATCATAGCCGCTCCGCAACGAGGTGCCTGCCATGCGAAACGACCGCCCGAGGCCGCTCCCTTGCCTCGCAGCCCTTGCCTGCCTGACGCTCACCGTGTCCGCTTTCGCGCCCGTCTCCGCCGCGCCCGCTGCGCCCGCTGCGGGCGCACCCGCAGCTCATTCCCGCGCGGCACGGGAGCGCTCGGCGAAGGAAGTGGCCGCGCTGCATGCGCTGTTTGATCGCGAATGGCAGCGCGCGGAAAGCGAGGATCCCGTCGCCGCCTCGCTCCGCGGCGATCACAGCTACGACGATCGCTGGCCCGACCGCTCCCTCGCCGCCGTCGCCGACTCGCACCGCGCGGACCTCGCCGCCCTCGCTGCGCTCGCGCGCATCGACCGTGCCGCCTTACCCCCGGCAGAGCAGCTCGATTACGATCTCTTCCAGTGGAACTATCGCGACCGGGTGAGCTCGTGGGGATTCCACGAGTATCTCTTTCCGCTCAATCAGCTCGACGGCATCCAGACCTCCGGGGACCTCACCCAGTCGCTGCGGTTCGCAACGCTCGGTGATTACGCAGCCTGGGTCAGCCGCCTCGAGCGCTTCGGCGCCTACATGGATCAGACGCTCGCGCTCCTCGAGGAGGGCGTAAAGGAGGAGCGCACGCTTCCGCGCGTCGTCGTCGAGCGCATCGTGCCGCAGATTGCCGACAACATCGTTCCAGACCCCGAGCAGAGCACATTCTATTCTCCGTTCCGCAAGCTCCTGCCGTCGATCGACCCGACGGCCGCGCGGCAGCTCGAGGAGCGTGCCCGCTCGGCGGTCTCCTCCGTCGTGATCCCGGCGTTCAAACGCATGCAGCGATTCTTCGCCACGACCTACGTGCCGCACGCACGCACGGCGCTCGCGGTGACGACGCTGCCCGATGGGAAGGCCTATTACGGATATCTCGTCCATCACTTCACGACGACGTCGATGAGCCCGGCCCAGGTCCACGCGCTCGGCGTCGAGCGCATGGCGCAGATTCATCGGCAGATGCTCACCGCCCTCAATGACGCCGGCTTTCACGGGTCCTTGAAGGATTTCTTGCACTATCTGCGCACCGACCCGCACTTCCACTACAACGATCCGGCGCAGCTGCTCGAGGCGTACAAGGCGGAGGCGAAGACGATCGATCCGCTTCTGGTGAAAGAATTCGGACGCCTTCCGCGCATTCCCTGGGGCGTGCGGCCCATCCCGGCCGATCAGGCGCCCAACACGTATCCCGCATACTCGGACGACCCGGCGGCCGACGGCAGCCGCCCCGCCTATATGTCGGTCAATCTCTACAAACCCGAAACGCGACCGATCTACGAGATCCCCGTGCTCACGTGCCACGAGGGCAGGCCGGGTCATGCACTGCAGCTTTCGCTCGCCGCGGAGCTGCGCGACCTGCCGGCGTTCCGCCGCTTTACGTATTACAACGCGTACGGGGAGGGCTGGGCGCTCTACACCGAGACGCTCTGTGGCGAGATGGGCTTGTACGACAACCCGTACAAGCGCTTCGGCGCGCTCTCGTATCAGATGTGGCGCGCGGTGCGTCTGGTCGTCGACACCGGTATCCACGAGTACGGCATGACGCGAGCCCAGGCCGTCGCGATGTTGCAGCAGAACACGGCCCTCAGCGATCAGAACATCGGCACGGAGGTGGATCGCTACATCGCCTGGCCCGGCCAGGCCCTTTCGTACATGGTGGGCGAGATCGAAATCCAGCGTTTGCGTGCAGAGGCCGAGCACCGGCTCGGCAGCCGCTTCGACATCAGGCAATTCCACGACGTGGTCCTCGGGAGTGGATCGCTGCCGCTCGATGTGCTCGCGCGCGTGGTCGAGGACTGGATCGCGCAGACCGCTCAGGCCTCACCTCCCTCATCCGCAGCCGCCTCAGCCACGTCGGCCACCGCGGCCACCCCGGCCACGCCGACCACACCGGCCACCCCGGCCGCCGCGGCCTCCTCGGCCGATCGGCGTTGATGGCCGAGCTCAAGTGGTGCATGCGGCGGAACTATGGAATCATCGAGCCGTTGCGCCATTCGCGTCGGGGAGGGCGCTGGTGAGCGACCGTCGAAACAACACGTTGATCGCCGTTCTGCTGGGCCTCGCCGCATTCGTCTGCGGGGCGGGACCCGCATTGGCGCAGGCCGCGCGGCCGCCGCAATGGTCGCTGCTCGAGAAGCGCTGCACGAAATGTCACAACAGCATTGACTGGGCGGGCGGAGTCGCGTTCGACACGATGTCGCCCACCGCCATCGCCGAAGATGCCAAGACCTGGGAGGCGGCGGTCGAGAAGCTCCAGGGGCGCCTGATGCCCCCGCCGGGCAACCCCCAGCCCGACCAGCGCTCCGTCGATGCGTTCGTCTCGTGGCTCGAGGGCCGTCTCGACCAGGCAGCGGCCGCGCATCCGGACCCCGGTTTCGTCGGCATTCATCGTCTCAACCGCACCGAGTACGCGCGCGAGATCGAAGCGCTGCTCGGTCTCCAAGTGGATGTCGAGTCGCTTCTGCCGGCAGATGTCGCGAGCGACGGCTTCGATGATGTCGCTGCGGTACTGCGGGTCTCGCCGACTTTCCTCGAGCAATACATTCGCGCCGCGCGCACGGTGAGCCGGCTAGCGGTCGGCCGCATGGATGCGAAGGCGAGCACCGTCCAGTACCGCGCCGATCGCGATGCCGATCAGTTCGAGCACATCGACGGCCTGCCCCTCGGCACGCGCGGCGGCATGCTCGTTCAGCATTATTTTCCCGCGGACGGCGAGTATGAGCTCAGCATCGGCGATTTCGACTTGTTCGGCGGCGGATACATCACCAAGATCGATCTGCCGCATACCGTCATCCTGACGATCGACGGCGTGCGCGTATTCGAGCGCTCGTTTGGCGGTCCTGAGGACCTGAAGGCGGTCGATCAGCATCAAGCCGAGGCATCCGGCGCGATCGAGGCTCGCTTCAAACATATCCGCGTGCACGTCGATGCCGGTCTGCACCGCGTCGGTGTCTCATTCATCGAGCGCTCTCTCGCCGAGTCCGATTCGCCCCTGCAGCCGATCGCCGAGCTCCCCGAGATGGAGCGTTATCCCACGATCCCTGGAGTTGAGATCTCGGGTCCATTCCACGTCACCGGCGTCGGCGACACCGAGAGCCGCCGCCGGATCTTCATCTGCCACCCCGCATCGCAGGCGGACGAAACGCCCTGCGCGCGGCGCATCCTTGCGCGGCTTGCAATGCTCGCCTTCCGCCGCCCCGTGACCGATGCCGATCTGCACCCGCTCATGAGCTTCTACGAGCTCGGACGGCAGGCGGGCGGAAACTTCGATGCGGGCATAGAGAGCGGCCTGACTGCGATTCTCTCGAGCACGAAGTTCCTCTATCGCGCCGAGTCGGTGCCGCCCGGCGCCCGGCCCGGCACGCTGTTGGCGGTCGATGATGTGTCGCTCGCCTCGCGGCTCGCGTTCTTCCTGTGGAGCGAGGGTCCGGATGAGGAGCTGATCCGCCTCGCCGCGGCGAATCGGTTGCACGATCCGCACGAGCTCGCCCGGCAGGTCGATCGCATGCTGGCAGACCCGCGCTCGGAGTCGCTCGTGACGAGCTTCGCCTTCGAGTGGCTCGGCGTGGACAAGCTCGCGAGCGTCCAGCCGACGCCCATGCTCTATCCGAAATTCGATTCCAACCTGCGCGACGGCTACCGCGAGGAGATGCGGCTGTTCCTCGATAGCATCCTGCGCTCGCATCGCAGCGTGCTCGAGCTGCTTTCCTCCGATCGTACCTTCCTCAACGAGCGCGTCGCGCGCGAGTACGGCGTGCCGAACGTTCAAGGTGCGCAGTTCCGCCCGGTGCGCCTGACGGACCCGAATCGTTGGGGCCTGCTAGGCAAAGGGGCGGTGCTGATGGCCACCTCCTACGGCAACCGTACCTCGCCGGTGCTGCGCGGCGCGTGGATCCTCGAGACGCTGACGGGCACGCCCCCGACCTCACCGCCGCCCGGAGTGCCGACGCTCATCGAGTCTGCACCGGGCCAGAAAGTCATGACCGTTCGCGAGCGGCTCGAGCACCACCGTACGAACCCCTCGTGCAATGCCTGTCACGGGATTCTCGACCCGCTCGGATTTGCACTCGAGAACTACGATGTGGTCGGCGGCTGGCGCGTGACCGACCGCGATGCGGGAAGTCCGATCGATGCGAGCGGACGCCTCGCCGATGGCACGCTCGTCAAAAGTCCAGCGGAGCTCCGCGAGGCTCTCCTCGAGCGTCCCGCGCAGTTCGTGCAGACGCTCACCGAGAAGCTCATGATCTTCGCGCTCGGCCGGGGTCTCACCTTTCACGACATGCCGGTGGTGCGCGCAATCGTCCGCGACTCCGCCGTGCACGGCTACACATTCGAGTCGATCGTTCAGGGCATCGTTGCGGCGCCCGCCTTCCGAATGAAGGAAATTCCGCCGCTGCCGGCGGCGACCCGGCAGGCGGACGCGAACCGCCCCGCAGTCAGATCGAGGAGCTGACCATGCACTTTCTAACGAAGAAACATCTGTCACGCCGCACGGTGCTGCGCGGTGCGGGCGCCTCGATCTCCTTGCCGCTGCTCGATGCCATGTTGCCTGCCGGCACGGCGCTCGCGAACACGGCCGCCGCTCCGAAGGTCAAGATGGGGTTTTTCTACTTTCCCCACGGTGCGGTTATCGAGCGTTGGAAACCCGAGCGGGTCGGACATGACTTCGATCTGAAATTCATTCTCGAGCCGCTCGCCCCATTCCGCAATCAGCTCACCGTCGTGAGCAACATCGGCAACAAACCGGCCGAGAGTCGGTCGGTTCATGCGCTCGTCCCTGCGACATGGCTCTCTTGCGTGCATCCACGTGAGGGAGTGACGCCCTACATGGCCGTGACTGTCGATCAAATGGCCGCCCGCCACATTGGCCAGGACACCCCCTACCCCTCACTCGAAGTCGCGACGGCTCAGGGGCGCGGGACGGGCAGCGCCTGCGAGCGCGGCTTCGGCTGTACTTACACGAGTACGCTCTCCTTCAGCACGCCCTCGACGCCGCTGCCGATCGAGAACAATCCGCGCAATCTCTTCCTGCGACTCTTCGGGCAGGGCGACTCCGCCTCCGAGCGCAGCTTCAACGCGCGCCAGACCTCGAGTCTGCTCGATATGATCTCGAGCGAGGCGAATTCGCTCGAGGGCACGCTCGGCCCGCGCGATCGCGCGACACTCAGCGACTATCTCGAGAGCGTCCGCGAGGTCGAGCGGCGCGTGCACAACGCCTCACACGGTGATGTCTCGAAGCTGCATCTGCCGGATGTGCCGGGAGCGATATCCGACAATTTCCCAGAACTGCTCAATCTGATGTTCGATCTCATGGCGCTCGCCTACCAGGGCAATCTCACCCGAGTGCAGAGCTTCATGATTGCACCGGAGGTGAGCGAGCAGACGTACGACTGGATCGGCGTGCCGGATGCTTTCCACGCCGTCTCGCACCATGGCGAGGACCCGGCCAAGAAAGCGCGGCTCTCGAAAATTCAGCGCTACCACTCCGAAGCATTCGCACGCTTCCTCGGCAAGCTCGCCGCCATGCAGGATGGCGAGGGCAGCATGCTCGATCATTCGATAATGCTTTACGGCTCGAACATGGCGAACAGCAACATGCACAATCAATACCCGCTGCCGACGGCAATCGTCGGCGGGGGTTGCGGGCGGCTCAAGGGCGGCAAGCACATCGACTTCCCCGAGCGCACGCCGCTCGCCAATGTTCATTTGACGCTTCTGCAGCGCGCCGGCGTGCCCGTCGAGAGGGTGGGCGACAGCACCGGGGTCATCGAGGAGATCTGAGACCGTGCCCGAGCGTGCTCCCGGAGACTTGCCCAGCCGCCGAGGCCTCCGCACCGTGATCGCCGCTGCGGTACTTTCCGCCGCGGGCGTCGCTGCGCTCGGCAGCGCGCACGCCGACGGCACCCCCGGTAAGGCCGCCGATGCATCGGCTACGGCCGGATCGGCCGCCGCAACGGCGAATGAGTCTGCGCGCCCAGTCGTCGACGCCGCCGAGCCCCCCGCTCCGCTCGTCTATGCGGCGCGGGCCGGGGATTCGGCCGCAGCGCTCGCGCTCCTCGCCGCCCACCCGAAAGTGAACGTGAATCAGCACACCGCGGACGGCACCACCGCACTCCACTGGGCCGTCTATCGCGACGATGTGCCGCTCATCGAGCGGCTGATCGCAGCGGGCGCCGATGCAAACGCGAAAAACGACTACGGCTCGACTCCCCTCTCCGAGGCGGCGACCGTGGGCGACGCGCGCGTCATTCGCGACTTGCTGAAAGCGGGCGCAAACGTGGAGTCGGCCAATGCCGACGGTCAGTCCGCGCTCATGATCCTCGCGCGTACGAGCAATATCGCGGCGGCGCGGCTCTTGATCGAGCACGGCGCGAACGTCAACGCGAGGGAGCGCTGGCGCGAGCAGACCCCGCTCATGTGGGCCGCAGCCGAGAATCAGCCGGCGATGGTGCGGCTGCTCGTCGAGCACGGTGCGCAGGTCGATGCGCGCTCGCACGTCAATCACTGGGAGCGCCAGGTAACTGTAGAGCCGCGTCGCCAGGCGCGGCCATCCGGCGGGTTTACGCCGCTGCTGTACGCTGCGCGGGTCGGCTGCACCGACTGCGTGCGAATTCTCGTGCGCGCCGGAGCCGACAAGAACCTGCCGGACCCCGACGGCGTGACACCGATGCTCGAGGCGGTGCTAAATTTGAATTTCGACGTGGCGGCATACCTCGTTCAAGCAGGGGCCGACGTCGATCGCTGGGATATCTGGGGCCGCTCTCCGCTTTACGAGGCAGTCGACGTCGACACTCTGCCGGTCGGCGGTCGCGCGGATCGACCTTCGCTCGACCGGACTTCCAGCCTCGAGCTGATCCGGATGCTGCTTGCGGCCGGTGCCAACCCGAATCTGCAGTTGAAGCTGTTCCCGCCCTACCGCTCGCTGCGCGACGATCGAGGAGCGGACGCAATGCTGACGATCGGCACGACGCCACTCCTCAGAGCCGCGAAGGCCGGGGACATGCCGGCCATGCGCCTGCTCCTCGCCCACGGTGCCAATCCCGATCTGCCGAACGAGAGCGGCATCACGCCGCTCATGGCAGCCGCGGGCAACGGCTCCTCGAGAATCGACACCCGTGGCCGCTACAAGACCGAGGCGCAGGCGGTCGAAGCCGTCGAGCTCCTCCTTGCCTCCGGCGCGCAGATCAACGGACGCGATCGCGTCGGGCAGACGGCGCTCTTCGGCGCCGCCACGTGGGGCTGGAGCGATGTCGTCCGAGCGCTCGCCTCGCACCATGCCGATCTTTTCGTGAAAGATACCCGCGGACGTACGGCCGCCGACATCGCCCAGGGCAGCGCGAGCAGCTCCGGGCGATCGTTCTCGGAGCCCCACCCGCAGACGGCCGCGCTCCTCAGAGCCCTGATGGCAGCGGCAGGCGCCCCCGCAGCGGCAAGTATCCCCACCTCGGCTCGCGTTGACGCACCCGTCGCCGAGGCCGGCGCGGCGCGCTGAGGCTAGGTTCGCCATGCATCGACGCGATTTCCTACGCGAGGCGACAGCAGCAACGGCGGGAGCCGTGTTGCTCGCCGGCCGCGGCGAAGCCTCACCGCGATCGGCTCCATCACCGGACCCGGCCCCGTCACCGCACTCGGCTCCGCGCTCCGTGAAGCCCGATGCGCACGAGCTCACCCTCACTTCACTCGGTGGTCGGCTGTCCCTGATCCGCGGAGGCGGCGGCAACGTCACGGTGTTCGACTCGCCCGCGGGCGTGCTGCTCGTCGACGGCGGCTCGCCCGAGCGCTCGAGGGACGTGCTCCGGCTCGTGCGCGAGCACACGGGGCGCTCGAGCGTGGATCTGCTTTTCAACACGCACTGGCACTGGGAGCACACGGGCTCCAACCGGACGCTCGGTCCCGCAGGCGCCCGCATCCTCTCGCACGAGAACACGCGGCTCTGGCTCGGCACCGTGATCAACGAGAAGTGGCAGCACCGCCTGTACCAGCCCCTGCCGAAAGCGGCCCGTCCCAACAAAACGTTCTACACGACGGGCAGCCTCGAGTTCGGCGGCGAGACGATCGACTACGGCTACATGCCCCAGGCGCACACGGATGGCGACAGCTACGTATTTTTCCGCAAGGCGGACGTGCTCGTCGCCGGCGATGTGGTTTCCGTGGGCGCTTATCCGATTATCGACTATTGCACCGACGGCTGGATCGGCGGCACGGTGAACGCGACTCAAACATTGATGAGTCTGAGCGGCGCCGGCACCCGGATCGTGCCCGGCTCGGGGCCGGTCCAAACCCGCTCGGACCTCGAACGCGAACACGCGATGCTCGTCGCGGTCAAGCTGAAATTATCGCATTTGCTCGCACAAGGCTTGAGCGTGCAGGAAATGCTCGCCGACGGTGCGACGAAGGAGTTCGACGCCGCGTGGGGCGACCCGACGCTATTCGTCGCGAACGCCTATCCGGGGCTCGTCGAGCACGCCTACGAGCTCGGCGTGCACATCGTCTAGTCGGGTACGTAGGCCTGCAGCAGACTGCGATACGCGTAATAAACGAAATTCGACGCGTCGCCCAGCTCCTCCTCGTGCTCCTTGAGCGGGCGTGCAGCTACGGCATCGGTAGGACCGAAGCCTTTGTTGAAGAACACGAACATCTGCTTGAAGAGCGCCTCGTAGATACCGCGATAACGCACGATGTCGGCGCCGGTGACCAGCTTGCCGTTGGCCGGCACCACACGGGTGTCGGGCTTGACGAGCGTCGCGAGCTGCTCGTATGCCCGCACCAGTCCACCGAGCCAACCGCCGTTGTGAATGTCGAGCACGGGCCAGCTGTTGCCCTCGACCGGGCCGCCGGCCACGAGCAGATTGTGATCCGGGAAATGGATGTACAGATCCCCGTCCGTGTGCGCAGCCGGCAAGTAGCCGTATTCGATGTGCTGGCCCGCGAACTCGAGCGAGCCCGTAGTACGCGTCGTCTTCGTGGCGCGCGCCTTTTGCGGGAGCGGTCCGTAGGTCCCTTTGAAGCAGGTTGAATACGCCTTGCGTCCCTCGTAGAGCCGCGTGACCTCGTGCGCGATGATCAGGCCGCCCGCCCGACCGACGGCTTCGTTCGAGCCCGTCTGTTCCGGATGCCAGTGAGTGTTGATGAGCGTGGCGACCCGACGCGCACCTGTCGCTCGCTTCATGGCCTCGAGCAGCGCCTTGGAGTGCGCCCCGAGGCCGCCGTCGATCATCAGTGCACCCTCGGGCCCCGGCAGAGCCACGACGTTGCAGCCCGCGCCCTGCAAGAGCGTGAGTGCCCCCATGTCCTTCGACGTGAGCGCCGTGGAGGTGATGTCCACAGCGCTCGAAGCGAACGCCTCGATAGGTGCGAGAGCGCTTGATGCGCAGGCAGCGCCCAGCGCATTGAGGCCGCCGTTCACGAAACGGCGGCGCGACAGCAAAGACATCCTCGAGCCCCTCCTGGCCTCGCCCGGCCTAATGTGCTTTTGCCACGGCCGGCGCCCCAGGGGGTGAGGAGCCGGGTGGATACATGGGCGGATATTGCGTGCTTGCGGCCTTGTAGCCGTCGCTCGGCTGGAGCGGCCAGATCGTCGCCTCGTAGCCGATCGGCGGGCCCACGGGCGGCCAGTTCGGGATCTGAGCGAGTTGCACGTCCGCACCGCCGGTGCGCAATATCTTCGCAATGTCGAGCCGCGGCGGCTTGCGCTGCTGCAGGAAGGGAACGTAGCCCCGCCCCATCGCGTAGTCGAGTGCGGTGAGACCGTCCATATCCTTGGCGTTCACATCGACGCCCCAGGATAGAAGCAGCTTCACGGCCTGCGGCAAGCCGGCGCGTACCGCGAAGTGCAGCACCGTGCCGCCGCGGGTGCGCAGCAGGTGGTGCTGAATGGACATGACGTTCACGTCCGTGCCCGCAGCGTGCAGCACGTTGAGCACCGCCATCGCCCCGCGCGGGTTGTTCGCGCCGCCGCCACCGAAGGCGCCACGGCCGCTCAAGGCCGCCATCATCGGCGTCTGATCATCGGCCTGGTAGAGCTTCGGGTCGGCACCATGGGCTAGCAGGAGCTTC
>DATNFW010000013.1:0-67308 GCA_035606175.1 Steroidobacteraceae bacterium | reverse complement strand
CGGCTTTCCGTACAGATTCCGTATGAAGGGAATTCGTTAGACGTAACCCTTTGAACTGTCGGAGCGGGAAACGGGACTCGAACCCGCGACCCCAACCTTGGCAAGGTTGTGCTCTACCAACTGAGCTACTCCCGCCGCTCGAGAGAGGTGCCGGAATTGTATGTGCGCTCGTGCCGAAGTCAAGGCACGGCTGGGACTGTGTCTCGTCGCGACGCCGGCGCTTTCCTGCCGCATGACGCATGCTTGCTTCGGTCGATGGGCGGTGGCGTGTCGGCGGCGTTTGCCACCGCCCATCCTCGCTCAGCGAACGGCCGCAACGGTCGTCGGCAGCGCCCGATGAGTCTTCTCGATATAGATCGCGATCAACTCGGGATGGCCGACCCTGCTCACCGCATGCGCGATCGCCTTGTTCACGCATTTTTGTGCAGACGCACGGGAGGCGAGATCGGAGCTGCTGGGGTCGCACACCTCGTGAGCTGCGCCGACTATCCGACTGTAGAGCGCAGCTGCGCCTTGCGGATTCGAGAGATTCAGATCCCCGTACTGCACGGTCACTGAACGCACGTCCGTGTAGTCGGCCGCTGCCGCGACCGTCGCAAATCCTGCGGAAATCGCGCAAAGAACCGCGGCTGCGACAAGCCCTCGAACGGGCTTGAAAGTGTCGATCGTATTCATGGTCTGCTCCTCGATGCTGGATGGTGGCATGGCTGGGTTGAGGCTCCCCGACCCTCGGCCCGAGCTCTTCGGGCGAGGCTTGCCGGCTGCCTCGCTCATGCAGACACCATCTGCGGCCGGATTCCGCCACGGCACCTCATGTGGCCGTCGAATCGCAGTGCCGCAAGCGTGCGCATCGAGACGTTGCCGCGTGCGATCGAGACTGCCATGGCGCGGATCGCGCACAGGGTGTAGGTTATGGCGTCCATCCCGCCATGACGGGCAGGCACTCGATGAATCAGCTCACAGAGCTGCTCGGTAGCCTCCACGCGGGTGATGCCGAAGCGCGCAACGCGCTGTTTGCAGCCGCCTATGCAGAGCTGCACCGGCTAGCCCGATCGCGCCTGCGCGACGGCGGACGCAACACACTGCTCGATACCACCGGCCTCGTGCACGAGTCTTATTTGCGATTCGTGAACGCGGGCACCCTGCGCGCCGGGGACCGCAGGGCGTTCTTTGCCTATGCCTCGCAGGTGATGCGCTCCGTGATCGTGAACAGCGTACGCGATCGGATCGCCCAGAAGCGCGGTGGCGAGGCGCGACCGCTGACGCTGTCGACGCATCTCGTCGGGGACATGGCCGAGGACGAGACCACGATACTGAGAATTCATGAAGCTCTGGAGGATTTGGAGCAGGCGGACCCTCGCCTCGCCGAGGTCGCGCAGATGCGCTACTTCGGTGGCTATAGCGACCGCGAGATTGCGGAAACCCTGAGCACCAGCGACCGCACCGTGCAGCGCGACTGGGAGAAGGCGCGGCTGATTCTCGCCGCGGCGCTGCGATGAGCGAAGCTCGATCGATGCGCGCGCAATCCGCGCCGAGCTGCCAATGAGCCTATCCATACCCGAGATGGCAGTCATGAGCCGCCTGCTCGATGAGGCGCTGCCGCTCGATGCCGAGGGACGGCGGCGCTGGCTCGATGCGCTCTCTCCCGAATACTGCTCCCTGGCGGACGCGCTGCGCGAGGCGCTGCTGCCGGCATCGCCCTCAGACGGTTCGGTCGAACCGATTGCAGAAGTCATCGGAAGCTGCATCTCGCGAATCCGGGTGAGCCCCCGGCCGGGTGATCCCGTCGGCCCCTATCGGCTGATCCGGCTGCTCGGCGCAGGCGGAATGGCCGAGGTGTGGCTGGCCGAGCGGGCCGACGGAGCTTTCAAGCGAGAGGTGGCCTTGAAGCTCCCGATGCTGCTGCAGCTGCGCGCAGACCTCGCGAGCCGGTTCGGGCGGGAACGCGACATTTTGGCGGCTCTGGAGCATCCCAACATCGCACGCCTGTACGACGCGGGCGTGAGCTCCGACGGACTGCCATACCTGGCGATGGAGTACGTCGCTGGCGAGCCGCTGACTACCTGGTGCGATGCTCACCGGCTCGATGTCCGACAGCGCGTGAAGGTGTTCTTGCAGGTGCTCGATGCGGTGCAGTACGCACATACGCAACGGATCATCCACCGCGACATCAAACCTTCGAACATCCTGGTCACCGCTTCCGGACAGGTGCGGCTGCTCGACTTCGGCATCGCAAAGCTGCTCGTTGAGGAGGACCCAAAAACCGATCTCACTCGGCGCTACGGTGGAGCGCTCACCGCAGACTATGCGAGCCCCGAGTCGGTACGCGGAGAACGTGTCGGCGCGGCAAGTGACGTCTATTCGCTCGGCGTGGTTCTCTACGAGTTGTTGACCGGAAGTCGCCCCTATCAGCTCGAGGGGGGTACCTCGATGCTGCAACTCGAGCTCGCGATTGCCGAGGTTGAGGTGCGGCGCCCCAGCACTCGCATCCGGCCCGGTGCCGCGGCGACGAGAGACACGACGGAGCGCAGGTTGGCTCGTCGCCTCAAGGGCGACCTGGACGCGATCGCCCTCAAGGCACTTGCAAAGCCACTCTCGGACCGTTACGACAGTGCCACGGCGCTCGCCGATGATCTGCAACGGAGCTTGAGCGGCGAGCCGGTCGATGCCCGACCGGCGCGCCTCGGCTATCGCGGCGCAAAATTCGTTCTGCGGCATCGAACGGGATTTGGCGCAGCCGCGGCGACCGTGTTCCTCGCGGGCGCTCTGGCCTATGCTTTGGTGCGAGGTGGCGCGGGGTCACTCAACATAGGTATGGCTTCGACCGCTGCGGCCGGAGAGAAGTCGATCGCCGTTCTGCCGTTCATCGATTTGAGCCAGAAAAAGGACGAGGAATACTTCTCCGAAGGCCTCTCCGAGGAGCTCATAGACCACCTCGTGCACAGCGCCGATCTGAAGGTGATCGCGCGCACGTCGTCGTTCCAATTCAAGGGCAGAAGCGAGGATGTGCGCGCGATCGCCCGCAAGCTCGGGGTCACGCACATTCTGGAGGGCAGCGTCCGCAGGAACGGCGAGCAGTTGCGCATCAGCGCGCAGCTCATTCGCGCATCGGACGGCGTGGACCTGTGGTCGCAGAGCTACGATCGCACTCTCCCCGACATCTTCAAGGTGCAGAACGAGATTGCCGAGGAGGTCTCACAATCCCTGCGCGTGGCTCTCCTCGGCACGTTGGGAGGCACGCGCTCGGTGCCGAATGTTCGGGCTTACGACCTCGTTCTGGAGGGAAACTACTTCAAGGCGCGCCTGACAGCGCGAGATACCGAACGAGCCATCGAGCTCTATCGACAGGCGATCGGCATCGACCCCGGCTACGCTCTGACGTGGGCCCGTCTCGCGAGCGCGTACCTGGTGCAGGAAGTGCTGAGCGGCTCGCAATCGCCGAGTCAGAGCAGTCGAGTCACCGATGCGCTCGCGCGGGCGATCCGGCTCGATCCGAAGCTCGCCTGGGCGTATTACACCCGAGCCGGGTTCGAGATGAATGTCGCGTGGAATTGGGCGGCCGCGCAGGCGGACACGCAGCGTGTGCGCGCGATAGACCCTCGCTTCGAACTGCTTCCGGGCGCCCTGGGCGACCTCGCGCTGGTACTCGGGAGTGCCGGCGAAGCCGTCGCACAATACCAGGAGGCGCTCGCGCGCAATCCGCTCGATCCGAGCACCTTGAACTCTCTCGGAATCGCGCTGTGCGCGGCCGACCGCCTCGAGGAGTGCCTTCAGAGCCGGCTCAGCCTTTTACGCATGCATCCCGAATTCGGCGGCGCGCAGAGCGCTGTCGGCATCGCTCAGCTTCGACTCCGCCGATTCGGCGAGGCGCTCCAGGCGATAGAGAAAGAGCGCAGCGACGACTACCGACTGGGTGGTCTCGCGATGGTGTACTGGGGAATGGGCAGACGCAAAGACTCCGATGCCGCGCTCGATTCGCTGACAAGCCGCTTCGGCCCCACCGCCGCCTACGAGATCGCCACGGTCCACGCATTCCGCGGCGAGACCGACGACGCCTTCCAATGGCTCGATCGCGCCTATCGAGCGCACGATTCCGGAATGCTCGGCCTGAAGACGGATCCTCTGCTTCGCAGCCTGCGCGGCGACCGGAGGTTCCCGGCTTTGCTGAGTCGCATGAGATTGGCGATCGAACTCCGAACCACAGCGGGAGGGACTCGCACATGGCTTCGAACACGCGGCGCACGAAACGACGGTCCGGCAAGTCTCAGAATGTTGAGCTCAGAGAACTGAGGCAGCTGTCGCGCAACGCCAAAGCCGAGGCGACGAGGCTGCTCGGGCGCCACCGCGCCGGAGACATCACTCGCCTGGAACTGCACACCGGATTGCAGGACCTGCAGTCGCAGGTGAAGTCCATGTGGGTATTCCTGCACCGGCCGAAGTAGGTGCGGGACTCGCGCGGTGGCCCGAGCCTCGTTGAGGTTGCAAAGCGCATCCTGCCAGATTGCATACTGGCAAAGCGGAGCGCTGCGGATCGCGAATTTCCTCACCCGAAGGACGTTCGCGGCGAATCCGGTCACTCTGGAGCTGATTCGCTTCTTCTGCGAGCCGCGAACCATCGAAGATGCGCTGCTGGAGTTCCGTGCGTATAGCCCGCGAAGCGTCGCCGCAGCGATTTTGAAGTTGATCGACGCGCAACTCTTGCTCGAGCATGGCTCGGCCGGTAGCGCGCGCGACCGACTGCTCGAATCATCCTGGAGAGCGTGGCTTCCCGAAGGTGGCTTTCATTTCATGACCAAGGATGCCGCCTACATCGGCGCGGACTGGCCCCTCGCGCGCAAGATGAAGCTCCTTCCCTCGGGCCCGGCTCCGCCACAATTCAAAACCGTTCTCGGACTCGAAGTCATCCGCCTGCCGCCGCACGAGCGCTCCGGGGATGCATTCTTCGAGACGCTGCATGCCAGACGTACCCATCGGCAATTCGGCAAGAGTGCCGTATCGTTGCATGCAATCTCGACGCTGCTTCAATCGACGTGGGGAGTCCAGGGATATCTTCAGGCCGGCGCCTTCGGGAGACTTCCCTACAAAACCAGCCCTTCGGGCGGTGCCAGACACCCGGTGGAGGTCTATCTCATGGCCTTGCGGATCGAAGGGCTCGAGCGGGGGCTTTACCACTATCGCGCCCGCGCTCACAGCTTGGCGAGGCTCTCCCACGTAGCGACGGCGAGTATGGCGCGCCGCTACTGCGCCGATCAGCCGTACTTTGCGCAGGCCGCCGCGCTTTTCATCATGACGGCGGTGTTCGCGAGGACCATGTGGAAATACGGGAAGGCTCGAGCTTACCGGATCGTCCTACTCGAAACGGGACATCTGTGTCAGACCTTCTGCCTCGCCGCAACGAGGCTGGGTCTGGCTCCCTTCAGCACCGCCGCCCTGAGGGACACATTGATCGAGCGCGACTTGGGGTTGGACGGCATCTCCGAGTCGGTCCTCTACATCGCAGGCGTCGGCTCGAAAAAAAATGAGGTGCAATCCCTAAGTACTTGACTAGACTACCCTTCTCTCAGGTGCGGCCATGCCGCGCGCAAGTACATCACCATCGAGATCAGCGTGAGAGCCGCGGCAAGCACCGTAAGCGCGACGCCGATCGGGTATAGCGGCAACGGACCTAGCGGATGGCGGTACAGCATCATCGCGAGGCCGACGATCTGCAGAATCGTCTTGTACTTGCCGAGAATGGAGACCGCGACTTTGCGGCGCTTGCCGAGCTCCGCCATCCATTCGCGCAAGGCCGAGATCGCGATCTCGCGACCGATGATGACGGCGGCGGTGAGAACGATCAGCGGTCGGTGATCCCGGCTCACAAGCAGCACGAGCGCGGTCGCGACGATCAGCTTATCCGCAACGGGATCGAGGAATGCGCCGAGGCGGGTGGTCTGCCCGAGCCGCCGCGCGAGATAACCGTCGAGCGAGTCCGTAACTCCCGCCGCGGCGAAGATCAGGCCCGCGGCAGGGTCCGACCAGGAGGCGGGCAGATAGAACGCGATCACGACGAGCGGGATCGCGGCAATTCGCACCCAGGTCAGGACGTTGGGCAGAGTCCAGGAATCCGCGGCATGTGCCGGGCGCGAAGGATAACTTTCCACGTTGGGCGCTTTGAAAACTTGAGCTTCGGCTTCCGAGCGACTTCGGCGCGCACGCTCAAGCGCCGGGATGCAGATGATCGTAGATGATGCGCGCGAGCGATGCGCCGATTCCCTCGACCTGTTCGAATTCTGCCATACCTGCCTTCAGCACACCCTGCAATCCGCCGAAATGCTTGAGAAGCGCGCGCCTTTTGGCGGGCCCGAGACCGGGAATGGTCTCGAGGACCGACTCGTTGTGGCGCCGCGCACGGCGGCGACGATGACCGGTGATCGCGAAGCGGTGCGCCTCGTCGCGCACCCGCTGGATGAGACGCAGCGCGGGGGAGTGAGGCTCGAGCACGCGCGGCGCGGCCGCGCCGTAAATGAACAGCCGCTCCTGTCCCGGCCTGCGATCCGGGCCCTTCGCAACGCCGACGATCGTGAGATCGCCGAACCCGAGCTGGGCGAGCACCGCGTGCACTTCGCCCACTTGTCCCGAGCCGCCGTCGATGAGTAGCAGATCGGGCACCGGTACCTCGCCGCCGAGGATGCGCGTGTAGCGCCGCTCGAGCGCCTGGTGGAGCGCGGCGTAATCGTCGCCCGGGGTGATGCCCGTGATATTGAAGCGCCGATACTCCTTTTTGAGTGGCCCTTCGCCATCGAACACGACACAGGAGGCGACGGTGCCTTCCCCGCCCGTGTGGCTGATATCGAAGCATTCGATCCTCGCGGGTCGCTCCGGAAGATCGAGCGCCTCCGCGAGCGCCGCGAGCATTTCCTCTGCGCCCTGCCGCTGCGCGAGCCGCATGCGCAGCGCCTGCGTCGCATTCTCCTGTGCGAGCTCGACCCACCGCGAAGGCATTCCCCTGCGGGGGTGGCGGATGCGAACCTCGTGGCCCGCGCGCTCGCGCAAAATATCGGCAAGCGAATCCGCATCGGGCAGCTCGCGGCCGACGAGCACCTCGACGGCGGGGTCTTGCCCGGCGTAGTACTGCAGCATGAACGAGCGCAGCGCTTCCTCGGGCTCGGCGAGCGTCGCACGCGGAAAGTAGCTCGTCGTGCCGAGATTACGCCCGCCGCGCACGAGCATCACGCTCACGGCATACTCGCCCGGCTCGCCGACGAGCGCGAGCACATCCGCGTCCCGCTCGGCTTCGGCGGTGACGATCTGCTGCGCCTGGATGTGCTTGAGCGCCGCGAGCTGATCGCGCAGCCGCGCGGCCCGCTCGAACTCGAGCCGGCCGGCCGCCTCCTCCATGCGCACCGCGAGTTGAGCGTTGAGATCGGCGCTGCGCCCCTCGAGCACCTTCACGGCGCTCGCGACGTCTTCGGCGTATGTTTCGCGGGAGACGAGCCCGACGCACGGCGCCGAGCAGCGCCCGATTTGATGCTGCAGGCAGGGCCGGCTCCGATTCGCGAAGAAGGTGTCGCGGCAATTACGGATCAGAAAGAGCTTCTGCAGGCTCTGCAGCGTCTCGCGCACGGCGCCTGCGCTCGGGAAAGGGCCGAAATAGCGCCCGGGGAGATTTCGCGGGCCGCGGTAAAACGCGAGCCGAGGGTAGTCGTGGTCGGTCGCGAGGTGGATGTACGGGAAGCTCTTGTCATCGCGTAGCACGACATTGAAGCGCGGCTTGTGCTCCTTGATGAGGTTGTACTCGAGCAGCAGCGCCTCGGTCTCGGAATTCGTGACCGTGACCTCGATCCCGCGAATCTGTTGGACGAGCGCCTGCACCTTGGGCGAGACATTGTTCGGCGCGAAATAGGTGCCGACGCGGTCCTTGAGATTTCGCGCCTTGCCGACATAGAGCAGCTCGCCCGCCGCGTCGTACATCCGGTAGACGCCCGGGCGACGCGGAAGCGAGGCAACGTACTCCTTCGGATCGAATGCACGCTCGTTCACGATCGCGATTCTGCCGCCGTCGCGGCTCGCGAGCCATGGGCGGCTCCGGCGATCAGTGCTCGAGGCCCGCGAGATCGCATGCCCGGCGGACCACGGCGCGAAACATGGTCGCCGTCAGCCGCCCGGTCTGGGTGTTGTATCGGCTGCAGTGGTAGGAATCGAGCAGGTGCCGCGTGCCGTCCAAGCGGTGCTCGGCGCCGTGTGTGAATGGATACGCCGAGCGCTTCAGACCGAGCGCTTTGAGCGCCGCATCGTGCCCGATCCGCCCGAGTGCGACGAGCACCCGTGCGCTCGCTAGACGCGCGAGCTCGGCGGAAAGATAGACATTGCAATTGCGGATCTCATCGGGAAGCGGCTTGTTGCCCGGCGGGACGCACTTGACCGAGTTGACGATGCGCACGCCTCGCAGCTCGAGAGGATCGGTGGCGCTCGTCGACTCCCGTCGTGTCGAGAGCCCGAGCTCGAACAGCGTCTCGTAGAGCAGAATTCCGGCGTAATCCCCCGTGAAGGGGCGCCCGGTGCGATTCGCGCCATGCAGCCCGGGTGCGAGCCCGACCAGTACGATTCGCGGAGCGGCATCGCCGAACGAGGCGACCGGCCGGCTCCAGTACGTCGGATAGCGCGCGTGGCACTCCGCGAGGAATTCTGCGAGCCGCGGGCAGCGCGTGCAGTCCGGGTCGTAAACCGAACGATCGGAGCGATCGACCCGAGGGAGCCTCCCCTGCTGCGCGACTGCGCGACCCCGGACCGTCCCCGACTTACTCACCGCACCTGTCCATCCCCCATATGCCGCACGATCGCGGCCGCGAACCCCGAGCAGCTCATGAGCTTCGCTCCAGGGATGAGGCGCTGCATCACCTCCTCCACGTTGCGTCGCGCGGCGAGCTCGCGCTTCGGCACGCGAATCGCCTCGCGCAGCCGTGCGAGATCGTAAGTGAGCTCCTTGCTTGCGATCGTGCGCGCGACGCCTTTGACGATGAGGTCGGCCGCCTCGGTCCATTTGAGGTAGCGGAGCATCATCTCGGCCGAGAGAATGAGCGAGCCCGGGTTGACGCGGTCCTTGCCCGCGAAACCCGGAGCCGTGCCGTGCGTCGCCTCGAACACCGCCGGGCCATCGCCGATGTTTCCGCCTGGCGCGATGCCGATGCCGCCCACCTGCGCGGCGAGCGCGTCGGAGATGTAGTCCCCATTGAGATTGAGCGTTGCGATCACGTCGTATTCCTCCGGCCGCATGAGCACCTGCTGCAGGAAGTTGTCCGCGATCACATCCTTGACGACGATCTCCGAGCCCGTGAGCGGGTTCGCGAAGCCGAGCCAGGGCCCGCCGCCGATCTCGCGCGCGCCGAACTCGTCGCGGGCGAGCTGGTAACCCCAGGTGCGGAATGCACCCTCGGTGTACTTCATGATATTGCCCTTGTGGACGAGCGTCACCGAGACTCGGTCGTTCTCGATCGCGTACTGGATCGCCTTGCGGATCAGACGCTGACTGCCCTCCTTCGAGACGGGCTTGATGCCGATTCCGGAGCTCGCGGGGAAGCGGATGCCCGTCACTCCGAGCTCGTGCTGCAGGAATGCGATGAGCTTCATCACCTCGGGAGACCCGGCCGGCCACTCGATACCGGCGTAGATGTCTTCGGTGTTCTCGCGGAAGACGACCATGTCGGTGAGGCTCGCATCGGCGAGCGGGCTCGCCACGCCGGGGAAGTACCGGATAGGCCGCACGCAAGCGTACAAGTCGAGCGTCTGGCGTACGGCGACGTTGAGCGAGCGAATACCTTCCCCGACGGGTGTCTCGAGCGGACCTTTGATCGAGACCACGAAATCGCGCAGTGCGTGCAGCGTCTCCTCGGGCAGCCAGTCGCCTGTGATGCGATGTGCCTTTGCCCCCGCGTACACCTCCATCCAGCGAATGGCGCGGCGCTCCCCGTACGCTTTGCGGACTGCCGCATCGACCACACCGATCATTGCGGGCGTCACATCGATCCCGATGCCATCGCCCTCTATGAAAGGAATGATCGGCCGGTCGGGGACACTGAGGGTACCGTCCGTATGGACGCTGATCTTGGAGCCGTCCGCAGGGACAGCGATGTGCTCGTAGCGCACGACTACACGCGCGCGCGACGCGTGCTGCGTGCGCGGTCGGCGATGAGCAGCGCGAGCTCCAGCGCTTGCTCGTAATTGAGCCGGGGATCGACGCTCGAGCGGTACGCGCGCTGGAGGTCTCCCTCGGTGAGCCCGCGCGCACCGCCCGTGCATTCCGTCACGTCCTCGCCCGTGAGCTCGATGTGCACTCCGCCCAGATAAGAGCCGAGCTCCGCATGGATGCGGAATGCGAGCTCGATCTCCTTCAGGATATTCTCGAAGCGCCGCGTTTTGATGCCGCCGTTCGTAGTCTCTGTGTTGCCGTGCATGGGGTCACAGACCCAAAGTACGGTCTGGCCCGTGCGTCGCACCGCCTCGATGAGCGGCGGCAGCCGAGTCTCGAGGTCCTTTGCGCCGAAGCGGTGAATGAATGTGAGTCTACCTGGTACGTTCTGCGGATTGAGCGTCGCGACGAGACCCTGAGCCCAGGAAGCATCCATTGCCGAGCCGATCTTCACGGCGACCGGATTCGAGATGCCGCGGAAATATTCGATGTGCGCGCCGTTGAGCTGCGCGGTGCGCATCCCGATCCAGGGCATGTGGGTCGAGAGGTTGTACCAGCGCTCTTTGCGCGGAATGAAGCGCGTCTGCGCCTGCTCGTAAAGAAGCAGCAGACCCTCGTGGCTCGCGTAAAAACCCGCTTGCGTCGCCTCGTGCACCGGCAATCCCGAGAGCCCCTCGAAGAAATCGAGCGAATCTGCGATCGAATCGGCGATGCGCCGAAAAGTCTCCTTGAGGGGCGAGTGCTTGACGAAGCCGAGATCCCAGTACTCGGGGTGGTGCAGGTCCGCAAAACCGCCGGCAACGAGCGCACGCACGAAATTGAGGGTGAGCGCGGCGCGCTCGTAGCCGCGCAGCAGCAGGCTCGGATCGGCGGCGCGCGCCTCCGGCGTGAACTCCGGCCGGTTCACGAGATCCCCGCGATAACTGGGCAGAGTCGCTCCATCGCGGGTCTCGACCTCCGCCGAGCGCGGCTTCGCATACTGCCCAGCCATGCGCCCCACGCGGATGATCGGCTTCTTCAGACCGTGCAGCAGCACGAGGCTCATCTGCAGCAGAATCTTGAGCTTCTTTGCAATCTGGTCCGATTCGCAGTCGGCGAAGGTCTCCGCGCAATCCCCGCCCTGAAGCAGGAATGCCTGACCGCGCTGGGCGGCGGCGAGCCGCTCGCGCAGCGCCTCCACTTCCCAGGAGACGACGATCGGCGGCAGGCGCGAGAGTTGGGCGACGACGCGCTCGAGGGCAGCGGGGTCATCGTAGCGCGGCTGTTGCTCGGCGGGCTTCGATTGCCAGCTCGCGGGATGCCAGGACATCGAATGATCGGGACTGCGCATGGGACGGTGCGAATGGGCGGCGCGGAGCCTACCACGAACCGGCCGCAGGCTGGCGCCGGCGGGGCCGCGGGAGCAGAATTCGCCCCCTTTCGGGGCACGACCGCCTCTGGGCGCATCCGCCCTCGGGACGACAGCCCGCCTCACGGTTTGGGGGAATCGCATGCATCGGGTTTTGATTCTCGGCGCCGGCAAGATCGGCGCTCTGATCTCGGGGCTGCTTGCGGAATCGGGCGCATACGAAGTGCAGCTCGCCGACCTCGACGGCGCCGTGGCGGATGCGGTCGCGAAAGCGCACGGCTCCCCGCATCTCGGCAGCTTCAGCATCGATGCCATGGCGCCGGGGGCGCTTCAGCACCACCTCGATGCGCATCCGGTCGATGCGGTGATCTCGGGTCTGCCCTATTACTGCAATATCGCGGTCGCGGAGGGTGCGCGGGCGGCGGGCGTGCACTATTTCGACCTGACGGAGGATGTCGAGGTCACGCGCGCGGTGCGCCGCATCGCGGCCGGGAGCCGGCGCGCATTCGTCCCGCAGTGCGGACTTGCGCCCGGCTTCATCAGCATCGCTGCGAACGAGCTGATTACGCATTTCGAGGACGTCCGCACGGTGAAGCTGCGCGTCGGCGCCTTGCCGCAGCATCCGAACAACGTGCTCAAGTACTCGCTCACCTGGTCCACCGAGGGACTGATCAACGAGTACGGCAATGCGTGTCAAGCGGTCGTGGAGGGGCGCATAGTCGACGTCGCTCCGCTCGAGGGGCTCGAGGAGATCGAGATCGACGGCACGCTCTATGAGGCGTTCAACACCTCGGGCGGTCTCGGCTCGCTCGCCGAAACTCACGGGGTCGGCGTCGAGTCGATGAACTACAAGACGATCCGCTATCCGGGACACTGCGCGCAAATGCGCCTGCTCATGAACGACCTGAAGCTCAACCATGACCGCGCCACCCTCAAGCGCATCCTCGAAAACGCCGTGCCGCAGACGTTGCAGGACGTTGTGATCGTGTATGCCGCGGTTACGGGCACCCAGGAAGGCGAGCTGCGCGAGGAGAACTACGTCAACAAGGTCTATCCACAGCTCATCGCCGGCCGACTCTGGTCTGCAATCCAAGTGACGACGGCCGCGGGCATAACGTCGCTCGTCGATCTCGTCCTGCAACATCCCGGCGATTACAACGGCTTCGTCGCGCAGGAGCAGTTCAGGCTCGGCGCAATCCTCACGAACCGATTCGGGCGGTACTACGCCTCTGGCGCAACCAAGGACATCTCCTCCGAGGTGGTCGTCTCCGGCAAGGCGGGCAAGCAGCGCAGGCTTCGGGGGGCAGCCTGATGGCCGGCGCGACTGCCCCTGCCGCGTTGCTCGAGCGGCTCGGAGTCGGCGCACTCAATCCCGGTGCATGGAGCGGCTCGCACGGCTGGTCGGATACGGGTGACGCCGCGAGTGCGCTCATCGACGTGCGCAATCCGGCAACGGTCGAGCGCATCGCCTCGGTTCGCGCGGCGAGCGCCGCCGATTACGAGCGCGTGCTCGAGTCCGCCGCACGTGCGGCCGCCGCATGGCGCGACGTGCCTGCACCGAAGCGCGGTGAGATCGTGCGCCTGATCGGGGAGGCGCTGCGCAGCGCCAAAGCCGACCTCGGTGCACTCGTGAGTCTCGAGAACGGGAAGATCCTCGCCGAGGGACTCGGTGAGGTGCAGGAGATGATCGACATCGCGGATTTCGCGGTCGGCCAATCCCGCATGCTCTACGGGCTCACGATGCATTCCGAGCGGCCGGAGCATCGGATGTACGAGCAGTGGCACCCCTTGGGCGTGGTCGGGATCATCTCCGCGTTCAATTTTCCGGTCGCGGTGTGGTCGTGGAACGCGTTCCTCGCAGCCGTCTGCGGGAACGTGTCCGTTTGGAAGCCATCGCCCAAGACACCACTCTCCGCGATCGCCGTGCAGAGGATCTGCAGCCGCGTGCTCGAAGCGCAGGGCGCCCCGCCGGTCTTTCAGCTCTTCATCGATGCGGGTACCGAGCTCGCAACACGTTTCGTCGAAGATCGCCGTGTCGCACTCGTCTCCTTCACCGGCTCGACGGCAGTCGGCCGGCAAGTCGCGGAGCGTGTCGCGAGGCGACTCGGCAAAAGCCTCCTCGAGCTCGGAGGCAACAATGCCATCATCGTCGATGAGAGCGCCGATCTGCAGCTCGCCGTACCGGCGATCGTCTTCGGCGCCGTCGGCACGGCCGGTCAGCGCTGCACCACGACCCGGCGCGTGCTCGTGCACGAGGCGCGGCGCGCCGAGCTCGAGGAGCGGCTCAGCGCAGCCTATCGGCAGGTCCGCATCGGGGATCCCCTCGCCTCGGGCACGCTCATGGGGCCGCTCATCGATGCGGCGGCCGTCGAGCGATTCGAGAAGGCCGTCGCCGAGGTGCGCTCGGCAGGCGGCGTCGTTCTCCACGGCGGGCACAGGATCCCCGGCGCGGGACATTTCGTCGAGCCGACGCTCGTTCGCGCGCGCAACGACTGGCCGATCGTGCAGACCGAGACCTTCGCTCCGATTCTGTACTTGATTTCAGTTGACTCGCTCGCGGAGGCGATCGAGCAGCAGAACGCCGCCGCGCACGGGCTATCCTCGGCGATCTTCACCGAAAGGCTCCGGCACGCCGAGCGGTTCCTGTCCAACGCCGGCAGCGATTGCGGCATCGCGAACGTCAATATCGGCACCTCCGGCGCGGAGATCGGCGGCGCGTTCGGTGGCGAGAAGGACACGGGCGGCGGCCGCGAGTCCGGCTCGGATGCCTGGAAGGCCTACATGCGCCGGCAGACGAGCACGATCAACTGGAGCCGCTCGCTGCCTCTTGCGCAAGGAATCGATTTCAAACTGCCGCCTTGACCTCGCGCCAGAGCGCATCCCACTCGGCGGCGGAGAGCGCTGGCAGTGCGAGCCCGCGCTCGCGCGCGAGCCGCTCCATTGCCGCGAAGCGGCGCTCGAATTTCGCGTTCGCGGCGCGCAGTGCCCCTTCTGCATCGACCCGCAGGTGCCGCGCCCAGTTCGCGACCGCGAAGAGCAGATCGCCGAGCTCCTCAACGGTATGGGCATGCCCGCAAGCTGCGTCGAGCTCTCGCAGCTCCTCGAGCACCTTCTCGCGCACGTCGGCCGCGGAGGACCAGTCGAATCCCACGCGGCTGGCGCGTTTGCCGAGCTTCTCCGCGCGCCGCAGCGCGGGCAGCGCCCGCGGCACATCGGCGAGTACGCCGGCCTCAAGCGCGCCGCGGCGCTTGGCGGCTGCCGCCCGCTCGTCGGCCTTGTGCTCTTCCCAGCGCCGGTTGAGCGAGGCCGCATCGGTCGGCAAGCCCTCCTCCGCAAAAATGTGTGGATGCCTCCGAGTGAGCTTCTCTGCAATCGCGTGGGCGACATCCGCGAATCCGAACCAGCCCCGCTCCTCGGCGAGGCGAGCGTGGAAGACGACCTGGAAGAGCAGATCGCCGAGCTCGTCTTTCAGCCGTTCCGCATCGATCGCGTCGGGATTCTCGACAGCGTCGGCATTCTCGATCGCGTCGGCGACCTCGTACGCCTCCTCGATCGTGTACGGCGCGATGGTTGCAAAACTCTGCGCAAGATCCCACGGGCAGCCGCTCTTCGGGTCGCGCAGCCGAGCCATGATGGCAAGCAAAGCAGCGACGGATGGCTCGCTCATTGCTCGCGTGCCCCGGGTACGCGGCCCGTGGAGCCGGGCTCCTCGATGCACAGCCGGTAGAGCGTCATGAGCATGCCCGCGGTCGCGCCCCAGATGTTGCGCTCACCATAGGGAATGTCGCACAGCTCCACCTCCGTCTCTCCTCGGCCGAAGCCGAAGCGTCGCCGGCGCACGCGATGATTCGCAGGCTCGAATACGTAGGCGAGCGGCACCTCGAATGTATCCTCGACCTCCTGCACATCGAGCAGCAACTCGAAGGCGGGCGAGACGAACGCGACGACCGGTGTCACCCGGAAGCCGCTGATCACGATGTGATCGGGCAGATACCCGACCACCTCGATCAACGCCGAATCGAGGCCGATCTCCTCGCGCGCCTCGCGCAGCGCGGCCGCGCGCGGCCCCTCATCGTAGGGCTCGAGCCGTCCGCCGGGAAAGCTCACCTGCCCTGCGTGGTGGCGCAGCTTCGTCGCCCGCTGTGTGAGCAGCACCGTCAGCTGCGGCAGCCGATCGACGATCGGCACGAGGACGGCAGCCGCGATCGGGTCGAGCGGGAAGAACTCCCGCAGCTTGCGGCTCTCCTCGAGATCGAGGCCCGGAATCAGCCATTCGCTCCGGTCGTGCCGCGGAGCCGTGCCGGCCAGACGCTCGCGGATCCGGCGTCGCCAGTCGATCCCTTCGGCGGCAAGCGCCGCTCCCTGTGGCGGCGTCGCCGTCACTCGCGGCCCCGGCCCTCGAGGCCGCCCCGCGTGAGCGCCGTCGGATCGAGGAGCTTCGCGAGCTCCTCTCGGGGCAGATCGGTCATCTTCTCAGCCACTTCGCGTACGGGCCGGCCCTCCGCATATGCCTTCTTGGCGATGGCGGCGCCCTTCTCGTAGCCGATCACGGGATTCAAAGCGGTGACGAGGATCGGATTGCGCTCGAGAGCCTCGGCGAGCCGCGTGCGGTTCACGGTGAACCCGGCGATCGCACGATCGGCGAGCAGCCGCACGACGTTGGCGAGCAGGCGGATGCTCTCGAGTAGATCGTAGGCGATGACCGGGAGCATTACGTTGAGCTGAAAGTTGCCCGACTGGCCCGCCACGGTGATCGTCGCATCGTTGCCGATCACCTCCGCAGCCACCATCGCCGCGGCTTCGGGAATGACGGGGTTGACCTTGCCCGGCATGATGCTGCTGCCCGGCTGCAGGGCAGGCAACGCTATCTCCCCGAGCCCTGCGAGCGGCCCGCTGTTCATCCAGCGCAGGTCGTTCGAGATCTTGAGCACACTTACCGCGATCACCTTCAGCTGCCCCGAAAGCTCGACCGCTGCGTCCTGGCAGGAGAGCGATTCGAAATAGTTGCGGCTCGGATGAAACGTGATCGGTGTGAGCCCGCTCAACTCGCGGCAGAACACCTCCGCAAACTGCGGGTGCGCGTTGATGCCGGTCCCCACGGCCGTGCCGCCCTGCGCGAGCGCGGTGAGCCGCGGGGCTACGCTCTCGAGGCGCGCATGGCCGTTCTCGAGCTGGGTGCGCCAGGCGGAGAGCTCCTGCCCGAGCGTCACGGGCATCGCATCCATGAGATGAGTACGACCCGTCTTTACGACCGAGTCGACCTCGCGCTCCTTTGCGCGCAGGACTTCGCACGCATGCAGCAGCGCGGGTGAGAGCTCGCCGTGCACCGCGAGCGCCGCGCCGGCCTGAATGGCCGTCGGGATCACATCGTTGCTGCTCTGGCACATGTTCACTTGATCGTTCGGATGCACGGTGCGGCCGAGGCGGCGCGCAGCGAGGTGCGCGATCACCTCGTTCGCATTCATGTTGGTGCTCGTGCCGGAGCCGGTCTGAAATACATCGATCGGGAACTGCGCATCGTGCAGTCCCTGAGCGACCTCGGCGGCCGACTCGGCGATCGCTCGCGCGACCGGCTCCTCGAGCAGGCCGAGCTTCGCATTCGCCCCGGCCGCCGCCTGTTTGATGAGACCGAGCGCGCGAATGAAGCCGCGCGGCATCCGTCGTCCGCTCACCGGAAAGTTCTGCACCGCCCGCTGGGTCTGCGCTCCCCAGAGCGCCTCCGCCGGCACTTCCAGCTCTCCCATGCTGTCGCGTTCGATTCGATGTGAAGGATTCGTCATGTGCACCACTCCGTCCGGCACGCCCGCGCGGCGGGATAGAGCGAGCCGGCGAGCGCATGCGGTATGATCTCGAATCGTCGCATCCTTTTTCTCGTCACGCGAGCCCCGTCACGCGAGTCCCGCCCGGCATGTCCTCTCCCCCGACCGAAGCGCTCTCTCCCATCGACGGCCGCTACCGGAGCGCGACCGAGCCGCTGCGGAGCCTGATGAGTGAGGCCGGGCTCAATCGCGAGCGCATCCGCATCGAGGCCCGCTGGCTGCTGCATCTCGCGGCGAGCGTACCTGAGCTCCCCGGTGCGCGACTCAGTGCGGAGACGCGCGCACGGGCGAGTGCGCTCGCCGAGGCGCCGCCTGCTCAAGCAGCCGATGCGGTCAAACGCATCGAGGCCCGGATCAATCACGACGTGAAGGCGGTGGAGTACTACGTCCGCGAGCAGCTCGCCGCCGCCGGAGCCTCCGCCGCGACCCTCGAGCTCACTCACTTCGGCTGCACGTCCGAGGACGTGAACAACGTAAGCTATGCCCGCCTGCTCGGGCAGGCGCGCGCGTTGCTCGATGCCGCCCTCGGTGAGGTCGCACGCGAGACTGCGAGACTCGCGCAGCTGTATGCCGCCCTGCCGATGCTCGCACGCACTCACGGCCAGCCCGCGAGCCCGACGACGCTCGGCAAGGAGCTTGCGAATTTCACCGCGCGCCTCGCGCGCTCACGGCGCCGCCTCGAGGCTGTGGAAATTCTCGGCAAATGGAACGGGGCAGTCGGCAACTTCAATGCGCACGTCGCGACGCTCCCTGGAATCGATTGGCCGCGGGTCGCGCGCGAGTTCGTCGAATCGCTCGGGCTCGCCTACAACCCGTACACGACGCAAATCGAGCCCCATGACTGGATCGCCGAGTATTGCGATGCGGTCGCCGCCGCGAACGTGATCCTCATCGACTTCTGTCGCGATGCGTGGGGTTACATCTCCCTCGGCTATTTGAAACAGCGAGCGGTCGCGGGCGAGGTCGGCTCCTCGACGATGCCGCACAAGGTCAATCCAATCGACTTCGAGAACGCCGAGGGCAATCTCGGCGTCGCGAACGCGCTGCTCCGGCATTTCTCCGAGAAGCTTCCCGTCTCGCGCTGGCAGCGCGACCTCACCGACTCGACCGTGCTGCGCAACATCGGCGTCGCGCTCGGACACGCGCTGATTGCGTGGCGCGCTCTCCTGCGCGGTCTCGGCAAGGTAGAGGCGGACCCGGTGCGCATCGCGGCCGACGTGGACGGGTCCTGGGAGGTCCTCGCCGAGGCCTACCAGACGGCGCTTCGCGCGGCGGGTGTACCCGAAGGCTACGAGCTGCTGAAATCATTGACGCGCGGGCGCTCTGTCGAGCCTGAAGCGCTCGCCGCACTCATCGATTCCCTACCTCTTTCCGAGCCGCTGAAAGCCGCGCTCCGGAGGCTGCGCCCGGCAGATTATGTCGGGTTGGCCGCGCGGCTTGCCCGCGAAGCGGCTCTTTGAGCCATACGCGAGCCCCTCGACGCTTCAAAGCGTGACCGGCTGCACTCATTGTGCGCCGCGAGATTCCTAAGATCATCGAGGCCCGATGCGGGCCCACTTCAAAAAAAGAGATGAAACCATCCGGGGAAACTGAGCCGATTGGCGTTTTCGCGCTGCTGGCGGGCGCGAGATGCGCCGCCCCGCTCGCCGAATCGCCCGCGGGCCACACCGCCCCGACGCGCTCGGCGGAGTCGCTCACCGTATTCACTTCGCTCGATGAGGCGCGCGCGGCCGTGGAGACCGCGGCCTCCTCGGCGCAGCGCATGATCTCGATCTACACCCCGGATCTAGAGCCCGATCTGTACGATCAGAGTGCGTTTCTCGAAATCATCAAACGCTTCGTGCTCTCGCGCAGCTTCTCGAAGGTTCGCGTGCTGCTTGCAGACCCCGCACGCGTGGTACGCGACAGCAACCGCTTCGCGGCAATGGGGCGGCGCCTCTCGAGCTACATCGACATTCGGCACATCGTGGAGGTGCCGGCGGCCGAGCGCACACCGGCAGCGGCGCGAGCCGGAGCGTATCTCGTCGCGGACGATCGAGCCGTCGTGTACCGGCTGCGCGCCGACACGTGGGACGGCATCGCCGACTTCAACAATCCGTCGATCGCACGAGTCTATCTGACCGAATTCGACGCCCTCTGGATGCGCAGCGCCCCCGAGGATGCGCTGCGCGCCGCCCGCGCCCGCGCCTGACGCGCACCTGCATCGCATGTCTATAATCGAGCGCATGCCCCTGAAGCCGGAGGTGACCGTCGCCGCACTCGCCGAACAGAGCGGCCGGTTCCTCGTCGTCGAGGAGCGCATCAAGGGGCGCCTCGTATTCAATCAGCCGGCCGGTCACGTCGAGATCGGCGAGACGCTGCTCGAGGCCGTCGCTCGCGAGGCGCGCGAGGAGACTGCCTGGCGGTTTACTCCGCGGCATCTCGTCGGGATCTATTTGTTGAGCGGGGCGGGCGGCGCTCGCCCTACCATGCGATTCGCCTTTGCCGGCACTGCCGACGATCACCACCCCACCCAGCCGCTCGACCGCGGCATCCTGCGGACGCATTGGCTGACTCGCGCCGAGCTCGCGGAGCGGGAGCCGCGCCTGCGCAGCCCGCTCGTCCTGCGCTGCATCGACGACTATCTCGCCGGCCGCCGCCACCCGCTCGATCTCGTCGCCTACCTCGATCTGGACACCGCGCTCACCGTCAACGCCGCGAGCGTCTGAGCACGGCCGCGGCGCACGCGGCCATCCGCTAACATTGGCCGATGAGCTCGAAATTCGGCCCCCGGGTGATCGTCGGCCTCTCCGGCGGCGTCGATTCCGCCGTGGCGGCGCTGTTGCTCAAGGAACGGGGCTACGCGGTCCAGGGGCTGTTTCTCAGCAACTGGGAAGAGGACGATACCTACTGCACGGCCGCCCAGGACTTTCAGGATGCACGCGCAGTCGCGCGCGAGCTGGGCATTCCGTTGCACCGCGCAAGCTTCGCCGCCGAGTACCGTGCGCGGGTGTTCGAGCACTTCCTCGCCGAGCACCGGGCCGGCCGTACGCCGAACCCCGATGTTCTCTGCAATCGTGAGGTGAAGTTCGGCGTCGCGCTGCGCTACGCGCGCCGCCTCGGGGGCGAGTGGTTTGCGACGGGCCACTATGCGCGCCTCGCACGGGGGCCGGATGGCATGGGGCTGCATCTGGCGCGCGATGCAGCCAAGGATCAGACGTATTTTCTCTGCGCGGTCGAGCGCGGGCAGCTCGAGCGCACGCTCATGCCGCTCGGCGATCTTCTGAAGGCGGAGGTGCGCGAGCGCGCGCGCCGCGCAGGCCTCCCGGTCTTCGACAAACCCGACAGCACCGGCATCTGCTTCATCGGCGAGCGTCCTTTTCGCGAGTTTCTCGCGCGCTTTCTGCCCGACTCGCCCGGTCCGATCGAGTCGAGCGAGGGCGTGCTGCTCGGACGCCACCGGGGACTTCCTTTCTATACGATCGGTCAGCGCGAGGGACTCGAGATCGGCGGCCGCCGCGGCAGCGTTGGCGAGCCCTGGTACGTCGCGGCGAAGGACCCCGCTCGCAATGCGCTCATCGTCGTGCAGGGCCGCGATCATCCATTGCTCACTCGCTCCGCGCTCGTGACGGGCCGGCTCAACTGGCTCGCGCCGCCGCTCGATTCGGCGCGTCGCTGCACGGTGAGGATCCGCCATCGCCAGCCTCTCGAGCCGGCACTCGTGGAGCCCACTTGCGCGGGCGCGGTGTGCATCCGCTTCGATGAGCCGCAGCGGGCCGCGACGCCCGGTCAGTACGCGGTCGTCTACGAAGACACGCGATGCCTCGGCGGCGGCGTGATCGAGCAGGTGATGCCCGATATAATTCCGCTCGCAACGCCGGCAACTCGGTCGGCCGCAGCACCCGGCACGGGGCCGACGTGCGCAGAGCCGTTGCGGAGATTCAAATGACGGATAGTTTCGGGTCGCGCGCGACGCTCGATGTGAGCGGACGCACCTACCGGGTCTCGAGCCTCGCCGCGCTTCCGCAGGAGAAAGTCGCGACCCTGCCGTACTCGCTCAAGGTGCTCCTCGAGAACCTGCTGCGCTTCGAGGACGGAGTCAACGTGCGGCGCGCCGACATCGAGGCCCTGCTCGAATGGGACCCCGCCGCCGCTCCATCGCACGAGATCGCTTTCACACCTGCTCGCGTGATCCTGCAGGATTTCACGGGTGTGCCTTGCGTCGTCGATCTGGCGGCGATGCGCGAGGCGATCGGGCGCTTGGGCGGTGACCCCGAGCGCGTGAATCCGCTCGCGCCAGCCGAGCTCGTGATCGATCACTCGGTCCAAGTCGATGAATACGGCTCGCCTGCATCGCTCGCGGCGAACACTGCGATCGAGTTTCAGCGCAACGGCGAGCGCTATGCATTCCTGCGCTGGGGGCAGGCCGCCTTCCGCAACTTCCGTGTCGTGCCGCCGAGTACGGGCATCGTGCATCAGGTCAATCTCGAGTATCTGGCGCGCGTCATATTCGAGCGCGAGGCGGCCGGCGCGCGCGAGGCCTATCCCGACACGCTCGTCGGTACGGATTCCCATACGACGATGGTCAACGGACTCGGCGTTCTCGGCTGGGGCGTGGGCGGCATCGAGGCGGAAGCCGCGATGCTCGGCCAGCCGATCACCATGCTCATCCCGCAAGTGATCGGCGTGCGTCTGAACGGCAGCCTCGAGCCCGGGGCAACCGCAACGGACCTGGTGCTCACCATCACGGAGATGCTGCGCAAGAAAGGGGTCGTGGACAAATTCGTCGAGTACTTCGGCGATGGGCTCGCGAGTTTGCCGCTCGCCGACCGCGCGACGATCGGCAACATGGCTCCCGAGTACGGCAGCACGTGCGGAATCTTCCCGATCGATGCAGAGACGATCCGCTATCTCAAGCTTACGGGGCGTTCCGCGGAGCACATCGAGCTCGTGGAGACGTACGCGAAGGCGCAGGGCCTTTGGCGTTTGCCCGGCGCCGCGCCCCGCTACAGCGACGTGCTCGAGCTCGACCTGGCATCGGTCGAGCCGAGCCTGGCCGGCCCGCGCCGTCCGCAGGACCGCATTCCGCTCCGCAGCGCGAAGAGCTCCTACCGCACGAGCCTTACGAAAATGTCCGAGGAGCGCGCGCAGCGCGCCGTGAAGCGGACGGGCGCGCCGGGCACATCCGGCAAACCGGCCGCCGCGGGCAGTTCTGCGACGGGCAGCGCTGGAACCGACGCCGTCGGCAAAGCTGCCTTGAAGCTCGCCGGCGAGTCCCTCGAGCTGCGCGATGGCGCGGTGCTGATAGCCGCCATCACGAGCTGCACGAATACCTCGAACCCCTCGGTGATGCTCGGGGCAGGCCTGCTCGCACGCAACGCGCATCGCGCGGGCCTCAAAGCAAAGCCCTGGGTCAAGACGAGCCTCGCCCCCGGCTCGCGCGTCGTCACCGACTACTACCGCAAGGCGGGGCTGCTGGATGAGCTCGCTGCGGTCGGATTCGATCTCGTGGGATACGGATGTACCACATGCATCGGTAACTCCGGCCCCCTGCGCCCCGAGATCTCCTCTGCGGTCAAAGCAGGCGATCTCATCGGCTGCGCGGTGCTCTCCGGCAACCGTAACTTCGAGGGACGCATTCATCCCGAGGTGCGGATGAACTTCCTCGCCTCGCCACCGCTCGTCGTCGCTTATGCGCTCGCCGGAACCATGGACATCGACCTTGCTAAGGAGCCTCTGGGCACGGGCCGAGACGGAAAGCCCGTTTATTTGAAGGACATCTGGCCGACGCCGCAGGAGCTTGCCGCAACGCTCGGGCGCTCGATCGATTCGCAGATGTTCAGCGACAGCTATGCGAGCGTCTTCGCGGGCGACCGCAACTGGCAGAGCATTAAAATTCCCGAGGGCAATCTCTACCGCTGGGACGAGCGCTCGACCTACGTGAAGAATCCGCCCTACTTCGAGGGGATGACGATGACGCCGCCCGCGTCGGGCGACATTCGCGGCGCGCGCGTTCTCGCGCTGCTCGGCGACTCCGTCACGACCGATCACATCTCACCGGCCGGCAGCATCGCGCGCTCGAGCCCCGCCGCGAAATATCTCGTCGAGCAGGGCGTCGAGCCCGGGGACTTCAACTCTTATGGCTCGCGCCGCGGCAATCACGAGGTGATGATGCGCGGCGCCTTCGCCAACATTCGGCTGCGGAACCTCCTCGCCCCCGGCACCGAGGGCGGCGTCACGATCCACGTGCCGAGCGGCGAGCAGATGTCAATCTACGATGCCGCGATGCGCTACAAGGCCGAAGGCACGCCGCTCATCGTGCTCGCCGGCCGGGAGTACGGAACGGGCTCCTCGCGCGATTGGGCCGCGAAGGGCACCATGCTGCTCGGCGTGAAGGCCGTCATCGCGGAGAGCTTCGAGCGCATCCACCGGTCGAATCTCATCGGCATGGGCGTTCTGCCGCTCGAGTTCGAGCCCGGCCAGAATGCGCAAAGTCTCGGACTCACCGGTCGAGAAACTTTCGAAATCACCGGGCTGGCGACCCCGACCGGCTCGGGAACCCGCCAGTCTCAAGGCCCGCGGCGAGTCCGAGTGAAGGCGACTCCCCCGGGCGGCAAGCCGATCGGATTCGATGCGCGGGTGCGCATCGACACCCCCAAGGAGCAGGAGTACTTCCGGCACGGCGGGATTCTGCACTACGTGCTGCGACAGCTCGCCGGCTCCGGCCGCGCCGCTTGAGCGAGGCGCGGGCCGCGCCGTCCCTGCCGGCACGGCTTGCCGTTTTCGATCTCGACGGCACGATCAGCCGGCGCGGAACGCTGGCGCCCTACGTCATCCGGCTTCTCGCGCGCCGTCCCTGGCGATGGCTGCGCGTCGTGATGGTTGCACCGGCGCTCCTCGCCTATCTGCTCGGCCGGATCGATCGCGGAGCATTGAAGGCTCGGCTTCTCGAGAAGACCCTGCGCGGATACGGGCGCGCGGCGCTCGAGGCCTGGACCGCGCGTTTCGTGCCGTGGCTGATCGAGCGCGGATTGCGCGGCGATGCGCTCCGCGCGATCGAGGCCCATCGACGCCGCGGCGATCGCCTGGTACTGCTCAGCGCGAGCCCGGACCTGTACGTGCCAGCTCTCGGCGCGCAGCTCGGCTTCGAGGACACGCTCTGCACGGAGCTCACCTGGCACGGGGACAACCTCGACGGCGGCTTGGCGACACCGAACCGGCGCGACAAAGAGAAGGCACGTTGCATCCTCGAGCTGAGGCAGCGTTATCCCGGAGTGCCCATCGCCGCCTACGGCAACGAGGCTGCCGATCTCGATCATCTCGCGATCGTCGATGAGCCGCTGCTCGTCTGTGGCTCAGCGGCCGCGCGACGCCAGGCCGCCCGGGTCGGAGTTCCGACCGCCCGGTGGCGCTGACCGCAGTTCGGTCGGATGCTGCCGAGAGCGCCGCAGGTCCCCGTCCCTGGGGCGCGCTTTCGGCCCAGGCTTGCTGCTCTTGCGCTCGCCGCTTCGCGGCTCGCCCCGAGCGCGTTATATTTGGCGATTGCGGGCGGGAACTTCTCCGCGCCGCCGGATGCCCCACTCGATGTAGAGGCGCGTCCGGTGAGAGCCGGGACAGCGCGCGAGCGCGCGCGACCGCAACCGAGTGAGGAAACCATGAAAAAACTGCCGGGCGGTATTCTCCCGTCCGAGATCACGCCGCGTGAGGTGTTCCTCAATCGCCGCTCGCTTCTGGCCGGAGCGCTCGCAGGCGGCGCAACGGCTCTCCTGCCGCAGGCGCATGCCGCAGAGGGCTCCCCCTTGCCCCGGCTCCCCTGCACGCGCAACGCCAAATACTCCGTGAGCGAACAGCCGACGAGCTACGCGGACATCAGTGGCTACAACAATTTCTACGAATTCGGGACCGACAAGGGCGACCCGAAGGAGAACGCCGGAACCCTACGTCCCAAGCCCTGGAGCGTCGCGATCACCGGCGAGGCGGAGAAGACCGGGACATTCCATCTGGAGGACATCCTGCACCCACATCCGCTCGAGGAGCGCGTCTATCGCTTCCGATGCGTCGAGGCCTGGTCGATGGTGATCCCGTGGGTGGGATTCCCGCTCGCCGATCTCATCAAGCGCTTCTCGCCCACCTCGCGCGCGAAGTATGTCGAGTTCACGACCCTCTATGACACGACTCAGATGCCCTACGAGCGCACCTCGATACTGCCGTGGCCTTACATCGAGGGGCTGAGGATGGACGAGGCGGTGAACCCGCTCACGCTCATGGTCGTCGGACTCTACGGCTCCGTCCTTCCCAATCAGGATGGTGCCCCGCTGCGGCTCATCGTGCCGTGGAAGTACGGCTTCAAGGGAATCAAGTCGATCGTCAAGATCAATTTCACGGCACAGCAGCCGCGCAACACCTGGGCCGTGGTCGCCCCGAACGAATACGGCTTCTACGCGAACGTGAATCCGCACGTCGATCATCCGCGCTGGAGCCAGGCGTCGGAGCGGGTCATCGGCAAGGGACTTTTTGCGCGGCAGCCGACGCTGATGTTCAACGGCTACGAGAACGAGGTGGCATACCTGTACAAGGGTATGGACCTGCGGCGGTACTTTTGAAAGTAGAGCAGCGCTACCGCTATCTCTACAAACCCGTCGTCTTTGCCGCGTGCTCGGTGCCCGCGGTGCTGCTCGCGCTCGGCACGGTCGGCGTGGTACTGCAGTCCTCGGGGAGCGGCGCCGCCGCCGCGAACGCCCTCGCCTCGCTCTTGGGTCCCGATCCCGTCGCGAAGCTCCTGCACTCCTGTGGCAAGACGGCGCTCAATCTGATCCTCATCACGCTGCTCGTGACGCCGGTGCGCCAGCTCACGGGCGTCACGCACCTGGTCCGCCTGCGACGCATGCTCGGACTGTTCGCATTCTTTTACGCGTCGCTGCATTTCATCATCTACATCGTGCTCGACCGCGGGATGGACTGGCACAGCGTCGTCACCGACATCACGAAGCGTCCCTACATCACGATCGGTTTCTCGGCACTCCTGATGCTCATTCCGCTCGCGATCACCTCGACGAACCGGATGATGCGCCGCCTCGGCAGGCGCTGGCAGAAGCTCCATCGCCTCATCTACCTCATCGCGATATTCGGCGTTTGGCACTACTACTGGCAGGTCAAGCGCGACGTCCGCCTGCCGCTTCTCTACGCGTTCCTGCTCGCACTGCTGCTCGGCTATCGGCTGGTCAAGCAGTGGCAGGCGCGGCGCCGCCTCACGGCGAAGCCCCGAAGTAGTCCGTCACTACACCCTTCCACATCCGACTGAGTTGAGCTCTTCCAGCGGCGCGGGCTGTCGAAGCCCTTTACAAAGCGCGCTCGAAATCAATCACGGCATCGCTGCAATTCTCTGATATCTATCAAATGGTACAGATATTGCAAAGTACAGCCTGACGGAGCCGGGGGATGGCGGCCCACGCATTCCAGGCCAGCGGTGCAAGCACCGGCCGCCCAATGTCCAGGAATAGGTGCAGGGGTGCTCCGATGAGGACAAGGTCTTCTTTTCTTCTCGCCACGGGATTGCTTCTCCTGTTCGGCACAGCGGGAGGTACATCGATCGCGCATGCCGGCTTGCTGCTCGATTTGACCTCTCCCGGGGTACCCGCGAGTTGCGGGTCATGCGGCCCGAACGGAACGACCTTTGGATGGGGATTCAATTTGACCGCACCCATCACTGTGGATGGGATTGGCGTCTGGGACTCCTTCAAGCAGCCCTCGATTCAAACCGAGGTCGGTCTCTTCACAGGCTCGGGAACATTGCTCGAAAGCGCTCTTATCCAATCCGGCATTAGCACGCCGGTGGCATCTGCCGATCCGGACGGCCAGTGGCTCTTCGAAAAATTTGCGCCCATCACCCTTCCGGTCGGGGTCTATCTGCTCGGCCACGTCGCCTATGACGATACGCCGCTTGCGGAGCTCTTCGCCGGGTACGCCACCGTTCCCCAGATCGAAGGTCAGGTCTTTAGCGCGATGGGAGTGCCAGACGGCGGGCTCACGGCGCCGGAGTCTCCGTTTGATGAAGAACTGATCTTCGGCCCCGACCTTGAAACCGTCCCTGAGCCTGCAACGCTCGCTTTGTTCGGGCTGGGCCTCATCGGTTTGGCGCTGTCTCGGCGCAGACTCGTCACATCGAAGTGCGGATCTGCCACAGCTCCGGGAAGAATTTGAGCTCGAGCGCCTTGGCAAGATAGGCGACGCCGCTCGTACCGCCCGTCCCGCGCTTGTAGCCGATGATGCGCTCCACCGTCTTCAGGTGGTGGAAGCGCCAGAGCTGGAACTTGTGGTCGAGGTCGATCAGCCGCTCGGCGAGCTCGTAGAGGTCCCAGTCTTCCTCTGCATTGTGATAGACCGCGAGCCATGCGGCGGCCACCTGCTTGCTCGGCTGGTACGACTCGCTGAAGTCGCGCGACAGGTAATCCTCGGGTATGCCGTACCCGCGCCGCGAGAGCAGCGCGAGCACTTCATCGTACAGCGATGGCGACTCGAGCGCCCGCTTGAGCGGGGCGTACGCGGCCGCATTGCGCTTGTGCACCTCGATGATCTCGGCGTTTTTGTTGCCGATCGTAAGCTCGAGGAGCCGGTACTGAACCGATTGAAAGCCCGAAGAGCGGCCGAGCGAGTTGCGGAAGGCCGAGTAGTCGGAGGGCGTCATCGTCGAGAGGACGTCCCAGGCGGCAGTGAGCTGCGTCTGCACGCGCGAGATGCGCCCGAGCATCTTGAACGAGGGGCCGACATCATCGCGGCGTACGCACTCGAGCACACCCATGAGCTCGTGCAGGAACAGCCGCATCCAAAGCTCCGATGTCTGATGGATGATGATGAACATCATCTCGTCGTGCTCGGATGTGAGCGGCTTCTGCGCATCGAGCAGCCTCTCGAGACGCAGGTACTCTCCATAGGAGAGCGAGGAGCCCAGGTCCCAGTGGACCTGCTCGTCGGAGAGATCGACGCGGCCCTTGTGCTCGGTCATATTTCGCCGAAGACCCAGGAAGGCACGTGACGCCACCCATCGAGCAGCTCGCGGTCGAGGGCACGGTGCTCCGGGCAGTGGTCGGCGACGCATTGCCAGAACAGCCGCGAATGATTCAAGTGGCGCGTGTGGGCGAGCTCGTGGATGAGCAGATAACGCACCACCTCCGGCCGTTGAAACAGCAGACAGCAGTTGAGGCTCACGGTGCCGCGTGCGGAGCAGCTCCCCCAGCGGGTGCGCTGCCGGCGCACGATGACACGCTGGTAGGAGAAGCCGAGCTCGCGTGCCGCACGCTCGAGCTCGGCGCCGAGCACGGTACACGCGCGGGCGATGAGCCAGCGGCGCAATAGCTGCCCGACGGCTCGACCGTTGCGGCAGTCGCCCGCAATCGTGATCATGCCTGGCGAGCACTCGAGGCGCGCTCGGCCGAGTCCGCCTGCAAGATGAATGCGCCAGCTCTCGCCGCATCCCGGCAGCTCGATGAGGCGGGGTGGGAAGGCGTCGCACGCCGGCGAGCGGTCCAGAGCCTCGGCGCGTTTGCGCTCGATCCAGCGCCGATGACGCGCGATGAACCGCTCGACGGCACCTCGAGAGGTGCGGATCGGTACGACGATCTCAACGCGCCCGGTCTGAAAGACGCGCACGGCGAGCCGGCGGGCGCGGCGGCTCTCGCGCACCACCCACGACTCCCGCGGGTCCTCCTCGGACCAGAGTGGCAGCTGCGGTGTCGCGTCGAGCATCGAAGATCGCATGAGCGGGAGCCGTCCGCCGGTTGCTGGCATCATAGCAGCCCTCGCCAGGCCGAAGGGATCGTCTCTCATGCGCTTCCTCAGCGACAACACGGCGCCAATCTGCCCCGAAGTTCTCGATGCGCTGCACGCCGCCAATCACGGGCTCGAGCGGGCGTACGGAGACGACCCTTGGACGGAGCGGCTCTCCGGCGTGCTCGGGGAGTTCTTCGGGCGCGAGCTCAAAGCTTATCCGGTCGCAACCGGCACAGCTGCCAACGCATTGAGTCTCGCGGTGCTCTGCCCGCCCTACGGTGCGATATTCGCGCACGAGGAAGGACATATCGTGCGCGATGAATGCGGCGCGCCCGAGCACGCGACAGGCGGCGCACGGCTCGTGCCGCTGCGGGCTCCGCACGGCAAGCTCACGGCCGCAGTGCTCGAAGCCGCGCTCGATGAGTCTCCGGTCTCCGTGCACACGGTTCAGCCCGCTGCCGTATCGCTCACCCAGGCGACCGAGCTCGGCACGAGCTATCGGCCGCAAGAGATCGCGGCACTCGCCGAGGCCGCGCATCGGCGCGGCCTGAAAGTGCATCTCGATGGCGCGCGGTTCGCGAATGCGGTGGCCTTCCTCGACTGTCATCCGGGCGAGGTCACATGGCGTGCGGGAGTCGACGTGCTTTCTTTCGGCGCGACGAAGAACGGCGCGCTTGCCGCCGAGGCGGTCGTCTTCTTCGAGCCGGCGCAGGCTGCGGACTTCGAGCTGCGCCGCAAGCGCGCGGGCCATCTGCTGTCGAAATCGCGCTTCGTCTCCGCGCAGCTCAATGCATACGTCGAGACGGGCGCCTGGAAGCGCAACGCGGAGCGCGCGAACGCCTTCGCGCAGCGCATCGGCCGTGCAGCCGGCGTCTGGCTCCTCGAGCCGGTAGAGGCGAACGAGGTGTTCGTGCGGCTCGGCGAGGGCGGCAAGGCACACCTGCGCTCGGCCGGATTCGAATTCTACGATTGGGGCGCAGCCGCAAACGGTGAGGCGCGCTTCGTGGTCTCCTGGAATCAGCCGGAGTCGGAAGTGAACGCGCTTTGCGATGCGCTCGCGCGCGCGCGGGCTTCGTGATGCCCCCCGCTCTGGCGCTTGCGGCACGCGGCGCGGCTGCGCTTTCGTTTCTCATCTGGCTTTATCTGCTCGGCGCGCGTGGCGGGTTCTGGCGTGCGCTGCGCCATGTCGCGGAAGCAAACGCGAGCCCGGCAGGAGCGCTGCGGCCACACCGGGTCGTTGCCGTCATTCCCGCGCGCAACGAAGCGGATGTGATCGGGACGGCGGTCCGCTCGCTGCTGCGACAAGAGCTCGCCGGATCGCTGCACGTCATCGTCGTAGACGATGCGAGCACCGATGGCACGGCGGGCGCCGCCCTTGCAGCCGCAGCGGCCGCCGGTGCCGTACAAAGGCTCACCGTCCTGCACGGCGCCCCGCTCGCCCCCGGTTGGAGCGGCAAGCTCTGGGCCGTATCGCAGGGAATCGCCGCCGCCGCGGAGCGCGATCCGGATTACCTGCTGCTCACGGACGCGGACATCGAGCACGATCGGAAGAACGTCGCCTCGCTGGTTTCGGCCTCAGAGTCGGCCGGACTCGACCTCGTCTCCTCGATGGTGCAGCTCTCGACGGCGAGCTTCGCCGAGAGAGCCCTGATTCCCGCATTCGTATTCTTCTTCTTCAAACTCTATCCGCCCTCCTGGATTGCGTCGCCGCGCGCAAGAACCGCGGGCGCCGCTGGAGGCTGCATCCTGATCCGGCCCGCCGCCCTCGCGCGCATCGGCGGTCTCGCGGCGATCCGCTCATCGCTCATCGACGATTGCGCGCTCGCCGCCGCCGTCAAGTCCTCCGGCGGCTCGATCTCGCTCGGCCTCACGCGCTCGGCGCGAAGCTTGAGGGTCTACGGCTCCTTCGCGGAGATCGGCCGCATGATCGCGCGCACGGCCTTCCATCAGCTGCATCACTCCTACCTGCTGCTCGGCGCGACGCTGCTCGGACTTGCGGTGACCTATCTGATGCCGCCCCTGCTGCTGCTCACCGGCGATCCTCTCGCTATGGCCCTCGGGGCGGCCGCGTGGGTGCTCATGAGCGTCGCCTACCTGCCGATGGTGCGCTTCCATGGACTGTCGGCTCTCTGGGCCCCCGTTCTGCCCGCAATTGCGGCGTTCTATGCGGGTGCGACGCTCTGGTCCGCCGTGCAATACCGGCTCGGTCGCGGAGGACGATGGAAGGGGCGCGTGCAGGATGCGCGCGCAGCCGGCTGAGTCAGTCCTCGCCGACCTTCAATCGCGCGAGATACTCGCGCACCGCCTCGCGGTGACCCTCGCTGCTCGTCACGGTGGAGCCTCCCGCGAGAACGAAGATGAAATCTCCGCGCGGCGTGCGGCTCACTTCACGCACGTGTTTGATGTTAACGAGGCAGGAGCGGCTGATGCGCAGCACCGGCTGCATCTTCAGCGACCGCTCCGCCTGCTGGAGCGTGCTGCGCGCATGGAACACCTGCCGACCGATCGTGAGCCGCACGTAATTGCGATCCCCTTCGATGAGCTCGATATCCTCGGCATCGAGCATATGCATGCGGCTGCCGATCTCCGCGAGCAGCCGCGGACGCGCATCGGGCTGCGCGCCCCCGCGCTCGAGCTCGGCGAGCACCGAAAGGAGGGCCGCCTGACGCTGAACCGCGCTCTCGGCGTCCCGCCGGCGCCGCACTCGGGCGAGCGTCCTGCCGAAGCGCTCGTCATCGAACGGCTTGAGCAGGTAGTCGGTCGCACTGAGCTCGAACGCCTCGACCGCGTAGCTGTCGTAGGCCGTGACGAACACGATGAGAGGCAGCCGCTGCGCATCGAGCGAGCGCACGAGCTCGACCCCATTCAGCGTGTCGATCTGGATGTCGAGAAACGCGATGTCGGGCGGATTCGCGCGCAATGCGGCGAGCGCCTGGCGTCCGTCGCCGTATTCGGCGATGACGGTGAGGTCGGGCTCGCGCTCGCAGCATTCACGCAGTGTGCGCCGGGCAGCCGGCTCGTCATCGACGATCACCACGTCCATCAGAATGGCGCCATCACGAGCGGCATGTGGATCTCCGCGACCCATTGCGGGCTCTCGGTGCGCGCTCCGGCTTCGAGCACCGCGCGATTCCCGAACTGAACGGCGAGCCGCTCGCGCACGTTGCGCAACCCGATGCCGCCCGATGCACGGCTGCCCCCGCTTGGCTCGCCGGTGCGCGAATCGGCGATCGTGTTCACGACGCTGAGGTGCAGCAGCCCGCCTGCGATCTGACCATGCACGCGGATCATGACGAGCCCGCCGTGGTCGGCGAGGCCGTGCACGACAGCATTCTCGATGAGCGGCTGCAGGATCAGGCTCGGGACCCAGGTGTGCGGCAGCGTGCCCGGATCGGGCAACTCGAGGCTCAGTCGATCCGCAAAGCGCTGTCGCTGCAGCTCGAGATACAGCCGCGCGAATTCGATCTCCTCCGCGAGCGGCGAGAGGTCGCGCTCGCCGGCCGCGAGGAGCTTGCGCAACAGGTCCCCGAGCTGCACGACCATCTGCCGTGCCGCCGCCGGATCCCAGGCGATCTGACCGCGTATCGTGTGCAATAGATTGAACAGCGTGTGCGGCGAGAGCTGCATGCGCAGCGCAGCGAGCCTGGCACCGCTCCAGGCACGCTCGAGTGCCGCACGCCGCACCTCGGACTCTTTGAAGCGCCGATAGAGCGCGAACCCGGTGACGAGCGCGAGCGCGAATCCGTAGGTCAACAGAAAGCTCGTGGCGCTCGCGATCCAGGTCGAGAGATCGTGATGGTTCGACATCGCAATCGACTTGCCGAGCCCGGTCATCGACCAGGGCTGCCGATGCGTCATCCCCTCCCCCACCAGCCATTCGCAGCATCCGAGTACCGGACTTGCGAGGGCCGCGAAGCCGAGCCCGAGCGCGAGCTGGACCGGAATCGCGCGGCGGAGCGGCCGCCAGCCTACGCGGAGCGATATCCAGACGCAGCCGAGCAGGACTGGATAGAGAATGAGGTGCTGCAACACGCGCGCATTCCAGTCCGCGAAGAAGTGATGCTTGCCGTCCGGATCGGTCGCGAGGGACATGCTGTGTGCGTACAGCACGTTCGAGAGGGCGACGTAGGTCCAGAACGCAGTGAGAACCGCGGCGAGCGGTCTTGCGGGGAGGTTTGCGCGCGCGGCAGATGCGTCGGTCTCGAGCTTCGGGCGCGCATGCGTGTCGCGCTCGCCCTGCGCCGGCTCGACGGAAGTGAGGGGCGTTGCGGCGTTCATTGGAGCGCAGCCTACTCCAATTCACCCGGCGCGGAGCGAGTCGGCTCGGCGCACCGCGGCACATCGGGACGAAACCGTCGATAGCCGGGACGAGCCCGCGGGACCATCTCGTCGACCGGGGGGATCGACACGCGCGCCGATAGCTCCCTGCGGGCCGTCCCGCGGTGTCTCATACATCGCGGCAGTTCGCTGCATCAAACGATCCATCAATCATTTCGCAAAGGAGCCTTCGATGGCCTCGCTCAAACAGACGATTTGGAATGCACGCCGTAACGCCTCGGTCGGTGCGGCCAGCTGGCTGCTTGCGGCCGGTGCGGGTGCAGTGCTGTTCGCAACCGCGCCGCTTGCGGCGAATGCAGGGCCGCCCGCCGCCGACGCGCCGTCCGTCGCGGTGAGCTATGGTGATCTCAACCTTCAGACCGAGCATGGCGCCCGCACCCTTCTGCAGCGCATCCGGCTCGCCGCGCAGGAGGTGTGCCCTCAAGTGCCTGATAACCGCGATCTGAGTCGTATCGAGGCGCGCATCCTCTGCATGCATCGGGCGGTCGCGCGTGCCGTGCAGCAGGTGGGTAGCCCGCGCCTTGCCGCCGTTCTCTCGGCGCGTGCACCGCACGGCTGACCGCGCCGCTCGGCGCAGGGCCGCCAGCGCCGCAGGCAGCTCCGGCTGAGTGGGTCGCGTGGGGAACGGCACGTTTGCAGCGCCGCAGCGGGCGAGGCAAACTTCCTGCTCATCCCAACGCGATATCCAGCCGGAGCTGCCATGGCGCAGGTCGTTCGCATCCACAAGACCGGTGGGCCCGAGGTACTCGAGCTCGAGGACGCCGATATCGGCCAACCCGGACCGGGAGAGATCCGCATTCGGGTGGAGGCGATCGGACTCAATCGCTCCGAAGCCATTTTCCGCGCGGGCGCCTATCTCGTTCCGCCGAAGCTCCCTTCCCTGATCGGCTACGAGGCGGCGGGAACGATCGAGACGCTCGGTGAGGGCGTCCAAGGCTTCAAAGCCGGCGATCGCGTGTGCGTCGTACCCTCTTATCGGCTCGGCGAATATGGCGTGTACGGGGAGAAGGCCATCGTCCCCGCCCGCAGCGTGATTCCGGCCCCGCCTCAGCTCTCGCCGGTGCAGGCTGCCTCGATCTGGATGCAATACCTCACGGCATTCGCCATCATCGAGGTCGCGAAGATCGGCATCGGTGACTACGTCCTCATTCCCGCCGCATCGAGCAGCGTCGGTCTCGCTGCAATCCAGCTCGCGAATTGGACCGGCGCCGTGCCGATCGCAGCGACCCGCCACAATACCAAGGCTGCGGCGCTGCGCGAGCAGGGTGCAAAGCACGTCATCGCCACCGCCGAGAGCGATGTCGTCCAGGAAGTCATGCGCATCACCGGCGGCAAGGGTGCGCGCGTCGTGTTCGATCCGGTCGGCGGACCGTTTGTCGAGAAGCTCGCAAATGCGATGGCGGAGGAAGGGATTCTGTTCATCTACGGCAGTCTGAGCGGACAGCCGACGCCCTACCCTCACTGGCCCGCCGCGCTCAAAGGCTTGAGTCTGCGCGGCTGGGTGGCCTCATCGATCTGGAACAAGCCGGAGCGTTTTGCACGCGCGCGGGAGTTGATCGTGCGAGGACTCACCGAGGGCCATTTGAAACCGGTCATCGCCAAGACGTTCGCGCTCAGCGAGATCGTCGAGGCGCATCGTTACCTCGAATCCAATCAACAGATCGGAAAGATCGTCGTCACGACCTGACGCCGTCGCTGCGGGCCACCCGGGCTATTGGTCCGTGATGGGCGTGAAAATTCGCCAAGCCTGGAGCGGATGTACGAGCGCCCAGGCGATCGCGCGGATTTGGCCCTGAGGCACGGGAGCCTGGTACCTCCCACGCTCCACCATCACGTCCTCCGGGACCTCGGGCCCCTCGGACGCGAGGAGCGTCTGCACCTGCTCCCGAGTCATCACGTGACTGATCGGAGGCGCGGCTAGATCGAGCGGCCGGCCGACCAGCTCCTGCCGCCCTCGTGACTGACTCATCCCGCGCGATGACCGCTCCGACGTGAGGTCGCGGCCCGCCGCGCTCGAGCGGCGCTGCCCCGACACGCTCTGCCGGGCGGATGGGTCCCGCCGGGCCGATGTGCCCTGTCGGACCGATGTTTCTTGCGTGGCCGAGGGATTCTCCGCCGTCGCCGATTCGAGGGGCGCCCGATCGGCCGAGGTCGGATCGGCCGCGGTCGCCTGAATCGGCGTGAGCCCGAGCAGCGCCGCAATGCAAAGCGCGAGGGCGACCGGCAGTGCGGTCCTCAGCGCGCGAGAGAGGTGATCGGAAGCGTTCGTCACAGCATCCAGAATACATCGTTGATCGGCGGCGCGCTCCTCATCCGGCGGTGATGCGCGCCATCAATCGGTGCGCCAGCGCGAAATCCGGCACGAGCAGCAGCGCGTGCTCGAGCGCTCCGCGCGCGGCGAGCGTCTGCCCTTGCTCGAGCAACGTGCGGCCGAGGAATGCATAGGCCTCGGCCGCGCCCCATCCGGGCACGCGCTCGACGCCCGCCCGCTCGAGCTCGAAGGCCGAGGTCGCCTGCCGCAGCTCGCGGGCGGCTAACGCGGTGTCGCCGCGTCGATCGCTGTCGGCGAGCGCTCGAACCAGCAGTACCCGGGGATTGCGCGGAGCGAGCTCGAGCGCTCGCTTCAGAGCACCGCCGCTCTTGAGCGCCCAATACGGGGCGCGCAACGGCTCGAGCGCGGCGAGCAGGTGCAGACACGCCGATTCGAGCGCGAGACGCTCGGCCGCGGGAGGTGTCGTCTGGGAGCCGCCCTCGAGACTCGTCGCGCAGCGCTCGGCGGGCTTCTCGGCCTGCTTGGGTCGGTGCGGATCGGCGAGGTCCGCAAGGCGATAGCTCGCAAGCGCGAGATAGTACGGGCGCTCGCCGCCTGGCGTCGTGTCCGCCGCGAGAGATGCCGCGATGCTCTCGAGCGTGCGGCGATCCTCGGTGTAGTACGCATACTGAATACGGCTCTCGACATCGAGCCAGCGTGAGGACGCCGTCGTGTCGGCCGCCCATACGGTACTGCCGACGTTTGCGATTGCGGCGCTCGCAGCCGCCGCGAGGAGCCATGCGCGCTGCCCGGACATGCGGAGCCATTTTGCCAGGAGACGACCTGGCCAGGGATGGGGGCGGATAAAATGCCGACATGGCGCTCATCGACATCGGCGTGAACCTGGCGCACGACAGCTTCGACCGCGATCGCCTGGACGTCATCGCTCGCGCCCGCGCCTGCGGAGTCGAGCAGATGATCTTGACCGGCGCCGACGGCGAAAGCACCCGACGCGCTATCGCTCTGGCGGAGGCTCATCCGGCACGCCTGTTTGCGACGGCAGGCGTCCACCCGCATCACGCCGCCCAGCTCGACGATGGGCTCGCCGCAGAGCTCGAGCGGCTCGCCGCGCATCCGCTCGTCGTAGCAGTGGGCGAGTGCGGGCTCGATTACTACCGCGACTTCTGCCCGCGCGATGTCCAGCGCCGCGCCTTCGCGCGCCAACTGGAGCTCGCCGCCCGGATCGGCAAGCCGGTATTCCTGCATCAGCGCGATGCGCATGCGGATTTCGCCGCGATAGTGCGCGAGCATCGGCGCGCGCTCATGGGAGGCGTCGCGCACTGCTTCACCGGCTCGCGCGCGGAGCTCGAAGAAGATCTGGGGCTCGGCCTCGCGATCGGCATCACGGGCTGGATCTGCGATGAGCGCCGCGGCGCGCATCTGCTCGCGCTCGTGCGCGACATACCCGCCGAGCGTTTGATGATCGAAACCGATGCGCCGTATCTGTTGCCGCGCGATCTGGAGCGCAAGCCCGCCTCGCGCCGCAACGAGCCGGCATACCTGGGGCATATCGCGCGCTTCGTCGCCCGCGCCCGCGGAGTCGACTTCGAGACAGTGGCGCAGACGACGACCGCGACCGCTCGGGCATTTTTCAGACTGCCGCCGGCGCCGCCCGACGCTGCGCTCGTATGTGAGTCAGCCGACACCGAGCGATATTTGACATGAAAAATACCATTCAATTAATTGATATTACTGGTATAAAAAAAGATATCGCCCGTCGTTGGGACCAATCGATCGTCGAGCGGCTCGAAGCGTTCGTGCGCATTCCCAACCGCTCCCCTGCATTTGATCCGCAGTGGGACGAGCACGGGCACATGGAGCGCGCCCTGCAGCTGATCGCCGATTGGTGCCGTGCGCAGCCGCTCGATGGCATGCAGGTGGAGGTGCAGCGGCTGCCCGGTCTCACGCCGCTGCTGGTCGTAGATATTCCCGGTGAGCGCCCCGGCTGCGTACTGCTCTACGGTCATCTCGACAAGCAGCCGGAATTTACGGGCTGGCTGCCGGGGCTTTCGCCTTGGGAGCCGGTGCGCCGCGACGGCAAGCTCTACGGCCGCGGCGCTGCCGATGATGGCTACGCCGCCTTCAGCGCCCTCGCGGCGATCGCAGCGCTCAAGGCGCAGCGTGCGCCGCTTCCCCGTTGTCTCATGCTCATCGAAGCCTCCGAAGAGAGCGGCAGCATTGATTTGCCCGCGCATCTCGCGGCGCTCGGGGACCGGCTCGGCGCGCCCTCGCTCGTGGTCTGCCTCGATGCGGAGTGCAGCAACTACGATCAGCTCTGGTGCACGACCTCGCTGCGTGGAAATCTCACCGGCCGCCTCCACGTGCGCGTGCTCACGGAAGGCGTGCATTCGGGACTTGCGACCGGAATAGCGCCGGCACCGTTTCGCCTGCTCGAGCAACTGCTGGCCCGCATCGAGAACCCCGTCACGGGCGACCTCACACTCGAGGAACTGCACGTGCGCGTTCCCAAGGACCGGTTCGCGCAGCTCGACGCTGCGGCCCGCGTATTGGGACAAGGGATCGCCGCGAAGATCCCGTTCGCGGGGAATGCGCGACCGCTCTCGAACGATCCGCTGGAGTTGCTCATCGCGAGCACATGGCGCCCCACTCTCGCCGTAACGGGCGCCGACGGGCTGCCGCCCCTCGCCTCGGCTGGCAACGTGCTGTTGCCCGCAATCGCTTTGAAGCTCTCGCTGCGCTTGCCGCCCACGTGCGATCCCGCAAGCGCGCAGCGCGCGCTGCACACCGCGCTCACGGACGATCCTCCCTACGGAGCCGAGGTGCGCTTCGATGCGGACCCGCCGACGAGCGGCTGGAACGCGCCGCCGTTTGCCCCGTGGCTCGAGGAGTCGCTACAGCGCGCCTCGCGCGAGCTCTTCGGCCGCGAAGCCGTCCACGTCGGCTCGGGAGGCTCGATCCCGTTCATGGCGATGCTGGGGGAGCGCTTCCCTGAGACCCAGTTCCTCGTCACAGGGGTTCTCGGGCCGCACTCCAATGCGCATGGCCCGAACGAGTTCCTGGACATCGAATACGCGAAGAAGCTCACCGCCTGCGTCGCGCTCGTGCTCGCAGATCACGGCGCGCAAGCCTGAACGGACGCACGCCTGGGACGGGCACGGATATCAGGTGACTGCGACGGGCCGAGGCTGCGCGAGCGAGCTCGGGCTGGTCGAGCTCTTGATCTGGCTCCAGCTGTCCCCGAATCGTCCGGTAACGCTCGCGAGCAGCGATGAGTCGGCCGCCGGGAACTCGGTGCGCAGCGAGTCGATCATGAGTGTCCACTTCGGCAGGCCCTTCGGGAAACGCGCCCGGCGAGTGAAGACGATACGTCCCTCGACTGGCATCTCGCCCGCGAGCGCCTTCACGGCGGCGACCCGGTCGTAGAGCGAGCTCTGCGGATTGACGAACGTGAAGCGATGCGCTCCGTCCATCACCGTCCACTCGTTCATTTGATCGCCGCCGAAGACATTCCCCGCTACGTCGCGCAGATCGATCACTACCACTCCACGGGTCGTGAGCAGCAGAAAGTCCACGTGAAAGGAGCTGCCCATGCCGTCGGGTACGAGCACATCGATCAAGTGATCGAGCGCGACGCCCGTGATCGCCGTGATGAGCGCCTTGCGAGCGCTACGTTTCAAATACCAGCGCACGAGCCACGACAGCGCCCAACCGACCGCGAGTGCGCACACGACGAGCGCCCAGGTGAGCGGCGGCAGGTCGGAAAGCAGTTTCATGCGGGGCTTTCTCTCAGCTCAAGCAGAGCGCGGCGGGGACGATCACGCGGCCAGCGCATCGCGCAGCGAAGCAAGCGTCGGCGCGATGTCGGTGCAGGTTGTCGGACGCGAATACAGCTCCGCCAGCGCCTGCGGCATCGGCACGCTCTGCCCAATGAGCGGCTCGACGATCTCCCTGAATTTGGCCGCCTGAGCGGTCGCGACGATCACCCAGCGTCCTCGACGGCGCCTGGCGGCGGGCAGGCGCTCGAACACTTCGGCAGCCGTTGCCGTGTGAGGGCACCAGATCTGCCCATATTGCTCGAAGCCCGTACGGATGCGCGCGCGAATGCGCTCATCGTCGACCGTATCGGCCGTCACGGCGCCGCGCAGTGCATCGAAATCGGGGTATAGGGAGCGTAGCCGCTCGAGATTGCTCGGATTGCCCACGTCCATCGCGGAGGCGAGCGTAGCGATGCTCGGGCGCGGCGACCACGTACCGGTTCGCAGAAATTCGGGCACGGCGCGATTGGCATTGTGCGCCAGCACGACATCGGCGATCGGCAGCCCGAGCCGACGAGCCCAGAGGCAGGCAAGCGAATTGCCGAGATTGCCGCTCGGAATGACGAACGAGGCGGGCTCACCATGCACGCGCCGGACCGCGAGGCTCGCCGCGGCGTAGTAGACGGTCTGCGGAAGCAGGCGACCGAGATTGATGCTGTTCGCGGAGGAGAGCGTGCGCGCGGATGAGAGCTCGCGATCGAGAAAGGCTTCCTTCACGAGGCGCTGGCAGTCGTCGAACGTGCCGCGCACCGCAAACGTCCGCACGTTCTCGCCCCAGCAGGTGAGCTGGCGCTCCTGGGTCGGCGAGACGAGCCCCTTTGGATAGAGCACCGCGACCTCGATGCCCGCGCGACGATGGAACGCGGCAGCCACGGCTCCGCCTGTGTCGCCCGAGGTCGCGACAAGTATCGTGAGAGGACGCCCGACGCCGCGCTCGCGTAGCCTCGCGAGACTCGCCGCGAGGAAGCGCGCGCCGAAATCCTTGAATGCGCCCGTCGGGCCGTGAAACAGCTCGAGCACGGAGAGCGCGCCGTCCGGCTCGAGCGGCACGAGCGGCGCGGCGAAAGTGAATGCCTCCTCGGCGATCGCCGGCACGTCGTCCTCGAGAGCGCTGCCGGCAGCGAACGGCCTCAGCATCGCGCGGGCGAGCCGCACCAGGCCGCGCGCCGAGGTGAACCTGTCGGTCGCCATCACGCCGGTCGCCGGCGCATCGCTCGCCAGCGCATCGCTCGCCAGCGCCTCGCTCGCCAGCGCCTCGCTCGCCAGCGCCTCCGGCGAGAATGCCGGCCATTGAGCGGGGACGTAGAGACCGCCGTCCGGCGCGAGCCCCTGCTCGAGCGCCTCGACGAAACCGGCCGCTCGCGCGGCGTCGCGCGTGCTCAAGAATCGCGGCGGACTCGCACGACTGCCGACCGCGATGCGCGGCGCACTCATGCGACCGCCATGATGCGCGCGCCCTCGCCGCCGATCTCGACGATCCAATCGTCGATCTCGATCTTCCGCTGCGTGAGCTCCGCCCGCATCGCCTCGCGAACGGCCGCGGCGTTGGGCTCGGGCGCCCAGGCAAACATCGCCGGTCCCGCCCCCGAGATCGAGCAGCCGAGCGCACCGGCCTGCATCGCAGCGCGTCGCACTTCCGCAAATCCGGGAATGAGCGCCTGGCGCTGCCGCTCGATCACCACGTCCTCGAAAGAGGCGCGGATCATGTCGAGGTCGTCCGTGTAGCAGCCGGAGATGAACCCCGCGAGATTCGCCGTTTGCCAGACGAAGTCCGAGAGGTCGACGCTGCGGCTCAGGATCGCGCGCGCCTGCTTCGTCGACAGAAACATGTGTGGATGCACGATCACCGCGCGCACTCCCGCCGGGACCGGGATGCGCTTGACGCGGGGATGGTCGATGCCGACGGTCAGCACCAGTCCGCCGTAGAGCGAGGGGGCGATGTTGTCGACATGCAGCGAGCCGCTCGCAACTGCCTCGCCCTCCATCGCGAATTTCAGCAGCTCGAGCTGCGAGCGCGGCTCATCGAGGAGCGCATTGGCGGCAACGACGGCCCCGACCGCCGAGGCGGCCGAGCCGCCGAGCCCCGAGCCGAGCGGAATGCCCTTCTCGATCTGCATGTCGATCCCGAAGTCGAGGCCGAGCGCTGCGTGCATGGCAAGCAGCGCTCGCCCGGCAGTGTTGCGCTCGGGGTCCGAAGGCAGCTCCGCTTGCACGCCGCGGATGTCGCTGATCGTGACCGCGCGACCGGCTCGGCGGGTGACGGTCACCCGATCCCCGAGCGCGCTCACGGCAAAGCCGAGGATGTCGAAGCCGATCGCGACGTTGCCCACGGACGCCGGCGCGAACGCCGTCGCGCGCGTTCGCGCGCCCCCGCCGTCCCGGGCGCTGCCCAGCGCGCCGGGCGGCGGGTTGGAGTGCGAGGCGCTCACATGCGGGCCCCCAGATAGGTCGACAACCGCAGCAAATCCGCAAACACGCCGCCCGCCGTCACCTCAGGCCCTGCACCGGGGCCCTGCACGATGAGCGGGTTGTCGCAGTAGCGCCCGGTCGCAAACCGCACCACATTGTCGGTGAGCGCGATGTTTGCGAAGGGATGCTTCGCATCGAGCTCCGCCAGCCCGACCGTGGCCCGCCCATCGGCGGTCAGACGGCCGATGTAGCGCAGCACCCTCTGCCGCGAACGCGCAGCTTTGAGCCGCTCGAGCATCGCGCCGTCGTGGCGCGGCAGCCGGTCCATGAACTCCTCGATGGACCCCTCCCCGAGCCCCGCCGGCACGAGACTCTCGACGCCCACGTCGGCAAGCTCGAGCGCGAGCCCCATCTCACGTCCCAGGATGATGATCTTGCGCGCGACATCCATCCCCGAGAGGTCATCGCGCGGATCGGGCTCCGTGTAACCCCGCTCTCTGGCCTCGCGCACGATATCCGAGAAGGATTTGCTCCCGTCGTAAGCATTGAAAAGATACGCGAGCGTCCCCGAGAAGATGCCCTCGATGCTCACGATGTCATCGCCCGTCTCGCGCAGGTCACGCAAAGTTTGAATGACGGGAAGCCCCGCGCCGACCGTCGCCTCGTAGAGGTAGTGCGCGCGGCTCGAGCGACGCGCCTCGTGAAGGCCGCGGTACGACTCCCAGCTCGCGCTGTTCGCCTTCTTGTTGGGCGTGACGATATGGATGCCGCTCGCGAGCCAGTCGCGGTAATGGCGCGCGACCTCCGCGGATGCCGTGCAGTCGATTAGGACACTGTGTGGCAGATAGTCGACGCGGACATGTTCGACGAATCGCGCGGGGTCGGCGGGCGCAGCCGAGCGCTCGAAAGTGCCCCGCCAGTCCGCGAGATCGACTCCCGATTCCGCGAGCAGCATCCGCTTCGAGGACAGAATCCCGCGCACGCGCAGGTCGAGCTGAAACTCACGGCGCAGCCGCGCGCTCTGCGACGCGAGCTGATCGAGCAGCACTCGCCCCACGGTTCCCGGTCCGATGACCCCGATCGAAAGCGTGTGCGGCGACAGGTAATACCCCGCATGCACCGCGCGCAGCGCGCGCGTCGCATCCTTGCCCGCGACGACCACCGAAATGTTGCGCTCCGAGGCCCCCTGCGCGATCGCGCGCACGTTCACGCCGGCGCTGCCGAGAGCGTTGAACACTTTCGCCGCGATGCCCGGTGAGCCCGCCATGCCATCGCCCACGACGGCCATGATCGCAAGCTCCGAATCGGCATCGACGCTTTGAATCTGCCCTTCCTTCAACTCCCGGTCGAAGGCGGCGCGCACCACCGCGGCCGCGCGCTCCGCCTCCGCACTCGGCACCGCACAGCAGATCGAATGCTCGGAGCTCCCCTGCGAGATGAGGATCACCGAGATCCCCTCCTCGCGTAGCGCGCCGAACAAACGATGCGCCGTGCCCGGCACTCCGATCATCCCCGCGCCTTCGAGATTGATGAGCGCGATGTGCTCGATGGTCGTGATGCCTTTGACCGGCAGCGCCGAGGCCGGGTGCGCGCAAATCAGTGTCCCGGGCTTCTCCGGTGCAAAGGTGTTGCGGATCCAGATCGGTATCCCCCGCCGCACGGCCGGCGCCATCGTCTGCGGGTGGATGACCTTCGCCCCGAAATACGCAAGCTCCATCGCCTCGAGATACGACAGCGAGTCGATCACCTTTGCATCCGGCACGCGCCGCGGATCCGCCGAGAGCACGCCATCCACATCCGTCCAGATGTGGATCTCCGCCGCCTGCAGCAGTGCTCCAAAAATCGAGGCCGAGAAGTCGCTGCCGTTGCGGCCGAGCGTGGTCTGCACTCCGCGGCGGTTCGCCGCGATGAAGCCGGTGACGACGAGCGTGCCGCGAAAGTCGCGGTCGATGAGCCGCGCGATGTTGCGCGCAGACTCCTCCCACAGGATCGCGGGCCCGAGCCGTCCCCACTCGACGACGATCACGCGCCGGGCATCGAGCCATTGCACGGGACCGGGCCGCTTGCCGCGCAACTCCAAGTAGCGGTGGAAAAGCTTCGTCGACCAGATCTCGCCGTATCCCGCGATCAGATCCGCGATCGGCGGTGCGGCCGCGCGGGTGAGCGTGACGGTCTGCAATATGCCCTCGATGTCGTGGCAGTCGCGCTCGACCGCGGCGATGTAGAGCTGCGCCGCATCCGGCGCAAGCAGTGCGCGGGCGATTGCGGCATGGCGCTCGCGAAGCTGCGCGAGCTCGCCCTGCCAGCTGCCATCCTGCCGCTCGGCGAGCGCAACGAGCTTGAGCAGCGCATCGGTCACGCCCCGGCACGCCGACAGCACGATCGCCAGGCGCGGATGCTTCACGGCCTCGAGGATCTCGGCGACGCGCGCGAAGCAATCGGCGTCGGCGACACTCGAGCCGCCGAACTTATGAACGACCCACGAGTCCGTCACGGACCCCTTGGGTGGCGTTGCGGTAGCGGTGGTCATGGCTCGCATCGAGCGCTGGTCATTGAAGCCGGTACTGGCCGGAAATTGAGCCGTGCGACTCTACTGACGCGGTCCGTGGGGCGCAACACACGGCGGCTCAGGGCGAGATGGCCGGCCACACGTGCGGCTCGCGTACCGGCTCCTGCATCGGCTCGCGTACGGCTCGCGTACCGGCTCGCGTATGGCCAGGATACCTGTACATAGACCCAGTGTGCATCGAAGCGCGTGGCGCCATAATTCCGCCATGGAAGCCGAGCTGACCCCACTCCTGCCGCTCTGCGAGCGCGAGCGCGCCGCCGCGCGCGCCTTTGCGCTCGCCGTGGTCGTCGCGACGAGCGGCTCGACCTATCGCAAGCCCGGCGCCCTCATGGCGATCGCCGCGGACGGCTCATACGCGGGCTTGCTCTCGGGCGGCTGCCTCGAGTCGGACCTGCGCGAGCATGCGGCCAAGGTCATCGAGAGCGGCGGTGCGCGCGTCGTGCGTTACGAGACGGGCGGCACGGAGGATGCCCTCTGGGGGCTCGGCGTCGGCTGCGAGGGCGCCATGCAGGTCCTGCTGACGCGCGTCGGTCCTCAAGAGCACTGGCAGCCTCTCGAGCACCTCGCCGGCGCGCTCGCCGCACACCGGCCCACCGCCGTCGCCTTCGTCGTCGAATCCAAGGTCGCCGAGCTTCCGGCGGGCCGCGCTCTACTGCCCGCCGGGGCCGGCCCGCACGCACGCGATGCCGACGCATTCGCCGCCCGCATCGAGGAGCTTCTCGCGCGCACCGCGCGCGACGGCGAGCCCGGCTGGCTCGAAACAAATTCGCTCGAGACCGGCACGCCCCGCATCTTCTCGCTGCCGCTCGCGCTTCCACCGCGGCTGCTCCTGCTCGGCGGCGGACCCGATGCGATGCCGGTCGTCGATTTCGCGGCGCGCCTCGGCTGGAAAGTCACCGTGTACGATCACCGGCCCTCGTACGCGCAAGCCGCGCACTTCCCTAACGCCGCACGCGTGGTGCTCGGTCGCCCCGAGGAGCTCGACCGAACGCTCGAGCTCGGCGGGTACGAGGCGGCCGTGGTGATGAGCCATCACCTGCCCTCGGATCTCGAATATTTGCGAGTGCTGGCACGGGCGCAGATCCCCTATGTCGGACTGCTCGGACCGCCGCATCGTCGAGAGCGACTGCTCAGCGATTTGGGTGACGACGCGCAGCGATTCGGCGAACGGCTCCGTGCGCCCGTAGGGCTCGATCTCGGCGGCCGCACGCCCGAGGCGATCGCGCTCGCAATCGTCGCGGAGATCCACGCATGGCTGCATCAGCGCCGCGGTGGCCCGTTCGAGCCGCAGCGTCGCCGACGTGGGCAGGCTGCGCCCGTGTGAGCGCGAAGCGCCCATGAACGAGGTGCAACTCATCCGCCGCGAGCTCACCGGGCAGCGCGTCCGCGCGCGCGAATTTATCGCGGCGTTTGAGTCCGGAGATTCTATAAATGCCACTGTTTCATCAGAGTGTTACGCATCATATCTAATGTTTGCTATCGAATCGGAATCGGCCCGTATCGTGAGTCACCTCGAACGCCTGACGCACCGGTCGGACCTGAGTGAGGCGGAGCGCCGGCGACTCGAGCACTGCGGGCGCGAATTCGGTTCGGTCACCGCGGCCCAGCGTGCAGCCGCCGCTGCCTTCACTCGCGAGACGATCGCGCGCGATGTGGAACTCCTCACGCGGTTATCGACGCTCGTGGAGGAGCTGGAAGCCGTCGCGGAGTCCCGCTACGGAGTCGACGATTGGCGGTGCACCGCCCACGTCGATGCCGATTCGATTCTCGAGGAGCGGCGGTTACACAAACGGATTTCGAGCCGGACCGATGGATCGAGAGCCGTCTGACGTACTCGCGCTGCACGTCATCGTCCTGGCGGCCGGCGCCTCGACGCGTTTCGGCTCGCCCAAGCAGCTCGTGCGCGTCGCGGGCACACCGCTGCTGCATCGGGCCGTCGCCAATGCGGTGGAGCTCGCGGGCCATGCCGTCACGGTCGTGCTCGGAGCACACGCAGCGGAGCTCGCGGCACTGTTGCGGCATTCCAGTGCTTCCGTAATCGTCAATCGCGAATGGAGCGAAGGGCTCGGCAGCTCCATTCGCGCAGGCGTCGCACGGCTTCCGCCGAGCTGCGATGGCGCGCTCATCACGCTTGCGGATCAGGCGGCGGTCACGGTCGACGATCTGCGGCGGCTCGCCGGTACCTGGCGCCGCGAACCGAGCCACATCGTGGCCGCACGTTACGAGGGCAGGCTCGGCGTGCCGGCCGTCTTCCCACGCGCAGATTTCGCATCGCTCGGCGCGTTGCGCGGCGATCGCGGCGCGCGCGATCTGCTGCGGCGCTCCCGCGACCGGGTGATCGGCATCGATCTATCGAATGCCGCCATCGACATCGACACGCCGGAGGACCTGCTGCGCCTCCCGAGTGCGCCCGAAGCAAACGGTTCGTGAGACCGCACCCTCGAGGACACGCGTCTGAATATGCATGCTCGAGGCCGCCTGCTCGAGCCTACTCGCGCGAGTCGAAGTCCTTCTCGACAGTGACTCTGAGCTCCACCGGGCCGTTCTGCTGAGTCCCTGAAAGAGCGGTGAGGTCGGTCGAGCACCACCTCTTGGCCGCCTCCTCGGGAAGGCGCACCTCGATCAGATTGTCCTCGAAGGCGACACCGATCGCCTTGGCCCCCGGTGCAATCGCGAGCCGATAGATGAGCGCGCGGTCCGGCGCGAGCTGGATGCGCTCTTCAATACATCCGGCCGAGGCGAAGGCTCGCATCTCTTCCGCGTCCGTCCGGATGCGCAGGTGCTGCCCGCGGATGCGCAGCTTCATGCGCTCACCTGCGGGCGAGCCGGTCGGCCGCCGCAAGCAGCCGCTCCGCTTGCAGCAGGTGCGGCCGATCGATCATCTGACCATCGAGGCTCGTGACCCCCACGTCGGGCGTCTCCGCGAAAGCGGCGACGATGCGACGCGCACGCGCGATCTCGCTCTCGCTCGGTGTGAAAGCTGCGTTGATCGGCGCGACCTGCTCCGGGTGTATGGCGAGCTTGCCGCTGAACCCGTCCCGGCGCGCCCGCGCGAGCTCGCGCACGAGGCCTTGGGCGTCGCGAAAATCCGCATGCACCCCGTCGATCGCGGCCACGCCGGCGGCTGCGGCCGCGAGCAAACACAGCGATCGGGCGAGCTCGAATACGGGCGTCATCGAGCCGTCCGCCTCGACTCTCGCGCGCACGCCGAGCGAGGCGCCGAGGTCCTCCGCGCCCCAAGTGAGCCCAACGAGCCGCGGGGCGCCCGCGGCGAGCCGCTCGATCGCAAGCACGGCACGGGCAGTTTCCGTCGCAATGACGAGCACGCCGATGGATCCGGCGCGCAGCCCCTCGCGCTGCTCGAGCGCAGAGAGATAGTGGTGTGCCTGCACGAGCTCCTCCGGAGTCGAGACCTTCGGCAGCACGATTCCATCGGGCGCGCCGCGCGCGATCGCCGTCAGGTCCTCGAGCAAATCGCCGCTCGATGGTCCGTTGACACGTACCCAGAGCCTCTGCGCACCGGGATTCGCACGCCGCTCCGCGAGCAAGGCCGCGATACGCTCGCGCGCGACATTGCGCCGCGCCGGCGCGACCGAATCCTCCAGATCGAAAATCAATGCGTCCGCGCCGCTCTCGAACGCGCGCAACTGCTTGCGCTCGCTGTCGCCCGGGACGAAGAGCCACGAGCGCTCGCTCGCCGCGACTGCATTCCCGCTCATTCCCCCTGGCCCCTCGTTCGGCGGCGCCATGCTGACCTCCTCACGGGGCGGGCTGCTTGAGCATCAGGGCCGCGCGCAGGCAGGAGGCGACCTCCTCGTTGCGCTGATTGAATGCGCGGTGCTCGAGCGTCACGATGCCGCTCTCCGGGTGCGAGCGGCTCTCGCGTTTGGCAACCACCGTCGTCTCGATGCGCAACGTGTCGCCGACGAATACCGGCTTCACGAACGCCACCTTCTCCCAGCCGAGGTTTGCGACGGTCGTGCCGAGCGTCGTGTCGTACACGGAGATGCCGACCATCAGGCCGAGCGTGAAGACGCTGTTGACGAGCGGCGCGCCGAAGGCCGTGTTCTTGCAGTACTCGGCATCGAGGTGCACCGCGGCCGGATTCATGGTGAGCGCGGTGATGAGCAGATTGTCGGTCTCGGTCACGGTGCGGCGCGGCGCGTGCTCGAACCGCTGTCCCACCTCGAACTGTTCGAAATAAAGCCCCGCCATGCGCCCGATGATATCAGGCGCAGGGACGCGCCCGTTGGCGCCGGCGGTGTGGGTTCTCGAGCAGGCCGCGCGCCGCGCGGTCAACGCTCCGGCAGCTGGATATCGGCAAAGAGCTGCGCGACCTCCGCGGCGGTTACCATGCGGTGCGCGCGCTCGACGAGCCGGCGATCGAGATGCGGCGCGAGCAGCTGCACGAACTCGTACATGTAGCGGCGCAGAAGCACGCCGCGGCGAAACCCGATCCACGTGACGTGTGCGGAGAACAGATGCGACGCATCGATGGCCGCGAGATCGAGGTCCTCCTTCGGGTCCACGGCCATCTCGGCGACGATGCCCACACCGAGGCCGAGCCGCACGTAGGCTTTGATGACATCGGCGTCGCGTGCAGTGATGGCGACGTCCGGGGTGAGCGTCGCTTTTGCGAAGGCCTGCGGGAGCGACGAGGGCCCGGTGAAGCTGAACGTGTAGGTGACCAGCGGATAGGCGGCGAGCTGCTTCAGGCTCGGCCGGGGGATCGTCGCGAGCGGATGATCGCGCGGCACGACGATCACGCGATGCCAGCGATAGCACGGCAGCAGCGTCATGTCTCCGAAGAGGTGCTCGGAGCCCGTCGCAATCGCGCAATCGATGCGGTCCTGCGCCACCATCTCCGCAATCTGCTCCGTCGTCCCCTGGTGCAGATTCAGGCGCACGTGCGGGTAGCGCGCGCGGAAATCGCGAATGACCTCCGGCAGGACGTAGCGCGCCTGAGTGTGCGTCGTGCCGATCGAGAGACTTCCCCGCCCCTCGTCGCGCAGCTCCGTTGCGAGATCGCGGATCGCCTGGGTCTCCTGCAAAATCCGCATGGCCCGCTCGATGACCTGCTGGCCTGCCGGCGTGATCCGCGTGAGATTGCGCCCCTCGCGCGTGAAAATCTGAAATCCGAGCTCATCCTCGAGCAGCTTGATCTGCTTGCTCACCCCCGGCTGGGAGGTGTGCAGCTTCTGCGCCGCGGCGGTGATGTTCAGACCGCTTTGTGCGACCGCGGCCAGATATCGTAACTGGTGTAATTTCATGGACTTGGAGACCCCCGGCCGCTCATAACCGCGCCGCAGACCTTGAGAAGAAAAGGTTCGTTCTGTTACCTCATTGTGACCGATACAGTACCGCCCACGCATCATGGGCCAAGTACTCACACTCGAGCTCGAGTCGAAAGCGGCGGCGATTCAGGAGCTGCTCGCCGATTCCGTGCGCCGCTTCGGGCGTCTCGTATACGCCACGAGCCTCGGTGCGGAGGCGGTGGTGCTCACGGACATCATCTGCACGGATGTCCCCGAGATCGACATCGTGAGCATCGATACCGGGCGGCTGCACGAGGAAACTTACGAGCTGCTCGAGAAGCTGCAGCGCCGCTACGGCAACCGGATCCGTGTCGTGTATCCGGATGCCGCGGAGCTCACCGGGCTCGTCGGGCGGCACGGTATCAACGGTTTCTTCCACAGCCCCGAAGCTCGCCTCTCCTGCTGCCACGTCCGCAAGGTCGTGCCCTTCCAGCGGTTCGTCGCCGGCTACTCGGCGTGGGTGACGGGCGTGCGGCGCGAGCAATCGAAAATCCGCTCACTCGCCGCACCCATCGAATGGGATGCCCAGAACGGGCTGCACAAGGTGAGCCCCCTCCTCGAGTGGACCGACGGCGATGTGTGGTCCTATATCCGCACGCGCAAGCTCCCGTACAATACCCTGCACGACCGGCAGTACCCGAGCATCGGCTGTGCACCGTGCACGCGGGCCGTGCAGCCGGGCGAGGACAGCCGCGCCGGCCGATGGTGGTGGGAGAATCCCGAAGCACGCGAGTGCGGCCTGCATCCTCGCGTGCGCACGGCGGCTGCCCAGAGCTGAGCCGATCCTCGCACGACTCGGCCGAGCCGAGCGAGCCGCCCAAGCCGATCCGGACTAGCGCCGCCTCATCGAGGCGCGGACGATCTCGACATGGACCATCTGCCGATCTTTTTGCGCATCGCGGACCGTGAAGCCGTCGTCGTCGGCGGCGGCGCAGTCGCTGCGCGCAAGGCGGAGCTGCTGCTGCGTTGCGGCGCGCGCGTGACGCTCGTGGCGCCTGCCCTGGGCCGAGCTGCCGCGGAGCTTTTCGCGAGCAGCGCCACGACGAGCAGCGCCACGACGAGCAGCGCCACGGCTGCGCATCGTCTCGCTCACATCGCCGCGGAATTCCATCCGGCGCACCTCGACGCGGCCGTGCTCGCCATCGCGGCCACGGACTGCCGCGAGACCAACGCACGGGTCGCCGAGGCAGCTCGTGAGCGCCGCGTTCCCATCAACGTGGCGGACGATCTCGAGCATTCGAGCTTCATCTTGCCCGCAATCGTCGATCGATCCCCCGTCATCGTCGCGGTAGGCTCGCAGGGCTCCGCGCCGGTCCTTGCTCGGCGCCTGCGCGAGCAGCTTGAAGCGCTGCTCCCTGCTCGCCTCGGTGCCCTGGCGCGCTTCGCAGGCGCGCGGCGGGTGAGCGTCCAGCGCGCCCTTCCCCCGAGCGAGCGGCGGCCTTTCTGGGAGCGCATCCTCGGCGGCCGCATCGGAACGCAAGTGCTTGCCGGCGATGAGAGCGGCGCGGCTGCGGCATTCGATGCGGATCTCCGCGCGTCCCGCTCGCGCGGGCCGCGCCTCGGGGAGGTCTATCTGATCGGCGCCGGGCCGGGCGACCCGGACCTGCTGACGCTGCGGGCGCTGCAGTGCCTGCAGGAAGCCGACGTGATCCTCTACGATCGGCTCGTCTCCGAAGCGGTGCTCGATCGCGCACGCCGCGAAGCCGAGCGCGTATTCGTCGGCAAGCATTCGGAAGCGGGTGCGGCCGCGCAGGAGCGCATCGACGCGCTCCTCGTCGAATACGCGCGGCGCGGCTTGCGAGTGGCCCGGCTCAAGGGCGGCGATCCCTTCATCTTCGGGCGGGGCGGGGAGGAGATCGCGACGCTCGCCCGCCACGGCATCCCGTTCACGATCGTTCCGGGCATCACGGCGGGACTCGCTGCGGCCGCGGCAGCGGCAGTTCCGCTCACGCAGCGGCAACTCGCCCAGTCGGTGACGTTCGCGACGGCGCAATTCGCGGAGGACGACTCCCTCGACTGGCCGGCGCTCGCGCGGCCGGGCCAGACTGTCGTGTTCTACATGGTCGTCGCGCAGCTCGAGCGCATCGTCGCAAGGCTCCGCGAGGCGGGCGCCCCGCCCGACCGGCCGGCGGCACTCGTCGAGCGGGCGACGCTGCCCGGACAGCGCGTGATGCGCACGCGCCTCGCCGATCTCGCCGCCATTGCGCGCGCTCGCAAGGTCTCGGCACCGGCGCTGCTCATCATCGGCGAGGTCGCGGCGGCTCCCGAGGCGGGCGCGATCGAGTCGCTCACGACAACCCTGAGAGGCGTAGCTTGACCACGAAAGTGCAGAACGGCTTTGCAGGAACGGTCGGTCACACACCGCTCATCAGGCTCAGACGCCTGAGCGAGGAGACCGGGTGCGAGGTCCTCGGCAAGGCCGAATTCATGAATCCGGGCGGCTCGGTCAAAGACCGCGCAGCGCTCGCGATCATCGTCGATGCCGAGAAACGCGGTGAGCTGCGCCCGGGCGGTATCGTCGTCGAGGGCACCGCCGGCAACACGGGAATCGGTCTCGCGCACGTCTGCAACACGCGCGGTTACCGCTGCATCATCGTGATGCCGGACAACCAGTCGCCGGAGAAGTACCGGCTCCTCGAGATGCTCGGTGCCGAAGTCTACAAGGTCCCCACCGTTCCCTACAGCAATCCCAATCAATACCAGAAGGTCGCGCAGCGCGTCGCCGCATCGCTCCGCAACGCCATCTGGTCCAATCAGTTCGACAACACCGCGAATCGCCGCACGCACATCGAGACGACGGGCCCCGAGATCTGGGAGCAGACGGACGGACGCATCGATGCGTTCGTCGCCGCGGCGGGCACCGGCGGTACGATTGCGGGCGTTTCGGAGTTCCTCAAATCGCGGCGCGATTCGGTGCGCTGCGTGCTCGCCGACCCTCCCGGCAGCAGCCTCTACGAATTCGTCCGCAACGGCGTTCTCAAATCGACCGGCAGCGGCTCGATCACCGAGGGCATCGGCACCGGGCGCGTGACGCAGAACTTCGCCGATGCGCCGCTCGATGACGCCGTGCACGTCGAGGATGCGGAAACCGTGCGCTACGTGTATCGGCTCCTCCACGAGGAGGGTCTGTTCCTCGGCAGCACGAGCGGCATCAACGTCGCGGCCGCGGCGCGAGTCGCGCGCGAGCTCGGCCCCGGACACATGGTCGTCACCGTGCTTTGCGATGGCGGCGCGAAATATCAATCGAGGCTTTTCAACCCCGAGTGGCTCGCCCAGAAGGGACTCGCGGCAAGCGCCGTCGAACCTCGCCGCGGCGAGCGCATCCATCTGGAGAATGTCCTTGTCGCTTGAGCGCTCGAAGCTCGCGACGGTCACGGATGCCGTGATCGTCGGAGCAGGTCCCATCGGCTTGTTCCAGGTGTTCGAGCTCGGGCTCCTCGGCCTGCGCGCCGAGGTCATCGACTCGCTCCCGCAGATCGGGGGTCAGTGCATCGAGCTCTACCCCGACAAGCCGATCTACGACATCCCCGCCATACCGCTGTGCACGGCGAAGGAGCTGATCGAACGGCTCGCCGAGCAGATTCGGCCGTTCAATGCCGGACTGCACTTGGGCCAGGAAGTCACCGAGGTCGTACCGCGTCCCGACCGCCGCTTCGATGTCGTGACGAGCCGCGGGCTACGCTTCGATGCAGGCGCCGTGATCGTCGCGGGGGGTGTCGGCTCGTTTCAGCCACGCCGCCTCGGGCTCGAAGGCGCGGAGCGCCACGAGGGAACCTCCATTCACTATCGCGTGAAGGATGCGGCGCAGCTCTGCGATCGGGACCTCGTGATTCTCGGCGGCGGGGATTCCGCGCTCGACTGGACGCTCGAGCTCGTCGAGAAGGCACGCAGCGTCGTGCTCGTGCATCGCCGCGCCGAATTCCGCGCTGCGCCCGCCGCGGTGCAGCGCATGCTCCACTTGCGTGAGGAGGGGCGGCTCGACCACATCGAGGGCCAGGTGCAGTCGCTCGTCATCGAGGACGAACGCGTGCGCGGCGTGCGGGTGCTCGCGCGCGACGGAGTGACACGGACCGTCTCGCTCGATCACCTGCTCGTCTTCTGGGGACTGCATCCGAAGCTCGGGCCGATCGCCGATTGGGGGCTCGAGCTGCACCGCCGTACGATCCGCGTCGATACCGCGCGTTTTCAGACGAGCGTGCCGGGCATTTTCGCCGTCGGCGACATCAACGATTATCCCGGCAAGAAGAAGCTCATCCTCTCGGGCTTCCACGAAGCGGCGCTCGCCGCGTTCGGCGTGCGCGAGCACCTCGCCCCGGGCGAGAAGGTGCATCTGCAGTACACCACGACGAGTCCGCTGCTGCAGAGGCGGCTCGGCGTCAGCGGCGCAGCGCCGCAGTCGCAGGAGGATTCGCGAGCGCGTGCAGGAGGGCCTGGTTGAAGCGCTCGGGGGCCTCGATCTGCGGGACGTGCCCGACACCTGCGAGCTCGACGAGCCGTGCGTGCGGAATGCGCGTAGCGGCAATGCGCCCGAGCTCGGGGTAATTGCCGAGACTTGCCGCGACCGCAGGGGGCGCGGACTCCCGAAACGGCGCCGCCCGATCGAGCGCACCGACGACGAGCAGCACGGGCATTGCGAGCCGACCGAGCTCGTAAAGCACCGGCTGAGTGAAGACCATGTCGGAGATGAGCGCCTGGTTCCAGTCGAAGCGCTCGCGGCCGCTGCCCTCGTGGAGCGAGGCAAGCACGCTCACCCAGACGCCGTACTGCGGCATCCAGCGCCCGCCGTAATAGAACGTGCGCTCCTCGCTCTCGATCGCGCGCGAAGTGGTCGCAAGCTCCATGGCGTAGCGCTCGTCGATCGTGCGGTAGAGAACGCCCTCGGCTCGCCAGTCCTCGAGACCGAGGGGACCGACCAGCACGAGGTTCTGCACTTCGTTCGGAAACATGAGCGCGTAGCGCGCCGCGAGCATGCCGCCGAGATCGTGGCCGACGAGCACGACGCGTCCGGCCTGGATGTGCCCGAGCAGCGCGTGAGTATTCTCCGCGAGCTGCTCGAAGCTGTACTGGTAGTTGATCGGCTTGGAGGACTTGCAGAAGCCGAGCTGATCGGGCACGACGACACGAAATCCCGCCTGATGCAAGGCTGCAATGGTGGGTGCCCACGTCGCGCCGCAGAATCGCCTGCCGTGCAGCAGCACCGCGGTGCGCCCCGTGCCGATTCCGGTGACCTCCGGCCCCACGTCCATGTACGCCATGACGTAGGTCTGCGCCTGAGTCTTGAAGCTGTAGAGCTCGACGCCGTAGGGGTACTTGAAGCCCTCGAGATTCGGCCCGTAGGCCGGAGTATCGGCCGCCGCGGCCGCGCGTCCGAAGAGGAGAAGCAAGGCGCCGGCTGCACCGAGGAGCAGCGCGGGAACGCCCCTTCTGATCGCATCGCGGCGCATCGTGGTCAGAGCCTAGCAAGCCGCGGGACGATGCGCGAGGCGAGGCGCGGCAGGGGCAGCGGCCCGCGAGCGTGTGGCCTGCAGCGGGGCGCTCCGGGGCAGCGTATCCTTGCGGCCGAAGTGATGGAGATCCTCGCCTGTCCCGATTGCGGGCTGCGCCAGTGCCTGCCCCCGCGCCTGCCCGATGGATGGCGTGCTCAATGCGGGCGCTGCCGCCGACCGCTCGCCCGCCCCTCCTCCCACGGTCTCGATCTCGCGCTCGCGGCTGCCGCCGCGGCGCTTCTCGTCTGGATCCCGGCGTGCCTCGCGCCGATCATGAGGGTGTCCACCGAGGGCGTCGTGCGCGAAAGCGGGCTCGGAGGCAACGTCGCGGCGCTCTGGTCCGGAGGCTTTCCCTCGCTCGCCCTGATCGTCGGGGCATTCAGCATCGCGGCGCCCTGGATATATCTGCTGCTCGTGACGGTCGTACTCGTCGGCGTGCATGTCGGTGGCTCGAGCAGCCGCTCGGGGGCGACCGCTTCCGCCGGAACGCCGGTGCTCGGCATTCTCTTTCGCTGGGCGCTGTACTTGAGGCCCTGGACGATGATCGAGGTGTACCTGCTCGGCGCATGCGTCGCCTACAGCCGCATCGAGAAAGTCGCGTTCGTCACGATCGGCACGGGCGGGTGGTGCCTCCTCACCGCCGCGATCCTGCTTCTGGTCGCCGATGCGCTTCTCGATGAGCGCGCCGTATGGGCGGCGCTGCCGATTCGCGGCCCGGGCGCGAGAAGCCGCGTCCGGCCGGTCGCGAAGCGCGTACGCAGAGCGCGTGGGCCGGCGGCGCCGGCCGCATGCACCGTCTGCGAGCTCGCCGCCCCGGGTGAGCGTGAGGGCGACCGCTGCCCGCGCTGCCGTGCGCGTGTGGCCGCGCGCAAACACGCCTCGCTCGAGCGCACGACCGCGCTCGTCGCCTGCGGATTCCTGCTGTTCATTCCGGCGAATCTGCTCCCGGTTCTGACGATCGACCGCCTCGGACACGAGCAGGCGAGCACGATCCTCGGCGGAGTGTTCGAGCTCGCGCACGATGGACTGTGGCCGCTCGCGGTGATCGTGTTCACGGCGAGCATCGCCATACCGCTTGCGAAGCTCGCCGCCTTGAGCTGGAATCTCGTGCTGACGCGTCGCGGGTCGGCGCGCTTCCTCGTCGCGCGCACGCATCTGCACCGCGCGATCGACCTCATCGGCCGCTGGTCCAACATCGATGTGTTCATGGTCTCGATCCTGCTTGCTCTCGTGCAGTTCGGCGCGCTCACGCGCGTGCGCGTGGACCCGGGGATGATCGCGTTCGCAGCCGTGGTCATCGTGACGATGATCGCCGCGAAGTGCTTCGACAGCCGCCTCATGTGGGACGCGGCGGAGAGGCGCGAGTGACGGAGCGCGATCGGGACGCAGAGGAGCTCGCGGGGCGGCGCCCCGAGTTCCGCGGCGCAGGCTCAGCCGATCCGGACGATGCTCCGCAGCCGCAAGCGGTGCTCGTGCGGCGACGCTCGGCGCTCTCCTGGTTCTGGCTCGCGCCGATCATCGCCGCGGGCGTCGTGCTGTGGCTCGCGTGGCGCGCGCTCGCCGCGCGCGGCCCGCAGATCACCATCGCGTTCACGGATGCGGGGACGTTGCAGCCCGGTCAGACCACCGTCAAATACAAGGGCGTCAACGTCGGGCTCGTCGAGTCCGTCGAGCTCGCGCGCGATGTGTCGCGCGTGCTCGTGCACGCGCGCATGTCGCGCAGCATAGAGCCTTATCTCGCAACGGGGGCGCGGTTTTGGATCGTGCAGCCCCGTGTCGGCGCGCAGGGCATCTCGGGGCTGACGACGCTCGTCTCCGGCGCCTATATCGAGATGTATCCCGGACACGGGGAGGAACAGCGGCAGTTCACCGGACTCGAGGAGCCTCCAGTCCTCAAGCCCGAGACGCCCGGGCGCTTCTTCACGCTCCTGGCCCCCGATGCAGGCACGCTCATTCCGGGCGCCCCGGTCACCTATCGGGGCCTCGCCGTCGGGGAGATCGAAGGCTCATCGCTCGCAAGCTCCGGACAGCAGGTCGAGATCTACGCCTTCGTACGCGCCCCCTTCGACCATCTGGTGCATCCCGAGTCGCGGTTCTGGAACGAGGGCGGCATCGTCGTCAACGCCGGCGCCCAGGGGGTGCGCATCCGCATGAGCTCCTGGCAGCAGTTGATCGCGGGCGGCGTCGCGTTCGACACGCCCGAGTGGTCGCTGCAGGGGGAGCCGAGCGCGCAGGACGCGACGTTCACGCTTTTCGACACCCGCGGGGAGGCGCTGCGCTATCCGCGCCGCCCGCCGATCTTCTACGGCGTCGAATTCGCGGGCAACGCGCGCGGCGTCGGCATCGGAACACCGGTCGAGCTCGAGGGGACGGCGATCGGGGAGGTCACCGAGTCGCATCTCATCTTCGATCCGCACACAAAGCGGCTGCACACCGTCGCGAAGCTCGCGCTCGATCCGAGCGTCATCGAGGTGACGGGCGTGCCGCGTTCCGAGTTCGCTCAGCACCGCAAGGCGCTCGCCACGGGGTTCGAGAATTTGATCGCCAAGGGGTTGCGTGCGCGCCTCGTCTCCTCGAGCCTGCTCACCGGGCAGAAGCTGATCGCGCTCGATCTGCTGCCGGGTGCGCCACCCGTCCAGCGCCGCGAGGAAGTCGCCGGAGTTGCCGCGATCCCGACGGCGCCCGCGGCGGACATCGACGATATTCTCGCGAGCGTGCAGTCGACGGTGCAGCACCTCGCGCGCGCGACCTCGGGGCCGCAGCTTGCGCACGCTCTGCAGTCGCTCGATTCGACGCTCACCCGGCTCGATCAGCTCACGACGAGCCTGCAGCCGCAGGTGCAGACGCTCGTCGCGAGCCTCGAGGCGACTTCCGCATCCATGCAGCGCGCAGCCGATGCGGCGAATGGCGTACTCGGCACCAACGGACGCCAGAGCGTCGATCTGCCCCGTCTCATGCACCAGCTGAGCGATGCGGCACGCTCCGTGCGCGAGCTCGCCGACTATCTCGTCCGCAATCCCGATGCACTGCTGCGCGGCAGGCGCGGCGACCGCTAGGCAGCGTGAACGCGAGCGCTCTCATTCTGTCGCGACTGCAGTTCGCGTGGGTGATCGCCTGGCACATCCTGCTGCCCGCATTCACCGTCGGGCTCGCCTCCTACATAGCGGTGCTCGAGATCCTCTGCATCACGCGCCGGCGCGAGGTCTACCTCGCGCTGTCGAATTTTTGGACGAAGCTGCTCGCCGTCTCCTTCGGCATGGGCGTCGTCTCGGGGATCATCATGCCGTTCCAGTTCGGCACGAACTGGAGCCGCTTCTCCTACGCGACCGCGAACATCATCTCGCCCCTCATGTCGTACGAGGTGCTGATGGCGTTCTTTCTCGAGTCGGCATTCCTCGGCGTGCTGCTCTTCGGGCGCAAGCTCGTCCCGGGTTGGATGCATCTCATCGCGGCGCTCGCGGTCGCGGGTGGAACCCTCCTCTCCTCGTTCTGGATCCTCGCGACCAACAGTTGGATGCAGACCCCGGCCGGGTACCAGCTCGTGAACGGGCGATTTTTCCCGACGAACTGGCTCGCGATCATTTTCAATCCGTCTTTTCCCTACCGGCTCGCGCATACGGTCGTCGCGTTCTACATCACGACGGCTTTCGTCGTCCTCGCGGTCGCGGCGCATTACGTGCGGCGGGGCCGCTTCGAGGCCGAAGGGCGCACGATGATGAAGATGGCGCTCGGTTTGCTCACGATCCTCGTTCCGGTGCAAATCGAGCTCGGGGACATGCACGGTCTCAACACCCTCGAGTATCAGCCTGCGAAGCTCGCCGCGATCGAGGCGCATTGGGATACCGGGCGGCGCATCCCGCTCATACTGTTTGCGATACCCGACGACGCGCACGCGACCAATCACGATGAGATCGCGATTCCCGATCTCGGCAGTCTCATCCTCACTCACGATCCGAACGGGCTCGTGCGCGGCCTGAAGGATTGGCCGCGTGATGAGCGCCCGCCCGTCGCTTTTCCGTTCTTCGGCTTTCGTATCATGGTCGGGCTCGGGGTTCTCATGCTCGCGCTCATCGCCTGGAGCTGGTGGGTGCGCCTCAAGGGGAGGCTCTTCAGCTCGACCGTGTTCCTGCGGGCGTGCGAATTCGCGGCACCGATCGGCTTCCTCGCAGTGATCGCCGGTTGGACGACGACGGAGGTCGGCCGTCAGCCGTGGACCGTCTATGGGCTGATGCGCACGGCCGATTCGGTGTCACCCTCGCTCACGGGCATCGACGTGGCGCTATCCTTCGCGGGCTACGCCATCGTGTATCTCATCATGTATCCCGTCGGGATCCGGCACATGATCCGGCTCGTGCAGCGTGGGCCCGCCGCGCCCGTCACCGAACCGGATGCGATCGAGAGCGGTCATCCCGGCAGGCCGATCGGCGCGTTGCAGCCAGCGGATGTCCGCGGCGCGCCCGGTCCGGAGATGCGCTGATGGTGCCGGCACTGATCCCGGATTTCGTGCCCGCATGGATTTTCCTGCTGGCCCTCGGCCTGTTCCTCTACGTTCTGCTCGACGGTTTCGACCTCGGGGTGGGCATTCTCTATGGCTTCGCCCGCGATCCGCAGGCGCGCAGTCTCATCATGAACTCGATCGCGCCGATCTGGGACGGCAATGAGACGTGGCTGGTGCTGAGCGGACTTGCGCTCTACGCAGCTTTCCCGCTCGCCTTCGCGATCATCCTGCCGGCCGTGTATTTCCCCGTGCTCGTGATGCTGCTCGCGCTCGTGTTCCGCGGCGTCGCCTTCGAGTTCCGCTACAAGGACGCGCCGCACCGCACCTTCTGGGATCACGCGTTCTCGTACGGCTCGACCATCGCAACTTTCGCGCAGGGCATCGTCATCGGCTCCTACATCCAGGGCTATCAGGTGGAGGCAGGACGCTTTGCCGGAACCTCGCTCGACTGCTTCACACCGTTCTCGATCTTCACCGGATTCGCGCTGCTCTTCGGCTACGGATTGATCGGCGCGGGCTGGCTCATCCTCAAGACCGAGGGAGCCCTGCAGGAGTGGGCGCGCCGCATGGGCCGTCGCGCCCTCATCGGCGTGTTGATCGCGATCGCCGTCGTGAGCGCGTGGACGCCCTTGCTCGATCGCGATATCGAGCAGCGCTGGTTCACGTGGCCCGACATCGCGATCTTCATCCCGGTGCCGATCCTGACGGTGGTGCTCGCATACTGGGCGTGGCGAGCCCTCGCACGGCCCTCCTCCGACCTCTCACCCTTCCTCGCCGGAATTGGTCTCTTCGTGCTCTCCTACAGCGGGATCGCCATCAGCCTCTGGCCGATGATCGTCCCGCACCACTACTCCATGTGGCAGGCCGCCTCCGCCCCGAGCACCCAGGTCTTTCTACTCGTCGGCACGCTGTTCCTGCTGCCGATCATCCTCATGTACTCCGGCTGGTCGTACTGGGTGTTCCGCGGCAAGGTGCGAGCCGACATCGGCTATCACTGACTGTGGAGCAATGAGCCGACGAGCGCGACGGCGGCGATTGCCATGATCAGGGTGGCAATCCACCCGAGCGCGCGCAGCCAGGCTGGAAGGGGAAAGGACTTCGCGCCGATGCGCCCGGAAACGAGCACCATCATCGCGATCATGATCGGCACGGCCACCAACCCATTGACGACCGCCGCCCAGAAGAGCATCGCGACGACATTGACTTTCGTCGCCGCGAGCGCTGCGCCGCCGAGGGTCGCGGTCGCGATGATTCCGTAGAAGCCTCGGGCGCTGCGCGCGGGCAGCTCGAGGCTGCCGCGCAACCCCGCCGCGTCCGCCACGGCGTAGGCGGCTGAGCCTGCGAGCACCGGTACGGCTAGCAGCCCGGTCCCAACGATGCCCGCGGCGAATAAGAGGAAGGTGAGCTCGCCCGCCACAGGTCGCAAAGCCTCTGCCGCCTGTGCCGCGGTTTCGATGTGCGTGATCCCGCGCGCGTGCAGGGTTGCGGCGGTCGTCGCGATGATGCAAAAAGCGATCACATTTGAAAGAGCCATCCCGGTCCACGTATCGAGCGATATGCGCCGGTAGCGCGCCTCGGTCTCCTCTGCGCCACGCGCCGAGTCCGCCGGGCTTCGAGCGGCGGAGCGGGACGCCGCGGGCCGTTTGGCTCCCGGGTTGCGGAGCCGCTGCTCCTCCGCCTCCTGAGAGGCCTGCCAGAAAAAGAGGTAAGGACTGATCGTCGTGCCGAAAACGGCCACGATGGTGAGCATCAGGTCCCGATCGAGCGCAATCGACGGCGCGAACGTTGCGACAGCGACGCGACCCCAGGGAATATGCAGCGTCAGCGCCGCAATGACATACACGAGCAGGACGAGTGTCAGGATTCTGAGATACCCCGCATAGCGGTGATACGGCACCACGATCTCCGCACCGAGACACGCGAGCCCCAAAACGATCGAATACGCAAGCGCAGCGCCGCCGACGACCAGGTGGAGCGAGGCGCCCATTGCGGCGAGGTCGGCAGCGATGTTGAGGGTGTTCGCGACGACGAGAAGCAGAACGAGCCCGTAGACCACCGAGCGGGGAAAGCGCTGAGCAATGCTGGAGGCGAGGCCGCGCCGCGTGCGCGCGCCGATGACGGCGCTCACCATCTGGATCGCCACCATGAAGGGCAGCGTGAGGAGAACGGTCCAGGTAAGCGCGTAGCCGAACTGCGCGCCGGCCTGGGAGTAGGTCGCGATGCCGCTCGGGTCATCGTCGGCGGCGCCGGTCGTGAGGCCGGGCCCGAGCGCGCGCCAAAGACGCTTCGGCCAGAGGATCGGGAAGCCCGCCGAGTGTGCGGTTAGAGCGGCAGGCGCAGGGGCCTGAGCGCGGCCCGGGAGATCGACCGCCTAGCGGCGGCGATCGCCCGTCAGCTGCAGAAGCGAGATGAACAGATTCACGAAGTCGAGGTAGAGCGCGAGTGCGCCGTAGATCGACTTCTTGGTGGTCATCGCCCCGTCCTCACCGTACACATACATCGCGCGAATGCGCTGCGTGTCATAGGCGGCGAGCCCCGTGAAGACGATGACGCCCATCACCGAAATCGTCATCTGCAAAGCGGTCGAATGCAGGAAGATGTTGACGACCGCGGCGATGATGACGCCGATCAGCCCCATGAACAGGAACGAGGAGAAGCGCGACAGATCGGTACGAGTCGTGTACGCGTAGACGCTCGTCGCGGCGAACATCGCGCCCGTTACGAAAAATACGCTGCCGATGCTCTCCCGCGTATAGATGAAGAAGATACCCGAGAGCGATAGTCCGAAGAGCGCCGCATAGCCCCAGTAAACGAGCTGCGCGGTCGCAACGCTCATGCGCTCGATGCGGTAGCCGAGCAGAAAGACGAGCGCGAGAGGCGCGAACAGCACGACCCAGTACCACGGAGTGCCGATCAGCGAGGTGTAGAATCCGCTCGCCGCGCCCGCGTAGGCCGTGATCCCCGTGAGGACGAGGCCGCCTGCCATGTAGTTGTAGACTTGCGCGAGATAGCGGCGCAGACCCGCATCGGCCGCCGCCGCATCGACGGGCCGCGGCCTGAAGTACGGGTAAGGATTGGGATTCGCCATAATTGCTCCTCCGAAGAATACGCCTATTGTAACCGCGGCCGTCTACGCGCGCACATGGGGTCGAGCTGCGGAAAATCAAGCCCTTGGACGTATACCCTGATGTGAAAGCGGTCCACATGACCGCCGCTGCGGTGAGTGGAGCTTTCTTCCTTCTGCGGGGGCTCGCCGTGCAGCTCCGAGCCCGCTGGCCGCGCGCTGCCCCTGCGCGCTACCTGAGCTACGTCGTGGACACGATCCTCCTCGTGGCAGGCGCGACGCTCGCGACCATTCTGCCGCATGCCATGTTTGCGAATGGGTGGCTCGCCGTGAAGCTCGTCTTCGTCGTGGTGTACATCGTGCTCGGAATGTTCGCGCTCAAGCGCGCGCGCACGCGGTCCGGGAAGCTCCTGTGCCTGATCGGCGCGCTCGCCACATTCGCGATAGTCGTGTCGATCGCGGTGAGCCACAGTCCGCTCGGGCCGCTCGCGTGGTTGATACGCTGAGCCCGCGGATGAGCAGACACGCGCGCGAGCGGACGCGCGGGCGAGCGGCGCGGTCAGTAAGTCGAAGCTGCGGTGCCCGGCATCAGGGACTCATCCTGCGCGGCCCGGCTCGCCCTGTCCGCGGGCTCGATGAGCGGCAGGCGCACGATGAACGTGCTGCCGCGGCCTGCGCCCTCGCTCATCGCCTCGACGCTCCCACCGTGCATCTGCACGAGCTGGCGCACGAGCGCGAGCCCGATACCCAGTCCGGCCTCGCCCTGCGCGCCCGCGTGCAGCTGCGAGAACATCTCGAAGACGCTCGCGAGCGCGCCGGGAGGAATGCCGATGCCGGTGTCCGATACCGTGACGACCGCATGGCCGTCCTCGCAACCCGCTTCGAGTGTGATGCGGCCGCCGCTTTCGGTGTAGTTGATCGCATTCGAGAGCAGATTCGAGAACACCTGCATGAGGCGATCCGGATCGCCGTGGACCTCGAGCGGCTCGGAGCCGATGCGCGCATCGAACCCGAGCCGCTTCGCATCGAGGAGTCCCCGGCGCGACTCGAGCGAGCCGGCAAGCACCTCGTGGATCGAGACCCGGCGCATACGCAACGCCATCTTTCCTCGGGTGATCCGGCTCACATCGAGCAGATCGTCGATCAACCGCACCAGGTGCGTGAGCTGCCGCTCCATCATCTCGATCGTACGCTTGGCAGTGCCCTGCATCGGCACGGCGAGCTTCAGGATTGCGAGCCCGTTGCGAATCGGGGCGAGCGGATTGCGCAGCTCATGCGCGAGAGTCGCGAGAAACTCGTCCTTGCGACGGTCCGCATCGCGCAGTGCCTGCTCCGACCGCTTGAGGTCGGATACATCCGTGAACCAGACGGCGACCCCGTCGCCGAACCGCTCCACGACGTTGTGAAACCAGTGCGTGATGCCATTCGGACCGGGCTCGAGGTCGAGCTGCTGCGGGGTGCCCGTCTCGACCGCGCGGCAGAACGCATCGAAGAGTCCGGGGGGCGCCCAGCCCTGCGGCAGCACCTCGCGAACCGGACGGCCGAGCAGCGCCTCCGGAGGGCGGTTGAGCAGGCGGCAATTCGCTCGGTTGACGTACGTCCAGCGGAAATCGACGATGCGCGAGCTCGCATCCCGAATCGCCGTGAAAATGCCGAAGCTCACGTCGGAGGAATCGAGCGCGATGCGCAAGCGCTGCTCGGTCTCGCCGCGGGCGCGCTCCGCGCGCTTCGCCTCGGTCACGTCGCGATTGCTCTCGAGCACTAGCTCGATGCCCTGCGCATCGCGCACGACCTGCATGCGCGAAGAGACGGTGACTTCCCGCCCGTCGCGGCAGCGGTGACGGAGCTCCCCGGTCCACTGCCGCGCCTCGCGGAGCGAGCACATGATCTCGGCACGGCCTGCGAGCGGCTCCGAGGCGAGCAGCTCGACGGGGCGCCGGCCGAGCGCCTCGCTCGCCGTATAACCGTAGAGCTCCTCGGCGCCCTGGTTCCAGAACTCGATGGCCCCGCCCTGGCGCCACACGAAGATCGCATCGTGCGAGAGCCGCAGGAGCTGCGAGAGGAGCTCCTGGGAGAGGCCGTCGGACTCGGGTAAGTTCATCGTGCTGCGAGGATAAGCCGCTCGGCGCGCAGCCGTCCACGCGCCGCATGGGGAATGCTATTCTTTGCACTCGAGGCCGCGGACCCGCCAGGCGGGGCTGCCGCGGCGGCTCGACGCGAATGGGGAGGCCGGGCATGGAAAGAAGAACACGCGTGCTCCGCGCAACCAGCATGGGCATTCTCTGCGCGGGGCTGGCCGTCGCGCTGCTCTCGGGCTGCGGTTCGGATTCACCAGCGGCGACGATGGCGACGAGCAACGCGCGCGGCACGCTGATCGAAGACCCGCCGCTTCGCATCGCCTCGCTCGATGCCGCCGCCTTCGCGCAGCAGCTCGGCGCATCCCCCTCCGGAGAGCAGCTCCTTGTTCTCGCCGGCCAGCCCGCCTGCGGCGTCGATTTCTACGAGTTCCAATATTGGACCGTTGGAGCCAAAGGGGAGCCTGCGACAGCGTCCGGAGCGCTGATGGTGCCGACCGGCGCCGCCAGCTGCTCGGGCGGGCGCCCGATCGTGCTCTACGCGCACGGCACGACGCCGGACAAGACCTACAACATTGCGGACGTGACGAACCCGGCGAATACCGAGGGCGCTCTCGTTGCCGCCGTGTTCGCCGCGCAGGGCTACATCGTCGTCGCGCCGAACTACGCGGGCTACGATACTTCGACTCTCCCCTACCATCCGTTTCTCAATGCGGATCAACAGTCGAAGGACATGATCGACGCGCTCGCTGCCGCGCGCGCCGCGCTGCCACACTCCTTCACGCCGCAAACCACGGACGGCGGAAAGCTGTTCGTGACGGGGTACTCCGAGGGCGGCTACGTCGCGATGGCCACGGTGCGGGCGCTCGCGCTGGCGTGCGCGCCACCCGTTACGTGCTCTTCGGCAGTCTCGCACGTGACGGCTTCGGCGCCGATGTCCGGGCCGTACGCGCTCGAGGCGGAGTTCGATGCGGAATTCTTCGGCAACGTACCGATCGGTGCCACCATTTTCGCGCCGCTCGTGACCGCGAGCTACCAGCAAGCCTACGGCAACATCTATCAGAACACGACCGACATCTACGAGCCGCAGTACGCGGCGAACATCCAATCGCTCCTGCCGAGTGCGACTCCCATTGGGACGCTCTTCCAGGAGGGCAAGCTCCCGCAGACGGCGATCTTCAGCAGCACGACACCGGTCGTGCCCGGCAATCCGCTGCTCACACAGGCGCTCGCGATCCCCGTCAACAATCCCGTGGGCGCGCTCGGCTTCGGCCCGAATAACCTCGTCACCAACGACTATCGGGTGGCTTACGCGGCGGATGCCGCTCTCAATCCCGATGGGGCGACGCAGGCGCCGCAGCTGCAGATGCAGCCGCCGCAGATTCCCCCGCCGAGCAGCGTGCAGCTCGCCGTCAATCCTCAGAACACGCTGCGCATCGCGCTCAAGACGAACGACATGCGCACTGTCCCGGCCGGCGTTCCCATCCCGCTCTGGACACCGACAAGTCCGATGCTCCTCTGCGGCGGAGACGAGGATCCGACGGTGTTCTTCGGTCTCAATACGCTCACGATGGCGGCCTACTGGACGGGACTGCCGACCGGGCTCGTGACGGTGCTCGATGTGAATGCGCCGCCCGGACCGGGCGACCCGTTCGCACCCGTACAGGCCGGCTTCGAGCAGACTCTACAAGGCCAGATCGCCTCCGAGGGATTGCAGGCGGCCATCGCGTCGTACCACGGCACGGTGGCACCGTTCTGCACGGTCGCGGCGCGCGCCTTCTTCAGCCAGTTCTGATCCGCTCAGTTGAGCGGCAGGCTCGGGGGTTCACCACATGCTCACCCGCCTTCTCTCGATCCCCACCGCCTTGCTCGCCTCGGCTGCGCTGCTGCTCGGCGCGGCGCCTGGGAGCGCGCGGGCCGACGATGGCTCATCGAGCGACGTCGCCGACAGTGCCGCTGCGCACCCGAATCAATTCCGCCTCGGCATGTACTACATCCACTCCGCCGTAAGCGCGGACGATCTGAGCGGTCCGTTCGTGCCGCCGGGGCTGAATCTTCGCGTCAAAGACATGTACACACCGTATTTCGCGTACGTCAGACGCCTGTCGCCGCATTTCGAGCTCGAGCTTGCGGCCGGCTGGCCGCCGCTTGCGAAAACGATCGCCCGCGGGCCCGCCTACTTGGGGTCGGTGCCCTACAACGGCCAGGAGATCTCGACGGCCCGCTGGTTCGGCCCGACGCTGCTGCTCAATTACAAACTCTTCGATGAGACGCATCGCTTCCGGCCCTACTTCGGAGTCGGCGTGAATTACACGAAGTTCTACAGCCGGCACTCGACGCCTGCCGGCAATGCCGCGGCGGGCGGACCGACTTCGATCGACCTGCCG
>DATNFW010000012.1:0-54779 GCA_035606175.1 Steroidobacteraceae bacterium | reverse complement strand
GACCTCGACGCCGCCCCGACCGCCCGACTCATCGGCGTGCGCGACAGGGCGAGCCAGGCGGAGCTGCAATGGCGCTTCGCGATGCCCGTCATGTGCATCGTGCTCGCGGTGATCGCGGTGCCGCTCAGTCGCCTCAAGCCCCGGCAAGGCCGCTACGCCCGCCTGTGGGTCGCCGTCGTGCTCTACCTCGTTTACTCGAACCTGATCGCGCTCGGGCGCAGCTGGATCGAGCACGGCACGATGCCGGCATCGATCGGCCTGTGGTGGACGCACGCGGCCGTGATCGCCGCGGCCGCCGTGTTCGTGCTCGCTCCCCGAGGGCTGGCGCATCTGCGGCACCGCGACGAGGTGCGCGCGTGACGATCTTCGACCGCTACATCGTGCGCGCGATTCTCTCGGGCACGGGCCTGTTCATGTCCGTGCTGCTCGCGATCGCCGTGCTCGTGACTTTCATCGGTGAGCAGGGCGATGTGGGACAGGGGCACTACACGGCTGCGAGCGCCTTCTGGTTCGCGCTCATGAACCTGCCGCAGCAGGCGTGGGAGCTCCTGCCGATCGGCGCTTTGATCGGATCGCTCCTCGGACTCGGGCAGCTCGCGCGCGGGAGTGAGCTCATCGTGCTGCGCTCCTCGGGCGTGTCCGTCGCGCGCATCGCAGGCGCGGCACTGCTCGCCGGGATCGTGCTGATCGCGATCGAGGTGCTGGTCGGGGAGCTGCTCGCCCCGCCGCTCGAGCAGGCGGCGAAGCAGGAAAAAGCCTTCGAGCGCTTCTCCGATGTGAGCTTCGGCGCCGGCGGGGCCTGGGTGCGCGACGGCAATTTGATTCTCGATGCGGAGCGGCTCTCGGGCGGCGCGCAGATCGGCGGACTGCTCGTTTTCCGGCTGTCCCCCGATCACCGGCTGCTCTCGATCGGCCGCGCGCCGAGCGCGCGGGCCGGTGCCGACGGGCGCTGGATTCTGAGGGACTACCGCGAGTCCCGCTTCACACCGGAGCGGGTGCGCTCGAGCACGGAGCGAGCGCGCACGCTCTCCTCACACATTACGGCGGATTTCCTGGGGCTCGCCGCGGCTCAACCCCAAGACCTCGCTGCCAGCGCGCTGTGGACCGTCATCGGGTACGACCGCGCGAACGCGCTCGACCCGTCGGCCTATGTATTCGCATTCTGGTCGCGCATCGCGCGCACGATTGCCATCGTCTTCGCCGTGCTGCTCGCGATCCCCTTCGTGCTCGGCCTGCTGCGTTCCTCCGGCGCCGGCTCGCGCATGGCGGTCGGGCTTCTGATCGGAATCGCGCTCTTTCTCCTGCAGCGCCTCATCGAGAGCGGCACGGTCGTATTCAAGCTCGATCCGGTGCTGCTCGCGTGGCTGCCGACCTCGATCCTCGCGGCAGTCTCCCTCGTGTTGCTCGCACGCGCGCGCTGAGGGCGCGCACCCCCGGGCCCGGCACGGGGCCGCGACCGCGACGCCGGCTGTCGCGCTCACCGCGCGGCGCCCGCGTGCTGCGCCGCTCAGCGCTTCTCGCGGAGGATCCGGTCGAGGCCGTCGAGCGTGCGCATCGCGGGCAGCGCCTGGGCGACGCTCGCATTCGGCTCGCGCCGCTCGCGGATCGCGGCGAAGAACTCGCGATCCTGCAGCTCGATGCCGTTCATCGAGACATCGACCTTCGACACGTCGATCTTCTTTTCCTCGCCATCGAGCAGATCGTCGTAGCGGGCGATGTAGGTGCCGTTGTCGCAGATGTAGCGGAAGAACGTGCCGAGCGGGCCCTTGTTGTTGAACGAGAGCGACAGCGTGCAGATCTTCCCTGAGGCCGTCTTCAGGAGAATTCCCATATCCATCGCGATGCCGAGCTGCGGGTGATGAGGTCCTTCGACGGCGTAGCAGTCGGAGACCGGCTCACCCGTCTGGTACATGAAAAGATCCACCGTGTGGCAGGCGTGGTGCCACAGGAGATGATCCGTCCAGCTCCGCGGCTTGCCCTGCGCGTTCATGTTGGTACGACGGAAGAAATACGTCTGCACGTTCATCTGCTGGACTGCGAGCTCGCCGGCCTTGATGCGCTTGTGGACCCACTGGTGCGACGGATTGAAGCGGCGCGTATGGCCCGCCATCGCCACGACACCGGTCTCCTTTTGAACGCGCACGAGCTCCTCGGAATCCTCGAGGTTGTCGGCCATCGGGATCTCGATCATCACGTGCTTGCCGGCCCGCATGGCCTCGATGCCCTGCCGCGCGTGCATCTGCGTGGGCGTCGTGAGGATCACGGCCTCGACGCCGGGCTGCCTCAGAGCCTCCGAGTAGTTGGAAGTCCAGTGCGGAATCTCGAATCGCTGCGCGACCTCTTTGGTCGTCTCGGGCGAGCCGCCCGCGAGGCTCACGACTTCGACTCCGGGAATGTTCCGGATCGCCTCCAGGTGTTTCTGGCCGAAGGCACCCTGTCCTGCCATGACGATTTTCATCGCATCTGCCTCCGTGATCTCAGCGACTCTCGAGGATGATGTTCCCGACCGCGGTCGAGGAGGCCGGGATGTGATAGAAGCGATAGATCTCCTGCACCCGCTCGCCGAGGGCGCCGCGCATGATGAGCCACATCACGAGCTCGATCGCCTCCGCGCCCGCCTCGCGCAGGTACTCGAGTGGTTGGATCTCGAGGAGCCGCTCGGGATTCTCGGACAGTCCATCGAGGAATGCCTTGTCGAAGGCGGGATTCGTGAGCCCGGCGCGTGGGCCCTGGATCTGATGCGACATGCCGCCGGTGCCGAAGATCACGACCTTGAGCTCCTCGTCCCAGCGTTCGACAGCGCGCCGGATGGCCTGTCCGAGCCGGAAGCAGCGATGGCCGGTGGGCGCGGGATACTGGATGACATTGACCGCGAGCGGAATGACGCGGCAGGGCCACGCCCGCGGCGTGCCGCAGAGCAGGGTGAGTGGCACCGTGAGGCCGTGGTCGACCTGCATCTCGTTGCAAATCGTCATGTCGAACTCATCGAGCACGAGGGACTGCACGAGATGAGCGGCGAGCTCCGGATAGCCCTCCACGACGGGCACGGGCCTCGGACCCCAGCCCTCGTCCGCGATCGGGAATTCCCCCGCGCAGCCGAGTGCGAACGTCGGAACGATCTTGAAGTCGAAGGCATTGACGTGGTCGTTGTAGACCATGATGACCACGTCGGGATTCGTCTCGGCCATCCAGCGCTTCGCGGGCTCGTAGCCTTTGAAGAGCGGCTGCCAGTAAGGCTGCTCCGTCTTGCCGTTGTCGACCGCCGCGCCGATCGCCGGTGTGTGCGAGGTGCCGACCCCTGCGATGATCCGGGCCATCAGCGCTTCCCCTGCCGCTCGGCCCTCGTGCGCCAGCCCTCGGGCGAGCGACCGCCCTTCAACATCATGTCGACGTATTCCTTCTCGGTCATGCCCGTCATTTGAGAGGCCATGTACTGGTAGGACTTGCCATCGGTGAAGGCGAGCTTCGCGAGCGCGTAGGAAACTCCTCCGAGCTCGAGGAGCCTGTTCCAGTCGCGCCTCAATACCCCCTCGCGCTGCTCCGGGCTCATGCGGAATTTGAGCGTGTACTCGCGCTCGTTGGCGAGGAAGGCCTTGCGGTTCGACTCCTTCATCAGCGAGTACAGGAACTCGTTCAACGGGTACCCGAGGCGCGCGCGCTGCGCATCGAATATCCAGGTGCCGGGAATGTCTTCGTAGGCTTCTTCGTGGTGCGGTACGCTCATGAGAGTCTCTGTCAGGCGCCGAAACCGTAGAGCCGGTGCGGATTGTCGACGAGAACCCGTCTCTGCAATGCCGGATCGGGCATGTAGAGCGGGATCAGGTCGATGAGATCGCCGTCGTTCGGCATGTGCCGGGAAATGTTCGGATGCGGCCAGTCCGTGCCCCACAGGATGCGGTCCGGGGCGGCCTCGATCAATGCTTGCGCGAATGGCACGGCATCGGTGAAGGGCGGCCCCGCGCTCGAGATGCGCTCCGCGCCGCTCACCTTCACCCAGCAGCGCTCGTTGTGCCGGAGGACATCGAGGAGCCGGCGGAAAGGCTCCTGGCCGAGCCCGGCCTTGGTCGGCACGCGTCCCATGTGGTCGATGAGGAAGGGTACCGGCAGAGTCTCGAGCAGGTCCGCGTGCTCGACGAGGTCGCCGGCGTCGAAGTGCAGATCGACGTGCCAGCTGAGCGGCTTTACCCGCGCGATCACCCGATGGAACTCGCCCATGTCGGGCATGCCGCCCAAGTGCTTGACGAAGTTGAAGCGCACGCCCCGGCAGCCGCCCCGGTGCAGCGTCTCGAAATCCTGCTCCGTGAAGGAATCGTCGGCGTTTGCGACGCCGCGGTAGTGTCCGCCGCTCGCCGCGATCGCATCGAGAATGACGCGGTTGTCGCGGCCGTGGCAGCTCGCATTCACGAGCACGGCGCGCTCGAGCCCGAGCGTCGCCTGCAGCTCCCGGAAACGCTCGAGCGGAGCATCGGGAGGGGTGTAGCTGCGATCCGGCGCGTAGGGGTAGCGGTCGCCGGGTCCGAAAATATGGCAGTGAGCGTCACACGCCCCCGGCGGTGGGCGGTATTTCGGCTTGCGCGTGTCGGGATCTGGAGCCTTGCAAGTCGGAATCATGAATTTGGTATCGTAACACGACCCCGAGCGCAGACAGGAGTCGACCTGAATGAACGCGCAACCCGCCGCACAGGCGCCTTCCGACGGCTCGCTCCGCAGCGATTTCGCGCACCTGATCGACGGTGAGCTCGTGCGGGCGGGTGAGCCGCTCGATGTGATCAATCCGGCGACCGGCGCCGTTTTCGCGCGCGCGCCTGCGGCCGGCCGCGCGGAGCTCGAGCGGGCCGTCGGCGCCGCGCGCCGCGCATTCACGGCCTGGCGAGAGCGCTCCTTCGAGGAGCGCCGCACGGCAATCAAACAGATGGCGCAAGTCCTGCGGGACAACCAGGCGGAGCTCGCGGAGCTGCTGACGCTCGAGCAGGGCAAGCCCATCGGGCAGGCACGCGATGAGATCGGCCGCGCGGCGACGCAGGCCGAGGGAATGGCCGCGATCCCGATCGAGCCCGAAGTGATCATCGACGATGCGACGCGGCGCATCGAGCTCACTTATTTTCCCCTCGGCGTCGTCGGGATCATCACGCCCTGGAACGCCCCCATCAATCTTGCGGCAGGTCCGCTCACCTCGGCGCTCTACACGGGCAATGCGGCGATCGTGAAGCCCTCCCCGTACACGCCGCTCACGACGCTCAAGCTCGGCGAGAAGCTGCGCGAGGTCTTTCCCCGGGGGCTCCTCAACGTGCTCGCCGGCGGCGATGAGCTCGGGCAGTCGATGACGGCGCATCCGGGCATCGACAAGATCTCCTTCACCGGATCGGTCGCGGCGGGCAAGCAGGTGATGGCGAGCGCCGCCGCGACTTTGAAGCGCGTGACGCTCGAGCTCGGCGGGAACGATGCGGCGATCGTGCTCGACGATGTCGACCCCAAGGCGATTGCCTCGAAGCTCTTTTTCGCCTCGTTCGTGAACAGCGGGCAGGTGTGCATGGCGGTCAAGCGCATCTATGCGCACGAACGCATTTACGGCGCGCTCTGCGATGCCCTCGTCGAGGAGGCGCGCAAGGCGAAGGTCGGCAGCGGTCTCGAGCCGGGCGTTCAGCTCGGTCCCATTCAGAACAAGGCGCAGTACGACCGCGTGCTCGAGCTGCTCGAGGACACCCGGCGCGCCGGTGCCCGAATTCTCGCCGGCGGCGAGGTGCCCGAAGGTCCGGGCTACTTCTTCCCCCCGACGCTCGTGACCGACATCGACGAGGAAAGCCGGCTCGTGCAGGAGGAGCAGTTCGGCCCGCTCGTGCCGATTCTCAAATTCCGCGATGTGGACGATGCCGTGCGCCGCGCGAACGAGACTCGCTTCGGGCTCTCGGGCTCGGTCTGGAGCGGCGATCCCGAGCGCGCCGCCGCGATCGCGGCGCGGCTCGAGGTCGGCACGGCCTGGATCAATCAGCACCGCGCGACCTCGGCGGTCGTCCCGTTTGGCGGCGCCAAAGAATCGGGGATCGGCCGCCAGTACTCCTCGCTCGGTCTGAAGTCCTACATGGAGCCGCGGGTCATCAGTTTGCTCAAATGAGCACTCAGCCCCCGAGTGCGGACATCATCGCCGCCGGATAGCGCTCCCCGCTCACGCCGATTCGGTCCACGAGCGCGCGCAGCGCCTCGCGCTCGCTCCCCGTGAGCGAGATGTCGGCGGCTGCGAGGTTGTCCGTGAGATGGGCGCGCGTTTTCATCCCTGGGATCGGCAGGATGTCATCGCCCTGCGCGAGCACCCATGCGAGGGCGAGCTGCGCGGGCGTGCAGCCCTTGCGCTCGGCAAGCTCCCGCACCCCTGCGGAAATGCGCGCGTTGTGCGCGGCCGCTGCATCGTGAAAGCGCGGCATGTTGCGCCGGGCATCATTGGCCGGCAGGTCCGAGAGGCTCGCGAAGTTGCCGGCGAGAAATCCGCGCCCGAGAGGGCTGTAGGCGACGAGCCCGACTCCGAGCTTGCGGCACGCCTGGAGCATTCCGGCCTCGGGGTCGCGGGTCCAGATCGAGTACTCGTTCTGAACCGCGGCGATCGGATGCACCGCGCAGGCGCGTTCGAGGGTCTCGACGCTGCATTCGGACAGCCCGACGTAGCGAATCTTGCCCTTGCGAACGAGCTCGGCGAGCGCGCCCACCGACTCCTCGATGCTCACGGTGCGGTCGATCCGGTGCAGGTAATACAGGTCGATGCGATCGGTCCCGAGCCGCTCGAGACTCGCATCGACTGCCTCGCGCAGCGATTCCGGCTTGTTGTCGATGACGAGCGTCCCGTCGGCGGCGCGGGTGATGCCGAACTTCGAGGCGAGGAAGACCTCGCGCCGACGATCCCGGATCACCGAGCCGACGAAGCGCTCGTTCTCTCCCAACTGATAGCTCGAGGCGGTATCGAGGTGGTTCACCCCGCGGTCGAGCGCCTCGAGGAGCGTGGCACGGCCCTCCGCATCGTCGCGGACGCCATACCATCCGACGAGCCCCATGCAGCCGAAACCGATCGCCGAAAGTCGCTCGCCCGTCTTGCCGAGAGCTCGAGTGCGCATGCCGGATACCTCCGAGAAATGTCGAGCGGATTCTCTCCCGGCGCGCCGTGCTTGTCAGGATGCGGCATGCGCCGATAGCATCGGGGCAAGACCCCGCCACCCTCGAGGCGCCGCCCATGATCATAGACTGTCACGGCCATTACACGACGGCTCCGAAGGCGCTGCAGGCGTATCGCGACTCTCAGATCGCCGGTCTCAAGGACCCGGCACAGGCGCCGTCGCCCGCCAAGCTCGACGTGAGCGACGATCAGATTCGCGAGAGCCTCGAGGGGGCGCAGCTCAAGCTGCAGCGCGAACGGGGCACCGACGTGACGATCTTCTCGCCGCGCGCCTCGGCGATGGCGCACCACATCGGCAACGAGACGACGAGCCGGCACTGGTCGCGCGCATGCAATGATTTGATCCATCGCGTGTGCACGCTCTATCCGCAGAACTTCGTCGGGGTGTGCCAGCTCCCGCAGTCGCCCGGCGTGCCGCCCGAGCACAGCGCAGCGGAGCTCGAGCGCTGTGTGAGGGAGCTCGGATTCGTCGGTTGCAATCTCAACCCCGACCCCTCGGGCGGCTGGTGGAATTCACCTCCGCTCACGGATCGGCACTGGTATCCGCTCTATGAGCGGATGGTCGAGCTCGAAGTGCCCGCCATGGTGCATGTGAGCTCCTCGTGCAATCCCAACTTCCACGCGACGGGCGCGCATTACATCAACGCCGACACGACGGCCTTCATGCAGTTCCTGACGAGCGACCTGTTCAAAGACTTTCCGACGCTCAAATTCGTCATCCCGCACGGCGGCGGCGCAGTCCCGTACCATTGGGGGCGCTACCGCGGCCTGGCACAGGACATGAAGCGCCCGCCGCTCGAGGAGCTCCTGCTCGGGAACGTGTTCTTCGACACCTGTGTCTATCATTTGCCGGGCATCAAACTGCTGCTCGATGTCGTGCCGATCGACAACATCCTCTTCGGCTCGGAGATGGTCGGCGCCGTACGCGGCATCGATCCGCGAACCGGCCACTACTACGACGATACGAAGCGCTACATCGATGCATTGCCGCTCGCGGAGGGGGCGCGGCGCAAGCTCTTCGAGGGCAATGCATTCAAAGTCTATCCGCGCCTGAAGGCGCGGCTCGCCGCTCGCTGAAGCGGCGCTGCGCCGACGGGTACGGCACGCATGCAGACTCTTTCGCAGCCCGAGCCGGGCCTCACCCCGGAGGCGCTCATCGCGCGGGCGGCGGCGCTCAAGCCGCTTCTCGCCGAGCAGCAGGAGCAAAGCGATGCCCGGGGCCGCTACTCCGATGAGATCCACGAGCGGCTGTTGCGCGAGGGGTTCTATCGCATCCTGCAGCCGCGCATGTTCGGCGGCTACGAATTCAGCCTCGAGACCTACGTCCGGGCGGTCATGGAGCTCTCGCAAGGTCATCCGGCCTCGGGGTGGTGCTTCACGCTCGCCGCCTCCCATGGCCTCGTGCTCGCCTCGCACTGGCCGCTACAGGCGCAGCGCGAGCTGTTCGGACCGGCAGGGGACTTCCGCTGTGCGATGACGGCGGGACCGACCGGCACTTATCGGCGCGTCGAGGGCGGGTACATCGTGAGCGGTGTGCATCCCTTCGCCTCAGGCATACCGGTGTCTACGCATTTCATGGGGGCGGGACTGCTGCGCGGTGAGGATGGGGCGGCGCAGACCGTCTACTTTGTCGTGCCTCGGGAGCGGTTCGAGATCCTCCCGGACTGGGGCGGCGAGCGAAGCCTCGGGATGCAGGCGAGCGGCTCGAACAGCGTGAAGATCACCGAGGCCTTCGTGCCGGAGCATCACTTCGTGCCGGCGAACGTGATGCTTTCTTCCGAGCACTTGCCGCAAGGCACGCACGGCACGCGTGCCCACGGCAATCCGATGTATCTCGGCATTCTCGCAGGATGGTTCAGCTGCGAGTTCGGCGCGATCTTCACGGGCACCGCGCGTGCGGCGCTCGTGGAATTCGAGCATCTGCTCAGGACCAAGAAAATGACCTTCAATCCGCAGGTGCCGCGCTCGCACGATGCGTTCAACCAGGTGACGCTCGGGGAGGCGTTGAGCCGGACCGATGCCGCAGAGGCGCTCACGATTGCCGCCACGCGGCTTTGCATGGAGCTCTCCGAGCGCTGGGCGCGCGAGGGCACTCCGATCACGGCCGCGGACACGCTGCGCGTGTGGAGCATCTCGCGGGAGGGCTGTCGCCACGCCTGCGATGCCGTCGAGATGCTGTTCAAGGCTGCGGGGGCCTCCGTCAGCAAGCGCGGCGAGCGCCTGCAACGCTATTTCCGCGACGTGCAGATGTATCGCGTGCACATCCAGTCGCAGCCGCTGTTTCCCCAGATGCGCGGCCAGGTGCAGCTCGGCATCCCGCTGCCCGCGCCGTTCGCTTGACCGCTCGCGTGCTCGGGCCGTCTTCGATGGCTCGCATGAAGCGCGTGTAGCCGATGCCGCGCTCGAATCGAATCCGCTGGCTCGCCGGGCAACTCTGGCTGCAAGTGCTCGTCGGCACGGCTGCCGGAGTCCTCCTCGGCCTGTTTGCGCCTGCGCTCGGTGCGCGCATGAAGCCCTTCGGCGATGCATTCATCGCGCTCGTGCGCATGATCATCGCGCCCGTCATCTTCTGCACGGTCGTCCACGGCATTGCCGGCATGCGCGATATGCGCCGCGTCGGGCGCGTCGCCGTGAAGGCGCTCGTGTACTTCGAGCTCGTGACGACCGTCGCGCTCATCCTCGCTCTGGTTGCCGTGAATCTGACCCGTCCGGGAGCCGGTATGCACGTCGATCCGCGCGCCCTCGATGCGCGCGCGGTCGCGGAGTACGCCGCGCGTGCGCAAAACGGAGGCGTGGTCGGGTATTTGCTCGGCATCATCCCGCAGACCTTCGTCGGCGCCTTCGTCCATCCGGATGTGCTGCCGGTGCTGCTCGTCTCCATTCTGTTCGCGATCGCCTTATCGATGATGGGCGAGCGCGGCCGCCCGCTCGTCGAGCTCGTAGGGCTCGCGTCCGAGGCCGTATTCCGCATCGTCGGCTTCATCATGTGGGTCGCACCGCTCGGAGCGTTCGGCGCGATGGCCTTCACTGTCGGCCGCTTCGGCGCGGGCTCCCTGCTGGCGCTCGTGAAGCTGCTTGCGGAGTTCTACCTCGTCTCCCTCGCCTTCGTATTCATCGTGCTCGGCGCGATCGCGTACCGGGCGGGCGTGAGCCTCATGCGGCTGCTCGCGTTCATTCGCGATGAGATCGTGATCGTCGCCGCGACCACCTCGACCGAGACCGTGCTGCCGCGCCTCATCGAGAAGTTGCGCGCGCTCGGGTGCGAGGAGTCGGTCGTCGGGCTCGTCGTGCCGACCGGTTACTCGTTCAATCTCGACGGCACGTGTCTGTATCTCAGCACCGCGGTCGTGTTCCTCGCTCAGGCGACCGACACGCATCTCGGCATTGGGCAGCAGCTCGCGCTCATCGCGGTGCTGCTCCTCACTTCGAAAGGCGCCGCAGGCGTTGCGGGGGCGGGTTTCGTCGTGCTCGCCGCGACGCTCGCGACATCCGGGACGGTGCCGGTCGCAGCCGTCGCGCTCGTTCTCGGAATCCATCGGCTCATGGCCGAGGCGTTGACCTTCGTCAATCTCGTCGGAAACTCCGTGGCGACGATCGTCGTCGCGCGCTGGGAGGGTGCGGTGGACTGCGCACGCCTGCACGCGCTCGTCGGGCGGCGCGGCGCGCCCCTGCCGCAGACCGTGCCGCAGTCCGTGGCGCACCCCGCGGGCGGGTCGCCGGCGGCGCTGCGGGATTGAGGCGAAGGATTTCACCCGGCGCAAAGGTGGTCTAAGCTGTCCCTCGAGCCATGTCGAGCCCACGCATCTTCGCCGCGCTCTTCGGCGCACCGAGGCTCAACTTCCTGCCGCGCAAGGCGGATGAGCCTGGCAGCCGGCGCGCTCCCGATCCGCGCTGGGGCGCGCTCGTGGGCCTGCTGATTGCGCTGCTCCTCGTCCTCGGCGGAATGCTCCTGGTGCGGGTCCTCAGCCGCGCTGCACGGCTGCAGGATTGCGTGATGTCCGGGCGCACGAACTGCGCGCCCATCGAGTCGAGCGAGCAGGGCCGTTAGGCCACGAAATCGCGACAACCCGCCCACTCACATGTGGCGCGCGACCGCCGGTCGGCTCGCCGGAACGAGCGATTGTGAAATCGGAATCCGGTCACGGGAGCTGCGGCCCGGGCGCTGCTATAAGCCTCGGCCGTGAAATGTCCGAAGTGCGGTCATGAGCAGGACGACACGGTCCGGTGCGGATCGTGTGGAGTCTATTTCGCAAAGCTCGCGCAGCAGCACGCGCCGCCGGTCTCGCAGGATCGTCGGGTCAGTGTCGAGCCGCGAGCTTCCGGCTTCGGCCCCGGCGTGCTCGTCCTCGCAATTCTCGTCACGGCGGTGAGCGTCTACGGGCTGATGCGCCACAGGACTACTGCGCCTGCGCGCGAGGAGAGCGCGCCCGCGGGCACGTCAATCTCGGAAGCACCCGGTCCAGGAGCCACTGCCGTCTCCGGAGCGCCCGAGCTCTCGGGCCTCGAGGCGCAGCTCGCCCGCTCACATCCCGCGCACAACGCCATCGAAGCGGCGCGCAACGCCACGGTATTCATCAGGACCGGCTGGGGCTACGGCTCCGGGTTCATCGTCGACGAGGACTGCCACGTGATCACGAACCGCCACGTCGTGGAATCCGATGGCGCGCGTGTGGCGGCGAATGTCACCCAGGACCCGCAAGTGCAAGCACGCATCGCGCTAGCCCATCGGCAGCTGCAAGTCGCGCTCTATCAGGCGCAGCGCTTGCGCCGTGCGCTCGAGACGCAGCCGGGCACCAACCTCGAGCAGCTCGAGCTCGATAACAAGATTGCGGCAATCGAAGCGCAGCTTGCCAATCTGCCCGAACGGATCGACGAGGCGATCAGTGCGAAAGCGGAGGAGTCGAGCCGCACAGGCTTCTCGGCGACTCTCGTCGACGGCACGCAGTTCGAGGGATTGCATGCGGAGTTCGCCGATCACGCGGACCTTGCGCTCTTCCAGCTCCCCGCGAGCCACTGCCCGCACGTTGTGACGGGCAGCTCGGCGGGACTTGCTCTCGGTGAGCGGCTCTATACGATCGGTAACCCTTCCGGCCTTGCGTATACGGTCACCTCGGGTGTGTTCTCGGGCAACCGCAGCGAAGGCGAGCAGCGGCTGCTGCAGACCGATGCGCCGATCAACCCGGGCAACAGCGGTGGCCCGCTCCTCGAGCAGGACGGCGAGGTCGTCGGAATCAATACGCTCGTCCTCGTGGGCGCTCAGGGGATCGGATTTGCGATCCCGATCGAGACTGCGTACGAGGAGTTCTTCGAGCTCAAAGGGGCGCAGTCGGACTCCGACGACTGAGACCGCAGGCGCGCGCTCAGCCCTTCGAGCGCAAGGGACCCATGTAGTCGCGCTTGCCGATCTGAACTCCCTTGCCTCGCAGAATGTCGTACGCCGTCGTTGCGTGGAAGTAGAAATTCGGCAGCGCGAAGGAGAGCAGGAAATTCTCCGCCGTGAACTCGATGCGCCGCTCGCCGATCTCGAACCGCATGTCCCGCCCGATGAAGGATTCGACCTCGGCGGCCGTGACCGCCTCGAGCGCGCGCAGCGTCTCGGCGATGCGGCCGTTGAGTGCCGCAAAGGTGTCGGGCGGCGGAGTCATGTCCGGAGAGAAGACCCCGCGCCGCACGCCCTCGATAGCGCCGAGCGAGTGCACCGTCGTCGATTTCACCTGGTAGGCGAAGGGCAGCATGTCCGGCGCGATCCGCGCCTGGATGAGCTCACTTGGGGCGACCCCCTTCTCCTTGCAGTATCCCTCGGCTTTGCCGAGCAGGCCTGCGACGGCGCCGAGGGTCTGGCGCCAGGAAAGGACGGTGGCGGCATGAAGGGAGATGGGCATCGGCAACGCTCCTCACTTGTACTCGAGACCGAGGGCCTTCAATTTCTCGCGCATCTCATACAGGTCGAGACCGAGCTCACCTGCGGCGAGGCGTTTGCGCTTTGCCTCTTCCCCATCGATGCGCTTCTTGGCGGCTTGGGCGACAGCCGCGGCATCGGCGCGGCTCACGGCGACCACACCGTCATCGTCTGCGACGATCACATCTCCCGGCTCGATGCGCTGGCCGGCACAGATCACCGGGACATTCACCGAGCCGAGGCTCGCCTTGACCGTTCCCTGCGCCCAGATCGCCTTGCTCCAGACCGGGAACTTCATCTCCGTGAGTGTCGCCACATCGCGCACGCCCGCATCGATGATCAGGCCGCGCACGCCGCGCGCCTTGAGTGAGGTCGCGAGCAGATCGCCGAAGTAGCCGTCGCTGCACGGCGAGCTCGGCGCGACGACGAGCACATCGCCCGGGCGGCACACCTCGACCGCGACGTGAATCATCCAATTGTCGCCCGGCGGCACGAGCGCCGTGACGGCCGATCCCGAGAGCGATGCGCCGACGTAGATCGGGCGCATGTAGGCGGCGAGCAGCCCCGAGCGGCCCTGCGCTTCGTGCACCGTTGCGACGCCGCAGCTGCCGAGGGCGGAGACGACGCCGGTATCCGCTCGCGCGATCTCGCGCACGACGACATGCTTGCTCATGGAAAGTCTCCTCGCGGATCGGCGGGTGCCGGCGGCAAATATAGCGGCTGGCAGGGCAGGGGGCCACCGCGAGGCAGCTGGGGAGGCCCCATCGCGATGCGTCGCTGCCGGCGCGCGGGCTGCGTCAGGCCGCTTTCTTCACAGCCGGCTTCGGAGCCTTCTTTCCCTTCGATTTCGCGGAGGTCTTCGCCGCCGTGGCCTCGGGTTTCTTCAGCAGCCCATCGAGAGGCTGAAAAATCGCATCGTACTGATAGCCGGGGATCTCCAGCTCCCATCCGCCGAGGCGCGCATTGAGCTTGCTCGCCTCCTCGGCCGTGCCCTTCGCAGTCGACTCGGCGTTGAGCGAGATGTAGCGGCTGTCGCCATCCTTGCGGCCGGTCACGTCGACTTTGAGCCCGTCGAAGGTTTCGAACGTCGCGTGTGCAGGCTCGGCGTCATGGCCGTCCGCCTTGCGCACGTCATCGAGGCTGAGTGAGGCGAGCGCGCCCGCAACGGCATCCGGGGCGCTCGTGCTCGAGAGCTCGCGACCCTTAGGCAGATCGGGCACCGTGAAATCGGTCTCCTTGGCGCTCGCCCGCGTCACGGTGTAGGCAGGACCCGTCGCCGGCTTCACGGCGACCTGCTTGACGCGGCTCTGCGGCAGCTCGATCAGGGTCGAATCGAGCCAGCGGCGCGGATCGGCATCGGGCGTGAGCTGCGGAGTGGCGAGCGCGCTCGCCTTCGATCCTGCAACGCGCACGAAAGTCCCGTCCGTCCCGGAGAGCTTCCCGACGATCAGGCCGACCGTTTTGCCGGGCTCGATGAGCTCGACGCGAGTGCCGGTCGCCTTCGGCGAGCTCACATCCTCGACACCGATGTCGGAGTAGCTCGCCGGATCGCTCGTCTTCTCCTCGAGCACTTTGAGGCTCGCGAGGTTGAGCAGGAGCTTGCGCACGCGGCTCGAGTCGGCCGGGTAGCCCCGCTCGAGGACCACCCAGTCCGTCGCGCGCTTCTCGAGCGTTGCGTGGGTGCCATCGCCCTTCGAGAGCTTCACTTGAGTGATCGCGTTCACGTCGTGCTCGAGACCGGGCAGGACGGGCTCGCCTTGACCGGCGGCGCTCGCCGAGGGATTGCGCGAACTCACCCACAGCGCGACTGCGACGAGTGCCGCGCCAGCAACGAACAAGGCCCCGAGACCGCGGGAGGAGAGATTCATCAGCGCTGCCCTCCAGCCGCGCCGCCGGCACCTCCGGTCGCGGTGCTCGCGGCCACCTCGAGCGGCTCCGAGCGGCCGGCCGATTCCGGTGTCGCGCGTCGCCCGGCCGACACCCGGCGTCGGCGCCGCCAGGCGATGAGTAGCGCGATCAGCGCGAATAGCGCAGGCGCCACGATGATGTTGAGAACCTTGAGGATCGTACCGAGGCGATCGATGTCCTCGTCGAGGCTCAACTGCACGGCACGCAGCTGCTTGCGAATGCGGAGCTTCTCCTGCTGAAACTGCGCGAGCTCATGCTCCTGCTCGGAGGTGAGGATGAGCGAGGTCTTGTCGTTGCGCTTCGACTGCAGGGCGGCGAGCTTGTCCTCGGTCTGATGCAACTCGTTCTCGAGGTCCTGCTCCTGCGCTCGGAAGCGCTGGTCGGCGAGCGCGCGCAGCCGCTCGACTCGCGTGAACGGGCGCGTGAAAGCGGCACGTCCGCGAACACTGATGAGATCGGCGCTGCCGGTCAGATTATCGAGCGCGTTCGCGACGAAGTCCCCGTTGCTGGCCCAGGGCGTCGCGATCCGCTGACCGAACAGGCTCTGCTCGCGCACCCAGAGAAAGTCCGCGAGCATATCGGAGTCGGCGACCACGACGAGGTCGAGCGGCTTGGCCGAATCTTTGAGCGGCGTCTCACCCGCGATCGGCTTCACGCCCGCCGGCGGCCCGCCGGGGAAAGCGCTCTTCACGCGCCCCGTCACGCGTGCGGCGATCGTGTAGCGCTCGCCCGTCGGATGGAAGCCATCCTGAAGAGTCGACGGGTCGAACAACATCGCGAACTTCGAGGTCGCGATCGGCGCCGAGTCGGTGCTCGTCTGCAGCAGGGGTTCGAACGTCGTCGTCGCACCCTTCTTCTGAGTGAGATAGCCCGCGGTGTCGACGTTGATCTCCGAGAGCCCCGAGGTGATCACGTCCTCATGATTGATGCTCGAGGAATCGAGCCCGAGGATGCCGAGATGGCGCACGGGCGCCTGGCCCTGGCGTACGGTGACGTTGAGGGCGTGGTCGGCATCGCCGATCACCTCCTTCGGATCGAAGCCGACTCCCCAGGCGGAGAGCAATGGCTCGAGGTGCGAGGAGCGATCCGCACTCATGGCGGCCATCGGATTGGAGGGGTTCGCGCCCGCGGGGTCCTGCTCCGCGAGCGGATCGACGAAGGCGAGGATGTGCCCGCCGTGCAGCGCGTACTGATCGATCGCGTACTGCGTCGCAGGCGACAGATTCTTCGGATGCGCGAGCACGAGGAGTGAGACGTCCGGATCGATCTTCGTGACGTTCGACTCGAGGGGCCGTACGGTGAAGAGTTGCTGCGCCTGCTGCATGATGAGCCAGGGCTGGCTCGGACGGCCCGTCGAGGGATCGAAGCCACCCTGCATCGGCAGGCTCGACATCCAGGCGACGACCGGCTTCTTCGCCTTCGCGAGCTGATAGACGACCTTCATCACGTCGTATTCGAGGAACTGCTCCTTGTTCGGATCGAAGAAGGCGATCGCAGCGTGGCCGTCCGTGGAGTTCGTGCCTGCGAGACCGAAGAACAGCTTGCGCCCGCCCGAGCCGAGCTGCACGGGCTGGACGCCGAGATCGGAGGCCCGGTCCTCATCGTCCGAGAAGGGCTGCGGGTCGACCACGTGCAGCAGGAGCTTGCCGTTCGAGCGCGCGGCGAGCTCATCGAGCAGGTCCTCGACCCGGCCCGCGTAGGTTTTGATCTGAGGGTACTGGTCTGCGGCCTCGGCGCTGTAATAGAAATAGAGATTGATCGGCTGATCGAGGCTCCTCAGGATGCGCTTGGTGCCGGGCGCGACGGTGTAGAGACGATTCTGCGTGAGGTCGATCCGCGCGCCACGCAGCGCATGGTCGAGCAGGATCGTGACGCCTGCGAAGATCAACGCCAGCGCAACGAGCACGCCCCCGCCGAACGACAGCTTCTTGTTCATACCGGTTCCTCCGTCGCCTCAGTCGGCCTTGCGCACTTCGAGCACGACCGAGGTCGCGATGAGGAAATAGGCGATCAGCATCGCGAAGTACACGAGGTCGCGCACGTCGAGCACGCCCTTGGCGATCGAGTTGAAATGCGTGAGGAAGGAGAGCGAGGCGATCGCATCCACCGCCGCTTGCGGCAGCCACGAGTGGAAGGCGTCGATCACCATCGGGTAGCCCGCGAGCAGGAATACGAAGCAGACGACGACTGCGAGAATGAACGCGACCACCTGGTTGCGCGTGAGGGCGGACATGCACGAGCCGATCGCGAGGAAACCCGCGGCGAGCAGGAAGCTGCCGATGTATGCGGCGAGTATCGCGCCGTTGTCCGGACTGCCGAGATAGTTGACGGTGATCCACAGCGGAAACGTGAGGGCGAGCGCGATGCCGGCGAACAGCCACGCCGCGAAAAATTTCCCGAGCACGGCCTGCCCGAGCGTCACCGGCTGAGTCATGAGCAGCTCGATGCTGCCGCTTTTTCTCTCCTCGGCCCACAGCCTCATGGAGATCGCCGGGATGAGGAACAGGTACAGCCAGGGATGGAAATTGAAGAATGGGTCCAGGTCCGCCTGCCCGCGCTCGTAGAAGCCGCCGAGATAGAACGTGAACCAGCTCGCGAGAACCAGGAAGATGACGATGAAGATGTACGCGATCGGCGTTGCGAAATAGCTGCCGAGCTCGCGGCGCATGATGATGCCCACGTTGCGCATGCTCGATCCCTTAAGCGGTGATGGTGCGGAACACTTCGTCGAGCCGGCCCGACTCGAGATGCAGCTCTTTGAGCGCGAAGCCCTGGCGCGCTGCGAGCTCGCTCACGGCCGAGAGGATCGGCCGGCCTGCGCGCGGCAGCGCGGTGAGCCGCGACTCGCGGTCGCTCACCTCCACCTCGGCGACGGACGGTAGCGCGGCGAGCGCGCCGCGCACGGCAGCGAGCTGCTCGGCGCGCTCGAGGCGGATCGACACCGCGTTGTGGTAGCGCGACTTCGCCGCGAGTCCCTGCGGGGAGTCGTCCGCCACGATGCGCCCGCGCGAGATGATGATCGCGCGATTGCAGACGGCGTCCACCTCCTCGAGGATGTGGGTCGAGATCACGACGATCTTCTCGCGCGCCATCTCGTTGATGAGCGTGCGGACTTCGTGCTTCTGATTGGGGTCGAGCCCGTCCGTCGGCTCATCGAGGATCATGACCGGAGGGTCGTGCATGATCGCCTGGGCGAGTCCCACGCGGCGCCGGAAGCCCTTCGAGAGCGTCTCGACGCTCTGCTCGAGTACCGGGGAGAGCTGCAACCGGTCGATCGCATAATCGAGCCGCGCCACGCGCTTTGCGCCATCGAGGCCGCGCAGATCGGCCACGAACTCGAGGAATCGGCGCACGGTCATCTCGCCGTACGCGGGCGCTCCCTCGGGCAGATAGCCGAGGCAGGATTTCGCCGCGAGCGCATCGCGCTCCACGTCGTGCCCGCAGATGCTCGCCCGCCCGGAGGTCGGGGAGATGAATCCCGCGAGCATGCGCATGGTGGTGGTTTTGCCGGCGCCGTTCGGCCCGAGAAAGCCCAGTACCTCCCCCGGGCGGACCTCGAAGCTCACGTCGTCCACGGCCACGAGGGCGCTGTAGCGTTTGCAGAGATGTTCGGTTTTGATCATGACGCCTGGCTGCTTGAGAGAAGCCGCCCGTAAAAAAGTTCCCCTGCGCGAGTGTGGCACAGCTCACGGATCTCACCAAGGCGGGGGTCCGCGCGCGCGACGCAGCCGATCTTCGAGCCGCCACCCGAGCATCACGAGTGCCCCGCCGAGCATTCCGCCGAGATGCGCGAAGTGCGCGACATTTGCCTGCGTGCCCGTGACGCCGAGGAAAAGCTCGATGACGCCGTAGATCGTGACGAACAGCCACGCCGGCATCGGAATCGGCGGAATGAGCAGCAGAATGCGCTGGCGGGGAAAGTTGAATGCGAAGGCGAGCAGCAGTCCGAACACCCCGCCGGAGGCGCCGATCGTCGATTCGTAGGTCCCGGAGAGCCACGTCGTCGCGAGCTGCACGCCGCCCGCGGCGAGCACGCTCGCGAAGTAGTACTGCAGAAAGCGCGGCACGCCCCAGTAGCGCTCGAGCTCGCCGCCGAACATGTAGAGCGCGAACATGTTGAAGAAGATGTGCGCGAGGCTGCCGTGCAGGAACGCGTAGGTGACGAGTTGCCAGAGATGAAAGTAGGGTCCGATCGGCTGCAGCGCGAGGAGCGCCGTGAGCGAGCCCGCCTCGATGGGCCGCCCCGGCTGCGCCGTCAGTGACTGCGCGACGTACATGAGGACGTTCGCGACGATGAGCGCACGCGTCGCGGGCGGGAGACGAGGAAACATCGGGGCCGATCTTACCGGTTCAGCACGCCCGTTCGTGCAATAATCGGCCGCTCGAGCGCGCACACTCGCGGCCCGCGGTCAGCCGCCCGCGGACGCTCGAGGCGGGGGCGTGGCCGCAGGAGAGCTCGAGAGGTAAGACCGGCATGACGCGACGCGCATTCTACGGGTGGAAGCTGGTCGCCGTATTCTGGGTAATTGTTTTCATCAACCTCGGATTCGCGGCGTACGGCACACCCGTCATCAACGCGGCCATGGCGCAGCAGATGCATCTCTCGCGCACCATGGCCGGCCTGCCGTACTCGCTCTACATCGTCATGTCGGCACTTCCCTCGGTGCTGATCGCGGTCCTCGTACGCTCGATCGGGGTTCGCGGTACGGTCGTGTTGGGGAGCCTGTTGATCCTCGCCGGCTCCGTCATGATGGCGACCATCGTGGGGAGCGCGATCGGCGCGACCCTCGCGTTCGGAGTCGTGGTCGCCTTCGGTGTCTGTGCGGGCGGCGTGTTCGGAACCCAGCCCGGCGTGATGGTGTGGTTCGTGCGTCAGCGGGGACTTGCGATCGCCCTCGTTTATTCGGGCGGCGCCGTGGGGGGCCTGCTCGCACCGCTGCTGCTCAACTGGACCATCGGCCGGGCCGGCGGCGACTGGCGCGCAGCATGGTGGCTCTTTGCAGCGCTCGCGGGGGTCTCGACGCTGATTGCAGCCGTATTCATTCGCGAGCGGCCTTCCGATCTCGGCCAGGAGCCGTATGGAGCCGACGCGCCGCCCGCCACCGACCGCGCGGCATCCGCCGCGGCGAAGCGTCCGTCGTTCATCACCGGAGAGCGCTGGGCGTTCGGGGAGGTGATGCGCTCGGGGCGGTTCTGGATCATGGTTCTAGCGCTCTGCGGTGGAAGTGCCGGCTACACGCTGTTCCTCGCCCAGGGCGTGCTGCACCTCAAGGACCTCGGGTTCGACTCCACGCAGGCGGCGCTCGCTCTGGGTATCACGACGGGATCAGCGCTGCTCGGCAAGGCGCCGCTTGCGCTGTTCGGCGATCGGCTCGATCCGCGGTACATTTGGGCGTTGACCTCGGCCTTCTTCGGCCTCGGCTTCATTCTCGTCATCCATCCGCACACCATGCTCGAGCTGTATCTGTTCTCGCTGTGCATCGGCATCGGGTGGGGCGGCTGCATCGTCGGCATGATGACGACGATCGGCAACTACTACGGGGCGGAGGTCTTCGCCGCCGCCGCCGGAGTGGGATCTGCGCTCAACGTCGTCATCAGCTTCTTCGCTTCGAATATCGGCGGCGTGATCTATGACCGCCTCCACAGCTACACCCCGACGTTCCTGACTCTCGCCGCCTGGTGCTTCGCGGGCGCGATCGCCCTCGCGCTCGTGGGTAGGCCGCACCGGCGTGCCACGGCCGGCGCCGTTGCAGTGCCCGTGGGCGGGGGCACCTGATTGCTCTCTCGAATCAACTGAAGGTTCCGATGGTCAAAGTAGGCGATCTGCTCTGGACCCCGAGCCCCGAGTGGGTGGAGCGGTCCAATCTCACGAAGTACATGCGCTGGCTCGCGCGCACGCGCGGGGTGAATGCGGAGAGCTACGAGGAGCTGTGGCGCTGGTCGGTCGACGATCTCGACGCTTTCTGGAGCTCGGTGTGGGAGTACTGCGGCATCCAGGCCTCCGTGCCCTACGAGCGGGTACTCGGGCGCCGCGAAATGCCGGGCGCGGAGTGGTTCCCGGGGGCGCGCCTCAACTACGCAGAGCACGCGCTGCGGTTCGAGCGACCGGGCGCCGATGCGGTCTACCATCTCTCCGAGCGCACGCCGCTCGCGCGGCTCGGCTGGGAGGAGCTCGGCGGAGCGGTGCGCACGCTCGCCACACGGCTGCGCGAGCTCGGTATCCGCCCGGGCGATCGCATCGCGGCCTACATGCCGAACGTCCCCCAGGCGCTCATCGGCATGCTCGCGACGACCAGTATCGGCGCGATCTGGACGAGCTGCGGCCCGGAGTTCGGCACTCGCGGGGTGCTCGACCGCTTCACGCAGCTCGCGCCGCGGCTGCTCATCTGCGTCGACGGTTATCAATACGCTGGGAAGCCCTTCGACCGCCGCGGCGAGCTCGCGAAGATCATCGGCGAGCTCGGCTCGCTCGAGCGCGTGATTTGCGTGCCGTACCTCAATCCGAACGAGCGCAAGTCTTTTGCGCGCGAGACGCTCTTTTGGGACGACCTCCTCGCAGGCCCCAAAGTGCCGCGCGAGCGCTTCCATTTCGAGCAGGTGCCCTTCGGGCATCCGCTCTGGATCCTCTTCTCCTCCGGCACGACGGGACTTCCGAAGGCGATTGTGCACAGCCACGGCGGTATCCTCATCGAGCAGCTGAAGGCGCTCAATTTCCAGATGGACATGCGCCCGGGGGAGCGGCTGTTCTTCTATACGACGACCGGCTGGATGATGTGGAATTTCCTCGTGAGCTGCCTAGTCGCGGATGTGGTGCCGGTGCTCTACGACGGAAGCCTCATGCATCCGGAGCCCGACTCGCTCTGGCGGATGTATGAGGAAACGGGCGCCGCGTTGATCGGGGCGAACCCCGGCTACGTCACCTTGCTCGAGAAGGCGGGCATCGTCCCGCGACAGAAGTTCGCGCTCGAGCACCTGCGGTGCGTGATGCTCGCTGGCTCGCCCGTGACCCCGGAGGTCATGGCGTGGTTCTACCAGAACGTGAAGCAGGACATGTGGGTGCACAACGGCAGCGGCGGGACCGACATCTGCTCCGCATATGTCGCGGGTGTCCCGATCCTGCCGGTGCGTGCCGGGGAGATTCAAACGCGCATGCTCGGCGTCGACGCGGCCGCGTTCAACGAGCGTGGCGAGAGCGTGGTGAACGAGGTCGGCGAGCTCGTGGTGAGAAAGCCCATGCCCTCGATGCCCGTGTTCCTGTGGGGCGATAAGGATTTCGCGCGTTATCGGGAATCGTATTTCGACACGTATCCCGGCATCTGGCGCCAGGGCGACTTCTTCATCATCAACGAGCGCGGCAGCTCCTTCGTGCTCGGGCGCTCCGATGCCACGCTCAACCGGCACGGCGTGCGCATCGGTACCGCGGAGATCTATCGCTCCCTCGCACTCATCCCGGAGATCGACGACTCTCTCATCGTGAATCTCGACTTGCCGGGCGGACGATTCTTCATGCCGCTGTTCGTGAAGCTCAAGGACGGCATCGCACTCGATGCGTCGCTCGAGGAGACGATGCGCAAGAAGCTGCGCCACGAGTACTCGCCCCGGCACGTGCCGGACAAGATCTATCAGGTGCCGGATATTCCCTACACGCTGACGGGCAAGAAGATGGAAGTGCCCGTGCGGCGCATCTTGGCCGGCGTGCCGCCGGCCAAGGCGGCGAACCGCGACGCGGTCGTGAACCCTCGGGCACTCGACTGGTATATCGAGTACGAGCGTACGCAACGCGACTATTCGATGAGGTGAGCCCGCCGCGGCACGCTCGACGGTGCGACTCGACGGCCGACGGTGCGACTTGACGGCGGTGAACGCCGCTTTCTAAGCTCCTCGGCCCTTTCGGCAGATCGACCCGAGCACCCCCAGGAGACCACGATGGAACAAGTCCAGCTCCTCATCGGCGACCGCGACGTGTCGGCCAGGAATTCCGCAACTTTCGATCGCGCGAGCCCCGTCTCCGGAGAGGTGGCGACGCGCGCGGCGGCGGCATCGCCCGAGGATGCGAAGGCGGCGGCGGATGCCGCGGCCGCTGCGTTCCCCAAGTGGTCGGCCCTCGGCCCGAACGAGCGCCGTGCGAAGCTCAACAAGGCGGCGGACCTGCTCGAGGCCCGCTCCGGTCAGTTCGCGACGCTCATGCTCGCCGAGACCGGCTGCACGATGGGCTGGGGACACTTCAACGTGCACTTCGGCGCCTTGCTGCTGCGCGAGGCCGCGTCGCTGACCACCCAGGTGACCGGGGAGGTGGTCCCCTCGGATGTACCGGGAATGATGGCCATGGCCTTCCGCCAGCCCGTGGGTGTGGTCCTCGGCATCGCGCCCTGGAACGCGCCCGTCATCCTCGGCGTGCGCTCGGTCGCGATGCCGCTCGCCTGCGGCAACACAGTGGTGCTGAAGGCCTCGGAGGTCTGCCCCGCGACGCACCGGCTCATCGGCACGGTGCTCAAGGAGGCGGGACTCGGCGAGGGTGTCGTCAACGTGATCACGCACGATGCGAAGGATGCGGGCGCCGTCTCGGAGGCGTTGATTTCTCACCCGATGGTGCGCCGGGTCAACTTCACCGGCTCGAGCCGCGTCGGCAAGCTCGTCGCCCAGACCGCCGCGAAGTATCTCAAGCCCGTGCTGCTCGAGCTCGGCGGCAAGGCGCCGCTCATCGTGCTCGAGGATGCCGACGTCGATGCGGCGGTGAGCGCGACGGTGTTCGGCGCGTTCGCCAATGCGGGCCAGATTTGCATGTCCACGGAACGAGTGATCGTGCAGGAGAAGGTCGCTGACGAGTTCGCCCAGAAGCTCGCCAAGCGGGTCGCGGCTCTGCCGACCGGCGACCCGCGCGAGGGGGAATTCGTGATCGGCTCGGTCGTCGCACGCGCGACGGTCGACCGGGTGGAGAAGCTCGTCTCCGATGCCGTCGCCCAGGGGGCGAAAGTGCTCGCGGGAGGGGAGAAGACCAAGGGCACCGTGATGAAGGGCGTCGTGGTGGATCACGTCACGCCGAAGATGACGCTGTTTCGGGAAGAGTCCTTCGGTCCTCAAGTGTCGATCACGCGGGTGAGGACGGTCGATGAGGCGGTCGCGCTCGCGAACGACACCGAGTACGGCCTCTCCGCGGCGGTCTTCACGCGGGATCTCGTCAAGGGCATCGAGATTGCCAAGCGCATCGAGTCGGGAATTTGCCACGTCAACTCCCCGACGGTGCAGGATGAGGCGCAGATGCCCTTCGGAGGTGTGAAGAACTCCGGCTACGGGCGCTTCGGCGGTCGAGCCGGCATCAACGAGTTCACCGAGCTGCGCTGGATCACCGTGCAGGTCGGGCCGCGGCATTATCCTTTTTAGCTGCTCGCCGCTTGCAGCGGCGGGCACATCCTTGTGCCCGGCTCGCCTTACTCCGACACATGGGGGTGGACAATGGATCTCGAGCTGAAAGGCCGTAAGGCCATCGTCACCGGCGCTACGCACGGGATCGGGCTCTGCATCGCGCAGCAGCTCGCCAGCGAGGGGGTTGATGTCGCGATTTGCGCGCGCACCGCCGCGAATGTCGAGCGTACCGTCAAGGAGCTCAGGGCCAAGGGCATCAATGCGATCGGCGATCCGGTCGACGTGACTCAACGGGATGCGTACGTCGGGTGGATTGGAAGCGCCGCGGAGCGGCTCGGAGGCCTCGATATTTTCGTCTCGAATACCACGGGCACCCCCGGCATCCCGGGGGAGAAGGGATGGGAGGCGGGCTTCCAGGCCGACATCATGGCCGCAGTTCGCGGATGCGAGACGGCGCTCCCGTACCTGAAGCGATCGAAGTCCGGGGCGATCGTCTTCATCGCGAGCATCTCGGGCGTGATGTCGAAGGCGCTGAAAGCGCCCGGAATTCTCGCTTACGGCTCCTGCAAGGCGGCGCTCATCGCCTACGGCGCGCAGTTGAGCAAGGAGGTCGCGAAGGACGGCGTGCGCGTCAATATGGTCTCCCCCGGGCCCATCTATTTCAAAGACGGTCCATGGGATTTCATCAAACAGCGCGCGCCCGCCGCCTACGAGGATGCACTGCAGCACTGTGTCATCGGGCGGCTCGGCAAACCCGAGGATATCGCATCCGCCGTCGTGTTCCTCGCAAGCCCGAAGTCGGGGTTCACCGTCGGGCAGAACCTGCAGGTCGATGGCGGTTACATGGAGCACATCGCGTTCTGAGGCACGCGGAGCGTCAGTGGAACAGATCGCGCACCTTGCTCAGGAAGGAGTGCGAGCGCATTTGCTTCATGAGGGACGCCCAGCGCTCCTCGGCGCCGAGCTTGTGGCGCATCTCGCGCTCCTCGTTCTTCATGATCTCCAGAACGCGCGTGTCCTCATCCTCCGTCAGCCAGTAGCCGTGCTGATTCGGGCAGAGCTCCATCACCAGGTCATAGAAGCGGTAGCGAAAGCTCCTCAAGCGCGAATCGCATTCCGGACACTGATCGCCGGTCGGCGTCGATTCGAAGGCGAGCGTCCCCTTCGCATGCTCGCCGAAATCGAATACCTCATCCTCGAGCTCTCCAAGCTCGGCGCGCTCGAGCCACATGCCCTTACAGGAGGGACAGTGTTCGACTTCGAGCTTGTAGCGGATCGTGGATTTCAATTCGATCCTGCACTTCGGACACTTCATACGTCGAGCCCGTAGAGCTTCGCTGCATTGTCGTGCGTGATCTTCTTGACCGTCTCGCGCGGCAAATGGCCCATGGTGCGCTCGAGAGTGGCGATCGAGTTCGGCCAGATGCTGTCGGGGTGCGGATAGTCCGTCGCCCAGAGAAGATTTTCGCCATAGAACTCGAGCAGCCTCATCGTGACGGGGCTCTGCTGGAAAGTGGCGAAGATCTGGCGTTTGAAAAGCTCGGAGGGCTTGGTCTTCTGCGGGATGCCGCCCTTGTCGCGATAGAACGCCTCGGCCTCCCACGTGCGCCAGTGCCGGTAGTCGAGCTCCTCGACGACCCAGGGCAGCCATCCGGCGCCCGACTCCGCGATGACGATCTTGAGCTTCGGGTGGCGCTCCAGGATGGCCCACGCAAAGAGATCGACGAACGAGTCGAGGAACTGCGTGATGAATCCCTTCATGTGGGTGAAGTTGCCGGCGATATTGCCGCGACCCGGATCCCCGGGCGGGGGAGCGAATACCGTCACGTGCCACGAAAGCACGATGCCGGTCTCCTCGAGCGCGTTCCAGAGCGCTTCCCAGCGCGGATCGTGCAGGCGCGGCTCCGCCGAGGCGATTTGCAAATTCGCCTGGTGTACGCCGCCGCGCTTCGCGAGTCGATAGACCTCGGCTGCGGCGGATTCCGGATTGAGCGGCAGCATGGGAACGCCGAGCAGCCGCTCGGGCGCGGCCGTGCAGAACTCCCCCAGCCAGTCGTTGTAGATGCGGTGCAGCTCGTCGGCGAAGGCCTGATCGCGATTCTTGATCGAGGTGACGGGGCCGAAGATCACCTGGGTGTGGATGCCGTCGCGGTCCATGTCGGCGAGGCGCAGCTCCGGGACGGCGGGGCGGCGCTCGGTGAGGTCCTTGACTCCTCCCCGGTCGAATGCGGTGTAGATGGGCTTCGGCGCATCGGAGCCTCTGTTGCGTCCGGTCCAAGCGCCCCAGGGCTGGCCCTCGCAAACCCACATCCACATCCCGTCGCGCTGCTCGACGTGCGGGGCGCGCTCACGGTCCTTCGCTGCAACACGCTCCGACCAGATATCCTCGGGCAGCTGATTGAGATCGAGATGGTCGTCGCAGGAGATGAGGTTGTAGTCGGGCCGCATATGTCGCTCCTTAGGCGAGCTGCTCTTCAGGCGAGCTGCTCCATGAGCGCGCCGCTCGCGCGCGCTACAGCTTCATGTCCACCGCGCACACCGCTGCGCCGACCACCGCGTTCTCGCCGGCCGGGACGAGGATCTCGAGCAGCGTCCCATCGCCGCTCGCCGTGACCTCCTGGGTGACCTTCTCCGTCTCGATGTCGTAGAGCGGATCGCCTGCTTTGAACGTCTCGCCGGGCTGCTTGTGCCATTTCGCGATCGTCGCCTCCTGCATGTTCATCCCGACCCGGCCGAGCTTGAGGTTGACGCGCACGGTCGCTCTCAGGCGCGCGCCGATTCGGTCGCAACGCGCACGATCCGGTCGGCATCCGGAATCATCCGCTTCTCGGCATTAGGCGCGTACGGCAGGCAAACGTTCGGTACGGTCACGCGCTTGACCGGCGCCTTGAGAGACCCGAACGCCTTGTCGGCGAGGACGGCGGCGATGTGGCTCGCCGCGCTGCAGCGGTCGCGCGCCTCATCGACGACGACGACGCGCCCGGTCTTGCGGGCCGCGGCGACGAGCGCCTCCTCATCGAGCGGGACCAGGGTGCGGGGGTCGATGACCTCGGCCTGAATGCCCGCGGCCTCGAGCTTCTTCGCCGCCTCGAGGGTGGGCTTCACCATGGAGCCGATCGCAATGATCGTCACGTCCTTGCCCTCGCGCAGCGTCGCAGCCTTGCCGAAGGGAATCGTGTAGTCCCCTTCCGGCACCTCGCCCTGCTCGCCGCCGCGGCCTCCGGCCTCCATGAAGAAGGTGGGATTGTTGCCGCGGATCGCCGTCTTCAGCAGGCCCTTCGCATCGGCGGGCGTTGCGGGCATGACGACGTTGACGCCGCCCAAGTTCACGAGCACCGGGTAGCCGCTGTCGGAATGCTGCGCGGCATTGGAGCCACCGCCCCCGTAGCTCGCGATGATCGTAATCGGCATCGTCGCCTGGCCGCCCGTCATCAGGCGCAGCTTCGCCATTTGATTGGCGATCGCATCGAACCCCGTGTAGATGAAATTCGAGAACATCATATGCAGCACGACGCGGCAGCCGGCCGCCGCGGCGCCGACGGCCATGCCGGTGAGCGTCGCCTCGCAGATCGGGGTGTTGCGGATGCGGTCGCGACCGAATTTGTCGAGGAGCCCGCGCGTGTCGCCCATGATCGCGAGCTCCACGTCCTCTCCGTACACGATGACTTTCGGATCGCGGCTCATCTCCTCGATGAGCGCTTCGTTGATTGCGTGAATGTAGCGCTTGCGGGCCATGGTTATGCTCTCTGACCGGCGAACATCAGGTCGAAGGCGAGCTCGGGGTCGGCGGGCTCGCTGTCTTTCGCGAATTGAACGGCTTCACCGACCGTGCGCAGGATGCGCTCATCGAGCCCCTGCAGCTCGGAGGATGCAACGCCTGCCGCGGCAAGGCGCTCGCGCGTGCGGTCGAGCGGATCGCGCTTGCGCCATTCCTCGATCTCGGCCTCCTCGCGGTATTTGCCGCCGGCGAGGAAGAGCGCCTCGGCCTCGAGGTGTCCCTGGATCCGATAGGTGCGCGCCTCGATGAAGGAGGGGCCCTCGCCGCGGCGAGCGTGCTCGACGGCCTCACCGGCGGCCTGCCATACGGCCACCACGTCATTGCCGTCGACGACGCGAGTCGGAATCTTGAATGCGCGGGCGCGGTCGGCGATCTCACCCGAGGTGACATTCGCCGAGGGCGTGAACTCGCAGAACTGGTTGTGCTCGCACACGAGCACGAGCGGCAGCTTCCACAAGCTCGAGACGTTGAGCGACTCCATGAACACGCCCTGATTCGCGGCGCCGTCGCCGAAGAACGCGACGGCGATGCGCTCATCGTGCGTGAGCTTCGAGGCGAGCGCGGCGCCGGTTGCGATGGCGAAGCCGCCGCCGACGATCCCGTTCGCGCCGAGAATGCCCTTCGAGAAGTCCGCAACGTGCATCGAGCCGCCCATGCCCTTGCAGATGCCCGTCTTCTTGCCCCAGATCTCGGCCATCATGGCCTTGGGATCGCCGCCCTTCGCGAGAAAATGCCCGTGGCCCCGGTGCGTGCTCGTGATCATGTCGCTCTCGCGGAGCCGCGCGCACACACCGGTCGCGATCGCCTCCTGGCCGATGTACAGGTGCACGGCGCCGGGCAGATTCCCGGCTGCGGCATCGGCGCGCAGGCGCTCCTCCATGCGGCGGATTAGGAGCATGCGCTCGTAGAGCGCGAGGAGTTGTGCCTTGGTGGGCTCGGAGGACGCCATGGGGATCTCTCTATGAGTTGGCAGGTTCGAATGAAATCGGAGGCGAGGCGAGATCAGGCGCGAAACTGCTCTGCCGTCGTGTCGAACGCGCGGCGCGTCACCTCATCGATCGGCCGCCGGCGCAGGTCCTTGTTCAGCACTTCGATGCCCCACGGGCCGCGCCAGCCGGCCGTGCGCATGTGCTTGACGAAATCCTTCACGTCGAACTCGCCCTCGCCGCAGAGCTGGCGGTGCTGGGTCGTCTCGATGTGCGCGTCGGGCATGGAGTGCGCGCGCGAGTAGCCGTCGTTGAGCTCGATGCCGACGCAGTACTGCAGCGGGAAGCGGGCGACGGCTTCGTGGGGGATGCCAATCTTCTCGATATGCCAGAGGTCGAAGAAGATGCCGCCGTTCTTGGCGCCCGCTCCTTCGACGAGCTCGCGCGCCGACTCGAGGGAGTCGATGATGCAGAACGGCATCATCTCGAAGGCGATCTTCGTGCCGTGGCTCTCGGCCTCTTTGCAGAGGCCGGCAAAGCGCTCGATCAGGCGCGGCATGGGGCAGGGCGTGCGGATGAAGTCGCCCACCTTCACGCAGCGGGCGCGCAGCATCTCGGCCGCCTCGAACAAGAAGCGCTTGCGCTCATCCGAGCGGCGCTTCGGCTCGCCATCGAGGAACCAGTCGCTCAGGAATTCGAGCTCGACGTGCCGGATGCCATGGTCATCGAGAACGCGCCGCATGTCGGGGAGGCTCAGCCGCGCGAGCGTGTGCTCGAGATCGGCGTGCCAGATGCCGAAGCCCGTGAACCCGGCCTTCGCGGCGCTCGCCACGCGCTCCTCGAAGCTCGAGGTGCTGAACTCGTGATCGGTGTGCGGCTCGGCGCCGACCGCGAGCGTCCAGTACGAAGCGAGCAGGTCGACGTCAGCGTTCATTGGGGGAGCCTTCATCGCGAGGGATCACCGGCACGAGGTTGTACACCGCGCCCCGCGGGTCCGTAAAGGCCGGCCGCGCGACCTCAGCCGGCCGGCCACGGGATGGTGAGCGTGACGTGGTCCGTGTTGCCCACGACCTCGGTGATATGTCCCTTGCCTTTCGGGTCGTCCATCAAGAGCATGCTGCCGGGGCCGAACCGGCGGACCTCCCCGTCCGATGCGGTGACCTGGGCGGTCCCCTTCAGCACGATCAGGAACATGCGCCGCGGGGCGTTGTGCCAGTCCTCCTTCGCGCCGTGTTTGAGGGCGAGGAACTGAGCCTCCTGCGTGCCGCGCAATGTAAAGGCGGAGAGCGCCCCGTCATTGCCGTTGGGTCCTGGAACCGGCTGAAGCTTTACGGTCTCGTTGCGGAAATGGGATATGCCGTTCGCGTCGGAGTACAGGTGCACGTACGCGTAGGTGGGAATCGCTCCGCTCATGGTCTTTGCCTCGTCTGACCGGGGTATCGCTGCAAGGGCTACGGCGAGCGCGATTGCCGCGGCCGCCGCCAGAATCCAATTGCGCAGGGTCGTTCTGCTTCGGATCATCGTGGTCTGCATCGTTCGGTCCTCAGCTTGGCGAATTTGAGCGCGCGGGGCGCCGGTACTCTCGCGGAGTCTCGTCATAGCGTTCGCGAAACGCGCGGCTGAAATGCGATGCATCGTTGAAGCCGTGCTGAAACGCGATCTCGGTGACCGTACGGCCCCGCTGCGCCGGATCCTTGAGCGACCGTGCGCATTCCTCGAGCCGCCGGCGCAGGATGTAGCGCGCAACGGTCTCCCCTTCGTTGAACACCTGGTGCAGGTAGCGTGGCGACATCCGCAGCGCGCGGGCGACGCTGCTCGGTGTGAGGCGCGGGTCCTCGAGATGCTCCTCGATGAAGGCGCGCACCTGCTCCCGACGCGCAACGCAAAGGGGTGAGACTTCCGCGGTTGCGCGGGAGAGCGGCGCGTACGCGGTCGCGATGAGATCGAGGATCGCCTCGCTGAAGCGCGGCCCGAGCTGCATCTCGGGGCCACCCTGGCTCCAGAAGCTGCGCACGAGGGAGGACAGAAGTCCCGAGACCTCACGATCCCCAGGCATCGCGTGCGCGACGATCGCTTCGGGGCTCGCGATCCGCCGAAGCAGCGCCTCGTGAGGAATGCAGAGCACGAGCATCCGGTTCGGATCGCGGAAGCTCACCTCGTAGGGAAAGGCGCTGTCGAACAGCGTGAAATCTCCGCAGCGCAGGACTGCTTCGCGCCCCTGCTGCCGGTTGACGCTCACCCCGTCGAGCTGCAGGCAGAGGAAGAATTTCCCTTCCTGCATCGCTTCGATGTGTCGCCGCGTGTGCCGCACGATCGCCGGGTCGGAGTAGACCTCCGCGAGCCGGATCGTGCCGATCTCGGCGAGCGCGAGCCGCCCGCAGAACTCGGCCGGATCGTTGAGCGGGTCGGCGACGAGATGCGTGAGTGCGTCGCCGGCGTGAGCATTCCAGTAGTCGAGCCGCCGGTGAGGCGCGAGCCCCGCCGTCGAGAACACTTGCAGCTCCGCCATGTCACACCCCCTGGTCTCCAAGTGTATGCCGCCCGCCGCCCGCCGCGAAGTGCGCAGAAGTGCGGTAGACTTCCGACAAGTGCCGGGCGAGGGCCGTCCGAGCGGCTAGCCCGAGACCCGAAGAGAACATCGTCCGGAGGTACGTCGTCGTGAACGCTTCGCCCGCCTCGATCGCCCCCCAGCCGGAGCCCTCTGCGGCCGCCGCGCGCTTTCTCAAACGGACGCACAAGCTGTTCATCGGCGGGGAGTGGGTCGACTCGAAATCCTCGAAACGCATTCCAGTGATGGACCCCGCGACGGGACGGGAGATCAGCTCCGTCGCGGACGCCAACGCCGCCGACATCGAGCGCGCGGTTGCCGCCGCGCGCCAGGCTTTCGAGAAGGGTCCCTGGCCCGAGATGCTGCCCGTGCAGCGTGAGGCGCTCATCTGGAAATTGTCCGATCTCATCGAGCGCAATGCCGATGAGCTCGCCGAGCTCGAGAGTCTCAACAACGGCAAGACGAAGTTCATTGCGAGCGTCGTCGACATCGCCGGTACGCGCGACTACTTCCGCTACATGGCCGGGTGGGCGACGAAGCTCGAGGGCTCGACCTTCAAGACCTCGATTCACGGGCCGCCCGGGGCGAAGTTCCACACCTTCACGCTGCGGGAGCCGGTGGGCGTGGTCGGCGCGATCGTGCCCTGGAACTTCCCGCTCGCGATGGCATCGTGGAAGCTGGGGCCGGCGCTCGCATCGGGCTGCACCGTCGTGTTGAAACCCGCCGAGCAGACCCCGATCACGGCGTTGAGGCTCGCGGAGCTCATTCAGGAGGCCGGCTTCCCGCCGGGCGTCGTGAATATCGTCACCGGCTACGGGGAGACGGCGGGTGCCGCGATCGTCAATCACCCCGGCGTCGACAAGGTGGCCTTCACGGGCTCGACCGAGGTCGGCAAGATCATCAACAAAGCTGCCTCCGACACCGTGAAGCGCGTGTCGCTCGAGCTCGGGGGCAAATCTCCGGTCGTCGTGCTGCCGGATGCGGATCTCAACGCGGTGGTCGGCGGAGCTGCGAACGCGATCTTCTTCAACTCCGGTCAGGTCTGCACCGCCGGATCGCGGCTGTTCGCGCACAAAAAAGTGTTCGATCAGGTGCTCGAGGGTCTCAGCAGCGCCGCGCAGAACATTCGCCTCGGTCCCGGCCTCGATCCGAAGACCGAGATGGGTCCGCTCGTCTCGAAGGAGCAGCAGGAGCGCGTGCTCGGATATATCGATTCCGGGCGCAAGGACGGTGCGAAGGTGGTGGCCGGAGGGGAGGCGCCCTCGAGCCCCGGCTACTTCGTCAAGCCGACGGTGCTTGCGAACGTGCGCCCCGACATGCGCGTCGTTCGCGAGGAGATCTTCGGTCCCGTGGTCGTTGCGCAGCGCTTCGAGGATCTCGATGAGATCGCCGCGCTCGCGAACGATACTCCGTACGGACTCGCCGCGAGCGTCTGGTCGCGCGATGTGAGCGCCGTGCACCGGCTCGTGCCGAAGATTCGCGCGGGCACGGTGTGGGTGAACTGCCATAACTTCGTCGATCCGGCGATGCCGTTCGGCGGGTTCAAGCAGTCGGGGTTCGGACGCGAGAGCGGCCGTGCCGTCTTCGAGATGTACACCGAGCTCAAATCGGTCTGCATCGCGATCTGAAGGAAGCTCGGACGGCGAGCTCGGGGGTCGAGGATTGAGCGGCGGCACGGTCTCGCGGCTGATCGTCTGCGCGCTCGCTCCGGCTTTGCTTTGCCTGGCGTGCGGTGGCCGGGGTGAGGCTCCGAGCACCTCGGGCTCCGTGTCGGCCACGGCCGGGGGGACGAGCGCCTCCGGCGCCGGCGATCAGGACGCGCCGGCGGCAGTCGATGCACATCGGCTCGAGACTGCGGCGAGCGATGCTGCCGACTGGATGAGCTACGGCCGCACGTACGACGAGCAGCGCTTCAGCCCCCTCGAGCAAATCAACTCAGGCAATGCGTCGCAGCTGAAGCTCGCATGGCACTACGATCTGCCGGTCGATCGCAGGGCCCAGGAGTCGACGCCGCTCGTCATCGACGGTGTCATGTATGTAACCGGATCGTGGAGCACGGTGTTCGCGCTCGATCCGGCGAGCGGCAAGCTCCTTTGGTCGTACGATCCGCAGGTTCCGCGCGAGACGGATATCAATACCTGTTGCGATGCCGTCAACCGCGGAGTCGCCGCCTGGAACGGCAAGCTCTATCTCGGCACTCTCGATGGGCGCCTAGTCGCGCTCGATGCCGCAACGGGCAAGCCGGTTTGGCAGGTGCGCACGACCCCGGACGGCTCCCGCTATACGATCACTGGCGCGCCGCGCGTCGTCAAAGGCAAGGTGATCATCGGCAATGCCGGCGGCGAGATGGTCGTGCGCGGCTATGTCACGGCGTACGACGCGCAGACCGGCAAGCTCGTCTGGCGCTTCTACACGGTGCCCGGCGAGCCCGGCAAACGCGACGGAGCAGCCTCGGACGACGTGCTAGAGCGGATCGCGCGCCCGACGTGGAAGGGCGATCTGTGGTGGAAGCGCGGCGGCGGCGGGACCGTCTGGGACTCGATCGCCTACGACCCGAAGCTCGATCTGCTCTACATCGGCACCGATAACGGCGGACCGTGGGACCGCAAGTTCCGCTCTCCCGCGGGCGGGGACAATCTCTTCATCGCCTCGATCATCGCGCTCAAGCCCGATACGGGCGAGTACGTCTGGCATTACCAGACGACCCCGGGAGAGATGTGGGACTACAGCTCGGTGCAGAGCCTGGTGCTCGCAGATTTGACGATCGGCGGGCAGGTGCGTCACGTCATCATGCAGGCGCCGAAGAACGGATTCTTCTATGTGCTCGATCGCGCGACGGGCAAGCTGATCTCCGCGCAGCGGCTCGCGGACACGGTGAACTGGGCGAAAGGCATCGACCTCAAGACCGGACGGCCGATGTTCAACCCGCAGGCCGACTACGCCGATCGCGGCAAGGCCTTCACCGCGGCTCCGGGTCCGATCGGAGCGCACAATTGGGAGCCGATGGCGTTCAGTCCCGCGACCCGGCTCGTGTATATCCCGGTCAATGAAGTCGCATTTCCGTACACACCGGACAAGCGCTTCGTCGAGCGCAAGCTCGCCTGGAACGTCGGCATCGACTTCAATGCCGGCAGCCTCCCGCAGGATCCGGTCATCAAGGCGGCAGCCGTCAAAGGTTTGAAAGGACATCTCGCCGCGTGGGATCCGGTCGCGCAGAAGGAGGTTTGGCGAGTCGAGTCGGGTCATCCGTGGAACGGCGGAGTGCTCGCAACGGCGGGCAACCTCGTGCTCGAAGGCAATGCAATGGGAGAGCTGAACGCGTATCGCGCGGACACCGGTGAGCGGCTTTGGTCGTTCGGGACGGGGACCGGCATCCTCGCGCCGCCGATCACATATCAGGCCGGCGGCAAGCAATACGTCGCGATCGAGGTGGGGTGGGGCGGTGCGTTCGGGCTCGCGGCCGGCGAGCTCGCGCTCGTCTCGCACGTCGACCGTGGCAATGTGCCGCGCGTGCTCGCCTTCGCGCTGAGCGGCTCCGATCGGTTGCCGCCACCTCCGCCGCCGCGCAACGGCAAGCTCGAGCCGCGCCCGGAGCTCGGCGGCAGCTCGGTCGTGAAGCATGGCAAGGCGGTCTATCATCTTTATTGCGGGACCTGCCACGGCGACACCGCGGTGAGCGGCGGTGTGCTGCCCGATCTGCGCTACTCTGCGGCGGCGGGGAACGATCAGCTTTGGCAGAGCATCGTCCACGATGGTGCGCTCAAGGCAGGCGGGATGGTCGCCTTCGGCGCCGAGTTGAGCCGCAAAGACGTCGAGGCCGTCCGCGCATACGTCGTGCATCGGATCAACGAGAGCGCTGCAGAGCAGCGGGCACCGGCGGCGGGCCCGGTCGCCGTCGGATGCGGCCGGTTTGGCGCCGGTCGGTTGCCGGCGGTTGCCGGCGATTGCCGGCGGTTGCCGGATCGATCGCCGCTCATTTGATCATTCCCGCCCGCTGACTGCCCATCCGCTCGAGCATCCAGCCGGGGTACTCGGGCGGGAGAGCAGAGACTGCATCGAGCGCGGCTCGCTCATCCGCTGCGAGCTCGAGGTCCGCCGCAGCGAGGTTGTCGTCGAGCTGCTCGCGCGTTTTCGCGCCGATGATCACGGATGTTACGGCTGGTTGGTGCAGGAGCCAGGCGAGCGCGACACGCGCGATCGAGGCATCGTGCGCATCGGCGATGGGCCGCATGGCATCGATGATCCGGAAAGCGCGCTCGCGGTCGATCGGTGGAAAGTCGAACGTCGTGCGCCGCGCGCCCTCGGGTGCCTTGCCCGCGCGGGAGAATTTGCCGGTCAGGAAGCCTCCGGCAAGCGGGCTCCACGGCAGAATCGCGAGGCGCTCCTCGCGCGCGAGCGGGACGATTTCTCGCTCGAGATCGCGGCCGGCAATGGAGTAGTAGGCTTGCACGCTCTCGAAGCGCGCGAATTCGCGCCGCTCGGAAATCCCGAGCGCTTTCGCAATGTGCCATGCGGGGTGGTTGCTCACGCCGATGTAGCGCACCTTGCCTGCGCGCACGCAATCGTTGAGCGCATCGAGCGTCTCCTCGAGGGGCGTCAGCGGATCGAGCCCGTGGATCTGGTACAGATCGACGTGGTCGAGCTGCAGGCGCTCGAGGCTCGCGTCGAGCGCGTGGAAGATGTGGTAGCGGGAAAGACCGAGCTGGTTGACGCCGGTGCCGGTCGCCCCGAGCACCTTGGTCGCGACGACGAACTGATCGCGCGCGAGGCCGAGGTTGCGAAATGCCTGGCCGAGCATGGTCTCCGAGCGACCCGCCGAGTAGACGTTCGCGGTATCGAAGAAATTGACGCCGCGGTCGATGGCCGTTTTCACGAGCGCATCGGCGACCGACTGATCCATCTTACCGATCGCGCTCCACATGCCCTCGCCGCTTCCGAAGGTCATGGCCCCGAGGCAGAGCTCCGAGACGAGCAATCCCGTGTTGCCGAGCTTCTTCATGTGCATGGCTGGCTTCTCCGCGTGAGGCGATGGGACCGAGATGGTAGGTCCGGCGCGGCGCAAAGCCAATGCGTATGGGTCCTCTCGGCTTCGCTAGCCGCTGCCGCTTCCGCTGCCCCCGCTGCCGCCGCTGAGCGGTCTTCCCTCGAGCACGCTCACGATGCTCGAGGTGGGCGTCACCGAGTTCAGCTCGAAGCCGGCATGCTCGAAGAGGGCCCGGAATTCCGCTTCGGTCCGCTCGATCCCGCCCGGAAAGTTCATCATGAGCACGTCGAAATCCTTTGAGACGGATCGGGTGTTTCCCTCGGGGACGATGCATTCGACCACTAACAGCCTGCCGTGCGGCGGGATCACCTTGCGGCAGTGACCCAGAATCAGCACGCACTGCTCATCCGTCCAATCGTGCAGAACGTGCCGCAGCAGATAGGCATCGGCGCCCGCCGGCACTCCTTCGAAGAAGCTGCCTTCGATGACTCGGCAGCGATCGGTGAGGCCGCACCGCTCGAAAGATTCCCTGGCCCGACGCGCCACGTGATCGAGATCGAACAGAACGCCTTTCAGCTGCGGATAGCGCTGCAGCACACTCGCGAGCAGCGAGCCGTTGCCGCCGCCTATGTCGGCCAGAACTCGAAACACGCCGAAGTCGTACGCATCGAGCATGGCGCCGGTCTCGAAGCCATGGAAGCACGTCATCCCGGCATCGAAGAGCGGTGCGAGGTGCGGATGCTCCTGGAGGTACTCGAAAATCGGCTTCCCGAACGTCTTGTTGAACCCGGGCTCGCCCGTGCGGATCGCGTGATCGAAGCCATCGTGGGCCGCGAAGAGCCGATGGAACAGCACCGCCGCGACGCGAAACGAGCCGTCGGCGTGACTGCGGAGAGCGCTGGAAAGAGGAGTGTGGTCGAACTCACCAGGCGCGCTCTCTCGGAAGAGGTCGTAGCTCGCGAGATATCGCAGAACGCGATACAGCGAGTTCTCGTTGGCGCCTACCGCCTTCGCCAGATGCGCCGCCGATTGCGGAGCTCCGGGCTCGATGTGATCCGCGACTCCGAGATCGGCCACGGTGCAGACGGCCCTGGTGAGGAGCGCACCGGCCATGATTTCGGTCAGGCGTTCAGTTTCTGGTTGTGCCATCGATGCCTCCGGCTACGTCACCGCGTAGTAGCGGAACAGGGAGTGGTCGGGATTCGAGCGGCGCTCGCCCCCACCCACGATCACGGTCCTGTTGAGCCAGTCGTGGGGGCCCTGGGGGGCGCGGAAGTAGGGCGTGCAGCGAAAGTAGGGCGCTCCGGTCGGTGAGGCCTGCGCTCCGTAGACGTACCCGAGATTGCGAATATAGATGAGCGTGCCGTCGCTCGCCTCGAGCAGATAGTGCGCATTGAGCTCGACCACCCCGTCCGGGCGGACGGCCGCCCAGTCGGCACCGCTGTAGTCGACGACGCGCCCGTTGAGGCGCGGCCCGTCGACCAGTCCGGTCTTGACGGAGGTGTAGCCCTGCTGCGCGCCGCCCGATACGGGTCCGAAGAGCCTGCGCTCGTGAAAGTCGATGCGAATGTCGAAGACATGCTCCAGTTTGAGAGCGACCGTCGTGTCCATGAGCCTGCAACCTCCGAGCGCGGCGCGATACAGCAGCCTCGGTTATATTACCGGCAGTCGCCGCGACGGCGGTGCGCAGGAGGCGACGTCACTTCAGCCGCTCGAGCGAGACATGGCGGACAAGGCATTCGACTACATCATCGTCGGCGCAGGATCGGCGGGCTGCGTGCTCGCGAACCGGCTTTCCGCCGACCCCGCACATTCGGTTCTGCTCCTCGAAGCGGGCGGTCCGGACCGCGGGTATCGGCGCATGCGGATGCCGCTCGCCTGGCGCGATACGTTCCTGAATCCCCGCTTCGGCTGGGGATACTTGAGCGAGCCGGAGCCGCACGCGGACGGCAGGCGCATCCCCGTGCCGCGCGGCAAGGTGCTCGGCGGCTCCTCCTCGGTAAACGGCATGATGTACTCGCGCGGTCACCCGTCGGATTACGACGGATGGCGCGACCTCGGCTGTCGCGGCTGGAGCTACGCGGAAGTGCTGCCGTATTTTCGCCGCGCCGAAGGGAGCTGGCGCGGGGAGTCGCTCTATCACGGCGCGGAAGGCCCGCTCACCGTCGCGCGCCACATGACCGATGCCCTGGTCTACCCGAAGCTCATCGCCACGGCCGGCAAGCTCGGCTACAGACATCTCGATGACTTTCACGGCCTCGACGTGGAGGGCTTCAGCGCCCCGGAGTTCAACGTGCACCGCGGCCGCCGTGCGAGCACTGCATCCCGCTACCTGCACCCGGCGAGGCGGAGGCCGAATCTCGTCGTGGCAACCGGTGCGCTCGCCCGCCGAGTGCTGTTCGACGGCGATCGAGCGACGGGAATCGAATACGAACACAACGGCCGCACGGAGCGCGCGCAGGTCGATCGTGAAGTCATTCTCGCGGCGGGCGCATTCAACTCCCCGCAGCTGCTGCTGCTCTCGGGCATCGGTCCAGCCGCCGAGCTCGAGGCGCTCGGTATCCGGCCGGTCCACGATCTCCCCGGCGTCGGCAAGGGCCTGCAGGATCATCAATCGGTCGGCGTCGTATTTGAAGCGAGCGGCCCCATCACCTTCGAGTCCAAGCTGCGGCTCGACCGTTTGATTCTGTCGGTGCTCAGGTGGCAGCTCTTCGGCACCGGGTCGATCGCGGACTTGCCGGTCGGAGCGCAGGGATTTCTGCGCACCTGGCCGGAGACCACCGGGGCCGACGTGCAGTTCCTGGTGAGCCCGGTATCGATGCTGGCGCGCCCGTGGTTTCCGGGGTGGCGCAAGGGGGCGGGACACGTGTTCGCGGCCGCGAACGTCGTGCTGCATCCCGACACGCGCGGCGAGGTGAGGCTGCGCTCGGCCGATCCGCGCGATCCGCCGCGAATTCTCTTCAATCTGCTCGGTGCCCCGCGCGATCGCGACACTTTGCGCGCGATGATCCGGTTCACGCGGCGCTTCTTCGCGACGGCGCCGGCATCCGACCTCGTGAAGCGGGAGCTGATACCCGGGGCTTCCATCGAGAGCGATGCCGATGTCGATGCGCACATCCGCCGCAGCGTGGCGACGGCCATGCATCCGACGAGCACGTGCGCGATGGGCATCGATGAGTCCGCGGTGGTCGATGCGCAACTCGCCGTCCGGGGCCTCAAAGCGTTGCGCGTCGTCGATGCTTCGATCATGCCGAGAATCGTGGGCGGCAACACGAACGCGCCCGTCATCATGATCGCGGAGAAGGCCGTCGATCTGATTCTCGGCCGGCCGGCCCTCTCGCCCGCCGCACTCCCTGCGGCTGCACCGTTGGCTCATGCGGCCGCCCGGCCAGAGGCCGCCGCGCCGGTTTGACGGCTACCCCGGCACCGCCTCGCCCGTCACCGGGTGAGGATAGTGAAACGGCATGATGAACACGTCGGGCCAGACGGGCGGAGGCTCGCGCAGCTCATCCGGTCCGCGAGGATTCTCGGGATAGGTCTGCGTGTAGTGCGACACCATGAGCGGCTCGGTGCCCGAGCGCGCCCAACCATCCTCGAACCGTGCCTGATAGACGATGCGATAGTCGAAGACCTCGATCTTCCAGACTCCGTCTTCCTTGACGTACTCGTTCTCGTAGATGCCGGCCTCGAGGAACTGAGGCGGGATCCGTGCGGGCGCGTCCCGCTTGCTTTGATGCACCCCGCCTTGCATGAAGCAGCGGAACCGGCCTTTTGCCGTGCGCCCGTCGGGTGCTACATCGACGATGTCCTGCGCGATGATGTGCTCGAAGAGCATGCCGCGCACGGGGCCGTTGAGCCCGGAGGCGCCGCCGTAGAGGCGCCGCGCGCCGCGTTTGCCGTGGAAGATGCCGTTCATGAAATAGAGCACCGCATCCTCGGCAAACAAATCGACGATCGCGCCGAAGAGGCACTTGTCCATGTAGTAGCCGTATTTGAATTGCAGCGTGCGAACCGCGTGAGTGTCCGCCTGGATTCCGACGTCGCGGCGCAGTGCTTCGAGCCCCCGGCGCATCTCGCGCAACTCGCTCTCAATGGTCATGGCGTTCTCCCCGGCTCACTTCGCGCAGCATCGTATCGAGGTCATCGCTCAACTCCATGTAGCGTCCCGAGAGCGCATCGTAGTGTCCCGAGGCGAGATCGAGGCAGCGTTGCGTGCAGCGGGCAAGGTCTGCGTCCCGGTCGGGCGAGTCGCGGCGCGCGCGGATGCGCTCGACCATACCCGGCAGCCAGCGCTGTGCGTCGGGGGAGTTCATCGTCTCCTCCGCGATGCCGGTGAACACGAATCCGGGGTCGATCGCGAACACGCTCACGCCGAGCTCGCGCGTCTCCGCCGCTGCCTCCGCCGTGATGCGTGTCTGCGCGATCTTGCCGACACAATACGCGGACAGGTACGGAGCCACGACGCGGCTCGCCAGGGCCGAGACGATGATGATGCGCCCGGCCCGCCGCTCGGTCATGCCGGGCAGCACGCGGTTGAGATACAAAAAGGGCGCACGGATGTGCACTTGCTGCGCGCGCCACCAGGCCTCGGGATCGAGCGATCCGATCGGTCCGAAAGGTCCGGGCACGCCCGCGTTGCTCACGAGCAGGCTCACCGGCCCGAACGCTCGCTCCGTCTCCACGATGACCCGATCCACGTCGCGCGGCTCGGTCACATCCCCGGGCACCGCGATCGCCCGGCCGCCCACCGTGCGGATCGCTTCGGCGACTTGCTCGAGCTCGGAGCGCGTGCGGGACGTGACCGTGACTGTCGCGCCCTCGCGCGCAAAGCGCTCCGCAATTGCCCGGCCGAATCCCCGGCCGGCGCCCGTCACCACTGCGATCTGACCGGTGAGTCGACCTGACATGGGAGCCTCCCTTGAAGCCGGAAGTGTATGCGAGGCGAGCCCGTCGAGCGATCCGCGCTCGGCCCCATTTGCGCGGCGAACGGCCGGTGAGGCATTCTGCGGCCGACGGCACGCGGAGGCGAAAATGACCGAGCGCGGGGAAATCGAGACCCTCAAAGCCGCGGTGGAGCGGCTCACGCGCGAAGTCGGAAAGCTCGGGGACACCGAGGCGATCCGGCGAGTGCAGTTTGCCTACGGGTACTTCATGGACAAGGGGCTCTATCAGGAGGTCGTCGATCTGTTCGCCGAGGACGGCGAGGTGCGCTTCATGGGCGGCATCTTCCGCGGCAAGGATCGCGGCGTAAAGCGCCTCTACATCGAACGTTTTCGCTCGACCTTCACTCGCGGCCGCAATGGCCCTGTGTTTGGATTCCTCCTCGATCACCTGCAGCTGCAGGACATCATCGATGTGGCCCCGGATGGGCGCACCGCGCGCGGGCGTTTTCGCTGCCTGCTGCAGGGCGGAAGCCACACGAGCAAGACAGACCCCGTCGCGGCGCTTCCGCAGCAGTGGTGGGAGGCGGGCGTTTACGAGAACGAGTACGTGAAGGACCGGGGCATCTGGAAGCTCAAGGTCCTCGACTACTGCCTCGCGTGGCAGGCCGACTTCGACAAAGGCTGGGCGCACAGCAAGCCCTACGAGGGGGCCTTCTGGAAGAGGACGTTCCCGGAGGATCCGGGTGGCCCCGATGAGATCACGGCGGAGCGGCCGGCCTTCTGGCCCGATACCGCGGTCCTGCCGTTTCATTACGCGCATCCCGTCACCGGCAAACCGATCGAGCCGGGCTAGCGCGCATGGCTGCACCACCCACCGAGCTCGCACCTAGGCCCGAGGCCGCGACGGCCGGGGAGCGGCAGCCCTGGCCGAAGCCCGCGGAGGCGAGGTACGCCGTCGCGGTCTTCGCGATCGGCCTCACGTTCCTGTTTCTCGATCGTGGCGTCCTCCCGCTGCTCGTGGAGCCGATCAAACACGACCTCCACGTGAGCGACACCATGGTCGGCCTCCTCATGGGGCCCGCCTTCATCTTCTTTTATTTGATTCTCGGTCTCCCGATCGCCCGCCTCGTCGACAGCCGCAGCCGCCGGGCGATCATCGCCTTCAGCATCGGGGCGTGGAGCATCATGACCGCGGCCACGGGCCTGACGCGCAATTTCCTCATCATGCTTCTCTGCCGCGTCGGCGTGGGGGTCGGAGAGGCCGGCAACGGGCCGGCTACGTACTCGATGATGGCGGACCTGTTTCCGCCCGAGCGGCTGTCGCGCGCGATCTCTTTCATGCAGTTCGGGTTCGTCGCGGGCAACGGGCTTGCGACGATCTTGACCGGCGCGATCATCGCCTGGCTCTCGGCGAGCCGGGTGTATCACGTGCCGGTGCTCGGCGAGATGCATGGCTGGCAGCTCACGTTTTTCGTCGTGGGGCTGCCTGGGCTCATCGTCACGGCTCTGGCGATGAGGATGATCGAGCCCGCTCGCCGCGGGCGGATGCGTGCCGCCCAGGCGGCGGTGGGCCGCCGCGCGATTCCCGTGCGCGAGGTGCTGCGTTACATGGCGCAAAACTGGGGCGCGTACACCTCCATGTTCCTCGGCCTCGCGTTCCAGGCGATCGTCACGTTCGGCATCCTCAACTGGGCGCCGACGTTTTTCGTGCGCACCTACCACTGGACGATCCCGCACTACGCGTACCTGAGCGGCGCACTGTTCCTGATTCTATTTGCGGTCGGCCTCATTCCGGGGAGCCTCTTCGGCGAGTGGCTCACCCGTCGCGGATACAAGAGCGCGTACCTGCTCGTGACCGTGCTCACCAATACCGTGTACGTGCCGCTCGCGATCATCCTTCCGCTCATGCCGAATGGAACGCTCGCCATGGTCGTGATGGGTGCGAGCTTTCTGGTCTCCGGCTTCAGCCCGGGCCCGCAGAACGCCGCCCTGCAGCTCATCACGCCGAACGAGATGCGCGGACAGGTCACGGCCCTCTTTCTTTTCATCTTCAACGTGTTTGGAACCGGGCTCGCGCCCTTCGTCATCGGGCTCGTGACCAACTATGTGGTCGGCTCCGAGGCGAAAGTGGGCGAGTCGATCATGTTGACCGCAGCTGTTCTTGGACCGATCTCGGTGGCGATCATGTGGCTCGGGATTCGGCCCTACGCGCGCAGCGTCGCCCGCTCGGAGTCCTGGAGTTGACGGAGCCACCAAAGCCGAGGCCGATGGAATCAATGTACACGACCAGCACCGCCATACTCGAAGCCCTGCGCGAAGCAGGGATGCAATACGTCTTCGCGAATCTCGGGAGCGATCACAGCGGATTCCTCGAGACGATCGCCGCCGCCGAGGCGGCAGGCAACCGCGAGCGCTTTCCCGCATTCGTCACTTGTCCGGATGAGATGGTGGCTTTGAGCGCGGCGCATGGATTTGCGCTCGCGAGCGGGCGAGCGCAGGCCGTCCTCGTCCACGTCGAATGCGGCACGCAACAGCTCGGCGGCGCCATTCACAACGCGGCCAAGGGCCGCGTGCCGGTCCTCATTTTTGCAGGGCTCTCACCTGCCACGCAGGAAGGGGAGGCGCGCGGCAGCCGCAACGAGTTCATCCACTGGCTGCAGGACGTGTTCGATCAGCGCGGCATCGTGCGCGGCTACATGAGCTACGACAACGAGATTCGCATCGGGGCCAATGCGAAGCAGATCGTCAATCGCGCCCTGCAGTTCGCCTGCAGCGAACCGCAGGGACCGGCCTATCTCGTCGCCGCGCGCGAGGTGCTCGAGGCGCAGGTCGATCCGGTCGCGATCGATCGAGCCGAGTGGCCGCCGATCGCCCCGTGCGCGCTCGCGCCGGAGAGTGCCGCGCAGATCGCACGGCTGCTCGCCGCGGCGCGCCGGCCGCTCATCGTGACCTCGTATCTGGGGCGCAGCGACGCCGCGGTGACCGAGCTCGTCACGCTCTGCAAGCGAGTCGGCGCAGGCGTGCTCGAGTCCGTGCCGAGCGCGATGAACTATCCCTCGAGCGAGCCGCTGCACCAGGGCGTGCAGTGGAACGAGAAGCGGCAGCATCCCGCGCTCGCCGAAGCCGACACGATCCTCGTCGTGGCAAGCGATGTGCCGTGGATTCCGCAGATCAATCGCCCGAGTGCGACGGCCCACATCGTGCACATCGACATCGATCCGCTCAAAGAGCAGATGCCTCTCTGGTACATACACGCTCGCGAGATCCATCGAGCCGACCCCGCGCTCGCGCTTCGTCAGCTCAACGCAGCCCTCGATTCGACGTCGATCGATGCCGCTTCCGTGCGGGAGCGGACGGACCACTACGCGCGGCGGCACACGGAGCAACTGCGCGATCTCGAGCGTGCGGAACGGCGCCCGGCGAGCGGCTCATTGAGCGCAGAGTACTTGACTGCCCGAGTGCGGGCGGCAATCGGCGAAGAGGCCATCGTCTTGAGTGAAGGGGTCACGAATTTCGGGGCGATCTCGAGCCACATCGGCCGAGTGCGGCCCGGCACTTTTCTGACGCAGGGTGCGGGCTCTCTCGGCTGGAACGGCGGAGCGGCGGTCGGCGTGAAGCTCGCGCGCCCGGACGAGCTCGTCGTCGCGCTCTCGGGGGACGGGTGTTACCTCTTCTCGGTGCCGGCGGCGGTGCACTGGATGGCGCGGCGCTACCGCACGCCTTTTCTGCAGGTCATCTACAACAACGGCGGCTGGCGCGCACCGCGTTTCTCCGCCCTGGGTGTGCACCCCGAAGGCCACGCGAGCCGCGCGAAGGACCTCGCGATCAGCTTCGAGCCGCCTCCGGATTACGCCGGCATTGCCGCCGCGGCGGGCGGTGCGCTCGCGATCACCGTGAAGAAGGCCGATGAGCTCGACGGCGCGCTCGAGCGCGCCCTGCAGGCCGTGCGCCGCGAGGGCCGGGCGGCGGTGATCGACGCGTGGCTCGCGCAGTAGCGCGCGAGCTGAGGCGCTACGCCGGGCGGACGAGGTCACATCCGCACGCGCAGGCGGTTCCTTACCTGGACGACACCTCTCACCCGCCCGGCATCGGCCGCAATCTTGAGCACCTGAGCGGGCGTGAAGACGGTCCCCTCGAGCGTCACGACGCCGTTCAGCGTCGAGATGTCGATGCGTCGCGCTACATCGGCATCAGCCTTCATGAGCTCGTGGACTACGCGATCATTGATCTCGGTATCTGAGCTCTGTACGTCAGTTTGGGAATCGGCGTAGGCCACACCGTGTACGACGAGTCCACACATTGCCGCGAGGACCAGGCGTCTTTGAAGCATGGATCTATCCTCTTGAGATGCATGAGGATTAGATGCGGCAAATGGAAAAAGGGTCGCAGCCGGGGAAAGGCAGGTCCGCTCGCGCCGCCTGCGGTCCCTTACCCAGGCCGCCCGCGCGGCCCCCCCACCCGCGCCGCCCCCACCCGCGCGGCCCGGTAGCCGCAGTGTCGCTCAGCGCAGCTTGAACACGCGCTCCGCGTTCGTCTGGAAGAACTTCTTCTTGTCCTCCGCCGGCATGTCCATCGCATCGAGCGCGATGACCTCCTCGACCGGGCACTGGTACGGGTAGTCCATCGCGTAGAGGACACGATCGACGCCGACGACGCTCTGCGTAAATTTGATCGCCGGCTCCCAGGCGACTCCCGAGTTCGTGATGTAGAAGTTCTCGCGCAAATAGTTCGAGACGGTGCCCTTCTTGAGCGGCTTGATGAAGTCGTGGCGCTGAGCGCGCACGCCCGCCTGATGCATGTAGTCGAGGCGGTAGAGCCAGAAGGGCAGGGCCTCGCCCATGTGGCCGATGATGATCTGCAGCTTGGGGAAGCGGTCGAACGTGCCGCTCGTGATCAAGCGCAGCGCGTGCAGCCCCACCTCGACGCCGAAACCGAAGATCGCCCCATCGAGACCCGCCTCGAGCATGGGGCCGATCATGGCGCGCGGCGGGGCATTCGGATGAATGTAGATCGGCACATCGAGCGCCTGCGCCGCCTCGAGCACCGGTGCGAATTTGGGATTGTCGAGATACTCGCCCTGGATGTGCGAGTTGACGATCACGGCCTTCATCCCGAGCTTGGTCACCGCGCGCTCGATCTCTTTCGCGGCGGCTTGCGGGTCCTGCGGCGCGCACGCAGCCATGCCGGTGAACTTGTCCGGATGTTTGCGGCAGGCCTCTCCCAGCTGATCGTTGGCGAGCGTTGCGAGGGCCGTGCCCTCGCCCTTCGGCAGGATGTTAGGACCCGGCGCGGTGACCGCGATGATCTGCCGGTCGATGCCGCGCGCGGCCATGTCGGCGAGGCGCTGCTCGCCGAGGTCTTGCAGGCGGCTGAAGACGAACCGCGGCCGCTCCGCTTGGCTATTGATATAGAACCCCATGAGGCTCCGGAATCCCGGGTCGACGTCCGGCCCCTGCAGCAGCTCGCGGTACCGGCGAATCATCTCGGGCGGAGCGAACGCCTCCTCCGTTGCGATGCGCAGGTACCCGGGATTGCGTTTCAAAGCGCCCGCAGGCGCCTGCGTATTCGGATTCGCGGTTGCCATGTCACTGCCTTTCGTTTGACCACTGAGCGAAGCTGCGGCCGCTCTCCGCGAGCTCCTTCAAAAGCGGAGCGGGCTGCCAGTACTGCCCGAGCCGCGCGTAGAGCCTCGCGATCTCCTCGTAGACGTTCGCGAGCCCGAGCGAGTCGGCGTAGAACATCGGTCCGCCGCGAACGCGCGGAAAGCCGTACCCCGTCGTCCAGATCACGTCGATGTCGCCCGGGCGGTATGCGATGCCCTCGGCGAGGATCTTCGCACCCTCGTTGATGAGCGGATAGACACAGCGCACCTCGATCTCCTCATCGTTCACGGTGCGGCGCTCGATCCCGAGGCGGCGCGCCAGCTCCTCGATGAGAGCGGTCGTCTCGGGATCGGGAAGCGGCGTGCGCGCGCCGCCCTCGTAACGATAGAACCCTGCGCCGCCTTTCTGCCCGAGGCGCCCGCGCCGCGCGAGCTCGTCCGCGACCTCATGATAGGGCGGCCGGCGCCGGGCCCGAATTCCGGAGGACTCCCGCGACTTGAGCGCCACATCGAGGCCGGCCATGTCGCTCATCGTGAAGGGCCCCATCGCGAAACCGAACCGCTCGAGAGCCCGATCGATCCGATCGGGCGCTGCCCCTTCGAGCAGCAGCTGGTCCGCTTCGCGAAGATACCCCTCGAGCATCATGCGATTGCCGACGAAGCCGAAGGAATGGCCGCCGCGCTCGCCGCTGCCGATCTCGCTGCCGCGAGCCGCGAGCGGTTCGCGAGCGCTGTTCGCGACCACGACACCCACTTTGCGCAGCCGCTTCGCCAAGGCGAGCGCCGTCACGAGCGCTTCGTCCGAAGTGCGTCGGCCACGCACGATTTCCAGCAGCCGCATCACGTGCGCCGGACTGAAGAAATGCAGTCCCACGAACGACTCGGGGCGGCCCGACGCCGCGGCGATCTCATCGAGATCGAGCGTCGAGGTGTTGCTCGCAAGCAAGGCGCCCGCGCAGTTGAGCGAGCCGAGCCGGCCGAAAATCCGCTTCTTGAGCTCGATGTCCTCGGGGACTGCCTCGATCACCAGGTCCACGTCGTTCACCGCCTCGAGTGCGAGGCCGCCGTGAATGAGCGCAAGGCGCTCCGTCATCTGCTCCGCAGTGATGCGTTCGCGCCCAACGGCGCTCTCGTAAATCGCACGGAGCGCGGCGAGGCCGTTTGAGAGCGCCTGCGCATCGGCCTCGATCAATTCGACCTGCAGCCCCGCATCCGCGCACGTCCCCGCGATGCCGCGGCCCATCGTGCCCGCACCGATGATCGCGACTCGCTGGATCATGAGCGGAGGCACCGATTGAGAAAGCCCTGGTACGCGGGCGGCCGCCCGCTCGGCGAAAAACAAGTGACGCAACGCCTTCGCCTCAGCGGACTTGACCTGCCGGAGCGCAATCTGAGCTTCCCGGTCCAGGCCTTCCTCGAACGAAAGCTGCGTCGCCGCCCGCACCGCCTCAACTGCCAGATCCGGTGCGCGCTGGCCCCGCATCCGCTTGTGAGCGGCCGCGAGGCGCTGCTCGATGAACGCATCGTCGAAGCCGTCGCTATCGACCGGCAGGCCCGAGGTGGGACGAGGGCCTGCCCCCTCGCCAATGAGCTCGCGCGCATACGCGACGGCGCCGGTCGCGAGGTCGTCCTGGATCAATCGGTCGATGAGGCCGATCCGCTGCGCCTCCGTGGCGCCGATCGGGCTCGCCTCGAGAATGAGCTCGAGCGCCCGGCGGGCGCCGATGAGCCGCGGCAGCCGCTGCGTCCCGCCCGCGCCGGGGATGATCCCGAGCGTCAGCTCGGGCAGACCGATCCGCGCACCGGGCACCGCGCAGCGGTAATGACAGGCAAGCGCGAGCTCGGCTCCGGCGCCGAGCGCCGTGCCGTGCAGCGCTGCAACGACCGGATGCGGACAGCGCTCGACCGCATTCAGCACCTGCCGTGCGGTGGGCTCGATGACACCCGAGTCGAATTCGCGGATGTCCGCGCCCGCAACGAACGTGCGCCCCGCGCACGCGATCACCACCGCCTCGACCGAGGAGTCGCGGCTCAGGCTCTGCATTGCGGCAAGAAGGCCCGCGCGTACGCTCGCGGACATCGCGTTCACGGGCGGGTTGTCGATCGTGACGATCGCGAGGGACCCCTCGCGTCGAATCGAAGTCGGCAGAGGCATGCGCACACCTCGCAAGGCGCGGTCCGCGCGCCGGTCCGGCCGTCGAGCGCGCGCCGCGGCCGGCACGCGCCATGATAGCGGAACGCACCGCTATAATCGCCGCGCCGGAGCGCATCCGTCCGGCTCCGATCGAAGGCGGCGCAAGCAATGGCGAAGTATCAGCCTCGTTTGAATCTCGACCAGCTGGTCGCGATCGACGTCCACACGCACGCGAACATCTCGGGCCGGGCGCCGCGCGATCCGTGCGCGCGCGCTTTCGACGAGGGCATGGCGAAGTACTTTCGCTCGGGCAGGCCGCCGACGCCGGCGGAAGTCGCGCAGTACTACCGCGAGCGGCGCATGGCCGCGGTGATCTTCACGGTGGACATGGAAGCCGAGGTCGGGCACTGGCGCATCGCGAACGAGGAGGTCGCCGAGGTCGCCTCAGAGAACAGCGACGCGCTGATTCCATTCGCGAGCATCGATCCCGCGCGCGGAAAGATGGGAGTGCGCGAGGCCCGTCGGCTCATCGAGGAGTACGGTGTGCGGGGATTCAAGTTCCACCCCTCCGCGCAGGGCTTCTATCCCAACGACCGCAAGGCCTATCCGCTCTACGAGGCGATCGCAGAGGCGGGACTGCCCGCGCTCTTTCACACGGGTCAAACCGGCGTCGGCGCCGGGATGCCGGGCGGCATGGGCATCAAGCTCAAATACTCCAACCCCATCTACCTCGATGACGTGGCCGCGGATTTCCCAACGCTCACGATCGTGATGGCGCACCCCTCATTCCCCTGGCAGGACGAAGCGCTCGCCATCGCGACCCACAAGCCGAACACGTACATCGACCTCTCGGGCTGGTCGCCGAAGTACTTCCCGCCGAATCTCGTGCAGTACTCGAACAGCCTGCTGAAAGACCGGGTGCTCTTCGGCACCGATTATCCCGCGCTCACCGTCGAGCGCTGGATGGGCGATTTCGAGAAACTGCCCATCAAGCCCGAGGTGAAGCCCCTCATCCTGAAGGAAAACGCGATCCGGCTCTTGAAGCTGCGCTGAGCCGCGGGCGCGCGGGAAAAGGTCCTTGGATCGCGGGGGCGGGAGCACCCCGGCGTGGGCATTGAAAACTCCCCCACGTCACGTCCAAAATGTCGGCCCTATTTTTGCCCGTTTAACCATTTTCGCTTCCTTACCCCCACACGAACCCACATATAGAGAGAGTATTGACCCATGAGCCAGCAGAATCTGGAGAGCTTGCTGAAGACCGTCGGGAACCCGGTCAAGATGCTGCGCAACTCGCAGCTCGGCGCGTACGTGTATCCCGTGGTCCCGAGCGAGTTCTCCAACTGGCGCGACGAGCAGCGTGCCTGGCGCGAGAGCGCGGTGCTCTTCGATCAGTCGCACCACATGGCGGAGATGACCGCCAAGGGCCCCGATGCGCTCAAGATGATGAGCTACCTCACCATCAACAGCTTCAATAACTTCGCACCGAACAAAGCGAAGCAGATGGTGCCCTGCACGTACGACGGATACGTGATCGGCGACGGCATCCTCTTCTATCTCGACAAGGACGAGCTGCTCTTCGTCGGCCGCGCGCCGACCGTCAATTGGCTCGAATTCCATGGCAAGACGGGCGGCTTCAAGGTAGATCTCATCCGCGACGACCGCTCACCTTCCGCGCCGCGGGGAAAGCCCGTCTTCCGCCGCCACTACCGCTTCCAGGTGCAGGGTCCGAATGCCTGGCAAGTGCTCGAGAAACTGAATGGCGGCAAGATCCCGGATGTGAAGTTCTTCACGATGGACGCCATCAACATCAAGGGCCGCAAAGTGCGCTGCCTGCGCCACGGCATGGCGGGCGCGCCCGGCCTCGAGATCTGGGGCCCGTATGCGGAATACGACGAGATCCGCGACGCGATCGTCGAAGCAGGCCGTGAGTTCGGGCTGAAGGAAGTCGGCTCGCGCGCCTATGCGAGCAATACGCTCGAGTCCGGCTGGATTCCCTCGCCCCTCCCGGCGGTCTACACGGGCGAGTCGCTGAAGAAGTACCGAGAGTGGCTGCCCGCGAACGGCTACGAGGGCGGCGGCTCGATCAGCGGAAGCTTCGTCTCGGACAAAATCGAGGACTATTACGTCACGCCGTACGAGCTGGGCTATGGCCCATTCATCAAATTCGACCACGACTTCATCGGCCGCGAGGCGCTCGAGAAGAAGGCGAAAGGGCCGCATCGCAAGAAGGTCACCTTCGCGTGGAACGGCGATGACATGGCGAAGATCTACGGCTCGCTATTCCGACCCGGCGAGGACCACTACAAGTTCTTCGACCTGCCGATCGCGAACTACGGCTCCGCCTCGTATGACGCCGTCACGATGGGCGGTAAAGTCGTCGGCTTCTCGATGTTCGGCGGCTACAGCTACAACGAGCGTACCGCGCTGTCGCTCGGCATCGTCGACCCCAACATCAACGTGGGCGATGTGCTGACGCTCCTCTGGGGCGAGGAGGGCGGCGGGACGAAGAAGCCGACCGTCGAGCGCCACAAGCAGCTCGAGGTCCGTGTGAAAGTCGCCCCGGTGCCCTACGCCCGCGATGCGCGCGAGGGCTACCACGAGGGTTGGCGCACGCGCACGGCATAAGACCTCAGACGGCCGGCGCGTCGCAGAAGGCTGCGTGCGCCGGCCTCGTCGTCTCAAAGCTCGGCGGAGGTGAGGAGGTCGGCGCCGTGTGCGACGGCGGCCGCATGCGCCTCGGCGCGCGGCAGGATGTGCGCCGCGTAGAGCCTCGCATCGTCGAGGCGCACCCGCGCAAGCCGATCGATAGGCCCGCGTGCGATCGAATCGCTCGCGGCGAGCGCGTGCTGCCACGCCGCGGCCGTGACGCCGAGCCACTGCAGGAAAGGGTATGCCACGGCGCCCACGAGCTCGCGGTCGCTCGCGTTGGATCGGGCGAGCTGCGCCGCGGCAGCGCGCAGGCGCGCGCATTGGGTGATGAGACCTGCGGCGAGCGGGGCAAGCGCCGCGTTTCCTCGAGCCTGCTCGGCCGTCTGCGTCATCTCATCGAGCCAGGTCCCGAGCGCGGCTCCGCCGTCGCGCAGCACCTTGCGCGCAAGGAGGTCGTGCGCCTGGATGTAGTTCGTCCCCTCGAAAATCGGGCCGATCCGCGCATCGCGGTACACCTGCGAAATCTCGCTGTCGTCGACGTACCCGGTGCCCCCGTGCACTTGCACACCGAGCGATGCGACCTCGATGGCGATGTCGGAGCAACACGCTTTTACGATCGGGGTGAGGAGCGCGAGGCGGCGCTCGGCGCGAGCGCGCGCCGCTTCATCCTCCGCCCGGCGTGCCGCATCGAGTGCAGCCGCGGCCGTGTACGCGAGGCCGCGCGCGCCGTGCGTGAGCGCTCGCATGGTGAGCAGCATGCGCCGCACGTCGGCATGCTCGATGATGGGTCGCTGCGCGCCTGCGGCATCCCGGCCCTGCCGGCGCTCCCGCGCGTAGCTCAGCGCGAGCTGCAGTGCACGCTCGGCGAGGCCTGTCGAATGCAGTCCCACGCCGAGGCGCATTTGATTCATCATCGAGAAGAGACACTCGACGCCGCCGTTGAGCGGCCCCACCAGCCAGCCGAGCGCGCCCTCGTGCGGCCCGTACGCCATCACGCAAGTCGGACTCGCGCGAATCCCCATCTTGTGCTCGAGCGAGACGGCCTCCAGGTCGTTCCGCAGTGGATCTCCGCTCGGTCCGGGCAGTTGCTTGGGCACAAGAAATAAGGAGATCCCCTTGAGCCCCTGCGGTGCGTTCGGAGTGCGCGCGAGCACCAGATGGACGATGTTGGGGGTGAGGTCGTGATCGCCCCAGGAGATGAAGATTTTTCGGCCGCGCAGTCGCCAGGGGGTGCCGAGTCCGCCGGGGCCGCCGCCGGGAGCGCCACCGGGTGCGCCGCCGCCCGATCCGCCGCTGCCGGGCACGCCGGACGCTTCGGTTGCGGGCTCCGCGAGCGTGCGCAGCGTCGAAAGATCCGATCCGGCCTGCGGCTCCGTGAGCGCCATCGCCGCCGTCCACTCCCCGCTCACGAGAGGCGGCAGGTAGCGCTCGCGCAGGGGGTCGGACGCATGCAGACGAAGGGCCTCGACCGCTCCCGCAGCGGCCTCGGGGCACATCGCAAAAGAGAGGTTCGCTCCGGCCCACACCTCCGTTGCGGCGGCTGCGATCGCCATCGGCAGCTGCTGTCCGCCGAAGGCCCGCGGGGCGGCGATCGAGGGCCAGCCGTCCGCGCAGAATCGCCGATAGGCTTCCGGAAATCCCGTGGGGGTCGCAACGCCCGCGGCGGTGAGCTGCGAGCCTTCCTTGTCGCCCGCGCGATTGAGTGGAGAGAGCACCTCGCGCGCGAAGCGCCCGGCGCTCTCGAGCACGGCCTCCACGAGCTCACCGGGTGCTTCGCCGGAGCCGGTCGACGCGGCGGCACGCTCGGCGATCTCGATAGCGGCCAGCATCATCGGGAGCGGCGCTTCGTAGGGGGTAGACATCGGCGAAATGTATCAATGCTCGCGCGCGACTTCGACGAACAGCGTCCTGAGCCACGCATGGCCGGGGTCGGGCTCGTTGCGTTTGTGCCAGAGCAGAACTTCGTGGGTGTCGAGCGCGTCGAAAGGTAACGCGAACGTCTTGAGCGGGACGACCGGTGCGACGAGATTCGCGACGCGCTCGGGAATGGTGGCGGCGAGTGGTGTACCCGGCAGCATGAAGGGCAGCTCGAGCAGACTCTGTGCAGTTGCGCGCACGTCGAGGTCGAGATTGACGAGGCGGCGTACGAGCTCCTCGATGGGAGCGGTGTGGCCGTTTGGCCGCGCGAAAACGTGCGGCAGGCTCCGGTACTGATCGAGCGTCAGCTCGTCCCCGACCTCGGCGCCGTCGCGGCTGACGGCACAGACCCAGCGCACGGGCCTAAGCTCGACGGCGCGGAAGGTGTCCGGGAAAGCGCGCACGCCGTAGAGCCGCGGCAAGTCGAGGCCCAGGCAGAGGTCCGCGTCGCCGTATTCGAGACGGGTGAGGCTGGTTTGGGAGATTTGCTCGAGATGGCACTGAATACCGGGCGCATCGCGCGCGATGCGCTTGAGGACGGCCGGAACGAGGCTCGGAGCTGCCTCGTCCGTCACGATCACCGTGAACACGCGCTTCACGGTCGCCGGGTCGAAGGTCGGCTGGGTCCCGAGCGTCGCCTGGATGCGCAGCAGCGCCTCGCGCACGGGTTCGACCAGGGAGAGACCGCGCGGCGTAAGCTCCATATCCCGGCCCACGCGCACGAGCAGCGGATCGTCGAAGTACTCGCGCAGCTTCTGCAGCGCTGCGCTCATCGCGGGCTGCGAGACATAAACTCGCTCCGCGGCGCGCGTGACGTTCTTCTCGTGCAGCAGGGCGTCGAGCGCGATGAGCAGGTTGAGGTCGAAACGGTTGAGCTGCATGGTTTTATGGCAGGGGTCCATAGCCGGCCGATTGCCCGTCGCTGACCGGGTTTGGCACCGGCCCGGAGTGCCGGATGACCCCCACGAGAGACATATTGGACGCGAATAGCTTGAATCCGCAAAAATGATTGCCCCGACCCCGCCGGAG
>DATNFW010000011.1:0-6982 GCA_035606175.1 Steroidobacteraceae bacterium | reverse complement strand
CGTTCCTCCTCTCCGGGGTGGTCGGTCTCGTTCAGCTCGCGTGCTTCAACATTGCGGGCCTCGCCGCCGCCGGTCTGTCGACCCGCTATCTTCTGCCGCGAATCACCCCGGCGGCCACGCGCGATTGCGGGAAGATGCGTCTGCCGTCGGCGCTTGCCACCCGCAGTGCGCGGCTCCCGCGACTCGGCTGGCCAGCCGCTGCGCTCGCGGCCGCAGCCATTGCGGTGCTCGCGCTCGTTCCCGGTCCGCTGTGGGACAACGACCTCGGACACCTCACACCCATTCCCCAACCGCTGCTGCAGCAATACGAGCGACTGCGGGAGCAGCTCGGAGCGCCGGACGTCCGTTATTTGATGACGGTGGAAGGCTCATCGGCCGAGGACGTCCTCGCTCGAGAGGAGCGGATGGCCCCCGCGCTGCAGCAGCTCGCCGCCCGCGGAGCGGCGAGCGGCTTCGAGGATGCCGCCCGATACCTGCCGAGCGCCGCGACACAGGAGCGACGGCGCGCGAGCCTTCCGGATGCGGCGACCTTGCGCGCGGCACTCGACCGGGCGCTCGAGGGGACGGCGTTCCGGCCGGGCGTGTTCGAGCCGTTCCTGCGCGACGTGGAGCGCGCCCGGCAACTGCCTCCGCTCACACCGAGTCGCGTGGCGGGCACGCCGCTCGAGCTGACGATCGGCAGCCTGCTGATCGAGCAGGCCGGCCGCTGGACCGGCCTCGTGACTTTCACTGACGTCCATGACCCCGGGGCCGTCCAGCGTTTCGCGACAAACACGGGCGCCGCCCAGCTCATCGATCTCGCCCAGGCGTCGGACCGGCTCGTGAGCCGGCAGCGGCTGCGCATCGTTTGGAGCATCGGCGGCGCCGCCGTACTGCTTGCGCTCGTCGTGCTCGCCGCGCTGGGCTCGCCGGCGCGGGCGCTGCGAGTGCTCGCGCCCATGGCGCTCACCGCGCTTCTCACGCTCGCGATCCTGCACGCGGCAGGTGTCGCGCTCAATCTGTTCCATCTCATCGCGCTCGTACTCGCCGCAGGACTCGGGCTCGACTATGGATTGTTCTCCGAGCGCTCGGTGCACGACCCGGAGGGCCGGCGTCGCACGCTGCACGCGATCACGGTGTGCGCTGCCGCCGCGTGCGCCGTATTCGCGGTCCTCGCGAGCTCCTCGCTTCCGGTGTTGCGCTCGATCGGCGTGACGGTCGTGCTCGGCGTCGTCGGCAATTACTTGCTCGCACTCGCGCTCGTCCGGCCGGAGGGCGAGGCGAAGTGAGCGGGCTCAAAGAAGATCGGATTCTTCGGGGCGAGGCGATTGCCGAGCTCATTCCGCACCAGGGGACGATGTGTCTGCTCGAGCGCGTGCTCGAATGGGATGCGGACCGCATCCTGCTCGCGACCGCGAGCCACCGCGCTGAGGACAATCCGCTGCGCGCGCGCGGACGGCTCCGCGCGCTCAATCTATGCGAGTACGGCGCGCAGGCGATGGCGGTGCACGGCGGTCTCATCGCCCGGGCCGCGGGCGCACGCGCGCAGCCCGGGATGCTCGTGTCGCTGCGCGAAGTGCGGCTCCACCGCGACTACATCGAGGCGTTGCCGGGTGAGCTGCTCGTCGAGGCGCGACGGCTGCTGCAAAACGCTCAAAGCTGGCAATACGCCTTCACGGTGAGTCACGCCGGCGTGCCGCTCGCTGCCGGCCGCGCAGCCGTCATGGTGCGGTCATCGCTGAATCGTGATCTTCTGGACGTCCCACAAGCTCGCGGACCCTAAGTACAGGGTATTGCTGTCCGGACAGGCAATGGCATGGATGAGATCGCCGGTGCTGTCCGCGCCGTGCCCGAGACTCGTCTGGGCCATGCCGACGACCTTGCCGTCCAGCGTCAGCTTGTAGATCTTTCCAGTGATTCCATCACCGGTGAACAAGTACTGCGGCGAGCCCGGGCTGATGCACAAGTCCCACGGCATCGCGACTCCTGCGATCGTGCGCTCGTAGTTCAGATTGGCGTCGTAGACCTGGATTCGCCGGTTGCCGCGGTCGGCGACGTAGATGTTGTCGTGCGAATCGGCGGCAATGCTGTGCGGCGTTTTGAATTGATCCTGACCGCTGCCGTAGGTCCCCACCTCCTTGAGCCACTTCCCGCCCGGCGCGATCTTGACCACACGCGAATTGCCATAGCCGTCCGAGACGAAGATGTTGCCGTGCGAGTCCCAGGTCACATCCGTCGGTCGATCGAACTCCCCCACTCGCCCGACCGGATGCTCCGGACGATTCGCCAGCCGCGAGTAGCCGAACCCGAAGTGCTCCAGATGAGTTTGCAGGTAGTCGATCGCCTCCGGTGTGCGGCCCAGCCATTCCACGGCCTGCCCGTGCGGATCGAACTTCACGATCATTCCCGATCCTTCATCCACGATCCAGACATTGTCCTCGCCGTCGACGCGTACGGCATGCGCGAACGACTCCGCGTAATTGTGCGGTCCCCACTCCTTCACGAATTTGTAGGACCGACCCGGACGCCACTCGAAGAGCCGCGCCGCCTGCCCCCCGCGCGCAATGCCCTGCGGGTCCGTGCGTGAGTAGACGAATAGATCGCCCCGCGAATTCACCGCCACGCCGACCGTCTGCCCGAGCGTGCTGTCGGGAATGCTGAGCCCGAGGAACTGATCGGTGATGCGCATCTTCGGGTAGCTGTTCTCGAGAGCGAGCTGAGCGGCACTCTGCTGCGATGTACCGCCGAACTGCGCGCGCGCCGGACCCGGAAGCGATACGCCCAACATGAGGATGAAGAGGACCGTCGAGTAAGTGGAGGAGCGCTTTATGGGGTGTTTCATCTTGGGCCCACACTCTGAAGAATTCGGGTGAATAGAAGCGCCCCCATTGTACTCGCGTATCCGCAGATACCTTTTAATCCATCGCCAGGGGGGCCGCGTCGCAGTAATCTTCCCATCCATGCGCGAGACGATGCGCGATTATCTCAAGCGCCGCTACCGCATCGCGTTGACGGGCGTCGTTGTCGGCGCTTTGGTCCTGATCATGGCCCCTGGAAGCGCCGTGACGCTCGTTCTGCAGATCGTCGGCGCAATCGTCTTCGGGAGCGCATTGCTGATTGCGACGCTCACCCGCTGTCCGAAGTGCCGGGAACTGTTCGATCGGCGGGTGATCGCCGCGATGGTGCAGAACTCGCACAAGCCGCCCGAGCGGTGCCCTCACTGTGGTGTCAACCTCAACGCACCGCGCCCCCCGACGCGGTGATCCCGCGCCGGGACAGTCTCGCGCATCTCACTCGAGACTGCGGCGGGTGCAACCTGCAGCGGCCCCGTGTAACGGGCGCGGGGTCGTATCAGATGCCCGGTCGAGACCTGCTCCAGAGCATGCGCGAGCCAGCCGACGGTTCGCGCGACGGCGAACAGAGCGAGCGGGGCGTCCCGCGGCAATCGGTAGGCCTCCGTCAGCGCTGCAGTTGCAAAGTCGATGTTCGGCAATTCGCCCGCGAGCTCTTCGACCGCGGCACGCAGCTCCAGATACTCGGCCGGCACATTCAACTCGGCGAGCAGCGCTTTCGCGCGCACATCCCCCTCCGGATATAACGGGTGCCCGAATCCGCTGATCGGGCGACCTTGTCGAAGCCACTCGTGCACCGTGGCTTTGATTCCGTCGTCCCGACCGGCACGGATCAGCTCGAAAACGCCCCACGATGCCCGTCCGTGCAGCGGGCCGCTCAACGTGGCAAGTCCAGAGAGAACCGCCGCGGCGAGTGACGCTCCGGTCGAGGCTGTCACGCGCGCGGCGAAGGTCGAGGCGTTGAGCTCGTGGTCCGCGAGCAGCACGAGCACCCGACGAAGAAGGTCTGCCGAGCCTCCACGTCGCCAGACGGCCGCAAGCCGCTCGTGAACCGGCCCGCGATGGCGCTCGCCGGCAACCGCCGTGGCCACCGTCGTGAGCACACCCGCCGCCTCGCTACGCAACGTGGAAAGCGCACGTCCGTGCGACGGAGGATCGATGCCGGCCCGATCCGCGAGCGCCCTGAACATTTGCGGCAGCGGAGCATCCCGCCGAGTCCGGAACGCGCCCGATCTTCCGGATCGCGCCGCGGCTCCTCGCGGGTTCGGCTCCGTGAGGACGATGGGCGCCCCGTCCCAGAGCAGGCACGCGACCTCCTCGAGCGTTTGCGTTCGGGCGAGCGTGACCGCCTCCCGGCCGCGATACCAGAGCCGGCCGTCCGCGACCGTCGAAATCCCGGATGACAAGATCGGGGCGCCCCACTCGATGGTCCCTGCCGCCACGCGCTCCACTTTGCGCGTCCCGGAGCGGCTGCGGGCGAGCCTGCGCACATCCGCTTCGTGGTACAGGCTGCGCCTCGGGTCCTTCGGATCGGGGCGCGCACGGATACGGCGGCGACTGACATTGGCATACAGGGTTTGCGGTCGTACGCGCAAAACGCTCAACGCCTCTGCAGCGGTCAGCCACGCCATGAGTTCCTCACATTGATCGATTAAATCAAGATTGACGTCAACTATGGATTGCATAGGGTAGCAGAGCACCCGGCCGCGCGAGCGGCGCTGCGGCAACTCGGAGGACTCAACTCATGGTGAACGGGCTCGAGGATGTCATCGCGGCCGAAACCGTCCTCTCGGACGTCGATGGTCAAGCAGGCCGGCTGATCATCCGCGGGCACTCGCTCGATGAGCTCGCCGAAGGCAGCTGCTATGAGGATGTCCTGGGGCTCCTCTGGGTGGAGCTCATCGACGGGTGCCCGGATGCGCGCGGGCTCGCGGCCGGGCTCGGCGCCGCACGAGTGCGAGCTTTCGAGCACGTGCGCGCAGTGGATCGGCAGCTGCTCGCGCTGCCCCTCTACGATGTCGTGCTCTCCCTGCTCACGCGGATCGAGGATGGCGATGACCTCGCGACCGCGCTGAATCTCGTGGCCGCGCCGGCGGTCTTCGCACCGGCCGTGATTCGCCTGCGGCTCGGGCGCGAGCCACTGCCGCCCGATCCGATGCTCCCGCACGCGGCCGATATGCTGCGCATGCTGCAAGGTGTGAGACCCAGTGCGACGCAGGTCGAGGCGCTCGACCGGTACCTCGTGACGGCGAGCGACCACGGACTCAATGCCTCCACGTTCGCGGCGCGGGTCATCGCCTCGACACATGCAGGGCTCGCTGCGGCCGCCATCGGTGCGTTCTGCGCGCTCAAAGGCCCGTTGCACGGCGGCGCACCCGGGCCGGTTCTCGACATGCTCGATGATATTGAGGAGCCCGATCGCGCACCAACGTGGCTGGAATCCGCGCTCGCAAACGGCGAGCGGTTGATGGGATTCGGGCACCGCGTTTACCGAGTTCGCGATCCTCGCGCGGATGCGCTCAAAGCGGCGCTCGAGCTCCTCACCCGGTCGGGCGAGGTCACCGTCGAGAGACTTCGGCTGGCCGAGGCCGTCGAGCGCGCAGCGCTCGAGCTGCTTGCACGCCACAAGCCGGATCGGCGCTTGCAAACGAATCTCGAGTTCTATACCGCCCTGCTCTTAGAGGCGCTCGGCTTCCCGCGCGATGCGTTCACGTGTGTCTTCGCAGCGAGTCGCGTCGGCGGATGGATCGCCCATGCGCGCGAGCAGACGCTCCGCGGGCGCCTCATCAGACCGCAGTCGCGGTATGTCGGTCCACGGGCTCAGGCAATCGCCTGAGCCGCTCGGCGTAGAGCGGTACTCGCGGCAACGCCCCGGTCCGTCCTTCCTCCTGCCGGATGAGTGCGCGCAGCGCGGAAGAATCGAGCGCGGGGTGCTCTGCGCTCGCGCGGGCGAGGATCTCCGCCGCGAGTCCGTGCAGCAGCGCGCAGTTCTCCCGCATTCTCGCATCGAACGCGGCATCGTCGAGCGTGTCGCGCAATCCGCGATTGAGCTCCGCGAACCACGCAAGCGCCGCCTGATCGATCATGGCCCCATCGTTGCGCTTGCGGCTCACGCTCGACCATGCGCGAAAGTATGGCTGCATGGCCTCGTTGAGCTCACGCGTCGCCGCGAGCTCGGTATGCAGGCGTGCCAGCATTGCGGTGTCGGCGAGGCGCCGCTGGAAGAACAGTTGGCAGAGCACGCCCCAGTAGTACGTGTAGTCCCAGACGACCTTGATCGGCAGAACTTCGGGGTCGCCGAAGATCGCGTATTGGTCGACGTAGAGCGACAGCATGATCCGGTAGAAATCGAAATAGATTTGCTCGTAGAGTTTTGCGAACCGCGGCAGGCGGGCACCCTCGAGGTCTTTCGAGATGAGCTCGGTGATGTAGGTGTTCGCGATGGCGATGAAGTCGCTGCCCGGTGAGTAGAACGGATCGAGGAACACACCGGCCTCACCCGTGATTGCCCAGCGCGCGCCGGAGAAGACCTGCTTGCAGCCGTAAGAGAAACCTCGCAGGAACGCAAAATCCTGCCGCTGCCCGCGCCGCTCCTCGAGCGCCTCGGCGAGCCGCGGCTGGTGCCGATGCAGCCAGTCCATCGCGCGCTCGAAGGTGTTCATTTCGCCGATCGGATGCCGTCGGGCATCCGCGACGATGCCGACCGAATGCGATCCGGACACCAGGGGAATGAGCCACACCCAGTAGCCGTCGCCGACCAGATGATTGGTCGATAGCCAGCGCTCGCGCGGATCGCAGCGCGCGCGCCACTCCGCATCGTCGGACCAGTCATCGACGTCTATGCGCGCGCCGATCCGAAACCACACGCCGTTGGCGTCATGCGCGTTCGGCTCGGAGAGCCCGAGTTGGCGTTTGAGAAGACCCGCGCGACCGGAGGCATCGATCAGCCATCGCGACGCGATGCGGTGCTGCGACCCAGCGTGCTCGTAGATGACCTCGTGCTCGCAAGCGGCGCCCTCGCCACTGGCAACCCCCTCCTCCCGAGCAGCTCCCTGCGCGCGGCCCGCGAGCGTGTAGCTCCGCACGACCGCCCCATCGACGAACTCCGCGCCCGCCGCTCGCACGTGCTCGCCGAGGAAATTCTCGAAGAT
>DATNFW010000010.1:0-3429 GCA_035606175.1 Steroidobacteraceae bacterium | reverse complement strand
CGACACGATCGGGCGTGCGTTCTATCTAGGTGTCACGGCGAAGTTCTGATCGCATGCGAGCAGCGCGGGAAATCGCAAAGGGAGGCTGCGTAAAATGAGAGCGAGAGCCTTCGTCCCCGGGCTCGCGGCACTCGCCGCACTCGCGATGTCGGCGGCGCACGCGTCGGATGTCTGCGGGCGAGCGTGTCTCGAGTCACTCGTCGATCAATACATCGCCGCAATGGTGGCGCACGATCCGGAGCGCCTGCCGCTCGCACAGGGCGTGAGATTCACGGAGAACGGCCAGGAGCTGCGCCTCGGGGACGGGCTTTGGGCGACGGCGAGCGCGCCCGGACACTACAAGCTCTTTGCGGACGATCCGGAGGATGGCCAGGTCGGCTTCTACGGCACGGTGTTTGAGAACGGGACCCCCGTGCTCATGGCGCTGCGCTTGAAGGTCGTACATGGCCTGATCAGCGAGATCGAGACGATCGTCGCGCGTCCGGCGGCCATCGGATCGTCTGCCTTCTCGAGCGCAGGCAAGGTGCTCGAGCGGAAGGGCCATCCGCGAGCTCAGTTCCTCGAGGACGTGCCGCCGCCCGAGCGCATGTCGCGTGCCGATCTCGTCCGCATCGCGAATTCCTACTTCACGGGTCTCGGCGGCAATACGGGCCGCAACGCCGCTCCATTCTGGCCCTCGTGCAATCGTTGGGAAAATGCGACCCAGACGACCAACAATCCCGGATACCGCAGCACGAGCGCGTTCAACGTGGTGGCGCTCGGCTGCGAGGCGCAGCAGAAGAGCGGCTTCTTCTCTTTCGTCACGACGATTCGCAATCGGCGGTACCCGATCGTCGACCGCCAGCGCGGGCTCGTGATGTCTTTCGCGTTCTTCGAGCATCGCGGAGCGCTCAAGACGATTCATCTGACGAACGGCATGACCGTGCCCTCTCCGGTGCGGGCGCCGCTCACGCTCGAGATCTCGGAGCTCTTCCAGATCCACGGCGGCAAGCTCGATCAGATCGAGGCCGTGATCAACGCGGTCCCCTACGGAATGAGGTCCGCCGTGTGGGACGAGCCGCACGCGCGCGAGGCGCGGGATGCCAATATTCCGACGGATGCGCCGTGAGGCGCTCTCGCGCTCTTCGGGATGCTATCGCGAGATCACGACCTCGAGATACTCTCCGGGGACGACCATGGTGCCGTCACGAGCGACGTTGAGCTCACGGATCAAGCCGTAGATATCGGCCTCGAGCAGCGCTCTTGCGTCCGGATCGATCGCGGCGAAGGCCTTCAGAACCGGCCCGTAGCAGGTGCGAAAGAACTCGACCCAGTGCTCGGGCGATCTGTATCGGAAGACGAACTGCTTCGCATTCGCGGCGATCGTCACATCCGCGCCGAACAACGCCGCGAGATGAGCTCGCGTGCCCCACAGGAGCGGGGATTTGGTGCCCGGGGCAGGCGGAACGTACTTGCCCACGATCTTGAAGAGCCTGCCGATGAAGCCTTCGGGCGTCCAATTGGCGAGCCCGATCTTGCCGCCCCGGCGGCAGACGCGCATGAGCTCTCGTGCCGCCTGTTCCTGGTTCGGCGTGAACATGACGCCATAGGTGGAAACCACCACGTCGAAGCTCTCATCCGCAAAGGGGAGATGCTCGGCATCCGCCTCCTGAAACTTGACCGGCAAGCGCTCCGTCTCGGCGCGCTTGCGGCCCTGCTCCAATAGCGAGGCGACGTAGTCCGTCGATACGACCTCGGCGAAGCGCCGCGCGGCGGCGAGCGTTACGTTGCCGTTGCCGGCGGCGACATCGAGTACCCGCTGATTGGAGCGCAGGTCGAGGGCTTCGCAAAGCATCTCGCCCACGATCTGTAAAGTGGTGCCGACAGCCGCATAGTCGCCCGAGCTCCACGCGACGTGCTGTCGCGCCTTGATCGCGTTGAGATCGATGTTCGTCGGGCCCTGCGCCTTGGGGTTCATGCTCATGACGACCTCGCTGTCCGATGTTGTAGGCTCACCGCGAGAGAGTTTTATACGGTGCCGTCCCGGTGTGTATGCTCGGTCGTCCTTAAGATTTGATACGGCGTCCGAATCCGATGGCGAGCGATGCTCTGTCCGATCTGCTGCGAACCGTGCGCTTGACGGGGGCGATTTACTTCGACGTGGCTGCAACGGAGCCGTGGGCGGTCGAGCAGCCGTCGCCGGAACTCATTCTGCCGAAGATCCTCCCGGGCGCCGAGCGGCTCATCTCCTATCACGTCGTGACCGAGGGACGCTGTTTCGCGGCCCTGAGGGGCGAGGAACCGATCGCGCTCGAAGCCGGCGAGGTCATCGTCATCACGAACGGCGAGTCCCACGTCATGTCGAGCAGCCCCGGAATGCGCGCAACTGCGGTCGCACACGCAGCGATCGAGCGGGCGAGTGCCGGGCCGCTGCCATTTTTCGTGAAACACGGCGGAGACGGAGCGCCGTCTGCGAGGCTCGTCTGCGGTTTCCTCGCCTGCGATGTCCGCCCATTCAATCCACTCCTCGAGAATCTGCCCGTCGTGATGACGGCGCGGGCCTCGCCGGATCGTCCCGACGGCTGGCTCACGCAGTTCATGCGTCTCGCCGTCGCGGAGTCGGCCGACAGGCGCGCCGGCAGCGAGAGCGTGCTTGCGAAATTGAGTGAGCTGATGTTCATCGAGGTCGTGCGCCGGCATCTGGACACCATGCCGCCGGAGAGGGCGGGATGGCTGGCCGGACTGCGCGATCCGTTCGTCGGGAAAGCGCTATCGCTCATGCACGGAAGGCCGGCACACGATTGGACGATCGGTGAGCTCGGAACGGCGGTCGGCCTGTCCCGCTCGGTGCTCGCGGAGCGCTTCACCGATCTTCTGGGGATGCCCCCGATGCAGTATCTCGCCAGATGGCGGATGCAGATCGCCGCCAGGTTCCTGAGCGATGCGAGCGCCAGCATCGCTTCGATCGCCGAGGAGTGCGGATACGAATCGGAGGCGGCCTTCAGTCGCGCCTTCAAGAAGCTGGTGGGTGTACCGCCATCGGTGTGGCGCCGCCGGGCGCCCTCTCGGGGGGCGGCAATTTCGGTCCAATGATCAGCCGACGGCCTTCACGGCCTGGATGAGCTCTGCCGCCGCCTTCTGCGCGTCTCCGTAGAGCATGCGCGTATTGTCGAGATAGAAGAGCGCGTTCTCGATGCCGGAGAAGCCGGCGCCCCTGCCGCGCTTGATGACGACGACGTTCTTTGCCTTGTCGGCATTCAAGATCGGCATGCCGTAGATCGGGCTCGACTTGTCGTTGCGCGCCACGGGATTCACCACGTCATTCGCCCCGATGATGAGCGCCACGTCCGCGGTCTCGAACTCGGAGTTGATCTCATCCAGGTCGGCAATGAGATCATAGGGCACGCCGGCCTCGGCGAGCAGCACGTTCATGTGGCCGGGCATGCGGCC
>DATNFW010000009.1:0-15037 GCA_035606175.1 Steroidobacteraceae bacterium | reverse complement strand
CGCAAGCGTCGCGGCGCCGCTGCTCGGCGATTTCAATGTCGAGAACCTGCTCACCGTGCTCGGCGTGCTGCTTGCGCTCGATGTGCCCCTCGTGCGCGCGGTCACCGTGCTCGGCCAATGCTCCGCACCGCCGGGTCGCATGCAAATCGTCCGTGGCAGCGATAGCGATCCCCTCGCGATCGTCGATTACGCACACACGCCCGATGCACTCGCGAAGGCGCTGCACGCCGCGCGGGCGCACTGCCCGGGAGCTTTGCGAGTAGTCTTCGGCTGTGGCGGCGATCGCGATCGCGGCAAGCGCGCGCCCATGGGGCGCACCGCCCATGAGCTCGCCGATGAGCTGATCGTCACCGACGACAACCCGCGCACGGAGGACCCGGGACGGATCGTGGCGGATATTCTCGAGGGGATCGAATCTGCCGAAGGCGCGGTTCGCGTGCAGCACGACCGTGCGGGCGCAATCAACGATGCGCTCTCGCGGTCCGCGGCGGGCGATGTGGTGCTGATCGCCGGCAAGGGCCACGAGGAGTATCAAATCGTCGGCCGTGAGCGCCGGCCCTTCAGCGACCAGGCGGTCGCGAGCGCCTTCTTCTCGCAGCGTGGGGGACGCGCATGATGGCGCGGCGCACCCCCATGATGGCGCCGCCCACCCGCACGCTCGCCGCATTCACCGCGGCCTGCGGCGGACGGCTCGAAGGAGCCGACCGCGCGTATGCCGGCGTCTCCACGGACACGCGCACGTTGCAGACGGGCGAGCTCTTCATCGCGCTGCGCGGCCCGCGATTCAACGGTCATGAGTTCCTCGCGACCGCGGCGGCAGCCGGCGCCGCCGGGGCCGTGGTCGATGAGGCCAGCGTGCGCAGCGACGATCGCAGCGGCGGGGCAGCTCGTGCAGGCGGCGGAGCAACGCTCGCGCGCATCGTCGTCCCCGACACTCAGGCGGCGCTCTCGCGGGCGGCGAGCGCCTGGCGCTCGCAGTTCGACATTCCGCTCGTCGGCGTCGCCGGCAGCAACGGCAAGACGACCGTGAAGGAGATGACCGCGGCGATTCTCGCGCAAGCCGGCGCCTGCCTCGCAACGCGCGGAAACCTCAATAATCACATCGGCGTGCCACTCACGTTGCTGCGCCTCGAGCCCGAGCACCGGTTCGCGGTGATCGAGACGGGCGCGAACCGCGCGGGCGAGGTGGCGAGCCTCGTTGCGCTCGCGCGCCCGAGCATCGGACTGATCACCAATGCGGGTGCGGAGCACCTCGAAGGCTTCGGCAGCCTCGAGGGCGTCGCACGCGCCGAGGGCGAGATGGTCGAAGGTCTCGCGCCGGCGGCCACCGCCGTCATCAACGCGGACGATGCGTTCGCGCCGCTCTGGCGCACGCTCACGCGGGCGCGGATCGTCACGTTCGCGCTTGAGGCGCGGGCGGATTACACGGCCCGCGACATGCGCGCGGACATCGCCGAGGGTGAGTTCCGTACGCGCTTCACCCTCGAATGCGCGCGGGGGCGGACGCCGATCGAGCTGAAGCTCGCCGGCAGACACAACGTCGCGAATGCGCTGTGCGCCGCGGCAGCGGCGAGCGTCGCCGGCGCCGGCCTCGAGCATGTGCGTGCGGGACTCGCCGCGATGCGCCCGGTGCAGGGCCGTCTGCAGCTGAAACGGGCGCGCAGCGGCGCCTGGCTGATCGACGATTCCTACAATGCGAATCCGAGCTCGGTGCGCGCGGGTATCGACGTGCTCGTCGAGCTCGAGGGGCCGAAGTGGCTCGTGCTCGGGGACATGGGGGAGCTCGGCGAGTTCGCACGCGCGAGCCACGCCGAGATCGGCGCCTACGCGCGCGATCGCGGCGTCGAGCGACTCTGCGCAACGGGTGAGCTCGCGCAACTCGCCGTCGAAAGCTTCGGCACGGGCGCCGAATGGTATCCGGACACCGAAGCGCTCGCCCGCGCCTTGGATCGTGCGCTGCCGCGGGAGGCGTCGGTGCTGGTCAAGGGCTCGCGCGTCAATCGGCTCGAGCGCGTCGTCGCTGCGCTGACGGTGAAGTAGCCGTGCTGTACTGGCTCACACAGCATCTGACGGCCGCTTACTCGGGCTTCAACGTCTTTCACTATCAGACGCTGCGCGCCATTCTGGCGGCGGTCACGGCGCTCGCCTTCTCGCTCATTGCAGGCCCCGCGATGATCGCGAAGCTCTCGCGCTATCAGATCGGGCAAGTCGTGCGGAACGATGGCCCGAAATCGCACCTGCCCAAGGCTGGCACGCCGACGATGGGCGGCGCGCTCATCCTCGCTGCAGTCCTCGTCGCGACACTCCTCTGGGCGGACCTCTCCGATCGGTTCGTCTGGACGGTGCTCGGAGTGACGTTCGCGTACGGTCTCATCGGCTTCTACGACGACTACCTGAAGCTGGTCGTCGGCAATTCGAAGGGGCTCATCCCGCGCTGGAAATACCTCTGGCAGTCGATCGCGGGGCTCTCGACGGCCGCGACGCTCTACTACCTCGCACAGGCCCCGGCAGAGACGACGCTCTATCTGCCCTTCGTCAAGCGATTCGCAGAGCCGCTTTCCGCGGCGGTGTTCGTCGTCATCGCCTATTTCATGATCGTCGGCATGAGCAACGCCGTGAACCTCACGGACGGGCTCGACGGGCTCGCCATCATGCCGGCGGTTCTGGTGACAGCGGCGCTCGGTGTCTTCGCGTATGTGAGCGGCAACTCCGTCTACGCGGAGTATCTGGCGATCCCCGCGGTGCCGCGAGCGGGAGAGCTGCTGATTTTCTGCTCGGCGCTCGGCGGCGCGGGGCTCGGCTTCCTGTGGTTCAACACTTATCCGGCGCAGGTTTTCATGGGGGACGTGGGCGCACTCGCGATCGGTGCGGCGATCGGAGTGCTCGCCGTCATCGTGCGCCAGGAGGTCGTGACGCTCGTCATGGGCGGGGTGTTCGTGCTCGAGACCACCTCGGTCATCCTGCAGGTGGGGTCTTTCAAGCTCACGGGCCGGCGGATCTTCCGGATGGCGCCGATCCATCACCATTTCGAGCTCAAGGGCTGGGCGGAGCCGAAGGTGATCGTGCGCTTCTGGATCATCACGCTCCTGCTCGTGCTCTTCGGACTCGCGACGCTGAAACTGCGATGAACGAGACGCGCCACAAGCCATCGACCGCCGTGATCGTCGGACTCGGCCGAACGGGCTATGCGTGTGCCGCATATCTGCGCGAGCGCGGCTGGCGTCTGGCGGTGACCGATACACGGCGCGATCCGCCCAATTTCGCGAAGCTCGTCGCGCTCGACCCGCAAATTCCCGTCCGCCTCGGCGGTCTCGACACCGCGCTCCTCGATGAGGCGGTCTGCGTCGTCGCCTCCCCGGGCGTGCCGCTCTCGGACCCGTTCTTCGTCGAGGCGCGCCGCCGCGGGCTCGAGATCGTGGGTGACATCGAGCTCTTCGCGCTCGCGGTCGATGCGCCGGTCGTCGCAATCACCGGAACCAATGGCAAGAGCACGGTGACGACGCTCGTCGGGCGGATGGCGATGCGCGCGGGGCTCGAGACGCGCGTCGGCGGCAACCTCGGCGAGCCCGCGCTCGATCTGCTTGCGGCCTCTCAGCGGGAGCCCCGCCGCACGGAGCTCTACGTGCTCGAGCTCTCGAGTTTTCAGCTCGAGGCGACCCGCTCGCTCGATCTCAAAGCCGCGGCCATTCTCAACATCAGCCCGGACCATCTCGACCGGTACGCCTCGGTCGAGGAGTACGCGGCGGCAAAGGCGCGCATTTACGCGCGTTGCGATACGGCGGTGGTCAATCTCGACGATCCGCGCGTCGTCGCGAGCGTGAGGCCCGGACAGGCGATGCTCGGGTTCGCGCTTCGCGCACGAAAGGAGGCCGACTACACGCTCACGGGCGCAGCAGCCTCGCCCGGGAGCTGGCTCATGCGCCGCGGCGAGCGGTTGCTGCCGCTCTCTGAGCTCAGGATCAAAGGTTTGCACAACGCCGCGAACGCGCTCGCCGCGCTCGCGCTCGGAGAAGCGGCAGGCCTCCCGCTCGAGGCGATGCTCACCGAGCTCAAATCCTTCGCGGGTTTGCCGCACCGCTCGCAGTGGGTTGCAGACCTGCACGGCGTCACCTACATCGACGACTCCAAGGGCACGAATGTCGGTGCGACCATTGCCGCCGTTGCGGGGACACCGGGGAAACTCGTCGTGATTCTCGGCGGCGACGGCAAGCAGCAGGAGTTCACTCCGCTCGCCGCCGCCTTCCGCGGCAAGGTGCGCCACGTCGTACTGATCGGCCGCGATGCGCAAGCGATTGCCGAGGCGTTGAAGGGTGTGTCGACCATCGAGCGCTGCGACTCACTCGAGGAGGCGGTCCGCGCAGCCGCGCATGCGGCTCGGCCCGGGGAGACCGTGCTGCTCTCGCCTGCGTGCGCGAGCCTGGACATGTTTCGCGACTACGCGCACCGCGGCGATGTGTTCGCGCGCACCGTGCGGGAGCTTGCCGCATGAGTCAGTCCGCCGGCGCCATCGTCAACGGCGGTCGGGTCGAGCCCGGCTTCGGCCCTGGGCGCTCGGGCCGCGGACGCGGCGGATGGCGCATCGATACCGTGCTGCTCGCGCTCGTTCTGGCGGTCGTGCTTCTCGGTCTCGTGATGGTTACCTCAGCCTCCATCTCGATTGCGGCGCGCGAGAACGGCCAAGGTTTCTACTATCTCGAACGACAGCTGCTGCTCACCGGTGTCGGGGCCGCCGTGGCTGCGATCCTGCTCACGATCCGCACGGACTTCATCGAGCGGCTCTCGACCCCGCTGCTCATCGCGGGCTACGCGCTGCTGCTCGCCGTGCTCGTGCCCGGACTCGGGCACGTCGTGAACGGAAGCCGCCGCTGGCTCGCGATCGGCGGCTTGAGCTTTCAGGCTTCCGAGCTCGCGCGCGTCCTCGTTCTGATCTACATCGCAAGCTATGCCGCGCGTCGCGAGGAAGAGCTGCGCGGCTCGTTCATCGGACTCGCGAAGCCGCTGGGCCTGCTCGCCTGCGCGGGCGTACTGCTGCTCGCGGAGCCGGACTTCGGTGCCGCGACGGTGCTGTTCGCCGCGGGATTCGCGCTGCTGTTCCTCGCGGGCGCGCGTTTGCGCTATGTGATCGCGATGACCGTGATCGCGGCGGCGGGCTTTGGCTTGCTCGCGATCACCTCGAGCTACCGGCTGCGAAGGCTCACCGGATTCCTGCACCCTTGGGCCGATCCTTTCAACAGCGGCTTTCAGCTCACCCAGTCATTGATCGCGATCGGCCGCGGCGGCTGGCTGGGCGTGGGACTCGGCGACAGCGTGCAGAAGCTCTTCTACCTGCCGGAGGCCCACACGGATTTCCTGTTCGCCGTGCTCGCCGAGGAGCTCGGGCTCATCGGAGCGATCGCGACGCTCGCGCTCTTTCTTGCCCTCGTGTGGCGCAGCTTTCGCATCGCGCGGCTCGCGGCCGATGCGGGACTCAAATTCCCGGCATACCTCGCGGCAGGTTTCGGGCTGTGGCTCGGGATTCAGGCGTTCATCAATATCGGCGTGAACATGGGGGTGCTGCCGACCAAGGGCCTGACGCTTCCGCTCATGAGCTACGGGCGCTCGAGCCTCGTCGTCGCACTCGCCTGGGTGGGGCTCGTGATGCGGGTACATCACGAGGCGACCGCGCACTCGCGCCTCACGGAGCGCATCGAGTGAGCCGGCCGGCGCTCATCATGGCGGGCGGCACCGGAGGGCACGTGTTCCCCGCGCTCGCGCTCGCGCGGAGACTGCGCGAGCAAGCGATCGAGGTGGTCTGGCTCGGCACGCGGCGCGGGCTCGAGGCGCGCGTCGTGCCTGCCGAGCCGTTGCCGATCGAGTGGCTGACCGTCGGCGGTCTGCGCGGCAAAGGACTTCGCGCGCTCGCAGCCGCGCCATTTCGCGTCGGCGCCGCACTCGTTCAAGCCTGCCGCGTGATGTGGCGTCACCGGCCGTTCGTCGTCGTGGGGCTCGGCGGTTTCGTCACCGGCCCCGGCGGCATCGCCGCGTGGCTCACGCGCCGTCCGCTCATCATTCACGAGCAGAATGCGATTGCCGGCTTTACCAACCGGGTGCTCGCACACTTCGCGCGAGAGGTGCTCGAGGCGTTTCCCGGCAGCTTCGGAGCGGGAGTGCGAGCCCGCACGATCGGCAATCCGGTGCGCCGGGAGATTACCGCCACGCCCGCTCCCGCCGAGCGCTTCGCCGCGCGCAGCGGGCCCTTGCGCATTCTGGTCGTCGGTGGCAGCCAGGGGGCGGTGCGCCTGAACACGATCGTGCCGCTTGCGCTCGCCGCGGTTGCCGCACGGCTGCCGATCGAGGTGCGCCATCAGGCGGGCCTTCGCTGGCAGGAAGCCGCAGAGCGCAGCTACGCCGGGGCGGGGGTTCGCGCCCAGGTCTCACCCTTCATCGAGGACATGGCTGCAGCCTATGCCTGGGCCGATCTCGTCATCTGCCGTGCGGGCGCGCTCACCATCTCGGAGCTTGCCGCCGCGGGTGTCGGTGCGATCCTCGTGCCGTTTCCCGCCGCAGTCGACGATCATCAAACGGCGAATGCGCGCCACCTGGTCAACTCCGGGGCGGCGGTGCTGATCGATGAGCGGGAGCTCACGGCCGAGCGCCTCGCCTCGGAGATCGAGAAGCTCACCTCCCGCGGGACGCTCGCACGCGAGTCGCTGCTCGCGATGGCCGAGCGCGCCCGATCGCTTGCGCTGCCGCATGCGGCAGACGAGCTCGCGGCCGCTTGTCTCAAATACGCTGGGGCCGGCTCATGACGAAAGCCCCGCGTGCGATTGCGGACAGCGGCCGCCCGACCGCAGGGCGAGGCGCAGCCGCGGAGCCGGGCACCCCGGCCGGGCGCGCGGATCGCATGCGCCGCATCAACACGATCCATTTCGTCGGGATCGGCGGCAGCGGAATGGGCGGCATCGCCGAGGTGCTGCTCAATCTCGGCTATCGCGTGCAGGGCTCAGACCTCAAGCCGAATCCAATCACGCGCCGCTTGGAGGAGCTCGGCGCGCGCGTGATGGAGGGTCATGCGGCGGAGAACATTCGCGGAGCAGACGTGGTTGTCGTCTCGAGCGCGATCCCCTCGGACAACCCCGAGGTCGTCGCGGCGCTCGCGGCGCGTATCCCGGCCGTGCAGCGCGCGGAGATGCTCGGTGAGCTCATGCGCTTTCGCTACTCGATCGCAGTTGCCGGGACGCATGGCAAGACGACGACCACGAGCCTCGTCGCAAGCGTGCTCGCCGAGGCCGGCGCCGACCCGACGTTCGTCATCGGCGGGCGCCTCGTGAGCGCCGGGAGCAACGCGAGGCTCGGCACCGGACGCTATCTCGTCGCCGAGGCGGACGAGAGCGACGCCTCTTTCACGCATTTGCAGCCGCTCATCGCGGTCGTCACGAATATCGACAACGATCATCTGGCAACGCACGGCGGCAGTCTCGAGCAGCTCGAGCAGAGCTTCGTCGACTTCCTGCACAACCTGCCGTTCTACGGCCTTGCGATTCTGTGTCTCGACGATGAGCGCGTGCGCGGCATTCTGCCCCGCATCGCGCGCCCGGTGATGACCTACGGGCTCGATCCCGGCGCGGACGTACGCGCGACCAACGTTCGCCGCCGCGGGCTGCGAACGGATTTCGAGGTGGTGCGCTCGGGGACGCCGCTTTCCGTGACCCTCGCGCTGCCGGGTGCGCACAACGTCCTCAATGCCCTTGCGGCGATCGCGGTGGCAACCGAGCTCGAGATCGACGATGCGGCGATCTGCCGTGCGCTCGCCGGCTTTGAGGGCATCTCGCGGCGCCTGGAGCACATCGGGGATGTCGCAACGCCGGCCGGAGCCGTGACGATCGTCGATGACTACGGTCATCATCCGACCGAGATCGCTGCAACGCTCGAGGCGCTGCGACAGGGATATCCCGGCCGTCGCATCGTGCTCGCATTCCAGCCGCATCGCTTCACGCGCACTCGCGACCTGATCGACGATTTCGCGAAGGTGCTCTCGAGCGCCGAGGTGCTGCTCGTAACTGAGGTGTACCCCGCCGGGGAGCAGCCGATTCCCGGGTGCGACGGGCGGGCGATTTGCCGCGCCGTGCGCACTCGAGCCCAGGTCGAGCCGATCTTCGTCGAGCGGGTCGAGGACCTTCCGGAGGCGCTCGCAGATGTGATCCGAGCCGATGACTTGGTCGTCACGATGGGCGCGGGACACATCAATACAATCGCGCATCAACTCCCCGAGGCGCTTGCGCGCGGGAGGGCGTCGTGATGCCCGCCCGCGGCACCGATTTCACGGCGCGCGTGCGGCGCAACGAGCGCATGAGCCGCCACACTTCCTGGCACGTCGGGGGTCCGGCGGAGCTTTACTTCACGCCGCACGACCGGGCGGATCTCGCCGCATTCATGAAGTCTCTGCCGCCCGAGACGCCCGTGCACTGGGTGGGTCTCGGCAGCAATCTGCTGGTGCGCGACGGCGGTTTGAAGGGCGCCGTGATCGCCCTGCACGGTGCCCTCGAGCGCCTCGAGCGGCTCAATGAGACGACCGTGTACTGCGAGGCGGGCGTCGCCTGTGCGCGCATCGCCCGGCAATGCATCAAATGGCGGCTCGGACCTGCGGAGTTCTTCGCGGGGATCCCGGGCACGCTCGGCGGAGCGCTCGCGATGAATGCGGGCGCCTTCGGCGGGGAGACGTGGAGCCACGTCGTTGGCGTCGAGACTCTCGATCGCCGCGGCATCGAGCATGCGCGCGCTTCTTCCGAATACGAAGTGTCCTACCGTCACGTACGTGCGCCGGCGGAAGGTGAGGGATTTCTCGCGGCCCGTTTGCGGTTCGAGGTGATGCCGAGCGCAGCCGGCACGGCAGGCACGGCCGGCGCCGCACCGGCGGATACGGCCGTGCGTTCGCTCCTCGAGCGGCGCAAGGCCTCGCAGCCGATCGGGGAGTGGAGCTGCGGCTCGGTGTTCACCAATCCACCGGGCAATCATGCGGCGCGGCTGATCGAGACGGCGGGGCTCAAGGGCTTCGCGATCGGCGATGCGTCGGTCTCGACCAAACACGCGAACTTCATCATCAATCATGGCGCGGCAAGCGCCGCGGACATTGAGCGACTGATCGAGCACGTCGCAGCCGAGGTCGAGCGCGTGCACGGCGTCCGCCTCGTGCCCGAGGTGCGCATCGTCGGTGAGGCCGCGCCGATCGCTCCGACGGGGCCGATGGCGCGCAAAGGAGGCGCCTGAGCCATGTTGGGCCGCCGTACCAACCGACGCCGATCGGCGAGCCAGGAGCGGAGCGGCGCGGATCGACTGCGCGGCTCGCGAATCCTGCGCAGCCTCGCGGCTCGGCTCAACTGGCGGCGGCTCCTCAGCTCGGCGGTGAGTCTCGCCGGTATCGCCGCTGCCGTCCTCCTCGTGGGCGCCGCGCTCGATCGCCCGATCGAAAGCATCGTGGTGACCGGCCGCTTTCAGCGCGTCTCCCCGCTCGATGTGGAGCGCGCCGTGAAGGCGAGCCTCAACGGCGCGGGGCTGATCGGTGTACGCCTGCCGGAGGTGTCCGCCGCCGTCGAGCGGCTTCCGTGGGTCGATGCGGTCACCGTCGAGCGCAGCTGGCCGCGCGGGCTGACGGTGCATGTCATCGAGCAGATTGCGGCGGCACGCTGGGGTGAGGGCGGCCTCATCAATACGCGCGGCGCGCTCTTCACGGGCGATGCGCGCCACATCCCGCTCGAGCTGCCGACCCTCACCGGGCCGGACGGAACCGAGCCGGCCGTGGCGCAGCGCTATCTCGCCATGCAGGGGCGGCTCGCCGAGGTCGGCATGCGTGTGACGGGGCTGCGCCTCGATGCGCGCGGAGCGTGGGAGTTCGATCTCGACAACGGCGTCACGGTGCGGCTCGGTCGCCAGCAGGTCGATCAGCGCTTCGAGACCTTCATGGCGGTCGCCTCGAAGATCGTCGCACAGCGCGCAAGCGACATCGCCTATGTCGACATGCGCTATGCCAACGGATTTGCGATCGGGTGGCGCGGGGGCGCGCAGCCGCGCCCGGGCGGCTCGAATTACCTGGCCGCAAATGCGGGCTCGCGGCGGGCGATCCCGAGGGATGCCGGCCCAGCGGCCGGTGCTCGAGGTGGGCACAGCCCACAGGAAGGTGGCCGCAGGCCATGAAAATGAACAGGAGCCTCGTCATTGGCCTCGATATCGGAACCTCGAAGGTCGTCGCGCTCGTCGGTGAGGCCGGCGCGGACGGCGCGATCGAGGTGCTCGGCATCGGCTCTCAGCCATCGCGGGGACTGAAGAAGGGCGTGGTCGTCAACATCGAGTCGACCGTGCAATCGATCCAGCGCGCCGTAGAGGAAGCCGAGCTCATGGCGGGCTGTGAGATCCACTCCGTGTATGCGGGTATCGCGGGCAGCCACGTGCGCAGCCTCAACTCCCACGGCGTCGTCGCAATCCGCGATCGCGAGGTCACCCAGGCGGATGTGGAGCACGTGATCGATGCGGCGAAGGCGGTCGCGATTCCCGCGGACCAGAAGATCCTCCACGTGCTGCCGCAGGAATTCATCATCGATGGCCAGGAGGGGATCCGCGACCCGATCGGCATGTCGGGCGTGCGCCTCGAGGCGAAGGTGCACATCGTCACCGGCGCGGAGAGCGCCGCGCAGAACATCGAGAAGTGCATTCAGCGCTGCGGGCTCGAGGTGGACGACATCGTGCTCGAGCAGCTCGCCTCGAGTTTCGCCGTGCTGACCGAGGATGAGAAAGAGCTCGGCGTGTGTTTGATCGATGTGGGCGGCGGCACGACCGACCTTGCCGTGTTCTCGGCCGGAGCGATCCGCCACACCGCGGTGATCCCGATTGCGGGGGATCAGGTGACGAACGACATCGCCGTCTCGATGCGCACGCCGACTCAGCACGCCGAGGACATCAAAGTCCGCTACGCCTGCGCGCTCTCCCAGCTCGCCAATCCCGACGAGACGATCGAAGTGCCGAGCGTCGGTGAGCGCCCCGCGCGGCGTCTCGCGCGGCAGACGCTCGCGGAGATCGTCGAGCCGCGCTACGAGGAGCTGTTCGCGCTCGTGCGCGAGGAGCTTCGCAGGAGCGGCTTCGAGGAGGCGGTCGCCGCCGGGATCGTGCTCACGGGCGGGAGCGCCAAGATGGAAGGCGCCATCGAGCTCGCGGAGGAGGTCTTCCACGTGCCGGTGCGTCTCGGAATCCCGCAGCAAGTGCAGGGACTCGCGGACGTGGTCCGCAATCCGATTTTCTCAACGGGCGTGGGGCTGCTGCTCTACGGCCGCGACAACCAGCTGCCGGCCCGCCAGCGCCGGCCGCTCGGGGGCGCCAAGACGGTGCTCGACCGCATGCGCGCCTGGTTTCAGGGCAATTTTTGAAGCTGACAGAGATTCGAACCGTTACACCACTTCAAAGGCTGACAGACACTTTGAACGACAGAAATCGCACGCCGCAAGGCAGGCACAGGGCTCGAGAGACTTCCACCAAACGTTCCGGTCGAGAGGAGCACAAACAAATGTTCGAACTGATGGACGCGTACACGCAGAGCGCCATTATCAAGGTGATCGGGGTAGGGGGCGGCGGCGGCAATGCCGTTGCGCACATGGTTACCAGCGGCATCGAGGGTGTCGATTTCATGTGCATCAACACCGATGCACAGGCGCTCAAACACTCGAAGGTCAAGACGTCGCTGCAGATCGGCTCCAACATGACCAAGGGACTCGGCGCGGGGGCCGACCCGGAAGTCGGCCGGCAGGCCGCCATGGAGGACCGCGACCGCATTCTCGAGCTCATCGAGGGCTGCGACATGCTGTTCATCACGGCCGGCATGGGCGGCGGTACGGGCACCGGCGCCGCGCCGGTCGTCGCGCAGATCGCGAAGGAGCTCGGCATCCTCACCGTCGCGGTCGTGACGAAGCCTTTCGATATGGAAGGCGGCAAGCGCATGCTCGTCGCGGACCACGGCATCGGGGAGCTCGGCAAGTACTGCGACTCGCTCATCACCATTCCGAATCAAAAGCTGCTGACGGTGCTCGGGCCGGCGACGACGCTGCTCGATGCATTCAAAGCCGCGAACCAGGTGCTGCAGGGGGCGGTGCAGGGCATTGCGGAGCTCATCACCCGTCCGGGCCTCATCAATGTGGACTTTGCAGACGTGCGCACCGTGATGGCGGAGACCGGCATGGCGATGATGGGATCGGGCGCTGCGAGCGGCGAGGGCCGCGCGCGCGAAGCGGCAGAAGCCGCGGTGTCCTCACCGCTCCTCGAGGACATCAATCTCGCCGGCGCCCACGGCATCCTGGTGAACGTCACGGCGGGCATGGACCTGTCGATCGGCGAATTCCAGGAGGTCGGCAACATCGTCAAGCAGTTCGCCTCCGACGATGCGACCGTCGTCGTCGGCACGGTGATCGATCCGGACCTGACGAATCAGGTGCGCGTCACCGTCGTTGCGACGGGTCTCGGCCGTCCCGCTGCCGCAGCGCGGTTGCCTCGCGAGCCGTCGCCAGCACGCGACATGAGCGAGCGGCGCGAGCCGCCGATGCGTGTCGTACGCAGGCCACAACCGCTTTCGAGCAGCGATTACGCTCATCTCGACAAGCCGACCGTTCAGCGTCAGCGCGCCGTGGGCGATGGGCTCAGACCGGACCCCGACCCGGAGGATCTGCTGGACATTCCAGCATTCCTGCGCCGTCAGGCCGACTGATCGACGGGAGCGAGCTCGCAGGCAGGCCGGATCCCCGGGGCGGTTTTTGCCACCGCCCCGGGCGGGCCGGTGTGAGCTGGTTCGTTGGAGCCGGGCGACGTCCGTGCTACGGTAGCGGCCCGCTTGCGTTCCCATGGCCTGCAGCCGCCCGAACTGCTGCTCGAGCTAGAGGCTCATGATCGGACAAAGGACTCTCAAGAACTCCATCCGCGCAACGGGTGTGGGTTTGCACACCGGCAAGAAGATTCTGATGCGTCTGAACCCGGCGCCGACCGATTCCGGCATCGTGTTTCGCCGTTCGGACCTTCCCGGCTCACCCCCGATCGAGGCGCATGCCGAGAACGTGGGCGACACCGTGCTCGGCACAACGCTCGTCAAGGGCGACGTGCGGGTCTCGACGGTCGAGCATCTGCTCTCGGCGTTCGCAGGACTCGGGATCGACAATGCGGTCATCGAGGTGAGCGCTCCGGAAGTGCCGATCATGGACGGAAGCGCGGGGCCGTTCGTATTCCTCCTGCAGTCGGCCGGGATCGAGGAGCAGCACGCGCCGAAGCGCTTCGTCCGCATCAAGAGGACCGTGCGAGTCGAGGACGGTGACAAATGGGCGGAGTTCCGCCCGTTCGACGGTTTCAAAGTCAACTTCGAGATCGAATTCAACCATCCGATCTTCAAACGCCGCTCGCAGCGGGCCTCCATGGACTTCTCGACCACCTCGTTCCTCAAGGAGGTCAGCCGCGCGCGCACCTTCGGCTTCATGCGCGATCTCGAGATGCTGCGCTCGCGCAATCTCGCGCTCGGCGGCAGTCTTGACAACGCGATCGTGCTCGACGATTTCCGGGTGCTGAACGAAGACGGCCTGCGGTACGAGGACGAATTCGTCAAGCACAAGATTCTCGATGCGATCGGCGATCTCTATCTGCTCGGCCACAGCCTCGTCGGCGAGTTCAGCGGCCACAAATCGGGCCACGCGCTGAACAACATGCTGCTGCGGGCTTTGCTTGCAGACTCATCCACCTGCGAGCAGGTGGTCTTCGAGTCCTACGCGGATGCGCCAGTCTCGCACGTCGGGGCGCCGGCCTTGGCGGCTCTCGAGTCGAATCGCCTCTGAGTGTCTGGCGGCGATGCTGCTTTCGGCAGCATCCGTCGGGGCAACCGCGCCGCAAGCTCGGCAGCCGCCGATCGTGATCAACGCCGCGTTCTCGCGCGTCGATTACAACACCAACACCGTCATTTTCAGGAACATCGTCGTCTCGCAGGGCGAGATGCGCTTGACGGCCGGTCGGGCGCATGCGGACGGCGTGGGCTTCGCGAACAGCCGCTGGACATTCGACGATGCGGTCGTCATCGAGCTCGAGCCGCGCGGCACCCTGCGGTGCGAGCACGCGGTCGTCACCTTTCGCGACAACGGCATCAGTGAGGCGACCGCCACCGGCCAGCCTGCGCAATTCGAATCGCGCAGCGCGGCACGCGGCAGCGCCCATCGAATCGTCTACGACGCGCAGCATGACTCCGTGCGACTCTCGGGCGATGCACGCTTCTCCGACGCCCATGGGCTCGAGATGAGCGGGCAGATGCTCGTCTATGACATCCGCAACGAGCGGCTGCAAGCCGCCTCACCGGGGGAGCGGAGGGGGGTGCACATCACCATCACTCCCCGGGCTCTGTCCGAAAAGCGGCAGCCTCCGGCGCGGCGTGGGCCAAGGCGGTGACCACGCGCGCAACCGCCCGACATCGAGCAGCCACGCACCGCTCAGCGATCTGCGAGATGCTGGCTCTTCGATGGGTGATTCGCAGAAGAGGGTCTCCTCGGCGGGCCAGCGATGGGCCCGGCTCCAGGTCCAAGCACCGTGTTGCCGATAGACACGCATGAGCGTTCGCGCCATCTGCCGGTCCGGCTGCACGATGCGACGCTCGGTGCAGCGCACCTCGCCTGCAAGCCGTCGCGCCAGCGCCCAGCTCGCCCCGCCCACGTAATTGGAGAACCAGATCGCGTAGCGCAGCTCGGGCTGCAGAGCCGCAACCGCGCGGTAGACCTGAATGTGCTCCGGGTGGCCGTACTCGCCCCAGGGATTATGCGTGTAGATCTCTCGGAAGCCCGCGAGCGTGGTGCGCAGCGCCTCGAACAGCTTCACATAGTTCGACTCATAGCGCGTACGCGTCGCCGCATCCTCGATCCGGATGCCCGCGGCAGTCAGCTCGGGAATCGGACGCTCGAGGGCGGGCCCGGCGCCGCTTTCGGGAATGGCGAGATTGACGAGACCCGGGAGCGGCATTGCGGCGACCGCTCGCTCACGCGCTCGTGAGTCACGAGGTCTC
>DATNFW010000008.1:0-34416 GCA_035606175.1 Steroidobacteraceae bacterium | reverse complement strand
TGGCGATGATGCGGTGGTTGAGCCACGCCGACTTCAAGCCGACCTCCCACTGCTTCGCGTATTCGGGACCGAAGCGCGCACTGGTCGGGTCGGGGATGACCGCGGAGAGCCGCGTCGTCCAGCCGCCCTGTTTGAAGCCTTTGCCCCAGCTCACGTAAGCCATCACGTCGTCGTTGATGTGGAACTGAACGGAGGCCGTCGGCGTAAAGACGTGCCACGCCTGACTGTCGGGCACGGGCGGGAAATACCGCGTGTACGGCTGCCCTGTCAGAATCGGTCCGAGGGTGGAGCCGAGCGGGAAGGAGTTAAGATCGCTCTGTCCGCCGAGGAAGTGCGTCTGGGCAGTCGTATACCGGCCGCCCAGGATGAATTCCCAGTGGTTCGTGAGCGACCAATCCACGTGCCCGAACACGGCGTAGTACGTGTTCTTCACGTCGTTCGCCACGTCGTACACGTACAGCAGGCTCTCGAACGGTACGTAATCGTGCACGTACCCTGCTTCGTTGAAGTAGTAGAGGCCGCCGACGTAGTTCAGCTTCCCGTCGAGAGCCTTGCCGAGGAGCTGGAACTCCTGCGAGACCTGCCATTGGTGCTGCTGATCGCTCACCTCGAGCGCCGTCTCCGGCGTGCCGTCGAGCTGCGTGCCGATCTGCCACTTGTCCTGGCGATAGCCGGTGATCGACTTCAGCTGGATATCGTCGTTGAGCGTGTACAACCCCGTCACAGAAAAGCCGAACACGTCCTGCTTCGCAAAGTCCGGCCTGCCGCCGGCATAGGTCAGATCGACGTTGCCCGTCTGGGCTACGGGGTCGAGCCCGTTGGCATCGTGATAGCCGTAGAAGAGGCGCGGCTCAGGTGAGCCGAGATACGGGAGGCCCGCCGCGATATTGTTGTAGTTGTATCGAGGATCCACGCCCGGGAACGGAACGACGCCCACCGGAACCCCGGCGTAGCCTGCCCCGATAAGCGCGGCGCCGCCGACCGACAGGCCGGGGACGTGTGCGCGCGGTTGCGAGCACACGCCCGAAAACAAGCCGTTGGTTGGGGTGCCGACGCCAAACGGCTGAACCGCTGGCGGCAGTCCGGGAATAACGGCGTTGGCCGCGACCGCCCCTGCGATTCCGGCCGCACCGTTGCTGATGCAGAGGTCATAGAGCGACGAGAACGTCGATGATGGGACAAACCCGGCGTAGCTCTGCAGCACCACCTCGGGGAGCGCCGTCTGGTTCTCGTGCGTCCAGTCCCCGGTGAAAGTGACGTTGAGCTTGTCGGAGACGTTCCAGAGCATCTTTCCGCGCATGCTCGTCACGCCGGTGCCGCCGTAATCGTCTCCGGTCGTATAGCCTGCCTTCGGGAAGGAGGTCTGCGGATCGACGACGAATGGCGCGCTGCCGACCGGACCATTCGTCGGATACGGAATCACCCGCTGATATCCGTCCTGCTGCTGCGTCGATACCGTGAGGCTCGAGAGCAGCGTGTCCTTGATGAGCGGAATGTCGGCCGTGAAGCCGAGATCGCGTCGATTGAAGCGTCCTCCGGTCGCGGTGCCGATGAAGCGATAATCGTTTCCAGGCGTATGGGTGATGATGCTGATCGCGCCGCCGATGGTGTTCGCGCCGAAGAGCGTGCCCTGCGCGCCCTTGAGGATCTCGACACGGTCCACATCGAGAAGATTGATGTTCGCGCCGATCGTTCGCGCCAGGAACACGCCGTCGAGGTAGACGCCGACACCGGGGTTCAGGTTGAACGCGAAGTCGTCCTGGCCGATGCCGCGGATCGAGGCCGAAAGGACCGACTTGTCTCCGGAGAACGGCGCACCGGCATCGAGATTCACGCCCGGTGTCAGGGCGCCGAGGGTGTGGATGTCGGTGAGGTTCTTCTCCTGCATCTCGGCGGTCGTGAAGGCCTGCACCGAGATCGGGACGTTCTGGATGTTTTGGGCGCGCTTGGTCGCGGTGACCACGACCTCCTGCAGACCGCTCGATGTGGCGGCGGTCGCCGGCGCAGTCCCCTGATCGGTCGCCGGTGCCTGTTGCGCGAAAGCCCCGGTCGCCCCGAGCGCGAGCGCCACGGCCAGCGATATGCTCGATCGCAGCCGCGTCGAGCCACCCTGCGCCCCGGCACCCATCCAACTCGTACTCGGTGTCGTCGTCATGGCATCCCCCTCACAACCACGATAACTAAGGCCGCTCGGCGCGACTATTTGTTGTTGCCGCCGCGCCGCACTAAAACGATATCAAGCTCCGGAGCCTAGCCCACGGACGGGGCGCCGGACGCGGACAAGAGTGCGCTGTCATGTGTCTGACAGCGCGCTCGTCTGCCGCGCTCCCGATTCTCCAAAATTTGTGCGAAAACTGCAACAGGCGCGCCCCTCGATGGCGCGCCCGGCTATCACGTCGCTGCCGCTCGCCAGCCTCCAGGCGCATACGAGTTGCGCACGACCTCGACGAACGGCGCGGGACTCACCACCGCGCGGATCTCGCTCTGCACGTGCGGCTCGACGGTCGGCTTGGAGGTGCCACCGTTCGGCTCGCCCCAGATCAGCGTCACCTCGTTGCCAGGATCGGCGAACTCCGCATCGAGCACGGCGAGCGTGAGCATCTTTCCCTCGTTCGAGCTGTAGCCGATCCAGGTGGAGACCCCGGCGGGCTTGCTTCCGGAGAGCACCAGATCGAACGGGTGCATGGAGTACACCGCCGAGGGGAACTCCAGAAACTTGCCGCGCACCTGCCGATTGAAGATCGACCCGAAGACCCGCGTCACGTCGTCGTTGTTGAGCGCCAGAGTGACCTTCTTGCGATGTTTGTCGTTCGCACGCTTCTCGAGCGCCTCGCGGCCGACGAAGTCGTGGTCGAACTTCACGAAACCGCCATAGCCGATGTCCCACGGCGTGAAGTAGTAGTCCTCGATGTTCTTCGAGACGAAGCTTCCGCCGAGGGAGGCTGCGGCCTCGTAGCTCTTGGCCGTGAGCCACTTGCGGTACGGCTTCATCTTCTCGCCCGAGTACACGGCGGGCAGAGGCGAGGGAATCCAGCCGGATTCGAGCGCATTGCTCGAATAAGCGCGCCCGCCGACGAGGCGCAGACCGAACTCCTCGCCTGCGCGCACGAGTGCCTCGTGCACCGCCCCGTAGTCCTCCCACGGCCCGAAGATCTCGTATCCCGGCTGACCGGCCATGCCATGCCGGAACGCTTTCAGAGTTTTGCCGGCGATCTTCACATCCGCCATGTGGAAGAACTTGAGCTCCGGAGCCGCCTTGCCGAGCGCCTTGTCCATCACCTTCATCGCGTTCGGGCCTTGCAACTGGAAGCGATAGACCTTGCGCCGGCCGTCGCTCCTCAGCGCCCAGCGCTGGTCGAGCTCGACCTTCACGTCGTAGCCGCCCGTTGCGGCGTGGAACTGCACCCACTCGAGAGCGGGTGCGCGCCCTACGAGGTTGAACTTGCCGGGCCCGAGATTGAAGAGAATCACATCGCCGATGATGTAGCCGTCGTGGCTCACGGGCGCAAACTGCTTCGCGCGGTTCGGCTCGAAGTTCTTGAAGGAATTGAACGCGAGATGCCCGAGCATCTCGAGCGCGCCCGGCCCCTCCACGGCGAGATCGGCCATGTGATAGGACTGATTGAAGAGAACGCACGTCTTCTGCCATGCCCGCTGCTCGTCGCGCCAGTTGGTGTACTCGGGCTGCACGCCCGGGTAAACGTTGGGCCCGGCCTGCGAGTTGCGCAGCAACTCGACGGGGCTCGGCGCGGCCTGCAGCAAATCCTCGAGGCTCTGGGTGCTCATTCGGCTCTCCGCTGTCTGAAATGGGTGTCCTGCTTGAAGCGGGTGTCCTGTCTCAAATGCGCGTCGGCTCCTGCAACGGGCAGGCTCGCGACGTTGAGACTCTCCTTGGCGACGCCCGCGTGCTCGCGCATGAGCGCTTCGGCGCGCCCGCTCTGGCCACGCTCGAGCGCATCGACGATGCCGTGATGCTGCCTGTGGGCATAGTGAAGCATGTCGTACATATCCTCGAGCCGCGCGCGGTCGAACGCGAGCGCCTGAGGACCTGCGAACGGGATCCGCCCGAGGCGCTCGAGCGACTCGGCGAGGATCGTGCTGCCCGACTCCGCGACGATGAGCGCGTGAAAGCGCGCGTTCATCTCGGCGTATGCCCCCTCATCGCTCTCCTCGAGGCGGCGCTTCTGGAAGATCGCATCGCCGTCCTCCAGGCACCCGCGAAGCTCGCGCAGGAGTGTCTTCGAGGCGCCGCGCTCGGCGACGCGGCGGGCGGCGAGACCCTCGAGCACGGCGCGCACATCGATCGCATCGCCGATGTCCGCTCCGGTGAAGCTGCGCACCACATAGCCGCGGGTCTCGTGCACGGCGAGCAGCCCCTCGTGGGCGAGCAGCGGCAGCGCTTGTCGGACCGGCGTACGGGACATGCCGAGGGAGCTCGCGAGCGGTGCCTCCGCGACACGCTGACCCGGGGCGAGCCGGCCGCGCAGGACCATCTCGCGAATGCCGATTACGGCTCGCGCGAGCTGGGTGCTCATCGGCGGGTCATCGGGGGAGACATGACCCGCCCAGGATGGCCGACGGGATCCCAAAGTGTCAAGTTGGATCCAGTTTGCCGCCCGCAGCGTGCATTATTTCGTCATGCGAAAATGTGGGCGGAGGCGCGGATGCGCGAAGACAATGCCGGCGATACGGGGGAATTCATCGCCTCGCTCGCGCGGGGTCTCGCGGTGCTGCGCGCGTTCACCAAGGAGCGCCCGGAGCTCACGCTGAGCCAGGTCGCAGCCGTCACATCTTTGAGTCCGGCGACGGCACGGCGCTGCCTGCAAACGCTCGTCAAACTCGGCTATGCGACGCAGCGCAACCGGCTCTTTCTGCTGCGGCCGACGGTCGTCGCCTTCGCCTCGGCGTACCTCGAGTCGACGAATCTCGAGCAGGTCGTGCGCCCGCACCTTCAGGACGTGCGCGACAAGACCGGCGACAGCGCCTCGCTCGCGGTGCTCGCCGAAACGGACATTCTCTATCTGGTGCACGTCTCGACCAACCGCATGATCCGCGTGCCGGTCACGGTAGGCACCCGCTTTCCCGCCTATCCCACCTCCCTGGGGCGCATTCTGCTCGCGCATCTGCCGGCGGCCGCGCTCGATCGGTATCTGCGCAACACGCCGTTCGCCGCGCTGACCGACCGGACCGAAACCTCGCGAACGGCATTGCGCCGGCTGCTGACGCGTGCTCGCGAGGACGGCTACGCATCCGTGCAGGACGAGCTCGATTACGGCATCGTCTCGCTCGCCGTTGCAGTATTCGATGCCTCGGGCGAGGCGCTCGCCGCGATCAACTGCTCGACCTCGACGGGTCGCGCGGACAGGAAGGCGATGATCGCAACGCGGCTACCGCTGCTCAGATCGGCCGCCCGCAGCATCGAGTCCGAACTCAAGCGCTACCCGATGCTCGCGCACTCGCTCGGGCACGCAGGGTGAGCGCGCTCATGACCACAGTTCCTTGCTCGCGAGCCGCGCGCCTTCGACCAGCGATTCAAATTTCGCCCACATGACCTTCGGATGCACGCGTTTGATCGTGTCGGTCTGCGCAAAGCCGCAATCGGCACCTGCAATGACGTTCTCGCGACCGACGATGCGCGCGTAGCGGACGATCCGGTCGGCGACGACCTGCGGGTGCTCGACGGTGACCGTGTGGTGCGTGATGACGCCGGGGATCAGGATCTTCCCCGGCGGCAACTTCACGCGTTCCCACACCCGCCATTCATGCTCGTGACGCGGATTGGCCGCCTCGATGGAGTAGGCGCCGGCCTTCACGCGCAGGATCAAATCGACGATCTCCTCGAGCGGTGCATCCGAGACGTGCGGCACGTGCCAGCTCCCGAAACAAATGTGATACCGCACGCGCTCCTCCGGTATCCCCTCGAGCGCCCGGTTAAGCGCATCGACCCGAGCTTCCGCCCATTCGCGGTAGCGCTGCGGGCTCTGCTGCACGAGCGAGTCGTACATGTTCGCGAGCACGGCATCGTCGACCTGCACGATGAGACCTGCCTCGTGGATCGCGAGGTACTCGGTGCGCAGCGCATCGGCGAGCGCGAACGCGTAATCGCGGTCCGAGGGGTAGTACTCGTTCACACCGTTGAATGCCGCACTGGCGGGCGCAACGGCGGTCATGAACGCCTCGGTGACGCGCACCGACTTCAGCGCGTCCTTCAGATGCTCGATCGCGGTCGTGATTGGCGCCGCATCGCGGTAGCGGATCGGTCCGACGCACGCCTCGGCCGGGACGCCCTGCAGGACTTGCGGAAAATCCTGCGCGATCGCCTCCGGGAAGCGCTCGAGATCGCGGCCGAGCCAGCTGACGGGGCGGATGTCGTTCTTGCGAATCTCGAAGCCGGTGACGCGATCGAGGATGTAGTTTGCCCAGCTGCCCTTGCCGTACTCACCGTCGTTCACGATGTCGACGCCGACCTCGGCCTGCTTGCGCACGACCTCCGCGACGGCACTCCGCGCACGCCGCTCGTACTCCGCGGGGTCCTTGGGCGGTCCCGTGAGCCAGGTCGCAAGCTCGGTGAGCGCCTCCGGACGGGGGAAGCTCCCGACGTGCGTGGTGAGGATGCGGTCCTGGCTTCTTTTCATGCGATCGCCCCGCGCGTAAGTGTCTCGAGTGGGTCGCCCAGCTTGCCGCGAGAACCGGACGGCGTCTACAGTTACGCCACGGACCTCAATTGCGCCGTCGACATCGACCGGGAGCTCTCTCATGGCAACCGCAGCATCCGCAGCAACCGCACGCTGGACTCCGGACAGAGTGTCGCTGAAGTCTCCGCAAGCGCTCTTCATCGGAGGCGAATGGGTACGCTCGCAATCCGAGCGCACGCTCGAGGTGATCTCCCCCGTCACGGAGGAAGTCCTCATTAGAGTGCCGGAGGCCTCCGAGCGCGACATGGATCGCGCGATCGCCGCTGCACGACAGGCGTTCGACAATGGCCCGTGGCCGCGCATGACGCGGGAGGAGCGCGGCCGCTACCTCATCAAGGTCGCCGATGCGCTGCGTGCGCGCCTGCCCGAGCTCGCCGAGACCTGGACCGGCCAGATGGGTGCGCCGATCGGCCTCACGAAATATGCCGTCGCTCAAGCGCCCGAGCTCTTTCAGTTCTACGGCAATCTCATCCAGAACTATCCGATCATCGACGAGCGGCGTCGCGATGACGGCCGCGTCGCGCGCATCGTCCGCGAGCCCGTCGGTGTGGTCGCCGCGATCACGCCGTGGAACGCCCCGCTCGTGCTTCTCTGCTACAAGGTCGCCCCCGCGCTCGCGGCCGGATGCACCATCGTCTCCAAGCCCGCGCCGGAGACACCGCTCGATGCGCATCTGCTCGCTCAATGCATCGAGGAGGCGGGCCTGCCCCCGGGCGTGTTCAACGTCCTGCAGGCCGGACGCGAAGTCGGCGACTATCTGGTTCGCCATCCGGGCATCGACAAAGTGAGCTTCACGGGTAGCACGGCCGCGGGCCGCCACATCGCCGAGGTCTGCGCGCAGCGCCTCGCGCGCGCGAGCTTCGAGCTCGGCGGCAAATCCGCCGCAATCGTGCTGGACGATGCGAAGATCCCGGATGTGCTGCAGAGCCTGGTGCCCTTCTCCATGCCGATCACCGGACAGGTGTGCTTCTCGCTGACCCGGGTTCTCGTCCCGAAATCCCGCGCCGGCGAGGTGCTCGACGCCTACGTCGGCGCCGTGAAGGCAACGAAGGTCGGCGATCCCTTCCAGCCCGAGACGCAAATGGGGCCGCTTGCGATGAAGCGGCAACTCGATCGGGTGCAGGGTTACATCGCGAAGGGCAAGCAGGAAGGTGCGCGCCTCGTGACCGGAGGCGGCCGACCGCGCGGACTCGATAGAGGCTACTTCGTCGAGCCCACCGTCTTCGCGGACGTGCAGAGCCGCATGACGATCGCACAGGAGGAAATCTTCGGGCCCGTGGTGTCCTTCATCACGTACGACGGGATCGACGATGCCGTGCAAAAGGCGAACGACACCATCTACGGCCTGCACGGTGCGGTCTATACGGCCGATGCAGAGCGCGGGTTCGAGATCGCACGCCGCGTGCGCTCGGGCAGCGTCACGGTGAACGGACTGATCGTCGATCCGAAGATGCCGTTCGGCGGCTTCAAACAATCGGGACTCGGCCGCGAGGGCGGGATCGAAGGGCTCGATCCGTATTTCGAGACGAAGACCGTCTACTTCGGATAGGCGGTCGACCGGCGCAGCCGATCGCGCGCGGTGCGCGCGATCACTTCGCCTTGCGCGGGTGCAGGAAGTCCGGCTGCCAGTCTTCCTGCGCGCGCGCGATCACATAGGCGTGAATCGCCTTGGCGTCCTCGCGCGACACCGCGTTGGCGAACGAGGCCATGCCCGCTTTCGCGAGCTTGCCCCCGAGCACGATCGCATCGAAATCCGCGTGTGCACCGGGTCCCAGGTGACGTAGATCCTTCGCTCCACTGCCGACTGCGTTTTGGCCGTGGCAGACCGCGCAGTGCCGGGCGTAGAGCACCTCGCCCCGAGCGACGAGCGGCTCCGGCTCGACGACCTGCGGCGGCGGGTCGATGTCCGCTGAAGGCGGCGCCGGCGGCAGGGTCACACCCTTCGCGTCGAGCCTGTAGACGAGCAGCCGTGCGGGCCCGACGGAGAAAGGTTTCCCACCGGCATCGAGGCCGTGAACGATCGCACTGTTCCACCCGGCATTGACCGCGATGTATTGGCGACCGTTCACCTCGTAGCTGATGGGGCCTGCGACGGGGACCGACTGCGTCGCGCTCTCCCAGAGCTTGCGCCCATTGTCGGCCCGATAGATGGCGAGCGTCTTGTCGATCGTACCCTCGACCAGGAGATTCCCCGCCGTCGCGAGCGTTCCGCCGTTGCCGGGATGCGGATAAGGAATACGGAAAGCCTCCTTTTGACGGATGGGATCCCATGCAAGCAGATAGCCCTTATCGCGTGTCTCGACTTCGCGCTCGAGCTCGCGGCGCAGATCGCGGTACTGCGTATAGTCGGCGCCGAGGGTCGAGCGGCCGAGCTCGAATTTGAACTCGCCGGGCGGGGCCTTCGAGACCGTCATCCACTGCTCCATCGCGGGGATGTAGATGAGACCCGTGAGCGGACTGAAGGACATCGGGTTCCAGTTGTGCCCACCGCCCGAGCTCGGCGTGAGGATGTGCGGCTTCACCTCGAGCCGCGCTGCCGCGGTGAGCACCGGGCGACCCGTCCGCATATCGATCCGTGTCGCCCAGGTGATGGGCACGTACGGCTTCGCCGAGATGAGCTTGCCCGTCGCACGATCGAGAACGTAGAAGAATCCGTCCTTGGGCGCGTGCAGGATCACGTGCCGCACGCGACCTGCGATCTTCAGATCGGCGATCATCAGCGGGGAGGTGCAATCGTAGTCCCACTGCTCGCCCGGCAACTCCTGGTAGTGCCACACGTACTTGCCGGTTTTCGCATCGAGCGCGACGATCGAGCAGAGAAACAAATTGTCTCCGCCGCCCGGGCTGCGGAAATCCTGCGGATGCGGCGAGCCGTTCCCGGTGCCGACGTAAACGAGATCGAGCTTCGGGTCGTAGACGATCGTGTCCCAGTCGTTGCCTCCGCCGCCGACCGTCCACCATTTGCCTTTCCAGGTCTTCGCCGCCATCGGCATGACCGGATCGGATGCCGCCCCGTCGGGGCCTTTCGCCGGATCGCCCGGCACGAGATAGAACTTCCAGGCGGGCCGGCCGCTGTCCGCGTCATACGCCGAGATGTAGCCGCGCGCGCCGAAATCGCCGCCTCCGTTGCCGATGACGACGAGGCCGTGCGCGATGCGCGGCGCGCCCGTGAGCGAGAGCGGCTGCCCGGGCGTCAGAGTTTGTGTGGTCCACACCGGCTTGCCGGTACGCGCATCGAGGGCGATGAGCCGGCCGTCGAGCGCGGCGATGATGATCTTGCCCTTCCAGGCGGCGAGCCCGCGGCTCACCGGCCCGCAACACGCGAGGCGCGCCCACTCGAGCGAGACTTTGGGATCGTATCGCCAGAGCACCTTCCCGGTCGCCGCATCGTAAGCGGTCGTCACGTCCCAGGCGGAAACGTCGTAAAGCACGCCATCGATCTCGAGCGGGGTCGCCTCGACACCGCGATAAGTGTCGAGGTCGGCGTACCATGCGAGGCCGAGCCGCTCCACATTCTGGTCGTTGATCTGAGTCAATGGACTGAAGCGCTGCTCGCTCCAGGTACGCCCGTATGACATCCAGTTGCCCGGGCTCTCATCGGCGTTCGCGAGCCGCTGCTGATCGACCGCTGCCGGCCCCGCCGCCGCGACGGGGCCGCTCGCCACGGCAAACAGGAGCGCGGCGCAGCCGACGGCTGCTGCGCCGAGATGGCTCGCCGCGGCGCTGAGATGTCTCACTTGGGTTCCTCTAACATTCCGTAGAGCAAAAACGTCGAGACCGCAGCGGTGCGCTCGACGCGTCCTGCCCTTATCTTGACCGCCTCGATGAAGCCTTGCGTCAGCGGGTAAGGCACGCGTGCGTCGCGCGCCTCCTCGCGTGCGTCGCGCGTCTCGCGTGCCCCGCGTGCATCGGGTGTTTCGCGCGCTTCGGGTGCCGCCCGCGCCGGGTGGTCGAGCGCACCGGCGAAGATCACGACGCCGCGCTTTACATCGACAATCGGGAAGTGACCCGCTCGCAGGCGATCCTCACCGGGGCGATGGCGTGCGGCGTATTCGCGGACGAGTGCGGTCATGCGCGTGCGCGGGGTGCGCTCACCAGCCGGCAAAGACTGCTCGAACGACCCCGCGGGCAATTGCATCGACGGCTCTCCGAAGGGGCCGCCGCCGCGCGCCGGATCGACGAGCGTGTCGACGCTCTCGATGCGGCCGTCGCGCACACGAATCGTTACGCCGCAAAACGCGGGATCGCCATGCTCCTCGACGGTGCCGAGCCAGGCGACGCTCCCGGTCACCGGGTCCGCCGCGAGGAGCGCCGCGCTCGAGGCCGCCGTGACCGTGTTCCACTCGCCCTCCCCGATCTGCATCGGCACGCCGTTCTCCGCGTAGCGCACATCGGAAGCCCAGGGCAGCTCGGCGGGATCGTGGCGGGCGAGAGCACTCATGTAGCGGTGCGCGAGATCGATGAGGCACGCGCGATCACAGGAAGTCGCCGAGGGCGACGGCGCAGGCTCGGTTGGCGACGGCGCAGCCGCGGTGGGCGCCGCCCTCGCCCGAATCGCGGGCCCTGCATCGGCGGCTGTCAGCGCTCCAGCGTTCATCCAAGGCGAGTGCATGAAATACGGCACATAGGTGAACACCGCCTCCACCCGATAGATACGCCCATTTTTGATCTTGAACGCCTCCATGAGCGAGAGCGAGTTCGGCCACTTGAGAAGCGTCCCATGCTCCTTGCCGTCGGTCGTCTTGTAATGGACGAAGGTGTTGTCGTGATCGAAGAAGCCCGTCGCGACGACGATGCCGCGCTTCTCGTCGATGAGCGGATAGCGACGCTCGCGCACGCGTTTGTTGATGCGAAACAGACCGAGCCGGAACTGTGCCTCGCATCCCTGGGCGACCGCTGCGGAACCGAAGCTGCCTCGCGTCGTGCTGATCCCGTTCTCGGTACGCTGGCAGTCAGGATCGAAGGCAGTCAGCAGCTCACCGTCGTTGCGCTCGACGGTACTGAAATAGCCGTTCGTCACATCGCGCAGGCGCTCACGCTCGCGCCGTTCCTCGGGCGGCAGCACCTCGGCGAAAGCCGGATCGTGCACGAGCTTTTTCGGATCGCCGAAGGCCGAAGGCCAGCGCGTCTTGCGGTCCACGACCGTCTCGACCTCGGTGATCCGCCGTCCGACCACTTTGAGACGCATCGCATAGTAAGCCGGCACGCCGTGCTCCTCGACGGTGCCGAACCAGCCCACGTTGCCTGTCACCTCGTCCGCGGCGAGGAGCGGATTTTGAGAGGCCGAGGAGATCGAGCCCCACAGTCCGTCCCCGATCGCAAGCGGCACGTCGTTCTCGGTGAAGCGCGCATGCGGTGCGAACGGAACACGCGATGGATCGTGATGGACGAGCCCGTCCATGTACTCGCGCGCCAGACCCTCGAGGCACTGCTCATCGCAATCGAGGCGGTCCACGGCACTCGATGCACCGTGCGCCTGCGCGTTCGCGCGAGCAGGCGTGAGCGCGAGGCTGCAAACGAGCGCTGCCGGAACGAGAATCGCCGCAAGCCATCCCGGAGCTGCGATCGCTCCGCCATCCGCCGCTCGCGCGGCGCGGCATCTCGCGTCTCGATCGCTCATCGCGCGTAGTCGCGCATCGGCGCCGTTCCTCCTGCCGCCGGATTGGGCGGCGGCGCCGGGCGCCCCGTCACCGGGTTAGCGTAGTGGCACGGCAGCACGTAGAAATTCGGATACGTCAGATAGATGTGCGAGGGCGGCAGATCGGGCGGCGGCGGGAAGCTGTCGGGCCGAGTGTTCGGCACCGAACCGTCTCTCCAACCGCCCTTGTACGGAGCGTACATATTGAATGCCGCGCGCACGTGGTCGAGCTTCCAGATGCCATTTTCGTTGATGTACGAATTCTCGTAATAGCAGTCGCCCCAGATCGCGCTGCCGTTCGCGGTTCCACCCATGACGATCGCCGTCCAGCGGCCCCACGCCCGCTTGCCGTCTGGTGCCACATCGACGATGCCCTGGAACTGCTGGTGATCGAGCAGTTGCCCGGTGCGGCTCGCCATGCCGATCGGACCGAGTCCTTTGACCAGATACTCGAGGACACGCTTCGGTCCGATGAATATGCCGCGACCGCCGATCTCGTACGTGCCGTTCGCCGCGAAGAGCTTTGCCACCTCCGGCCACTGTGCCTTGTCGACGTAGTAGCCGTAGGAGCGCTGGACCTTCTCTATCTGGAAGAGGCTTGCGAGCCGCGCCGTCTCTTTCGCGAGCGTGTCGATGCTTGCCCGAAGCGCGCCGGCGCTCGGCGATGAGTCGGCGGAGAGGAGGCTCTCGTCCTCCATCGGTTTGGCGCTCGCGACGGGATTCGAATAGTGATAGGGCGGAACGTACACGCCGGGCAGCGATTGGTAGACCTCGGTCGGAGGCCGATCGGGCGGAATCTCCCGGCTCGGACCTGCGAGCGGGATGTTCCCGCTCCCCCAACCCTTGTCGTAATCGGCGAAGAACGTGGCGTAGTAGTGGAGCTTCGCGATCCTCCACACGCCATTCTCGTTGACGTAGTCGTTCTCGTAGACGCCCTCGCCCCATTCACCCTTGCCGCCGCGGGCCAGCATGACATCGCTGCGCCAGCGCGCCTTCGCCGTGCGGTTGTCGGGCGCCACATCGATGATCGGCTGAAGCATCGGATAATCGTTGAGCTGGCCGTTCTCGAGCCCGCGCGGGCCCATCAGCTCGAGGGCGCGGCGAATGTGGCGTCGTCCTGTGTAGACGCCGCGCTGCCCGAATTCATACGTCGCATCGTCGCTGAAGAGCGCCGCGGCGCGATCCCAGAGGCCCTTGTCGATGTAGTAGCCGTAGGCCGCTTGCAGCCGCTCGATGGCCTCATGCGACTCGAGCCGCGCGAGTGCCCGAGCGGCTCCGCCGAGCGCCGCCCGCTCGCGCGCCGAATCGGAATTACCCCCCGCCTCGAGCTCTCGCGCGAGACGATCCGCCGCTCCACCCGAGGCCCCCAACTCGCGCGTCTCGCGCAGGGCGCTCCGCAGTCCGGGCGCGCGGCCGGAGCGCACCGGGTCGTAGTGAAACGGCGGCGTGAACCGATCTGGGAATGGCGCATACACGACAGTCGGCGGACGGTCGGCCGGAAAGGAGCGTCCGACCGCGGATTTCCAGTCGTGGCCGGCCGGCGCGAGCTTTGCCCATCCACCTTCGTAAGGGGCGAGGAAGTTGGGGTAATAGTGAAGGCGCGCGATCTTCCAGACACCGTTCTCCTTGACGTAGTCGTTCTCGTAAATGCCCGCGCCCCACTCGGCATCGTGATGGTAGTGACCGAGGATCGCGATCTCGCGCCAGCGTCCCTTCGCGGTGCGCCCGTCTCGAGCGACATCGACGACGGGCTGCAGCTGCATGCGGTGATAGATCTGGCCATAGGGCAGGCCGGGGCCCGGGTTGCCGCCGCCCTCGCGGATCAGCCGCTCGCGGATTCGCGCGCGTCCGACGTAGACGCCATCGACGCCCACTTCCATCGTCGCGTCATCGGCGAAGAGCGCGGCCGCTTCGCCCCAGTAGCCCTTGTCGAGATAGTAGCCGTAGGCGCGCTGGAGCTTCTTCACCGCTTCGACATCGCTCAGACGATCCGCCTCGGTGCGAAGCGTTGCGACCTGATCCTCGAGGCGGCCAGTCGCCCCGGAATCGTGCGGGGCGCCGGCGGCAATGGGCGACCGAGCGGCGAGCATCCCGCCCACAGCGCACACGATCGCAACATATCGGTCCCACCTCGGCATTACGCGATCATATCGGATCACGCGGCTGCGTGAGCGGAGGTCTCCGGACCGTACTCGTTGACCGTAGTGCGGCGCACGTCGCGCACGTATTGAGCTCGAAAGGTGTGGCCCGGTGCAGTGCGCAGCGGTTGTCCCAGATCACGAGGTCGTCCTGCTTCCAGCCGTGCACGTAAATGAACCGCTCCTCGGTCGCAAAGGCGTACAGCTCATCGAGGAGGTGAGCGCTCGAGACTCCGGCCAGCCGACGATGCCTGTCGCATGGCCGCCGATGTAGAGCGCCCTGCGCCCGTAGGGCATCGTCGAGATCCGCGCACCGCGAACCACGGCAACCGCGTACCTCGCCATGGTGTCCTCGATGAGGCGCACGAGCTCTGGATCGGGCGCTCGCGTGAGATCGGCGCCGACGATCTCGGCGGCGAAGATCGGATGCAGTCCGTGAACGGTGTTTTCCGACAGACGCGCCTCCTTTCGCCGGCGCCTCGCCGCTGACGCGTCCCTCAGGTGGCGGCGGCCTTCCTCGCAAGCACGCGGGGGGCGGTCTCACGCAAACCGAGCGCGAGCAGCGCACCGATGATCGCCAGCCCGACCATGATCCAGAGCGGCGCCTGAAGTCCTGCATGATCGGCGGCGAGGCCGGCGAGAGACGGCGATGCGACTCCGCCCAAAATCTCACCCGTACCCATGCACAAGCCGAGCGCGCTCGCTCTCAAATGCGGCGCGACGCTCTCGGACGGCACGGTCGCCATGAACAGCGGGAAGATGCCCGTCTGGCCCCAGCCGACGAAGAAGATTGCCGCGAGCACCCACACGGAGCCGTGGTAATAGAGCGCTCCGAGCGGCAGGATGATGGCGATCAGCGGCATGAGAATCATCAAAGGCCGCCGGCCGATGCGATCGGAGAGCCCCGAGATGACGAACGCGCCGATGGTCGCCGAGATACCGAGCACGCCGATCAGCCACCCCTCGCTCTCCGGGCTGAAGTGCCGCACTTTGACGAGGTAGAGCGGCATGAAAGCGAGGCAAACGACGAAATAGGAGACGAGCATCACGCCCATGACCGCGCAGAGGACCACGTTACGGTCGATGAGCGCAGCGCTCAGCGAGGGTTTCGGCGTGGGCGCGACCCCCGCCGGCGCAGCGCTCGACATCGAAGCAGCGCTCCCTACCGAAGCGCCCGCCGCCGCGCGCGGCGCGCCGGCGGAATCGTCGAGGTACTTCCACAGGAGCGCCGCCATCACGAGTCCCGGGACTCCGGCGAGGAAGAACGCGTGCCGCCAGCCGTGAGCCATTGCGAACGCGGCGAGCACCACCGGCGCGACGAACGAGCCGAGCAAATTCGATCCAAAATTCTGCGTCACGCCCATCGCAATGCCGCGCAGCTCCGGACGCACTTCCGAGGCGATGATCGCCTGACTGATCGGCATGATGCCGCCCTCGGCGACACCCATCAGCAGGCGCGCGGCGAGCAGTACCGCGAAGGAAGCCGCGATTCCCGAAAGGAACGAGCAGACCGAGAAGAGCACCGTCGTTGCGAGGAGGAGCCCCTTGCGGCTGCCCGTCCTGTCGGAGACCACCCCGATCCCAAAGGCAGCGCAGGCCCACGTGAGCGACAGCGCGCTCGAGAGCATCCCGACCTCCGTGTTGCTCAGATGCAGGTCGGGTTGCACGAACGGCATCAGGAAGCCGAGCGCGTTGCGATCGAAGAATACGATTCCGAAATTGACGCTGAGGAGGGTGACCAGCGCGACCTGGTACGCAGGAGAGGTGCGGCTCACGGGGCGTGCGGATGCCGCGACCGAAGGGACACTCATATCGTGATTTTTCCTCGCCGGCCCGGCATCATGGCCTCAAGTTAGTCGAGACGGCGCGAAAATGAAAGCAGGCATCCCTCCCTCTCGCCTCGAGGCGCAAGCCGCGGGCGCCGCCGCCTCCTCCGGAGCTCCGGGACCGGTGATCGATATCAGCGCGACCATCGAAGCGCGCGGCCTCGACGGGTATTCGGCGAGACTCATCGTCGTGTGCTGGCTCGTCACGTTCTTCGACGGCTACGACATGAACATATTCGGATACGCGGCGCCTTATCTCGGGCCGGCGTATCACCTCAACAAAATCATGCTCGGCATCGTCTCGGACGCGAGTATAGCGGGGTTGCTGTTTGGGGCAGCTCTCTTCGGGTATTTGGGTGACCGCATCGGGCGACGCACGGCACTGATCTTCGCGACCGCAGCGTTCGGCGCACTCACCCTCGCCCTCATGCTTGCATCGAACTACGTGGCATTCATGGTTCTGCGCTTCTTCGGGGGCATCGCGCTCGGCGGAGCCATTCCCCTCACCTGGGCGCTCGGCACGGAGTACGTTCCGAAGCGCTATCGCGCCACAGCCGTGACGCTCATCATGCTCGGCTACGGGATAGGCGTGTTCGCCGGCGGCCCTATCAGCATCCTGCTCATTCCGCGCTTCGGGTGGATGTCGGTGTTCACGTTCGGGGGCGCCGCGTCGCTTCTTGCGGCGGCAGTGCTCATCCTCGCGCTGCCCGAGTCGCTCCGGTTTCTCGTCGCCACGGGCCGCAAGCGCGAGCGCCTCCTACGGGCGGTCCGCCGACTCCTACCCGAGCGCGACGTACCTGCGAATGCGCGTTTCGTGCTGTCGGATGAGCAACGCTCCGAGGACAGCAAGGTGCGGAGCGTCGGAGCGTTGTTCGAAGGCCGGCTGCGGTACATCACCCCGCTCCTGTGGGCGGGATACATCGCGAGCTCGATGACCACTTTCTTTCTAACGCAGTGGGGCCCGTTCGTTTATGCGGGACTCGGCTTCAGTCACGAGTCGGCCGCCTGGATCAGTTCCGGGAACTCTCTCGCGGGCTCGACCGGCGGGCTCCTGCTCATGCGGTTCACCGATCGCCTCGGCGTCGGAAGCATCGCGGTATTTCCGGCGATCGCGCTGCCTTTGTTGATGGCAGCGGCGTTCGCTCACCTCACGCAAGCCTCGTTCATCGTGCTATTCCTTGCGATCGGCGTTTTCCTCGCCGGCAGCCACTTCGGCGTGACGAGCGTCGCCGGGCTTTTCTATCCCACCTCGCACCGAGCGCTCGGCACAGGATGGGCTTCCTCGGTCTCCAAGCTCGGCTCGCTTGCAGGTCCCTCGCTCGGCGGTGTGGTGCTCTCCTCGGGCCTCGAGCTGCAGCACATCTTCGCCGTCATGGCCGTGTGTCCGGCGATCCTGAGCCTCTGCATGCTCGGGATCGCGACTCAACAAAAGCGGGCTCGCCGCGAAGCTGCGCTCCTCGCGGCGGCTGCCGGGTAAGACGCCATCTCGATTGCCCGCGCCCTCAGCCTCCGGGCCCGTGCGGCAGGTTGTACATGACCTTGCCGTCCGAAAGCTTGACGCTCACGTTGAAGCCGCCCTTGCGGCCGTCCTTCAGCGGGTGAATGACGAGCTCGACCTTGTCGCCCGGTTTGAGCGTGTTCTTGGTCCACCCATTGCGGACGAGATAATTGGGACTCATCCCCTCGATGCCGTACTGATCCGTTCCGCCCTGCCGGTTCGGCACGAGAAAGACGATCCACGTGTGCGGATTGGTCCACTGAAAATCTTTGATCGTACCCTCGAGCGTCACGTCCTTCTTCATGTCGAACATCGCAGTGGAATGGTGGGCCGACGCGGCGCCGGCGCCGAGCAGAGCGGCGGCCGCGGCACCCGCGACGAGGGATGGGCGTAGCCTTAGCATGGAGGGTTACTCCTCGATGGATAATTGACGGTACTCACGGTCCGACGCGCTCGCCGGCGCGGCCTTCGGAGTCCGCACTGTCCCGATTGTTCTGCTCGCAGACGTATTCGCGAATGCGATCGTCGAGGTGCTTGTATTTGTGCACCACTGTCCAGGGCTTCGCGAGCACTTTCGGATCGGTAATGGTCTGCCGGATCTCGATCTCCTGTGGATTCAACTTGCGGATGCGCTCGACGATGTGCATTTGATCGCTGTGGCCGATGCCCGGCGCGATCATCGTGTGCGGCACGAATGCGATCGTGTCGACCACGAGCGTGTCGCCCTCCCAGTGCCCGATCGAGTCGCCCTGGAAGGTCGGTGTGATGACATCGTCCGACGGGTGTTTGCGCCCGTCGGTGAAGATCGTGCGCTCCTGCTGATAAGCCTCGATGAGGATCACGACCTGTCCCGGATTGAACAGAAACTCGATCGGATAGGGCTGAATCATGATTTGCGGCATGCCGGGAGGCAGACAGTTGGCCTGCACGGGCTGAACGTCTTCGCCGTGCTTCTGTGCCTGCATGTAGGCGGCGTACTTCGCCTCGGCCTGCGGCGTGAGCGCCTTCGGCCCGGCGAGGCCGATTCCGAACTCGGGCTGCCAGATACCCTGCCAGTTGGGAAGCTTCGCGATCTCAGCCCACGTGCGTCCCTGGTCGGACGCACCCGTGGCGGCGCACGCGAGTCCGAACGCGCTCAGGCCGAGTAGCGCGAGAAGCGCTCGCGCACACACGTGAACACCAATTCGCCTCATCACGCCTCCTCCTCGCAACATGCGGTCGAGTTGCAGCGTCAACAAGCTCGATTTTGCCATGGGCCGCGCGCGACGCGCGCATTGCGCGTGAATCGCTCGTAAATTGCCGGCGCCATTTCCGCCCCGTTAATATCGCCATGATTCAGCAGCCACAGCCGGGGCATACCGATCGCGCCGCTATGCAAGGCTGTCGTTCCAAAACGTCATAGGAGGCACGGCCTTGACCTTACCCGACTCTCCTGCGGGTCCCGAGCTCGTCGCAACCGGCCTCGAGTTCCCCGAGGGTCCGGTCGCTCTCGCCGATGGATCGGTCGTCCTCGTCGAGATACGGCGCGGCACCCTGACGCGCGTCACTGCCGATGGGCGGCGAGAGACCATCGCGCAGCTCGGCGGTGGACCCAATGGCGCCGCGATCGGGCCGGATGGAGCGGCCTACGTCTGCAACAACGGCGGCGCGTGGGAATGGACGCCGGGCGAGGTGCATCTGCCTGCGGGACCGCCGGCGCGGTACAGCGGCGGACTCATTCAGCGGGTCGACCTGCGGAGCGGCGCGTTCACCACCCTTTACGAGCACTGCGAGGGGCGCCCGCTCAACAGTCCGAACGATCTCGTGTTCGACCGCACCGGAGGATTTTGGTTCACCTGCCTCGGCTACTCGGACGGCGAGAACCGCCGGCTCGGCGCGGTCTATTACGCCCGCCCCGACGGCTCGAAGATCACTCGCTGGCGAAGCGAGCTCATCTCGCCGAACGGAATCGGCCTCTCGCCGGATGAGAGCAAGCTCTACATGGCCGATTGCATGGTGGGCCGACTCTATGAGTTCGATCTGCCGCAGCCCGGCGTCATGGCGCCCGCGACATCGCTCGCGCCGGGTCGCGTCGTCTCAACGCTGCCCGGCTTTCAGTGGCTCGACAGCCTCGCGGTCGAAGCGGACGGCCGCATTTGCGTCGGCACGCTCTGGAACGGCGGCATCACTGTGTTTCGGCCGGACGGCGAGTACGAACACATCGCCTTCCCGGACCCCGTGACGACCAATATTTGCTTCGGCGGAGCCGACCTGCGCGACGCCTGGGTGACATGCTCGAGCACCGGCCGGCTCTACAAGTGCCGCTGGCCGCGGCCGGGCCTCAGGCTCCCGTTCAACGCCTGATTGGACGCGTACCGCCGGTCATCCGGGCTCGAACAGCTTGATCACGTAGTGACTGTCGAAGTACTCGCGAATCGCGAAGACCTTCCGGTCACGCACCTCGACGGCCCACGCGTAGAGATTCTCGTAGGGGCGACCGTCGGCGAGCCGGCCGTCGCTGTGCGACTCGGCAAACACGAGCCCTCCCTTCGATGCGATGCTATCGACGATGACCTTGGGATCGCCGGGCCGAAAGAGGCCCCTGACCGGCGCGAGGAACTCATCGACGATGCCCCGCTTGCCGCGATGAACACCCGCGCCCGGCACATCGCGCACCTGCGGCGTCCACGTGGCCTGCTCATGCAGGAGCAGGCGAACCTTCTCCAAGTCCCCGGAGCCCAGAGTCGCAAAGAACTCGAGCACCAGGCGCTCGTTCTCGTTGCTCGCTTCGACCGGCATCGCGCTCTCCTCGAGGTCAGATCATGGAATTCGCGTTGGGCGTCGAATCGGGGATCTGCTGCAGCACATCCCAGTGCTCGACGATTTTGCCCGACTCGAGCCTGAAGATATCGACTACGGCCGCGCCCTTGTCCTCCCGCCCGAGCCGCGCGTGGACGTGCAGGATCACGAAATCACCGTCGGCGAACACACGCTTGATCTCACATCGCATCTGCGGGTGCCGCTCGAACATCGGCAGGAGAAATTCGCGGAGCCCCTCGAAGCCGTCCGCCGCGAGCGGGCTGTGCTGGCGGTACTGCGAGCCCACATACTTCCGTGCGCCCTCGACGTCCTTCGCATTGAGCAACGTCTCGTAGAAAGCGACGACGGCGCGAACGTTCCCTCGTTCCTCATCGGAGCGGCCGACGTCCAACTCGCACGCGTTCGGGTTCGTCATGATTCTGTTCGATCGAGCATACGCGGGCAGCGGGCCTCTCTCAATTCGCGAGCTCCGGCCGGTTGCGAAAGTGCTCGAGCGCTTCTGGGTTGGCGAGCGCTTCGAGATTCTTGACCGGCCGGCCGTGTATCACGTTGCGCACGGCGAGCTCGGTCGTTTTGCCCGAGCGCGTGCGCGGAATGTCCGGCACGGCGATGATTCTGGCGGGCACGTGCCGCGGTGTCGCCTGCGTGCGGATCGTCCGGCGGATCCGCTCGATGAGCGCCTCATCGAGCTCGACCCCGCGTTTGAGTCTGACGAACAGCACGATGCGCACATCGCCCTGCCAGTCCTGCCCGACGGCGACCGACTCGAGGATCTCGGGCAGGCTTTCGACGGCGGCGTAGATTTCCGCGGTGCCGATCCGCACACCGCCGGGATTCAGCACTGCATCGGAGCGGCCATGGATCACGACACCGTCGTGCTCGGTGATCTCGGCGTAATCTCCGTGGTGCCAGATGCCCGGGAAGCGCTCGAAATAGGCAGCGCGGTACTTCGCGTCGTCGGGATCGTTCCAGAACCCGACGGGCATCGAAGGAAACGGCGCCGTGCACACGAGCTCGCCCCGCTGCCCGCGGATCGAGCGGCCCTCCTCATCGAAGATTTCCACGCGCATCCCGAGCCCGCGACACTGCAGCTCGCCGCGGTAGACGGGTCGGATCGGACACCCGAGCGCGAAGCACGACACGATGTCGGTGCCGCCGGAGATGGAGGCGAGAAGCAGATCGGACTTGATCGCGCGATAGACGAAGTCGAACCCGTCCGGCAGGAGCGGCGAGCCGGTCGAGAGCACGGTGCGCAGCGCTGCAAGATCGAGGTGTCCGGCGGGTGCGAAGCCGCTCTTCTCGAGCGCCGAGAGATATTTGGCGCTCGTTCCGAAGATGGTGACGCCCTCCTCCGCCGCCATTCGCCAGAGCACATTGGGCGCGGGGCTGAAGGGATTGCCTTCATAGAGCACGACAGCCGCGCCCGTCGCGAGAGCGCTCACGAGCCAGTTCCACATCATCCAACCGCAGGTCGTGAAGTAGAAGACCCGCTCGCCGCTTCGCACGTCCGTATGCAGCAAGTGCTCCTTCTGGTGCTGGAGCAGCGTGCCGCCCGCCCCGTGAACGATGCACTTCGGTACACCGGTCGTGCCCGAGGAGTAAAGAATGTAGAGCGGATGATTGAACGGCAGCGAGGCGAACTCGAGGGGAGCGCCGCGCCGCCCGAAGCTCTCCCAGCGAGCCGCGCGTGCTCTTGCCGGACCCAGCCGCTCGAGCCGCGGCGATTCGCTCACGTACCCGACCACGATGACCCGCTCGATGCTCGGCAGCCGCTCGAGCACCTCCGCGACGGGGGCGAGTGAGTCGAGCGTCTTGCCGCCATAGAAGTAGCCGTCGGCCGTGAAGAGGGCCTTCGGAGCAATCTGGCCGAATCGATCGAGAACTCCTCGCACGCCGAAGTCCGGGGAGCACGACGACCAGATCGCCCCGAGGCTCGAGGCCGCAAGCATTGCGATAATTGCCTCCGGCAGGTTCGGGAGGAAGCCTGCCACACGGTCGCCCGCTTCGATGCCCGCCGCCCTGAGGCCGGAGGCGATGCGAGCCACCTCCTCGTTGAGCTCCCGATAGCTGAGCACCCGGCGCACACCGCGCTCGTTGCGGAAGATGATCGCCGGACTCTCATCCGCGAAGCGCAGCAGGTTCTGCGCAAAATTCAGCCGCGTTTGCGGAAAGAAACGCGCGCCCGGCATGCGCTCCGGGTGCTCGAGCGCAGGCCCGGCCCACTCGGCTCTGATGTCGGCGAAACGGGCGAGCTCGGTCCAGAATGCGGCCGGCTCCTCGATGGACCAGGCATGGAGGTCCTCGTACGCGCCAAAGGATCTGCCGACCCGCGCTCCGACACCCTGCATGAACCGGGTGAGATTCGCCTCGGCAATGCGCCGGGCGGAGGGAGTCCACAAGACATCGCCCATCCCTGTTGTTTAACATTCCCCAGCCGGCCGGGGAAGCGGCGCCGCTCCGGCCGCGACTTCACCGCAGGCGCACTCGTGTATTCGCTCACTCGACACAATAATCTGGGGAGATCCGAATGAAGAGGTTCGCTACGACCCTGCTTGCCTCAAGTGCGCTCGGCGCTCTCGCCGTCAGCGGCGTCGGCTCGGCACAAGCGCCCGGCAGCCGACCGGCGCCTCCGCCCAAATCGGCGGCCATTCCTCGACCGACGCTCGAAGCTGCCCAAAAGGCGCTCAATGCAGCTATCACGAGCGCCAGAACCCAGGGCGTTGCGCTCTCCTGCGCCGTGGTCGACGTGCGCGGCGACCTCGTCGCGCTCATCCGCATGGACGATGCCGCATTCCAAACGGCCTCGATCGCGGAGGGCAAGGCCATGAGCTCGGCCCTCTTCGATCGCCCGAGCGCCGATCTCGCCCGCATGGGTGGCTCTCCGTTCTTCGCGAGTCTCAACGCTTCGATGGGCAATCGCATGATTCCCGCGCAGGGAGCGGTTCCCATCCTGCGCAACGATCGGGTGATCGGCGCGATCGGCTGCAGCGGCGGAGCCCCTCAGCAGGATGAGACAGCCGCGAAGGCGGGCGAGGCAACCTTCTGAGATCGCTACCGCATCGGCAGTACCTGCTCTCGGTCCCCGAGCGCGCAATTCGTGCCGCGCTCGGCCTGAGCGCCGGATTCCTGCGTGAGGTGGGAGAAGTCGCGCTGCCGCGCGGTGTGCGCCGCAGCAAGCTCTACCGCAATCTCGTCGATGTGACGCTGCGCTTCGTGATCGAGCAGGTCGGCGGGGCGCGAGGCGTATATCCGGCGGAGCAGCCGCAGTCCGACGATTTCCTCGCGAGGCGTGGCGCGGGCCATGCCATCGAGCTGCTCGGCCTCGCGGCGTTTCGCGTCTCGCCGGTGTGGGTGCTCGCGGCGTTAGCGGACTTGAGCGGCCTTGGGCGGCGGCTGATACCGGAGATCGCCGAGGCTTTGAAAGCGGAGGGCCTGCTCGAGAAGGAGCGGCGGTTCGAGAGTGTGGATCAGCTCCTCGATGGTCTCGAGAAGACCTCCGCGCGCCTGGCCGAAACGTTCAACACACCGCCGCTCGACATCGCAGGACTGCGCAGCGAGTGGGCGGCGATTCGCGGCCAGGCGCGGGGCCGACGGCCGATCGCCCTTCCGCCACCTGAGACAATCGATGATCAATGGACGGAGCTCAAACAGGAATCGGCCCGGCAGGGACGCTCGATCTTCGAGACCTCCTCCGTGATTGCGCTCTCGACCGTTCGAGCGCTGCCGAAGAAGGCGCGCTGGCTCTCTGCCTCCGCACGCGTCGGCGCGACCCGCACCGGCAAGCTGCTTGCCGCCTCGCTCCTCGAACACTACAGGCAAACGCTGAGCGAGCTGCGCGAGGTGGGCTACCTCGCCTACGCGAAGCGGCAATTGAGCCCCTATTTCCGCGCGTGCGTCGAGCAGTTCTCGCAGGAGCGGCCGACACTCACGCAGCGCGCCCTCGAGAGGATGCGCAGCCGGCGCAGACGGACCAGCCCGCACGATGCCTGATCGGCACCACCGCTGACTTCGGAGTCGAACCCATGCTCCTATTCCAATTCAAAGCGACCGTCGCGTGCGCGCTGCTGGGTGCCGCATGCATCGGCTTGTCGGCGCCGGCCTCCCTCGCGGCGGCAAACGTGCCGGCCGCCGCCGAGCCATCGGCGCCCGGCGTTTGGGTCTACCCGCTCATTCGAGGCTACGGCGGGGTGCGCCCACGACCCGATCTGCCGTCGAACCTGTCCTCGGGTAGCGATTACAGGGTCCTCGTGGACGTAGTGCACGGCGATCCGAATCATGCGCAGGTTCTCGGCTCTCTCGCGCGCCTGGCGCGACTCGTAAATCTGATGGCCTACGCGGGGATTCCGCGCAATCACGTTCACATCGCAGCCGTGATCGAGGGCATGGCAGGTTTCGCCGTCCTCACGAACGATGCCTACCGCAAGCGGTTCAAAATGAATAATCCGAACCTGGCGCTGCTCCACGAGCTCAAGAGCGCCGGCGTTGAGCTCATGGTCTGCGCTCAGGCGCTCGCCGAGAACGACTGGCGCGACAGCGACGTCTCGTCCGACGTGACTGTCACGCTGTCGGCACTCACGGATTTCGTCGTATACGGCCAGCGCGGCTACAGCTTCATGCAGCTCTGAGTTGCACCGTCGATCGCGAAGCCCCGACGGGAGCTTAGGGCTGCCGCTCTCGTGAAGGCGCCGCAGCTCGATCCCGCAGGTCGCGCAGCACGAAGCGCAGAGTCGATTCCAGCAGCACCGACTGAGGAAACGGGTGCTTGCCGATGCGCCGGTGAGCGAGAAATGGGAAGCGATCCTCCAATCTCACCGCCACGGACCAGTGGTCCGCGTTCACGAAGCCGAGCAAAGCACCGCCCGGAATCAGCTGATCTTCGGCGAGGAGCTGGCCATCGTTGCGTGGACTCAACTTCGAGAGAATGCGCTGCGTGTGAGCCAGCATACGAGCGACTCGCTCGCCCGTCGCAAAAGTGACGATCGAGTAGTAGCGGACGCCCCGGGGCAGCGGATTGGCGCTCAGCCACTTCAAACGCTCGGTCGGTTGCAGGCTCTCGAGGACACGGCCGTCGCCTGGGCCGCAGGCGCCTATCTTTCGGTGGCGCAGCAAGACCCTGTACAGTCGCAGGTAGCGCGCGGCGAGCGGCGAGCCGTTGATGGCGCCTGAAATCGAGAGGACTGCGGCCACTCGCGCCGCCACGTCCGGATACCGCACGAGAGCCTCGAGGATGTCCACCGCTCCTTTCGAGTATCCGAGGAGGATCAGTGGCTCATCATCGTGAGGAGCGGCGAGGACCTTGTCTCGAACTGTGCGCGCATTGTGCTCCGAGCTCGAGCGTCCGCTCACGGGCACGATGTCGATATCGAACCCGGCACTTTCCGAGGCCGCAGTCGCGTCGGCGAACGGGACGCTCCACGGTGGGAAGCAGTCGCCGAAGGCGCCTCCGAAGATCAGCACTCGCGCCCGACCAGGCTGCCGATCCTCATCGAGCCGATCGGCTTCGGGCGGCTTCTCATCGGGAAGGCGCCAGAGATACGCGCCGCAGTCGCCCGAGACTGCTACCTTCGTCTCGCGCAATACCTCGCAAAATAGCGCGCGAAATCTCGGTCGATCATCGACGATCGCCGGTTTATCGAGCACCGAGAGTGCGGTCGCGGGCTGCTGAGTCACGACTCTCCTCGAAGTCGATGCGCAGCCCGCGAGGCACAAGAGAGTCAGCCACGGGCCGAACCGCCATCGAATCACGAGAGCATGGACCGGGCCGCAGGCCTATAGAAAGGCCCATTCGACGCCGATCGTCAGCAGGCTCGGATGGCCACCGCCTGCGTTGAAACGCTCGTACTCGCCGCGCACGGTCCACGGGCCGAGCGTCCATTGCAAACCTCCGCCGAATGCGAAGGCAGTGTTGGTCGGATCGAGAGTGGCAACGACGCAGCTATCGACCGCGCAGTACGTGTAGTCCGCGTGGGTCGTGATGTGCGATGCGCCGGTCTTCGCGTACAGCTGCACGATCGGAGTCGGCAGGAAAAAGAGGAGAAACAGACCTTCCCCGCGCTGCGAGACGCTGCCGTGCAGAAAGCCTGGCCCCGAGTACGGCGGCAGGTGCGGCTCCCCGAGATCGAGGTATTCGAGCTCGAGCGCAACTGGGGCACCCGCGGGGTGGATCCCGAAATCGAGGTGGTAGCCCAGATGCGTCTGATTGAAGTTGCCTATGCCCGGCGGCGCAAGGCCCGCCGTTCCGGCTGCGACTCGACCCTCTCCAACGCCGCCGCCGACGTAAGCGCCGGTGAGGTCGTCCGCGAATGCCGGCTGCGCGAGACAGACAGCGATCAGCGCGACGGCTGTCGTTGCACGAAGAATCGATGACATGCGGATACCCCGATCAAACAAAGCGATTCGCGTTCTTCGGGAACCCCGACCTCTGTACGCGCACCACGCAGAAGCGCTGGCCGGTCGGCGCCTGCATCACCGTCCAGCGCTCGAGACGCTCCGCCACGCGGGCCCCGAGCCTCTCGAGGCGGGCCACTTCGGCCGGGATGTCGTCGGTCTCGATGTCGATATGGACGCGACTCTCGTGATCGACACGCTGAATCTCGACGATCGGCTCATCCGATGGCGTCGCGAGCATGCGGTAGTTGCCGCGACTGCCGGGATGGTTCGTGTCCACCGGCCGGCCGAGCGCCTCACCCCAAAAGCGGGCAGCTGCATCGATGTCCGAGGTCTTGCAGTCGATCAGGATCGCGCAGAGACGTGAGTGGTGCATCTGGCAAGTTTAGCGGCTTCGTCCAGTGCGCGGCACCGATACGCGTTGCCGGCGCGGCCAGATGGGCCATAATCCGAGGCAGCGGACGGCCGACTCGCAGGGTTGGGGGGAGACAAGCCCAAGCGGCGGCCGACAGATACAGGCTGCAACGAAGCATTGTGGCCGTGCTCTAGTGGCGTGAGGTAGCGATGTCTCCATCGACAGGTCGTCCTGCGGCCATGCGTCGGTCCAAGGAAGCACCGGAAACCGATCTCGATCTCCTGGCGGGCGGCGGAGCGATGGGAGCGCTCATCCGCGCGCATGACTGGTCGAGCACGGCGCTCGGTCCCCCGGAGAGTTGGTCACCGAGCCTCAAGATGATGGTGAGCTTTCTGCTCGCCAATCGCTTCCCGCTGCTGCTCTGGTGGGGACCGGAGTACATCTCCCTCTACAACGACGCGTACCGACCGGTACTCGGGGCCAAGCACCCCCGCGCGCTCGCCCAGCCCTGCCGCGAGTGCTGGGCCGAGATCTGGCCAGTGCTCGCGCCGCTGATCGACACACCTTTCCAGGGCGGTCCGGCCACTTGGATGGAGGACCTCGCGCTCGAGCTGCATCGCCACGGCTTCACCGAAGAAAGCCATTTCACGATCGCCTACAGTCCGGTACCCGACGAGACGGCGCCGCGCGGGATCGGCGGTGTGCTCGCCACGGTTCACGAGATCACCGAGAAAGTGATCGGTGAGCGGCGCATTGCGGCGCTCCGCGAGCTCGGCGCGTGCTCCGCGGAAGCGAGGACGGCAGAGCAGGCTTGCACCGCGGCGGCCGAAATGCTCGGCGGGTACCCCAAGGATGTGCCCTTCGCCGTCCTGTACCTCGTCGACCAGGGCGGAAAGGCGGCCCGCCGCGTGGCGTCAACGGGATTTTCGAGCGCCGAAGCCGCCGGCCCGGACCTCGTCGCGCTCGGTGAGGGCACCGAAGGAGGGGTGCAGTGGCCGATCGTCGAGGCGATGCAGACAGAAGGGACGATAACGATCGAGGACCTGCGCATCCGATTGGCCGAAGTCCCGCCCGGCCCGTGGTCCGACGCGCCGGATCGGGCCGTCATCGTTCCCCTCCACTCGAACACGGCGCACCAGCTGGCCGGCTTTCTCGTCGCGGGTGTGAGCTCGCGGCTCGGGCTCGATGAGCAGTACCGCAGCTTCTTCGAGCTGGCCGCCGCCCAGATCGCGACCAGCATCGCGAACGCACGCGCCTACGAGGAGGAGCGCCGCCGCGCTGAGGCTCTGGCTGAAATCGACCGAGCGAAGACGACATTCTTCTCGAATGTGAGTCACGAGTTTCGAACGCCGCTCGCGCTCATGCTCGGGCCGGTCGAGGAAATTGCCGCCGATCCCGCAACGCCCGTCGCGGTCCGCGCTCGGCTCGAGGTCGCGCATCGCAACGCTCTGCGCCTGCTCAAGCTCGTCAACAGCCTGCTCGATTTCTCGCGCATCGAAGCCGGGCGCGTGCGGGCCTCCTATGAACCGACCGACCTGGCAGCGCTCACGGCCGATCTCGCGAGCACGTTCCGCTCCGCCATGGAGCGCGCTGGCCTCACCTTCACCGTCGAGTGCGACGAGCTCGGCGAACCGGTCTATGTCGATCGGGAGATGTGGGAGAAGATCGTCCTCAATCTTCTCTCGAATGCTTTCAAATTCACGCTTCATGGCGCGGTCGCCGTTCACCTGCGACGCGAGGCATCCGCGGCCGTGCTCGAAGTGAGCGATACTGGAGCCGGTGTCCCGGCGGACGAGTTGCCGCGCCTGTTCGAGCGCTTCCACCGAGTGGCGGGGACGGACGCCCGCACACAGGAGGGCTCAGGGATCGGCCTCGCGCTCGTGCAGGAGCTCGTGAAGCTTCACGGCGGTCATGTCGAGGTGCTGAGCGAGCTCGGCGCAGGGACAACCTTTCGGATAACCGTGCCCCTCGGCACGGCGCATTTGAATGCGGAGCGCATCAAAGCGCCCCGCTTCCTCGCCTCGACTGCAGTCGGCGCGCAGGCATTCGTGCAGGAAGCGCTCCGCTGGATTCCGGGGGATGCGGCCGAGAACGCACCCCGGCTGCCCACGTTGAACGAGAGCGTGGTACCGGCGGATCGGCGCTTCGCCGGCACCGCGGGCTCTCGCGTCCTGCTCGCCGACGACAATGCGGATATGCGCTCGTATGTCCGCGATCTACTCGCATCCACTTATCTCATCGAGACGGTGGCAGACGGCAAAGAGGCTCTCGAGGCAGCGCAGCGGGAGAGACCCGATCTCATCCTCTGCGACATCATGATGCCGCGTCTCGATGGCCTCGGGTTACTCAAGACCTTGCGGAGCGACGAGCGGCTGCGAGATGTGCCGGTCATTCTGCTCTCTGCCCGGGCGGGCGAGGAGGCACGCGTCGAAGGACTCGACGCCGGCGCCGACGACTACCTGATCAAGCCCTTCTCGGCGCGTGAGCTTCTGGCCCGCATCGGATCGCTTCTCGAGCTCACGCAAATGCGTCGCGAGAACGAGGAGCGCTTCCGTGCTTTCGTGAGCGCGACTTCGGATGCGATCTACCGGATGAGTCCCGACTGGAGCGAGATGCGGCACCTCCAGGGCCGCAACTTCATCGCGGACACGGATGACCCGAGCCGCACCTGGCTCGACAAATACATCGATCCGGACGATCAGCCTCAACTCTGGGCGGCGATCCAGCAGGCCGTACGGACGGCGAGCATTTTCAGGCTCGAGCATCGCGTGCGGCGCGTCGATGGCACGCTCGGATGGACCTTATCGCGGGCCATTCCGCTCAGGAATGCGCGCGGTGAGATCGTCGAGTGGTTCGGCGCCGCAAGCGATGTCACCGAACGCAAGGAGACGGAGCGCGCGCTTCGCGAGCGGGAGGAGCAGCTGCGTCTTGCGACCGAAGCGGCCGAGGTCGGGCTGTGGGATCTCGACCCGATCACCGATACGCTGTTCTGGCCGCCGCGTCTCAAGGCGATGTTCGGCATTTCCCCGGATGTACCCGTATCCATGGCCGATTTCTACTCCGGGCTGCATCCGCAAGATCGCGAGCGTACGAGCGAGGCGCTCGCCGCGGCGCTCGATCCAGCGCGGCGCGCCCTGTACGACGTCGAATATCGGACAGTGGGCAAGGAGGACGGTCTCACTCGTTGGGTGGCGGCGAGGGGACGAGGCGTATTCGACGATCGCGGCCGTTGCGTGCGGGTGATCGGAACGGCGATCGATATTTCGGTCCGCAAGCGTGCCGAGCAGCTCGTGCTCGGCCAGCGGCGGATCCTCGAGAAGGTGGCGATCGGCGCTCCGCTCACCGACACGCTCGATGAGCTCATGCGCTTCCTCGAAGCGCATGAGCCAAGCGCCCGCTGCGGCCTGCTCATCGTCTCGGAGGACGGGCAGTACTTCCGAGGCAGCTCGGGCCCGAGCCTCCCCGAGCGATATCACCGCGCGTTCGAGGGCACGGTCACCATGCCGCCCCATCTCAGCCCGTGCCGTCAGGCCCTCCAGGGATGCGAGCCCGTCGTCATTCCCGAGGTGGAACGGGAATCCCGATTCCCGCCCGAGTGGCGCGATCTGCTGCTGTCCTGCGGGCTGCGCGCCGCGCGCTCGACGCCGGTGCGTGGCGCGGACGGCCGCGCGCTCGCATCTCTTGCGATCTATTACGACCACCCGCGCGACCCCACGCCGAGCAACCCGGAGGTGATCGACATCGGCACGCAACTCGCCGCAATCGCGATCGAGCGCCACCGGTCCGAGGTGGCCACACGCGAGCGCGAGGAGACCCTCAGCCGGACAAACGCCGAGCTCAAAGTGCGTACTGCGGAGCTCGCCCGCTTCAACCAAGCCGCCGTGGGCCGCGAGCTGCGGATGGTCGAGCTCAAGGAGGAAGTCAATCGGCTGCGCATCGAGCTCGGCGAAGGTCCGAGCTACTCCCTCGAGTTCGAGCACGAGTCTTCTGCGTCTGCACCGCCATGCGAGCCAGACGGCGATCCTCGCGTGCCGCTCGAGTCGATCCTGCGCACGGAGCAGCTACACGCGCGCTCGAGCAGAGCACCGGACTATGAAGCCGAGAGTAGAGCCCTGGCGGGGCTCGTGCAGGCTCTTGCGGATTCGCCGCGTACCGTCCTTCAAACGCTCGCAGACAAAGCGCTGGAGTTTCTGCAGGCGGGCTCGGCGGGCCTGAGTCTCCTCACGCGCGAGGGCGAGCGATTCTACTGGGCGGCGATCGCGGGGGCGTGGTCGCCGCATCTGGGTGGGGGGACACCTCGCGGTTTCGGGCCGTGCGGCGATGTGCTCGATCGTAACGCACCGCTCCTCTTCAGCCACTGGGAGCGCCGCTACCCCTATCTCGCCGCGGCAACGCCGCTCGCCGAAGAAGGCCTTCTCGTCCCCTTCCATGTCGGGGACAAGGCGGTTGGCACGATCTGGGTGATCTCTCACGATCGAGAGCGCAAGTTCGACGCGGAGGATCTGCGCCTCCTCGAGAGTCTTGGACGGTTTGCCTCCGCGGCTTACCAGTGCGTCGAGTACCTCGGCGCCGCCGATCAGCGCCGCGCCGCGCTGAATCTGCTCGAAGACGCGGTCCACGCGCGCCGGGAGGTCGAGGCTTCCAATCGCAAGCTCCGGGAAAGCGAGGAGGAGCTGCGCGAGGCCGACCAGCGCAAGACCGAATTCCTGGCGCTCCTCGGCCACGAGCTGCGCAATCCGCTCTCCCCGATCAGCACGGCGAGCGAGCTCCTCTCGCGCACGCTTGCGGACAGCACACGCGAGAAGGTCTCCGTCGACATGATCAAACGGCAGACCGCGCATCTGACGCGGCTCGTCGACGATCTGCTCGACATCGGCCGTATCACGCAGGGTCGCATTCAGCTCAAGCGCCGCCCTCTCGAGCTCTCGGGAGTCATCGCGCAGGCAATCGAGACCGTCGAGCCATTGTTTCGCGACAAGCACCACCACGTCTCGATCATCAGCAGTTACGAGGCGCTGTACGTCGACGGGGATGCGGCCCGGCTCGTGCAGTGTGTGGTCAACATCCTCACGAATGCCGCCAAGTACACCGACCCGAATGGGGACATCCGCGTCGTGACTCGCGCCGAGGGCGCACAAGCCCTCATCGAGGTATCCGACACCGGGGCCGGACTCGCACCGGAGCTCCTGCCGCGCGTGTTCGAGCTGTTCGTGCAGAGCGATCGCACGCTCGATCGCGCACAAGGCGGCCTCGGAGTCGGCCTCTCGGTCGTCAAGCGGCTCATCGAGATGCATTCGGGCGAAGTCACCGCCCGCAGCGAAGGCCTGGGCCTTGGCTCGACCTTTCTCATCCGACTGCCGCGGGTCGCACGGCCCGAAGCACGTGCTCCCGCCGCCCCGATCAAGGCGCCGCCGGGGCGCGTGCTGATCGTCGACGACAATACCGACGCGGCAGACTCCCTCGCGATGGTCCTCGGACATGACGGGCATCAAACGCAGGTCGCTTACAGCTCCGATGAGGTCCTCGAGCGGGTCGAGTCTTTCCGTCCCGATGTGGTGCTGCTCGACATCGGTCTGCCTCACATGGACGGTTATGAGCTCGCGAGGCGGCTCCGCGCGCAGCCGCAGCTGAACGGTTTGCGTCTGGTCGCACTGACTGGATATGGCCAGTCGGATGATCGCCAACGAGCTCTGGCTGCGGGATTCGACGATCACCTCGTCAAGCCCGTCGACTTGCAGGTCCTGGAGCGCACTCTCGTCGGCCTTAGGTGCTCCGTCGAGCGTCCCTAAGTTGGAGTGATGCGTTGCCCGCCGCCCAGAAGCGGCAACCTCACGATGAATTCACCCTTTGCCGATGCCCTCGCTTCGGGCCTGGATCGTACCGTCGCGCAGGGATACGAGATCGTGAGCGCCCACAGGCGAGGGCCGTTCTTGCGAACGTGCCAACGCTGGCTCTCGGAGCGGCCGTTGAGGGCCGCATTGTGAAAGACCCGCTCGCCATGCCGCATCAGTTTCTGCTGATTGCCTTCCAACCCAGGAGACTCGGGTGGATGACATCAGCGAAAATTTTAGGCTTCGGCGGCACCGTCGTCCTACAACGACGATCCTCCTACAGCGACGATCCTCCTACAGCGGCGATCGTCCTACAGCGGCGATGCCTGAGATCGCACAAGAAGATTCGCCTTCCGACCCGAGACTTGGATCGGCCTTTGCCGCACGCTCAGATGAATGACGTCCCCGACTGCCAAGCCGAGCGGCAACCCGGCATGAGCGCGCCGGTCCCCGATATCGAGTGGTTCAAATCGCAACTCTCTCTCGCGCGCGCTCACCTCGACGACGCAATCGGCACGACCCAGGAGGCGGTCGCGATTGCGAGCATTGCAATCGCGCGCGAGATGTGTAGCAAGGTTTCAGCGGAGCTATACAAGGCGCAGCTCGCCCCCGGCGAACGGGGAGAGATCGAGCGCGAGCTCTCTTCCCTCCGTACAAGCCTGCAGTCGCTTCAGGCGCAGCGACCTTCGCTGAAATGAACCGGGGCCGCACGCTGCGGCCCCGGTGCCATCCGTGGCCTACTGCTCTCCTGCAATGCGAGAGGTGGTGCGGCATCAAATGCCGGAGGTCGACGAAGTTCCCGGCGCGGCGGTGCGGCGACGCGGCGGCTAGCCGTCGCGTCTACGCCGCAGCGCGATCGGCGTAGGAGTGCCTGGAATGCCGGCTGTAGGAATCGAACCTACGACCCCATCATTACGAATCGGGACTACCTTTTTCCGTACAGTGCCTTGATCTAGCTCGCACTGTTTCCCGTGAAACGTTGAGAAAAGCTGCTCTCAAGAGGCGGATTGCGGACCGTATTGCCCGGCGATGGCGGCCCGTTCTCAACAGGTGCATTGGATGAGCGGCCAAACGAGCTACGCCGCGTTCCTAGCCGGGAAGCGCCCGCGGCCGCAGTCCTATGGGGTAACACCGGGAGAGCTCCCAGCGGGCCTATTCGAGCATCAGGAGCACTGTGCGCGGTTTGCGATTGAGCGCGGCCGCGCCGGCATCTTCCTCGACACGGGCCTAGGCAAGACAGCCATCGAGC
>DATNFW010000007.1:0-34328 GCA_035606175.1 Steroidobacteraceae bacterium | reverse complement strand
GGCCTGGCGCAGCGCTGCGCCCGCCGTCGGGGCGGCCCTGATCGCAACGACGGCCCTTCTTTACGGTCTGGATCGGAAGCTTCTCTTCGAGCAGCAGTATCTGCTCACCTTTCCGGCGATCGTTCTCGTTCTGGGCTACATAGACGAGACGTACGATCTCGGTTCCCTCAAAACCCGGCTCGCCTGGATCGGAGAGAGCACGTACAGCATTTATTTGCTGGCCGTGCCGCTGCAAGTGTCCCTGATGTGCATCCTCGAGCGCGCCGGGCTCGACCGCTCGCAGATCGCCAGCCAAGTCTGGTTCTTGATCGGATACCTGGCGGTACTGCTCGTCTTCGCGCGACTCACCTTCCGATATATCGAGATACCGCTCCGGACGGTGTTGAGGAGCGCGTTCCTCTCCGGCTCAACGCGGCTCCGGACGACGCGTCCGCACGTCCTCGGCAATCGAGCCGCGGCTTGCAGTGCACAGTCCGCGCCCGCGGGCCTCGGCCAGTGCGCGGCAGGCATTGATGAGCGCCGGTCCGCCGGGTGACGCTGTCTGTCGCGCGCTGCTCGTCAGCATCTGCTTCGCGGAGCCCGCACGGATACGGCCCTGCCCGGCGAGCATGAGTGCGAGGACGCCGGAGACCTCCGCCGTCGCGAGCGAGCTGCCGGATGCGAAATCGTAGTGACCGCCCGGAGTGAGCGTCAGGATCTCCCGGCCCGGCGCAAAGAGGTCTTGCGCGCGTCGGGGCCCGTCCTCGGCGCTCTCGACGGCGAGGACGCCGGGGACCGCGGAGGGAAAGCCGGCGGCGGTGAACTCCGGAACGGCCCCTGTAAACAGAATTCCCCGACGCTCGCCGTCACGAACGAGACTCGCGAGCAGCGGGTCCGGCGGTCCCGCGAGGCTCAGATTCACGATATCCGCGTGCGCGAGAATCGCCGCCTCGAGCCCTTGCGCAAGCGTGAAGCTGTTGCATACCGCGTGCGCCGCATCGGCCGGCGATTGCCAGCAGGCTTTGTACGCGAGCAGCTGCGCATCGGGCGCGATGCCGACGATACCGATGCCATTGTTTGCGACGGCCGCGATGACTCCTGCGACCTCCGTGCCGTGACGGTCTTGCAGGAACTGCCGCTCGTCGTCATCGACGAAATTCCGATGAGCGATGACGCGTCCTGCGAGGTCGGGATGATCCAAGTCGACGCCGGTGTCGATGATCGCAATGCGTACCCCCGCACCACGCGACTCCTTCTGCGCCTCGATCACGCCGAGATCGCGCAAGGCGCGCTGCAAAGGTGCGTAAGGGTCGTTGTATGGCATCCACTCCGGCCGCGAGTGCTCGCTGTCCTCGACCGAATGCGGCTGCCGCTCGGTGCCCGCATCGCCGACACTCGCCGGGGCCGTCTGAGTCGTGAATTCGTTGAGGGGCTGCGCCGATTCCACGCGCGGATCGCGCGAGAGCTGCGCGATGAGCGCCATTTTCGTTGCGGCGGACGGCACACGGAAGACCACGCAATGCACGCGCAGCGTTGCGATCGGCCAGGAAGAGACTTCGCGCAAGCCGTACGCGCGCTCGAGCGCGTGGACCGACTCGCTCGCCTCGGCCGTGATGCCGTACGCGCCTGCCTGGTCATAGCCGCGCGGCGTCGAGCCCGCTCGCTGTGCCTGCGGCCGCCGGTCGTTTCGAACCGTAACCACGATGAAATCCGACGACTGCACGCGAGCGGCCTGCGGCAAGGCAGGAACTCGGGGACTGAGCGGCAGCGTTGCGCATGCGGCCACGAGCAGCAGCAGGAGCGTCGCGGGCACGATGAGGCGCGGGCAGTCAATCATGCTGGCGTTCTCACGGCGGGCTCGGTGCGGGCCGGCGGAGCGCATCGGCGTCGCGCTCTTCAGGGCGGGCGGACTTCCACCGGCTCCGCGAACAGAACGTTCGGGTCGGCCCGCAGCATCGCGATTCGCTCATCGAGTGCGTCCACGGATACGCCGGGAAGGGAGAAGCCCAGCGTATACACGTTCGCGTCCGTCGGACCATCCACGATGTGCGCTCCGACGCCTCGCAAGAGCTTCTGCAGGTGGTCGAGCGAGAGGTGGGGCTGGAAGACGACTCGCACCCGGCGTCCGGCCCTGAAGCTCGGAGAAGGTGTCGTGAGCGTCCGATAAAGTGGGGCAGCGTTCGAACGCGACGTTGACGACGTCAACGCAGCTACCGTATCAACGGAATTGTGCGCCTGCCAAGCCCATGCGCCGAGCCCCAGTCCGAGCGCTTCGATCACGACCGCCGCGGCAAGCCAGGGGACCGTAGCCGGAGAGCGCCAGAACTGTCGGCGTGTGCTCCGATGTCTCGATGCGTCTCGCTCGGCGGGAATCGCGGGGCGCTCGGCCGCAACGGATATTGCTTCCGCGGCGGCAAAGTCCTCCCCCTCGATGCGCGCCATCAGTTTCTGAAACGACGGCTCGCCGGAGAAAACCAGGAGGCCTTCGGCTCGTACGGCATCGTACAGTCGCTGCTCGGCATCGAAATCGGCATGGCAGCTCGAGCAGACGGCAAGGTGGGCCCGAACGCTCGCGGCCTCCTCGGGCGCGAGTGTGCCGTTGATCAGCCAGGGCATCAGCTGCGCAGCGGTGTCGTGGGGATTGGTAATTTCGGGTATGGAACCCATTTTCATCGCTCTCCGGATCTCAAGCGGGTCCGCCGAGCGCCTCGAGAAGCACTCTCAGCTTCCGGCGCGCGTGGAACATACGTGTTTTGACCGTGTTGACGGGGCACTCCATGATGGCCGCGATCTCTTCGCAGCTGTGCCCCAGCGTGTAGGCGAGCTCGAGCACCATTCGCTGCTCGCGAGGCAACCGTGCGAGCGCGACGCTGAGCCATTCGCTCAACTCGGCGTGTTGCCAGGGCTCCTCGCTCGCCTCGCCGGATCCCTCATCCGCGGCAAGCGTCGGCCGCAGGCGCTGGAGCGCTTTGAGCGCCCTGCGGTACGCGATGCCCAGTATCCAGGTCGAGACGAGCGAGGCCCCGCGAAAATCGCCCGCCCTCTGCCACACGACCCAAAAAGTGTCGTTGATGATCTCCTCGGCCACTTCGACCCGCGGAGTGAGGCGTGTGAGAAAGCGCGCGAGCCGCCGGTGATACAGAAGATAGAGCTCCTTCAGAGCCGCACTGTCGTGTCCGGCGATGCGTCCGAGGAGCACGATCTCCCGCTGATTGCGGGCGGCCGTGTTCACCGCGCTATGCGCCAGAGCGGCGGCCGTCGAGACTGACTGGACGGGCTCTCCGGCCTGGTTCATCGTACGATCTCCGTCCATCTCATCTGCACATAATCCGCGAGGTCGATTCAGGCCGCCCCATCGTGCGGCGGGATTACTGCGTAAGTACCCCGATTCCCCATGGGGGTTCAAGGAGTTCCGGCCGCCAGCCTCGACCGTCGATGTGGTCTCCGGGGGGCACGAACCTGGCTCAGAAGCGCCAGATCGCGGAGGCCGCCACGCGCCCTCCGGCGACTTGCGGCCCGAACAGCCGTTCCGCCCGGGGTGCCGTGCGATAGTAGGACAGGTCGACCTGCACGGGTCCCACTCGGTGCTCGAACCCGGCGTTCCAGAACGCGTAGCCGGCCCCGCTCGGATCACTCATCTGGTCGTAACCGACTCCGGCCGAGAACGTGAAGCCCAAGCCGACGGGCTGATGCAGCTCGGCGCCGAAGGAGGGTGCGCCGCGGTCGCGTCTGATCGCAAACCTCCGGTACTCGATCGCATTCGGTGTCCAGGCAAACGTGAAGAAGAGACGATCCTCGAAAGCCCACGTTCCATCGAGCTCATCGTAGTCGAAGCGGCGTCCCTCGACCGGCTCATAGAGGTAGTTGCCTCCCGGGAACGCGTAGTGAATGTAGCTCAAGGTGAGGCTCTGAGTCGCGCTCGGAGCGAGGCGCACTCCCGCGTACAGATCGACCTCTCGCGATCTGTGACAGTAACCGGAGCCGAGCCCCGCAGAGCCCCAAGCGCCGGCGTAGAGCTCCGATGGTCCCTCACCCCCCGAGGTCCCGATCTGGAGGTCGGCCTGCAGTGCGGGCGCGCCGCAGGTATGCGACAGCCCGTGGTACACGTAATCGCTCGTGAGGGCGACGGAACCCCCGACATCGCTCGCGGCTGCCGCCTGCTCACCAGAACCGAAGGCCGCGCCCGTCCACACCGCGATGGCCGCGGCCGCGATCCTCGCGCCGCGCCTGATCGGGCCCGGGTGCCCTACGGCACCCGGGCGGGAGAGCGGGGGAGCTGCCGCAGGACACATCCGCGAATCTTGCCCAAAATCCTCCGCCGCGCATATCTCTGAGGCGTCCGAAAGCCCGAGCGGCTTGAACCTTTTCGCCGGGTGGCGTGCACACAGGGATGCGTCGAGAGTCCCGGCGCACCGGGTGAGCGCTTGTCCCAGGATTCCCGCCACAGCGATCGTTGGCTCGAGCGCCTGCCGCTCGTAACGCTGTATCTCAGCGAGCGATGCAACTCCCGCTGCATCACTTGCGACTACTGGCGCCACGGCCGCGCGGACATGACGCTCGAACGGGTCGCGAAGCTTGCGCCAAGTCTGCGCGCGCTAGGGACACGAGTGGTGCTGATCTCGGGCGGCGAGCCGCTGCTCAACCGGGAATGGCGCCGCATCGCAGGCTTCCTGCGGGAGCAGGGCTTGTATCTGTGGTTGCTCACCTCGGGATTGTCTCTCGCGAAACATGCGCGAGCGGTCGCGCAGCTGTTCGACCGGATCACCGTTTCGCTCGACGGAGCGCGTCGCGAGACTTACGCCGCGATTCGTGGGGTGGATGCGTTCGAGCATGTGCTCGCCGGTGTCTGCGCGGCGATCGCCGCGGGTGCGCCGGCCAGCCTGCGAGTGACGCTGCAGCGCGGCAACTTCCGTGAGCTGCCGGAATTCATCGAGCTCGCGCACTCCTCGGGGGCGAGCGAGATTTCATTTCTCGCCGTCGATGTCGCCAATCCTCACGCGTTCGCACGGCGGGAGCCGACACTCCCCGACGTGGCGCTTCGGCCGGAGGAGCTCCCGGAGCTCGCGCGCATCCTCGATGCGCTCATCCGGAGCCGTGCTCCGGATTTCCAATCGGGATTCATCGCGGAGACGCCCGAGAAGCTTCTGAGGATATTTCGCTATTTCACGGCCGTCTGCGGGCTTGGTCGTTATCCGCCGGTGCGCTGCAACGCCCCGGAGTTCTCGGCGGTCATCGACGCGCAAGGCCGCGTGCAGCCCTGTTTCTTCATCCCTGGTCCGCCGGGTGAGCTCCTCGGCGATGGACCTTCCCCTCCCGATCTCCCAAGCATGCTGAACGGCACGAGCATGCGCGCCTTGCGCACCGATATTCGCAGCGGCAGACGGCCGGAGTGCTCGACCTGCGTCTGCTCGATGTGGCGCGATCTCGATGGGGCAGATGCGGGCGTTTTCGCGGGGCAGGTTGCGCCGCGACGCCGCGGGGTCCCAGCGCCAGTCGAATGACCGGCTCGCCCGCAATCGATGCGAGCTTGCGCCCGATGCGCTTGGCGAAAGCGCGCGCGGGCTTGGGGCGGGCCACTCACTGGTATCACCGGCTGGTCCACAGGCAGCGGCTCGAGGGCCCGACGGTCGAGCGCGTTCTCGATCGTTCGATCGTCGTGCTCCCCGGCGTTCTCAACCCGAACCTCATGCGAACGGGCGCGTACTTCGCCACCGAGCTCGCTCGGGAGCCTCTCATCGAAGGTGCGGAAGTGCTCGACATGGGCACGGGATCCGGCATCTGCGCGCTGATTGCGGCACGGCGCGCGAGGCGCGTGGTCGCGGTGGACCTGAGCCTGACCGCCGTACGTTGCGCGAAGATCAACGTGCTTTTGAACGGACTCGAGCACAAGGTCGAAGTTCGCCACGGCGATCTCTTCGAGCCTGTGAGGGGATGCCGGTTCGATCTGATCCTATTCAATCCTCCATTCTTGCGCGGCGAGCCCCGCAGCGATGCGGATCGCGCATGGCGCTCGAGGGATGTCCCGGAGCGTTTTGCGGCAGGATTGCGGGAGCATCTCGCACCCGGCGGGTCGGCGCTGTTGCTGCTGTCGACATTCGGTGCCGCCGGCGTGTTCCTCGAAGAGCTTGCGCGCTGCGAGCTCGAGGTGGCGGCACGCTCGCAGCGGGCCTATGTCAATGAACGGCTCTCGCTGTTGCGAGTGACGGCCGGACCGTGAAGATTCTGCTCGTCAATCCATGGATAACGTCGCGGCGCAGCGCGCGATTCCCTCTGTCGCTGCTCGCCTTGGCTGCTCATCTGCAGGGTGCGTACGGTCATCGCATCGTCGACGGCAACGTCGACCGGGACTATCTGTCGGCCATACGACGCGCAATGCGAGCGGAGAAGTTCCTCGCAGTCTGCGTGAGCGTGATGGGTGGACCTCAGGTGCGATCGGCCATCGACGTATCGCTTGCCATTCGCGGCGAGTCGCCCGATATGCCGATCGTTTGGGGTGGCTATTTCCCCACGCTCTATCCTCGAGCGGCGATCAATGCATCGTATGTGGATTATCTGGTACGCGGACAGGGTGAGCAGACTCTCTCGGAGCTACTCGATGCGCTCGTCGATGGGCGAGCTCGGCCGGATCCGCTCCGACTGGCTTCGATCGACGGGCTGACGTGGAAACGCGCGGATGCGGCCGTGCACAACAAGGATCGTGCGTTCCATCCCGGACGCAGCCCCGCCCCGTTGCCCTATGAAAGCTTGGGCAATGCGCGGGACTACCTCGGGCACACGGTGCTCGGGAGGCGCACCGCGGCCCATCAGGCAGCCCTCGGCTGCCGGTTCCGATGCACATTCTGCGGTGTTGCGGCGACGTTTCGCGGCGGCACCTCGCTCCCGGCAGCGGATCGCCTGGAAAAGGATTTGATCCGGCTGCGGGATGAGATCGGCGCCGACTCCGTCCAGTACTACGACCACAACTTCTTCGATCGCGAGGCGGAGATGGTTCCGCTGCTCGAAGTTCTGGCGCGTGCTCGCATGCCCTGGTGGTGCTACGCGAGATCGGACGCGCTGCTCAACCTCTCGTCGAAATCTTGGGCCCTGGTGCGCAAGAGCATGCTCCGGATGGCGTACATCGGCGCCGAATCTCCGAGCGATACGATGCTGCGCGGCATCCGAAAGGGCACCACCTCCAATCAGACACTCGAAGTCGTCGATCTCTGCCGCCGGCACGGCGTCATCCCCGAGCTGTCGTTCATGGTGGCGCCGCCCGTCGATTCGGAAGGCGAGACGGAGCGCACATTCGAGTTCGTGCGTCACATCAAGCGCCTTAATCCGGCCTCGGAAATAATCATCTATGTCTACACACCGCTTCCCGCGGAGAGTCTGCCGCTCGCAGTGCGACGCCACGCACCGGCGGTACTGACCGATCTGCGCGGAAATCCGCTGAGCTTTCCGAGAACCCCCGAGGAGTGGACCGAGCGGCGTTGGATCGACTATTCCTGCCACGCCGATGCGCCCTGGGTCTCCGAGCGCCTGCACCGCCGCATCCGCGATTTCGTCACGGTGCTCGGTTGCCGCTTCCCTACGGTGCAGGACGTGCGTACGCCGCGCTGGTCGAAGTCCGCCCTGCAGGCGCTCGCATCCTGGCGGTACAGGTTTCGCAAATACGATCGTCCCTGGGAGCTCGAGCTGTGGAAGAGGGCCGTCCGCCTGCACGATCCGCGCGCGCGAAGCATTTGAGCCGTTCGATCGGTCAGGGAGTCGCGTGGGTATCGGGAGTCTCGAACGGAACGTTGCGGCGGCTGCGAAGATGCTGATAAGCCCCGCACGTGTGATAGAGCTGCAAGCCGTTGCGCAGCGACTGATCGCAGACCACGCGCCCGAGGAAGAACGTGTGCGAGCCCATAGGGCGGCAATCGAGAATCGTGATCTCGCGGACGCGCAACGCCGTCTCGACGGTGGGAAAAGAGAACTCCTTCGTGCGCACGACCTTGAAGGGCTGCGCGCTCCAGTCGATCGCGGTTTTGCGGTGGTGAGCTCCGAGCTCGATCGCGAGCCTGTGGTCGGCCGCCGGCACGCTAGCCAAGGCGACTTTTTGTGCACGCTTGATCGTTTCGACGGACGGGCTGCTGTTGCGGAGCGCAAGGGCAAATCTGTCCGGAGCGATCGTCCCGACGAGGTCCATCGGAAAGAGGTTCTCGTGCAGGCCGTCGTCGACACTGACGAAGAACACGGGACGAGGACATATATAGAGGATCATCAAGCTCGAGAGAGCCCGCCCCGACAGGGAGAAGTTTCCCGGCCGATTCCCGCGCCAGCGAGCGCGAGCGTTCAGGCAGCGATCCCAGGCTCGCCTGAGCGGGGAGGTGCATCGGTGGCTCCCGCGCCGCACCTCGAAGCACCCGAGCAGTGTCCCGCCTGCCGCCCAGAAACGTACGTCTCCGAGCTGGAGCACCGCGATGGGCCGCTCGACACCGTGGTCGAAGAAATGCAGCTGCGCGGCCGAGTCTGCCACGGCTACGCGCATGGACTCATCGAGTCCGATCGCGATCGTCAGCGGATCGAGTGCGGCGACCACGTGATTCGTCGTGACATCGAAGGCACCGCCCGCAGTGATCAGGAGCACGCGCACGAGGTCCTGGGGCGGAGACAGCGAGACGGGCAGCCAGCTGGCGCTGCCTTGCAGGGTCTTTTTGAGCGCCGGCGGCAAATGCATGCGGTTAGTCGTCGAGGAGGTGCGATACCGCCGGTGTGGCGTTCCGCTCAAGTGTGTGCCCGAGTCCGGGATGGAGGTTCATGACCATACCCCTCGTCTCGATCGTCTTGCCGACGTTCAACCGGCTCGAATACCTTCGAGCTGCGGTGGAATCGGCGCGTGCCCAGACATTGAGAGACTGGGAGTTGATTATCGCCGACGATGGGTCGGGCTCCGAGACGATGGATTATCTGCTGGGCTTACACCGCCCGCCGTGCATCGAACTGATTTGCCTGCCGCATACGGGCAATCCGAGCGCCGTGCGCAATGTCGCCATTCGGCGAGCGCGTGGGAAGTACGTCGCCTTCCTCGATTCGGACGACGTTTGGATGCCGGAGAAGCTCGCACTCCAGGTCGAGGCACTGCGCAATAACGCCGCGTCGCGCTGGGTCTATACGGGCTGGAGTGCCATCGATGCCGACGGCACGCCAAAGCGGCTCCGTGCGCCAAAGCCCTGGGTGCCGTATCGGGGATGGATCACGCAGCAGCTGCTCGAGCTCGAAGCTTTGATCGCAACCTCCGCGGTGCTGGTCGAGCGCGATCTACTCGCGGAAGTCGGCGGGTTCGATGAAAACCTTGCCATGTTCGAGCACTACGATCTGTGGCTGCGACTCGCGGCCCGCAGCGAGGTCGAAGTGATCGATGCGCCGCTCACCTGCCTGCGCTCGCACGACCAGCACTATGGGATGGCGGCATTGCCCATGGCGGCGGGCAGGCACAGCATGCTCGAAAAAATGAGGGGGCGAGCGCTCGATGCCCACACTAGAGCGCTCGTCGATCGACTCTATGCGCGGAGCGCTCTGCGGCTCGCCAAAGTGCAGGCCAATACGAGCCGTACGGTGGCGATCAGGACTCTCCTCTGCAGTTGCACGCACGGCGTTCGGCATGCCGAGTGGTGGAGCGGTGCGCCGGGTGTGCTCCTCAAAACGGCGCTTCCCCGCGCCTTCGTGGCGCTCTACGGAAGGCATCGCCGGCGGCGGCCGGCTCGAACCGGATACGACACCAAATGAACGCGTTGCGCGACATCTGGTCGGTGCTCACGGCTCAGCAGAAACGCTCGGTGCTTGCCGGGCAGGTGGTTGCGCTGCTGATGGCGTTCTCGACGGCAATCGGTGTCGTTTCGATCGCGCCATTCTTTTCCGTATTGGGCGACCCGCAGCTCATCGAGCGCAACGCGATCCTGCGGGAGTTGTACCAGTACTTCGGGTACTCGAGCACGCGCAGCTTCGCAGTGGCGCTGGGCCTCGGATTCATGGTCCTGGTCCTCTTTTCGAATCTCGTCAATCTGTTCGGATCGTCTGCGATGCACCGCCTCGCCTGGCGGATCGGCAGCGAGCTGCAAGCGGCGTTGTTCGCAGAATATATGGCGCGGCCCTATCTCTTCCACGTGCGAACGCACAGCTCGGTTCTGATCGGCAATATCGTCATGGAGACATCGCGCGCCACGAACGAGATACTCTATAACGGCCTGCTGCTCGTCACGAACCTGATCACGGCGGTGTGCATCATCGTGGCGATGCTGCTCATCGATCCGGCAATCGCCGTGACGATGGTCGCTGCATTGATCGGAGGCTACGCTCTCATCTACTACAGAGTGCGGAATAGCCTGCTGCGATGCGGTCAGGCCCAGTCCGAGGCGGTGATCGCGCAGACCCGGATCGTCGGCGAGAGCTTCGAGGCGATCAAAGAGATTTCCGTTCTCGGTATCCAGGATTTCTTTCGCGCCGCGTTCGAGCGTGCGACCCGCACGATGTCGTCCGCGGTCACGCATACTCAACAGGTGAGCCAGAGTCCCGGGCACATTATGGAGTGCTTGGCGGCGGCATCCCTCGTCGGCCTCGCGCTCGCACTGAGCCATGGCGATGAGCGCGGCGCGCCGTGGCTCGGGAAATTGACGTTCGCGGGCTTTGCGGTATATCGGCTGCTGCCGGCACTGCAACAAGCATTCGCGTCGATTGCGCGGCTTCTGGCTGCTCGACAGGGGTTTGCGTCGATCGTGCCGGACCTGCGGCAGGCCCGTGTCCGAAAACAGGCCCGCCGTAGCGCGGCGGGCAAATGGCAGAAGGCTCCCCAGAGCGAGATCGCGCTGCGCGACGTATCGTTTGGATATGTCCCCGAGCGCTCGCCCGCGGTCTCGGGAATCGACCTGCGAATCGCTGCCGGAAGCGTAATCGGACTCGTCGGAGCAAACGGCTCCGGCAAGACTACGCTGGTCGATTTGATTGCCGGGCTTCTCGTGCCGCAATCGGGCGAGGTACGAGTCGACGGTACAGTGCTCAGCGAGGCCGATCTGGAGGCTTGGCGCTCCCGTATCGCCTATGTGCCGCAACACATCGTCTTGCTCGACTCGTCCGTCGCGCAGAACGTCGCGCTCGGCGTCGCCCCGGCGAGCATCGATCGAAAGCGGCTGCACTTGGCGGCGCAATTGTCGCGACTGGACGAGGTCGTGCGCGGGCTGCCGGACGGCTACGATCACAGGGTAGGCGAGCGGGGCGTGCGGCTCAGCGGCGGACAGCGCCAAAGGATCGGCATCGCGCGAGCGTTATACACGGAGGCGTCGGTGCTGATTTTGGACGAAGCGACCAGCGCTCTCGACAACTCGACCGAGCGCGAGACGATGTCGGCTGTCACGAGCTTGCGCGGGCGCTACACGATCATTCTCGTCGCTCATCGATCGAGTGCCTTGCCGGCCTGCGATTCGATCGTCGAGCTGCAGAACGGGCGGATTACTGCCGCGGGAACGTACGAGGAACTGCTCGGGAGCTCGGAGCGCTTTCGGCGGCTTGCCGGCTACGGCTGAAGATGCGCCGCGACTGCGTCATTCCTCGAGAACCGCAGAAAAGCGTAACGACTGGTTGCGAGAGCCGTCCAGCTTGCGCGCTTGGACGAGCGGAAACGCGAGCCCGGAAGACCGCGCGCGATGCCCTCGAGAGTGAAATATGGCGCCGCCTGCCGCGCGAAATCGTCGAAGGAGCGCCGGTAAACGGTGCCCGCCATGCTCGCGACGCCGAAGCATCCCCGACCCCTGTTTCTCCACCACCATCGATGGCGCATATCGATAACGAAGTACGGATGCAGCACGCTCGCAACCACCTTCGCTCGCGGCAGTGTGCATGCATGCAGCCTCGAGAAGAGCTCATGCAGGTCCTCGATCATGTTCAGGGGCGCGAAGTTCGCCGTGACCATGCTGATTTCGAACCGGTCGCGGATCGTCGGCGCGAGGACATCGAGGAATTGCCGGTAATTCCCGCGGAGGAGCTCGACCTGACCCGAACGAAGCTGCGGCTCGCAATGCTCGGCGAAGGTGGCGCACATTCGCTCATCCGCATCGTACGCAACGACGCGGTACCCCTGCTGCGCGTAACACTTGGCATCGATACCGGGCCCGCATCCGAAGTCGAAGATCCCGGCACCGGAGGGCGCCAGGCTCGTTACCAAATCGTGAAACGCGGAGCGCGCACGACGGTCGGCTTCGAGCCGGGTGATCGCCCGGATGTACTCCTCTCCCGTGGCCATCGCGCGTGAATCTATGAGCAGCAGGGTTGAGCGAGAGAGGTGCGACGAAACGGAGGTTGAACGTACTGGGAGGCTCCCCGCACGTCAAGCGGCGCTCACCCTCGCCGGTGCGGCCGAAACGACGTTCGGAAGGTTGGTCGCACTTGCGTTGATCGTGTCGCTGACGGCGATGCTCATCGTCAAAGGCGTTGCTCCGCCGCTGCAGCGGGTCGACACGGACTTTCCGAACTATCTTACAGCGGCAAAGATCGTCGCGAACGGCGAGGATACTGCGCGTCTATACGACGATTCCTGGTTCCAGGCGCGGATGCGGGCGTACGGGATGTCATCGTACGGCAAGTTCGGTCCGTTCCCGCCGCCGACCGCGCTGCTGCTCTTGCCGCTCGCTCGACTCGCACCGCTCGATGCGCTCAGGGTCATGACCTTCGTAAGCGTTCTGTGCCTCGGCGCCTCCATATTGCTGTTGGCAAGAGTTCTCTCGTGGAGCCTCGCGGCATCCGCGTTGTTCGTCCTCGCTTCGTACCACGCCATCGTCAACGATTTGCGCGACGGACAACCGTACATCGTCATTTCGATGTGCTGCATTCTTGGATATCTCGCATGGCAGCGAAATCGCAGGCTGGTCGCCGGCCTGTGCTTCGGGTTTTTCGTACCGCTCAAGTACTACCCTGTCATCTACCTGATCTCGCCCGGCTCGCTCCGTGAATGGAGAGTCCTCCTCGGCGGCGCGATCGCTATCGGCGTCGTCACCGCCGCGAGCATTGCCGTGCTCGGCTGGCCGGTGCATGGCATTTTCCTCGCCTCCGTCATCGAGCGGCATCTGACCGGTCACTTGAATCCGCCGGATCCGCTCGGGTTGAGCGCTGCCTACCAGTCTTTCGATTCACTGTTCGGCCGGCTCTTCGTGCTCGATCCGGCAGCCAATCCGAAGCCGATGGTCGTGGCTCCCGTGCTTCGCCCGATCTTTGTCGCGGCTGCCAAGTCGGCCCTGGTACTCGCAACCGCAGCCGTGCTCTGGAGGGCGTACCGCGCCGCGACCGCGGAATTCACCGCGGCAACGGTCGGCCTGCTCGGAATATTGGTCATGGCCATCGCCCCGGCTACGGCGACGTACCACTTCGTGCTGCTCTGGCTGCCCGCCGGTCTGATCGCCGACTGGCTGCGCTCTCGGCGAGCCGAGCCCGAGGCGTACCTGGTGCTCGGAGCCTACGCCCTCATCGGGTTGTTTCCCTATGCGCTGACCTCATCGTTCGAGGGCCGTGGCGTGTGGAATCTTCTCGCGTACCCGCGGCTTTGGCTCGTCATCGTCATGTGGGCCGTCTGTGTCCGTGCCCTCGCGCGGGCCGAGCGACGCCCTGTTGCCGAGCGCGAGGAGGGTGCCCGGGCGTGACGGGTCCGTGGGGCTGACGTTTGGCGGAAATTCGTCGAACCGGGGCTCGAGTCTGCGCAGGCGGTATCTCAAATCCGCTCTGAGCCACGTCGGGGGATCGCGGAACATGCGAATCTTCTTGCCCTGCTTGAAGGAGCGGGAGCAGTAGCTGACGGGAACCTCGAGGGGCACATAGCCCTTCAGAAGCAGCTTGATGAGGAGCTCGTGGTCGAAGTCGAAGCGGTCGCACTCGAGCTCGAGGCCATACAGGCAGTCGCGCCGGAAGACCTTGAACATGGTGAACGGGTCTTTGAGACTCTGGCCGTAGAGGACGTTGATGACCGTCGCGAAGCAAAGGTGAGCGGCGTTGAGCAGGTCGCCGAGCAAGGGCTGGTCCGAGAACTGTCGCATGCGCGCCTGGCCCGTGTGGCGCGATCCGAGCACGAAATCCACCTGGTCCTGCAGCAGCAACGGCTGAAGCAAGGCGTCGTAGTCCTCGAGGTCGTACTCGAGGTCTGCGTCCTGGATCAGGACGATATCACCCGTTGCCGCCTGAAGCCCTCTGCGAACGGCATGACCCTTGCCGCGGGGGCGGTCCTGCCACAGGACCGTGACATCCGCGGCTCCCGTAAATCCGGCCACGAGATCGCGCGTGCCGTCGGTGGAATTGCTCTCGACGACGATGATCTCCCGTTCGAGCCCCAGGTGGTCGAGCCGCTTGGCGAGCAGCGCGCGCATGAGGATCGGGAAGGTTTCCCGCTCGTTGTACACCGGCACGATGATCGAGCACGTCCTGGTGCCGGAGCTGCTCGCGCGCCGGGCGGTCGCACAGAGCGACCTGCCTCGAGTCTCGACCCAGATCCGGTCGAATCCCGATCGCCGCAGCATCGAGTGAGCGGCCTGACGCTCGCCGCTCCCGCCTCTCCGCGGTCGAATGAACGCGAGCACGGCATCTGCAGGGAGTGAGGCGCCGAGCATATCGAGAAGCGCACCCGGATCGTCCGGGTCGGCGGCGGAGCCGATCGAGACTGCAACCGCTTGAAAGTCCGCTCGAGCGAGCAAGGTGGTCGCCTCGCCGGGCCGCGCGAGCGTGTACTCGGAAGGCCAGTCGGCGGATGAGCGCCGGGGGTCGTCGGTCAGCACGAGGACCGGGCCCCGCGGGATCGCTCGCTGCCGCAGCAGTTCGGCGAGCGTCGAGTACGGCTCGTGTCCGGCTCCGGATTGCTCATCGAGTGCGCGCATGGATCTCGGCGTGCGTACCTCGCGACGGGTCGAGCAGTTCATTTGCGGCCGATGAACTCTTGTGGTGCGCCGCTGGACTCACTCTGCGGGCGAGCGCGCGCGATCGACCAACCTCTTGTTGAACCGAACGGGGATTCGATGGGACTCACGGCCTTCGTGACCGGTTGTGCCGGTTTCATCGGCAGCCACCTCACGGACCGCCTGCTGTCGATCGGATGGACGGTCGTCGGCTTCGACAACTTCTCGACCGGCCAACGGCAATTCCTCGAAGGGGCGCTCGCCCGCGGCTCGTTCCGTCTGGTGCAGGGAACGCTGCTCGACAGCGCAACCGTGCGCGAGGCCATGGCGGGCTCGGACGTCGTATTCCACCTGTCCGGGAATGCCGATGTTCGGGGCGGTCCGCAGCACCCGTACCTCGATCTCGAGCAGAACACCATTGTCACGCACAACGTGCTCGAGGCCATGCGCTTGAACGGCGTTCGCAAGATCGCCTTCTCCTCATCGGGTTCCGTTTACGGAGAGCCGTCCGTCTTTCCGACGCCGGAGGACGCCCCCTTTCCGGTGCAGACCTCTTTGTACGGGGCCTCCAAGCTCGCCGGCGAAGGACTCATCTCAGCGTATTGCGAGGCGTTCGCATTTCAGGCCTGGATCTTCCGGTTCACCTCGATCGTGGGCGAGCGCTACACGCATGGGCACGTGATCGATTTCTATAGACAGCTCAGGCGAGACCCGACGCATCTGCGCGTGCTCGGCAACGGCAGGCAGCGCAAATCCTATCTGTACGTACACGATTGCGTGGATGCGATGCTGATCGCGCTGGAGCGCGCGACGGCCCCAATCAACATTCTCAATCTGGGCTCGGAAGACTTTTGCGACGTGGACGATTCGGTCCGCTGGATTTCGGAGACGCTGCAGGTTCGACCCGCGCTAGAGCATACCGGCGGTGACCGCGGCTGGGTGGGGGACAGCCCGTTCATCTTCCTCGACACCCGCCGGATCCGCACCCTCGGCTGGTCCGCGCGACTGAGCATCCGCGAGGGAATTCAGAGGACCATCGCGTTCCTGTGCGGCAATGAGTGGGTACTGGAGGCGCGACCGTGATCATCGCTCGCAGCCCGCTGCGGATCACCCTCGGCGGCGGCGGCACGGATCTGCCGTCCTACTATCGACGCTATGAAGGATTCTCGATCGCTGCGGCCATCGACAAATACGTTTACGTGACGGTCATGCGACCGTTCACCGAAGGAATCCATCTCAAGTATTCGTCGCTCGAGAACGTGGAGCGCGTCGATCAGGTTCGCCATCCGGTCATCCGGGAAGTCCTCGCGCTCGAGAGACTGCGCACTCCGCAGATCGAGATCACGACGCTCGCGGACATTCCGGCGGGTACCGGTCTCGGCTCCTCGGGCAGCTTCACGACTGCGCTGTTGAAGGCCGTTCGCGCGCATCGGCACAGGCTCCTTCACCCGCAGGAGCTCGCCGAGCTCGCCTGTCGGGTCGAGATCGAGCGTCTCGGGGAGCCGGTGGGCAAACAGGATCAATACATCGCGGCTTACGGCGGACTCACGTGCCTCACCTTCCACAAGGACGACCGCGTGGCCGCGGAACCGCTGCGCGTCTCGATGGAAACGATCTACGAGCTCGAGGACAACCTGCTCCTGTTCTTCACGGGATTCAGTCGCAGCGCGGGCGGGATTCTGCGCGACCAGCACGAGCGCTCCGAGGCGGGAGAGCAGCTCATGCTCGAGAACCTGCACTACGTGAAGGAGTTGGGATATCGAAGTCGGACCGCGCTCGAGTCCGGGAATCTACGGGAGTTCGGCGAGCTGATGCAGGAGCACTGGGAGCACAAGCGGCGCCGCTCGCATGGAATGAGCAACGGGCAGATAGACGAGTGGTACGAGCTCGCCCGACGCAGCGGCGCCGTGGGCGGAAAGCTGGTCGGTGCCGGAGGGGGCGGGTTCCTGATGTTCTATGCGACGGAGCGCAATCGGCTGAGGCGCGCGATGGCGAACGCCGGGCTGCAGGAGGTGCGCTTCCGCTTCGACTTCGAAGGCACCAAAGTGGTCCTCCCCTGAGCCATGCTTCCTGTAGCGATACTCGCGGGCGGGCTTGCAACGCGCCTCGGTCCCCTGACGAAATCGAGGCCGAAGGCGCTGGTCGAGGTGGCCGGCCGCCCCTTCATCCACTGGCAGCTCGAGCTGCTGGCAAGCGAGGGCGTAAGCAGGGTCGTGCTATGCGTCGGGCACCTCGGCGAGCAGATCGAGGCTGCCCTCGGCGATGGAGCGGAGTTCGGTCTGCGGATTCAATACTCCTTCGACGGCCCGGCGCCCCTTGGAACGGGAGGCGCGCTGCGGCGCGCCTTGCCGCGGCTCGGGCCGTTCTTTTTCGTGCTGTACGGGGATTCTTATCCGCGGGTCTGCTGCGCGGCCGCACGGGAGGCTTACGAGCGCAGTGGCGCGTCCGCGCTGCTGACGGTCTTTCGCAACGGCGGCCGGTGGGTACCGAGCAACGTGCTGTTGAGCGGCGACAGAGTCTTGATCTACGACAAGGACTCTCCGCGGAACGACATGGCGCACGTCGACCATGGGCTCGGCGTGCTCTCGGCCCGGGCGCTCGAAATCTTTTCGGACGAGGTGGCGTTCGATCTTGCCGACCTCTATCGCGAGCTCTCTGTGCGGGGCGAGCTCGCCGGACTCGAGATGAGCGAACGCTTCTACGAGATGGGCTCGTTTCGCGGTCTCGCCGAGACCGCGCGCTATTTGAGGGGAGCGGCCGATGGGCTACGCAAAGTGTCACCTCGCGGAAGCAGCCGAAATCATTCGTCGGCTCGATGACGAGGAAATCGAGCGAATCGCGGAGCTGCTCGCCGGCGTTCGCTCGAGCGGCGGCAGAGTGTTTTTTCTGGGCATCGGTGGAGGCGCGGCGAACTCCTCGCACGCCGTGAATGATTTTCGCAAGATCGCGCACCTCGAATGCTACGCCCCGACCGACAACGTATCTGAGCTCACGGCGCGGGCGAATGATGACGGCTGGACGACCGTGTTCGTCGAATGGCTCAGAGTGAGCCGGCTCTCCGCGCGCGATGCTCTCTTCGTACTGTCTGTGGGGGGAGGGGACGCCGAGAGGGGCGTCAGTCCCAACGTCGTCGCGGCAATCCAGTTCGCCGAGCGCATCGGAGCGAAGATCGTCGGCATCGTCGGCCGCGATGGCGGCTATACCGCGCGGGCGGCCGATGCGTGTGTAGTCGTTCCCACCGTGAACCCCGAAACCGTCACGCCGCACACCGAGGCCTTTCAGGCGGTGGTGTGGCATCTGCTCGTCTCGCATCCGCTCCTCAAGGCGGAGGAGACTCGCTGGGAGCGCGAGTGGCGCACCGAATGATCCGCTCGGCCGTGTTCCTGGACCGCGACGGCGTCATCAACCGGTCCATCGTTCGCGCACACACCCCTTGCGCGCCGCGCTCGCTCGATGAGCTAGAGCTGTTGCCAGGTGTCGGTGAGGCCGTGAGTTCGCTCAGAGCAGGAGGCTACTGCCTGATCGTCGTGACCAACCAGCCCGACGTCGCACGCGGCATCACGCCCGCGGCGGTCGCGGACAGCATCAATGACCGCATCCGGACCGAGCTGGGGCTCGACGCTGTCTACATGTGCGTGCACGACGATCGGGACGCGTGTTCGTGCCGCAAGCCGATGCCGGGACTCATCACGCGCGCCGCAGCCGAGCTGTCCCTCGATTTGAGCACGAGCCATCTGGTCGGGGACCGCTGGCGCGACATCGAAGCGGGGCGGCGTGCCGGGTGCAGCACCTTCTTTCTCGACCGGCGGTACCGGGAGCGCCGGCCGGAATCCTACGACTTCCGAGTCGGGTCCCTGCTCGATGCGGCGCGAATCATTTTGCGAAAGGATATCGGCCATGCCGAAGATAGATGAGCTGCGCGTGAAACTCTTCGCAGACGGAGCGGACGAGTCGGAGATGCTCGAGATGAGCTCGCGGCCGTTCGTGAAGGGTCTGACGACCAATCCTACATTGATGCGCATGGCCGGGGTCGTGCACTATCAATCGTTCGCGACGCGCATCCTCGCACGCATTCGCGACAAGCCGGTCTCCCTCGAAGTCCTCGCGGACGACCTGCCCGCAATGGAGCGCGAAGCGCTCGCGATCGCGAGCTGGGGCGACAACGTGTATGTCAAGGTGCCCGTGACGAACACGAAAGGCCAGCCGACGTATTCGATCGTCGAGCGGCTGGCAAGCCGCGGCGTCAAGCTCAACGTCACCGCCATCATGACACTGGCCCAAGTGCGCGATGTCGCGAGCGTCCTCAATCCGGAAGTGAAGTCGTACGTTTCGGTACTGGCAGGGCGAATCGCAGACACCGGCGTCGATCCCGAGCCCATGATGGCGGCTGCCGTCCATCTGCTCGCGCCGAATGTGCATGCGGAGCTGATCTGGGGGAGCCCGCGCGAGCTCCTCAATATTTTTCACGCCGAGCGCGTTGGGTGCCATGCGATCACGCTCACTCGGGAAATCCTGCGCAAGCTTCCGATGGTCGGCCGCAGCCTCGAGCAGTACTCACTCGACACGGTGCGGATGTTTCGCGACGACGCCACCACCGCGGGCTATTCGGTGTAGCCGGTTCGACGTTGCAATGATCCGCGCAATCTGCAGATGACCCCGAGAGGCCCTCTCCCGCAGGGCGACATCGACGCGGACCCGTTTCGGGAGCGGCGCGCGGCAACACCGTACGCTTCGGCGCGCCTGCTCGGCGGCGACTTCGAATTCATCGCGCGGGATGCAAAGCTTCGCCGCATCATCGAGCACGCGTACGGCGATCTGCCGCGGCACGATCTCGCACGCCGAACGCCGCGATTTCGAGTGCATCTGGAGGTGGTGCGCCGCGCGGCGCCGTCGGCTCGATCCGTGCCTCGCATCGAGATGCTTTCCGGGGCGACATTCCTCTGCGCGGCGACGGGAGCGTCGACGTTCGCGGCGATCTCGCCGGCGGAGCGCGCGGCCGTCATTGCCGTCTCCCGCGGCATGCTGCGACACGAATACCACGTGCGTTACGAGCTGCTCGAATTCGCGGTGTTCACGCTGGCAGCGCGGGCGCAGGGGCTCGTGCCCCTGCACGCGGCCTGCGTGGGGCTCGGCGGCCGCGGAGTGCTGCTGATGGGCGACAGCGGCGCGGGAAAGACCACTGCGGCGCTCGGCTGTCTGATCCGGGGTTTCGAGCTCGTCTCGGAAGATAGCGCGTTTGTCGCAAGGCACTCGATGCTGGCGACGGGTGTCGCGAATTTCCTTCACGTCCGTCGAGAATCGCTAGGGCTTCTGCCGCGATCGGTCGCGGCGATACTGCGCGGCAGCCCGGAGATCCGACGCCGCAGCGGGGTGGTGAAGCTCGAGATCGACGCGCGGCGGGCGCCGTTCCGGCTCGCCCCGAAGCCGGTGGCCGTAAAAGCGCTGGTATTCCTGACGGCGAAAGTGCCAAACAGAGGCGAGGCCCTCGTGCCCTTGAGGCGGTCGGAAATCGTGCGGCGGCTCGCCGCGGCTCAGCCGTACGCCGCCGGCCGGCCGGAATGGAACGACTTTGTTCGACGTCTCGGGTCGGTTCCGACTTTCGAGCTGCGTAGGAGCGGGGATCCCGGTGAAACGGCCGAAACCCTCGCTCGTCTGCTTTCCGATCCTCACCGCCGATGACTGATCAGGCCCTCAGCGCTCGATCTCGCCCACTGCGAGCGTGAACGTTTGCAGGAAATGGAAATCCGGGCGCCGGAGCGCAAAGGCTTCGTCCTGCGGATCGCACAGCCGCGCGAGCTCGGCATGCTCCTCGGTCGAGAGATACGGCCGAAGACGCTCCCCACCGCCCCAGGTGCCGAGAAAGATGCACTCGAGAAGATAAGCCTCGTCCGCAGGAGAGAGCGGCTGTGTACGTTCGATCACGAATGTGCGCACGGCAACATTCCGCAGATCGGTATCGAGCAGCAGCCGCAGGAGCGAGCGAACCTTGGCGAGCTCGCGTTCATCGAGGCCGTACCGCTTGCAGTAATAGCGGTGCACGGCCGCGTGCACGCGCCGCTCGAGCTGGGCATCCCATGCGAAGTACATCTCGGGCAGCAGCGCGCTCTGCCCGAGCGCGATTCGGCCGCCGGGTCGCACGAGCGATATCAGCGCGCGGGTCCCCGCGAGAGGATCGCGCAGATGGTTGATGGTGTTGACCGACCAAACGAGATCGAACACGGCCTGGCGCAAGGGCGGCCGCGTGAGGTCGGCTTGCACGACGGCGACCTGGCCCCGGGTCGCGGCGCGTGCTTCCGCCGCGTGCGCGCAGGCGAGCTCGAGGCCCACGACGAGCCCACGGCCGCGCGCGCAGGGCTCCCCGCACACGGCTTGCGCGAGCCACGGCAATGCGCCGCCGCTGCCGCACCCCGCATCGAGAATCCGCATTCCGGGCCCCGGCGAGAGCGTCGCGATCGCTGCTCTGAGCTCTCGCTCCGCGAACTCGTTAAAAAGGCGCAGCTTCCGCGAATAGTCGCGTGCCGGCGTGTCGCCCAGCAGCCCGGCGGGCCTAGCGGGCGGAGCGGGGGGAGCGGGCGAAGTGGTCAAGCCTCGGCTACAGCCAGACTCTTTCATCGCTTCGCCATCACCATCAGGAAGTGATCGCCCAGTGCGCGCATCAGCGGCCAGCCTGCCATGCGGCGGTCTAGCTGCCAGAGACGCTCGTAAAGCCGCGGACGGCGCTGCCGGAGCAGGGTGAGATAGGGTGGCGGCGCGAACGTGCAGAGGCCGCGGAAATGCGCGAGCCGGAATTCCTGCTCGAACTCGCAGTAGAACTCACGCGCGGAATAATAGCGCGTCCAGACGGTGCCTCCGTTCATGCCGACCGGCACGGCGCCGCGCGCGAAACGTACCCGGGCGCGCGCCCAGTTGCCATGCGCGATGTAGTAGCCGAGCTCCCACGGGCAGATGCGTCCGATCACCGTGAAGACGAGGGCTCCGCCCGGGCGCAGTAGTCGGGCGCATTCCCGCGCCGTCGCCCGCAAGTCCGGAACGCAGTTGAGGGCGCCGAGATTCGAGTACGCGGCATCGAACAGATCGTGTCCGGCAAGACCGGCAAGCTCGTGCGCACCGAGCGTCACCGGCCGCACCCGGCCGATCACGCCTTCACGTGCGGCGCGCTCGCGCGTCCGCTCGACCATGGCGGGGGAGTAATCGGTCGCCGTGACCCGATGGCCGCGCCTCGCGAGGCGGACGGCATCCAGCCCGGTGCCGCACCCGAGATCGAGCAGATCGCTTGCGCGGGCAATCGTGCGATCGAGCCAGCGCCACATCTCGGCGCGCATGTCCTGGATCAGCTCGTTGTTGCCGCGCGGCCCGTCGTAGTCGGGCGCGACACTGTCGAAAGCGGCCCGCGTCTCGAGCAGTCTTTCGGCGAGAAGGCCGGGGCCCACAGCTAGCCTCGCAACGCGAGCGCCGCCCGCACGGACTGCATCGTCTCCGTCCGTAGCGGGCGCGAAGTCAGCCAGCGCAAGATACGTCGGCTCTGCGATTGCGCATACCATCCGGGCTCTGCCGACCAGGGTCCGGTGCGTGCGAGCAGGTCGAGTTGCGCGAGCTGCTCTTCGCTCGGACGTACGCGGCTCGTGAGGTATCGGCCGAGCTCCGCGCCGGAGCGGACCCAGACGATCCCGGGTGCCGGATCGATTCTCGGATGCGAGTACGAGAACGCCGTGAGCGTGCGCTGCTCCGCAGCCCTGCGGAGCAGCTTCGGGCAATCGATCGCGAGGCCCGCGAGCACTGCGCGCGGCACTTCGAGCGGGACGTAGCGCCGGGCGAGCAGCAGCGGAGCCGCCGCCCACCACAGCCGCCGAGCTGCGCCGTTCGCCTGAACGAGCGTTTCCCAGTCATCGCCGGTCATCCCTCTGGCGATCCTCGCGATATCCTCGAGCTGAATGAGTCGCACCCCCCGATGCACCATCGAGCCGGCCGTGTGCGCGAGCACGTGCAGCATCAGCGCGGAGAGTGAAGGATAGGCATTGAGTCCGGGCTCCCACTTCCCCGGACGCACGAGCGCGGTGAAATCGTGCGCCTCGAGCGGCAGCCGTTCGAGGATGCGGAGATGCAGATCGATTTTGATTGGATTGTCGGCGTGCTCGCCGAGCTCGCTGCGCGCGCTCGAGCCGGCGGGCTCGAATGCGCGATGCTTCCAAGTCGCGCCCGCTTCGCGATGGCCGAGCTCACCGAGGAGTCGGGCGGCGGCGTCGAGATCGCGCGGATCGAGCAGCAGATCGACATCCGCCATCGGACGCTCGCCGGGAGCGTACAGACCAAGCCGACAGAGAACGGCGCCTTTCAAAGGCATCAACGCGATGCCCGCGATCCGGGCTCGCTGATCGAGCGCATCGAGCAGCGCGGCGATTCGCCGATGCCTGGCGCGCGTGCTGTCTCTCTGCTCTTCGAGGAACCTGAGCCATTCGGGAGGTCTGTCCCGGAGTGACGCCGCGGCGAGGAGCGAGGAGACTCCGTGCATCGCGGCCACCGCCGGTGCGAGCTTCCACTCGAGCTCCGACCAATGCGGGGACGGCGGCGGCGGCAGGGAAAGCTCCAGAGGCAGCCGCTCCGTGACTGTTCGGAGCGAGCGCTCGATCAGCCGCAGCGAGGGCGCGCGTGTCGAGATCATGCGTGTAGCGTGCGGGTGATCGGACCGTTCTCGTTGCGAAACTCGCCCTCGCGCGCGATGAGCGTATCCCAGCGGCGGTCGAGCTCGATGCGCGCCTGCCGGGAGCTCGGGACGCTGCTCGCCGCGCCGAGCTTCTGCACGTCCATTTCGGCATGCAGCAGATCGCGCACCGCGCGATAGAACTCCGTCGTGTAAGTGCCTGGGAACATCATCGTGAGATCACCGCTGTCGCGCCAGTGTGTCTTGGCGCCGAGCCAGTTCTTCACCTGATCGTAGAAGGGGGTGCCAGGCAGCGGATAGGCGACGCTGACGCCGACCTCGTCAGGGCGGGCGGTCTCGATCAACTCGCGCGTCGCAAGGAGGTCTGCGAGCTGCTCACCGAGATAGCCCAGCTGTATGAAGAAGCCGACGCGAATGCCATGCGCGCCGAGCCGTGCGCGCGCAGCAATGATTTCGGCCACAGCGACGCCCTTGCGCATCGTATCGAGAATGCGCTGACTGCCGCTCTCGGCGCCGATCCACGCTTCGCGGCAGCCGGCCTCGTGCAGCGCGGCGGCCATGCGTGGGCTCACGAGGTCCGCACGTGTTTGAATGGTGAACGGCACGATCGCATCCGCGGCGCGCAGCGCCGCCGCGAGCTCAAGAACCCAGTCCACCCGGAACCCGAAGATGTCGTCGGCGAACCAGACATGATCCGGTGCGAAGGCGCGCTTCAGATGCGTGAGCTCGGCGGCGACTTCCGCGGCGGGCCGCTGCAGATAGCGGCTTCCCCAGATCGGCTTCGCACACCATGCGCAGCGGAATGAGCAGCCGCGGGAGGCCGCCATATTCAGACTGAAGCGGCCGTGCACCCGCTGCCACATGGCTCGATAGCGCTCCACATCGACGAGATCCCATGCCGCAAGCGCGGGCTGCGGGACGGCGGGCTCAGTGTCCGCGTGGCGCGGCGGGCCGCTGCGCGGCGTCGCCGCCCGTCCCTCGAGCGTCACCACGCCCGTGAGGCCCTGCGCGAGCTCTGCAGGCGCAAGATGCGGCTGCTCGTCGAGGCGGGCGACGACACGCTCGAGCGCGAGCAGCCCCTCGCCGCGCAGGACGAGATCGCCGCCGGCTTTCAAATAGGGCTCAGGGTCGTCCGTCGCGTCCGAACCCGCGACGATCACGCGTGCATCGGCCCGCCGCGCCTCGCGAATCATCTCGCAGGCTGCGGCACGCATCTCGGCGAGGCACATCTTCGTCAGGAAGTTGTAATTGTCTTCGTAGAGGACGAGAACGCGGGGACGGCTCTGCTGAAGACGGTGCGGGAACTCCGCAGGATCGGCCAGCATCGCATCGAAGAGCTCGACGCGATGGCCGGCGCCGCGCAGGAGCGCGGCAGCCTGGAGCGTCGCGAGCGGCGGATACGGTTTCGCCCGTTCGAGCTGCTTCGGATCGAGCTTCAGAAAATACGAATGCGCGACGAGTATCCGCAGCATCGGGGGAGTTTCCGTATGCGCTGCATCAAAAGAACGCGTGCAGTTGGACGAAGTACAGTCTCTCGTGCTGAATGTCCGCCTGCGGAATGCCGTCGTAGTAGCGGATGCCGGCGCGCAGCTGCAGGAACTGGATCGGCGTGAGCTCGTACACGAGGCTCCAGCGCGTCTGCCCGTTGCGCCGGATGCTCACCGAGAGATCGGGCGCAAGCTGCTCTGCGGAGAGCTTGAGATTCTGTCCCTGTGAGATCATCCAGTCGGCTTCGAGCAGCCCCCCCGCAGTCCTCAGGCTCTCCTGGGAGGTGTGATCGACGACGACGTCCGCCTGCGCGAGCCAGGCGATCGGTCCGGTCTTCAAGCCGCCGAAGAGGCCATACGCCGTGCGCCGTCCACTCGCGGCGGAATTGTTCAGATCGAGCGCGAGTCCGAGACGCCAGATCGGCTGCACGAAGCTCAACTGTCCGGTGAACTGCTTGCCGTTGCCGACAACTGGACCGCCCGCGGTGCCGTTGCTCACATCGAGCTGTGCATCCCAGGGGCCGTGCAGATAGCCGGCCTCCACGGCTCGGTCGGGTGTGGTCATGTTTATGCCCGACACCTGCTGCACGTACGCGGTCTGATCCTGCAGGCGAAACCCGAACGGCAGATACATCTGCCCGGCCTTCACGTACCAGTCGTGACTGGCGGACCAGTACATGGCCCATGCTTCCTCATTGGTCGCGCCGCCGGGAGCCACCAGCTCATCGGCATATACGATCAGCCGGTTCGGAATCATGCTCGCGTCGAGATACACGCGAGTCTGCTCCATGGAGAATTGATTGGCGGAGGGCTGGTGGCGCACGTCCGTCATCGTCCAGTCGTAGCGCATGTTGCCGCCGATGCCGATGAACGAATTGACCGCGCCCGTCCAGGCTTCCTGACCGGTATCGATGTGCTTCATCGGCATCAGCGTCTGCGCGAACACGTCGCCGAAGGTGTTGCGCATCCCGCCGCCCGTCGGGTTGACGTGGCACTGCGTGCATTTGAAGCCTTGCTGAACCGCGAGGTACGGTTCGGCTCGTGCGCTCGTTGCAGCGAGCGCGGCGAGGAGCAGGAGCGGCAGTAACGAGGGCAGGGCGCCGGGGCGGCTCATCGCGCGGGCTCCACGGTGAACACGAAGTCGTAGTCGGCGCCGAGCCCCACACCCGAGACGCTCGCGAGCGCCCCGGAGTCACCCGTGCCTCGCACGGTCACGCGGTACTTGCCGGGACCGAGCGGCGAGACAGGGTTGATGAGAACTGTTGCGGGGTTGCCCGGAGCGATCTCGAACGTGCTCGGAATGGGCGTGGCGGTCGGTGTGAGAAATTCCGTGCCGGAGACCGGCTCGACTTGGAGTGTCGTCCAGTTGACGAGGGCCGCTTCAACTTCGCTCGAGAAGACGACGACGATATGACGGACCGGCGCGGTGACGGTCGCCGCATCGGAAGGCGAAGTCGCGACGACCTCGAACGCGGGCCTCGCCTCGATGTGCGCAACGCCTTGCGGTGCCTGCGCACCATCGCTGATCCATTGACGGATCACATTGATCGTCGACTGAGGCAGGTACGGACCGCCGAGCGGCATCCGCCCGCCCGAGATGCCCGAGGCACCCTCGAGCTTGCGGATGATATAGCTGCCATCCGGGTCGCCGGGAGCGACCCGCATGACGCCCGGCTGCTCTGCGCTCGGAACACCGACGAGCAGTCCGTAGCTGTGCGCCTCGTCGAGCTGCAGACCCTCGGGCGCGCTCGCACCGATGTGGCAGCGCGTGCAGATCGGTGTGAAGACGTTGTCCTGGATCGACGTGAATTCCGCCGTCAGCGGCACGCCCCCACTGCCCGATGGGCCGAGGGGCTGTCCGTTCTGATCGAGTCCGTGTCCGTTGCCCGTGCAAGCCGCCGCGGCCGCTGCGGCCAGCACGGCGGCCCATCGCATCGCTCGGCAAATTCGCATGATCCGTCAACTCGCGCGAGTGGTGCCTCGGCTTGAGTACCCGGCGCGATATCGCAGGTTCATTTTGAGCGCCTGCAGATGCCGCAGACCGGCGGGACAGGCCCGCCGGGCCAGCCTGAATGTCAAATGACGCAGGCGTGCGCGGACGAGGCAGACGCCTATCCACCAACGGATGGCATTCGGCAGGCCGCGGCGAACGAAGACGGCATTGAACTGTGTAGCGCCGTTCGGCTGGTCCGTCGCGAGCTCGAAAAAGCCCAGCCTGTGCAGGAGGGCTTTCACATCGGGATAGAGCTTCTGCGCGGCGCCGATGCACGGCGTCGTTTCGAGCTCGACATGGAGCAGCAGCAGGCCCTCGAGCGTGCCGCGCGCTCCCTCGATCACTTCGTGAGCCTTTCCTTCCGCGTCGATCCACAGTGCGAGCCGCATGCGCGAGGAGCGCTCGCCGTCGAGAAAGGTGTCGATCCGAGTGGTGCGGACTTTGACGACGCTTCGCGGGGCCGAGGCTCCGGCGCGCTCGTAGAGGGAGCTCATCCCGCGGCGGTCGCGCTGATTCTCACTCGCATGGACGAGGAAGAAGTCGGCCTCCCCGTCGCTCTCGGCCGCAGCAACCGGAGCGACCTGGATACTGCGCCGCTGGAGCACGCCATCGGCGCTCATCTTGCGGTAATTGTCCGGATGGGGCTCGAGCGCGTAGATCGTGGCCGCCGGGCGCGCGCGCCGGAATCTCAGCGCATCGTCTCCGTCCATCGAGCCGACATCGCAGATCGTATCGATGTCGAGGGCCGACAGCAGGAGCGTGAACAGGTATCGCGTGTTGACGACCATTGTGCGCGGCCGACGCGGTATCCTGCAGTTGCATGCGGCTGCTCTTCTGAGTGCCCCCATCGGGCGCCTTCGGTTCACTGCGGGCTGCCGTACGTGCCGCCCCGGCATCCGCCGGGTAGAATCGAGCTCTCGAATGGACACGCTCCGCCGGCCGGTCTACCGCGACCGCGACCTCCCGCTTTATCTCTGCGCCCAGGTGCTTGCGCGCGTGGCAATGCTCGTGGAGTCGGTGTGTGTCGGCTGGCAGGTCTACGACCTCACGCGCAGTGCGCTCGCGCTCGGCATCGTGGGGCTCGTGGAGTTCCTGCCGATGTTCCTGCTCGCGCTGCCGGCGGGCGAGCTCGCCGATCGCTTCGATCAGCGGCGGATTCTGGCTCTGGCCCGGCTCGTCGAAGCCGTTGCGAGCGCGCTGCTGCTTGTATTCGTCCTGACGCACCAGCACTCGGTGTGGCCGCTCTACGGCATCGTCCTCATCTTCGGGTCCGCCCGCGGCTTCTCGGGACCCGCGGGCCGATCGCTGCTGCCCTTTCTGGTGCCACCGGAGCGGCTCTCGAAGTCGATCGCGTGGAGCTCCTCGATCTCGCAGCTCGCGATCATCGGGGGGCCCGCGGTCGGCGGCTTCGCCTACGCGCTCGGGCCGGCGCTCGCTTACGGCGGTTGCCTCGTCACGTTTCTCGTCGCCGCTTTCGCGCTGACGCTTCTCGGGGGCAGGCGCGCCGCGCGCGACAACGCGGTGCTCGCGAGCCGTCTGGCGCGCGTCCACGAAGGGATCAACTTTGTTCGTTCGCGCCCGATCGTATTCGGCGCCATCTCGCTCGATCTGTTCGCGGTGCTGCTTGGCGGCGCAGTCTCGCTGCTGCCGATCTATGCGCGCGACATCCTGCACGTCGGGCCGACGGGCCTCGGGGTGCTGCGCAGCGCGCCGGCGGTCGGCGCGGCCATCGTAGCGCTCTTGCTCACGCGCCGGCCGATCGAGCGGCGCGTGGGCGGCACGATGTTCACGGCGGTTGCGGTCTTCGGAGTTGCGACGATCGTCTTCGGATTATCGCGCGACTTTCGCTTGTCGCTCGCGGCGCTCGCGGTCTGCGGCGCCGCCGATCAAATCAGCGTGTACATCCGTGCCGCGCTCGTTCAATTTGCGACTCCGGATGCCATGCGCGGGCGGGTGAGCGCGGTGAGCACGCTCTTCATCAGCGCTTCGAACGAGCTTGGCGGGTTCGAGTCGGGCGTGACAGCCGCGCTATTCGGCACGATACCGGCCGTCGTGCTGGGCGGCATCGGCACGCTCGCCGTCGTTGCGATCTGGATGTGGGCTTTCCCGCCCCTGAGGACCGTCGATCGCATGCGGGAGGTCGAGCCGGCGTAAGTGGCGCCAGCGGATCGGCGCTGGGCCGCAGCGCGTCAGCGCATCAGCGCTGGGCCGGCACGTCCCACTTCTTCTTGCCTTCATCTTGTCCCGCGACCGAGTAGAGCACCTGCGCATTGCGCGTCTTCTGGAAGTCCTCGAGCGATTGCCCACGCATCGCCGCATACACGTGCAGGTTGGTCGTGCCGACCACTGCGGCGAGCTTCTCGAGCAAAAAGAAGATCACGCCGTAGTGCACCAGCGCGCGCCAGTCGCGGCGGCGGATCATGTCGCGCTCCTCCTGCGTGAGGCCCGCCTCCTCGAACATCGGCTCAGGGTCCTCGAGGAAGCGCTTGCGGTCCGCGGGGACGATCAGGCGGTGAAGGAACTCGTTGATGCGGTACGCCTTCACGCTGCGCTCGAGCGTGAACGGATACGAGCCCGGAAGCGTCTCGATCCCCGCCCACTGACGCGCGATGCGCTCGCGGTACGCAGGCACGGACTCCTCGAATTGTTCGCCCGAGGCGTCCTCGTAGATGAGCGTTGCGATCGGGGTCATCGAGGGCAGGTAATACGTTTGATGGAGCTTGCGGACTTTCTTCGAGAGGGCGCCCCGCATGATGAGCCACATGATGACCTCGGCGCCCTCGACTCCGCCGCGCTCGGCATAGTCGGCGATCGTGAGCTCCGTCAGTTTCTCGGGGTCCTTCTCGAGCAGCTCGAGAAATTCCATATCCCAAGGTGTGTTGTTGAAGCCCGCGCGCTCCCCGTGCACCTGGTGCGACAGTCCCCCGGTGCCGACGATCGCGACTTTCAAATCTTCCGGGTAGCTCTGGATCGCCTTGCGGAGCGAGCGTCCGAGCTTGAAGCAGCGCCGCGCAGAGGGAATCGGGAACTCCAGCACCCCCACCGCGAGCGGGATGATCGCTCCGGGCCAGCCGTGCTCGTGCGGCCAGAGGAGCGACATCGGCGAGAAAAATCCGTGATCGAGGCCTTTCGCCTGAAAATAAGAAAGATCGAACTCATCGGCGACCAGCCCTGCGGCAATGTGCCGTGCAAGGGCGGGGTGGCCCTCGATCGGTGGAAGCTTGCGCGGCCCGCCACCCTCGTCCGCCGGCCAGTAGCGGTCACCGACCCCGAGTGCGAAATGCGAGTAGTGATCGAAGAAGAACGAAGTGACGTGATCGTTGTAGATATAGAAGAGGACGTCCGGACGCTTTTCGGCGAGCCACTGTTGCACCGGCTCGTAGCCTTCGAAAATCGGTGCCCACACGGGGTCCTTTTGCTTCTGCGTATCTACGGCGAACCCGATCGTCGGAGTGTGCGAGGTGGCGATGCCGCCCACGATGGTGGCCATGCTTGGAGCTCCCGGAGGAAATTGCGCAAGGATAGGCGATATCATCGGCGTATGGGCAAGGTTCCGAGCGCCCTCGAGACGGAGATCGCCGGCGAGAAGGCCGCATCTCTCGGTCGCAGCGGCCGCCAGCTGCGCGTGGCGCTGGATAAGCTTCGCAAATTCGATTCGGGAGCGATCAATCGCAGGCGCGCGGGCGGCCGAGCCCAGACTCGCGCGGAGCTCGTCGCTCAGGCGGGAGAGGCTTACTGGTCCTATATCGTCCAGCGCGAGGCGCTCGGCCTCACCGACAATGCGTCGATCGTCGCGGATTATGGCATCCCGCCCGATGTCGCCCGATCGATGAAGCCGCGCCTGCACCGCGAGCGCTAGCCCGCAGGCGCCACTAGCGCCAGCGCGCTGGCGCCCACCAACGGCCGCCGCCCGGCAGCTCCGCTAGTGCCGCTGCTCGGACCGCCTCTGAGGGTCGTGCAGCGGCTTCGGCGCTTGGCGTTGTTGATCAAACGTCGATGCGTCCGAAGCGCGTCAGCGCGGCCTCAACGCAGCGAACGGCGTGTGATGCGGCAATTCCGACATGCGATCAGGTTTGCGCCGGTACCCCCTCGGCGCCGAGGCGGGAGAGACTCACGAGCGCAGCGAGGAGCATGACCGCGGCTGCGACGAAGAGCGCGAGGTTCGAACCCCGATCGGGGAAGACACGGAACAGAATGGCGACGCCTGCCGCCCCGGTCGTCTGGCCGAGAAGTCGAGCGGTGCTCAGCATTCCGCCCGCCGCGCCGCTGCGGGATCGTGGCGCGGAGACGATCATGGTGCGATTGTTCGGTGACTGAAAGATGCCGAAGCCGATACCGCAGAGGACCATGCGCCAGATGAAGTCGACATCGGTGCCTCCGCGAGGAAATGTGGCGAGAAGGAAGAGACCGCAGGCCAGCGTCGCGAGCCCGATGCCGCCGAGGAGGCCCGACGGGAAGCGGTCGGCGAGCCGGCCGGCGATCGGCGCCGCGCACGCGACGGCGACGGGCCAGGGCGTCATCAGCAGTCCCGTTGCGACGGCGCTGTGGCCGAGGCGCTCGATCTCGAATGGCAGTGCGACCAGGGCGGCCATCTGACCCGTGAAGGAGCACACGGACGTTGCGATCGAAAGTGAGAACAATCGGATGCGCAGCAGATCGAAGGGAATGAGAGGCGTCTCGCGCTCGAGCTCGTGGCGGACGAGCGCAACCGCGAGCGCGGCGCCGAGCGCAAGCTCTGCGTATGCGAAAGGGCCCGTGGCGTCGTGCGCGAGCGACTGCAGGCCGCTTAAGGTCAGTCCGAACGCACCGACGTGAAGGCATGCGCTTACCCAGTTGATGCGGCGCTGCGAATGAGGCGTGAAGGGCAGCGCAAAGCGTGCGACGGCGAGCGTGACGATACCGATTGGCACGTTGATCGCAAACAGCCAGCGCCATTGGGCCACGGCGAGCACGGCGGATGCGACGGTCGGACCGATGGCAGCCGAAGTTGCAACCGCGAACGCATTGATCCCGACCGCGCGTCCGAGGAGCCGGTGCGGGTAGGTGAAGCGCACGAGCGCGGCATTGACACTCATGATCCCGGCGGCGCCGAAGCCCTGGAGTATGCGGGCACAGACAAGTGCGAGCATGGAGGGCGAGAGGGCGCAGGCGAATGAGCCGACCGTGAAGACGGCGAGTCCCGCCTGCGAGACGCGGCGGTAGCCGATGATCTCACCGAGGGCAGCGAGCGGCAGGAGCGACACGAGGATGGCGATCTGGTATGCATTGATCACCCAAACGGAGCTGGCCGCGGAGGTGTGGAATTGGTGCGCGAGGGTAGGCAGGGCGACGTTCGCAATGCTGCTGTCGAGCACCGACATCGCGATCGCGAGCACGATCGCGGCGATCGCCCAGTACCGGCGCGGAACCGGCAGGCCGTCCGCCTCGCGTGCGGGCACGCTTGAAGCCTTTGATTCAGGGCCCATATAACGCAATGCTTTGCTCCGCTTCGCCCCCGTGAGACGCCGCAAGCGCCAACTGATGCTCATTGCCGTTCTCGGGCTGCTGCACGCCTATGTGGGCTTGCGCATCCTCCCCGACCTGCCGATCGATTTCGGCGCTCGACTCACGGGCGCGCTGCTGCTTGCGCTCTCGTTTGGCGCGATGGTCCTCGGGTTCCGCGCCCGGGCGCACCGGCGCAGCCGCTGGTCGGATCGAATTACGGTCGCGGGCCTCTTTGCGACGGGCCTGTTCTCGTCGCTCGCTGTGTTCACGCTGCTCCGCGAGCTCGTCTTGGCCGCGGCCATTCTCCCGTTATCCGCACCGCATGTACATCTGCTCTCGACCGCCTCCGCCGCCGCGGTGGTCGGGCTGGCCTTCATTGCGACCGGCGTCGGATTTGCGAATGCGCGCCGCCGCGCGCGCATCGTGCGGGTGCGCATTCCGCTCGCCGATCTGCCTTCCGCGCTGCACGGCTTCACGATCGCTCAAGTGAGCGACGTGCACGTCGGGCGCACCATCAAACTCCGTTACGTCGATGCGATCGTGCGCGCCGTCAACGGGCTCGATGCCGACCTCATCGCCGTGACGGGCGATCTGGTCGACGGCACCGTCGCGGAGCTGGCGGCGCATACGGCCCCGTTCGGTGAGCTGCGCGCGCGGCACGGGGCATTTTTCGTGACGGGCAACCACGAGTACTACTCGGGCGAGCGGCCATGGATAGCGGAGCTCACTCGCCTCGGACTGCGTGTCCTCATGAACGAGCATGTCGTGCTCGCCCACCGCGGCGCGCGCATCGTCGTCGCGGGTGTGACCGATTTCAGCGCGCACCGTTTCGATCCGGCGCAGCGCAGCGACCCGCAGGCCGCGATCGCCGGTGCACCGGCGGATGCCGGCGCGCGCATCCTCCTCGCCCATCAGCCGCGCAGCGCCTTCGCGGCGCTGCGTGCCGGGTTCGATCTGCAACTCTCGGGTCACACGCACGGGGGACAATTCTGGCCGTGGATGTTCTTCGTGCGGCTGCAGCAGCCTTTTACGGCGGGGCTGCACCGCCTCGGCAGGATGTGGATCTACATCAGCCGTGGCACTGGATACTGGGGGCCGCCGAAACGCTTCGGCGCGCCTTCGGAGATCACGCTGCTCGAGCTCGTGCCGCGGACGGCCGAGGCTCCCGCGCCGAGACAGTCGCGTGCGCGGATGACTTCGGCTTTGGCGCCTGCGAAGCGACGAGCGCATGCGAGGGGGATTGCGATCGGCTGCGTTGCGCTGCTTGCGCTCGCCGGACTCGGCGGAGCGATTGCGTTCGGAGAGACCTCGGGCAACGGCGGCTCCGCCGCGGTCCAGGAGATCGAGGTCACCGGCGAGCGTCCGGGGCCGAGTCTCTGGCGCGTTTCGAAGGGCGATCATGTCGCGTGGCTCCTCGGCACGCTCGACCCGCTGCCGAAGCGGATGACGTGGCGCTCGCGGGAAGTGGAGAGCGTGCTCGAGCACGCCGATGTGGTCCTCGCCTCGAATCCGGCGGTGAGCGTTCATGCGGGCCCGATCTCGATGCTGCGTTTGTACGTTCAATACCGGCGCACGCGGAAGATCCCGGAAAAACAGGCGCTCGGCGATTGGCTCTCGCCGCAGCTCTATGCGCGCTTTCGGGCGGTGGAAGCGCGTTTCGATCCGCACGATCGCAAGATCGAGGAGCTGCGGCCGATAATGGCTGCGCGGCGTTTGTACGAGCGGACCCTCAACGCATCCGACCTCACCTCGCGCAACGACATCGAGGATGAGGTCATGAGGCTCGCGCGGCGGCACGGCGTCCCGGTCGAGCACACCTCCGTGCGTCTCGAGGACCCGCG
>DATNFW010000006.1:0-15181 GCA_035606175.1 Steroidobacteraceae bacterium | reverse complement strand
GTTATCAGCGGCCGTAGCGAAGCGCGACGGCGGCGAGGATCTCCGATTGGACGTGGCAATCCGTCGTCGCTTGCCTGGGTGTCCGCAAACGGGAATTCCGAATTCCACGGCGACTGTCAGCAGTTGGCCGGACGCTGCCTATCGTGTCTGCCTGGAGATTCGAAGGCCGAGCCCCTGTTCCATGCAATCAAAGTCGCGGTCACAATGCAGCAGTTCGTGATCGTTGACCATGCAGAATGTGCCAATGATCACGTCGATCGTCTTCCGAACCGTGAAGCCGCGCCGTCTGAGCCTACGATAGTTGTCCGCCGCCGCCAGCGCGATCTCGCGGCCGCCGAGGTCGGCATACGGAAGCTCCATGAGGAGGCTACGAGCGCGCCGATAATCAGTATCTCTTGCAAATCCCTGCAATATCTCCGCGAGAATCAGATCGCCTATGAGAATGCGCCCCGTTCCGAGTAGCCGATCGAGTTCGTCGGTCTCGGCGCTGCTCACCCCATTGAAGAAATCGACCCAAACCGATGTGTCGATTAAAACCATCGGTCGGTTCTAATGGTCGCGCCGCATCGCTTCCAAGTCGCCCGTCCACTTCAGTTTGCCGCGCGCCTTGCGCAGCCGTTCTTGCCTCTTGACTTGAATGAGCAATCGCAAAGAATCCTCGACTACCTGTCGTTTGGTGGGTGCTCCGGACAGGCGCAACGCCTCGTCCATGAGCTTTGGGTCGATGACGATGTTGGTCCGCATGGAAGTGCGCCGTAGTGTGTATAAGGCGATACAAGTATACACATTCGACTCTGGCGCGTCCAAGCCTTGACAGTGTCGGATTGGACTCTGGAGGAACGTCCGCAATTCGGAGAGCTACCGATCCCGGCCACCGACCGGTTCTGCTGTGGCCGCACCCGGCCAGCTTCAGTGCTCGTTCCCAGGATGGAGTCTGTGTCGTGGATGTCGACGTCCCAGACTTCGTCGATCACGGCTTAGTCGACAATCGCACCGGCATAACGGCGAAGCCGAAGTGTAGCTTCCGCAACCATTCGCGCAATAATGGTTGCTGCCGGCTCAATGGCGTGGATAAGACCTGCGGATTCGCCAAACCAAACCCCTGTATTCTCGGGGTCGCCTACTTCGAAGGCCAGCTGATAGCGTGGACCCTCAACAGCGATGTTGCGCTCGAGTTCCTCTTCTCGACCATGCCAGCGGTCCGTGAACGTGTTCCGGCGAATCCTGGCCGTGAATTCGGCGGGCCAGGGAAGCTGCCTGACAATGTCCGGTACGCGCGTACGCAGGGTGTCGTCGCCAGTGCACTCAAGAATAGACGCACGGTGGCGTTCCTTCACAAGCGCCTCATTCGATGCCCACAGTCGGGTACCGACAAGTATGCCATCCGCTCCGAGCATCAGTGCCGCCGCGAGGCCACGCCCGTCGGCGATGCCACCTGCAGCGAGCAATAGCGTTTCAGGGGAACGTTCGGCGATGAGGTCTGCCGCTTCGGGAACCAACGTCAACGTCCCGCGTGACGCGCCATGTCCTCCGGCTTCGGCACCTTGCGCCACGACAACGTCGGCATGGGCTCGGAGCGCTTCCTCGATATGGCCCATGTTCTGACACTGACAAATCAGGATGGCGCCAGCACCCCGTATATCGTCGAGGAAAGGGCGCGGATCACCAAACGAGAGCATAACGGCCGCCGGATTGCGCTTCAGCGTGTCGATCAGCAGGGACGGCGAGCGCTGCAGCGACCATGTGATGAAGCCCACACCGACCCGTTCGCCATTGGCGGCATCGAATTGCTTCGTAAGCCAAGTCGGATCGCCATAGCCACCGCCGATTAGACCTAAACCGCCTGCTCGACTGACCGCAGCGGCCAATGCGCCTCCACCCGCGAAGGCCATCGGCGCTGAGACGATCGGATGCCGAATGTTCAGAAAGCGAGTGAGTCGAGTCGAAAGAATTGCCACTCATAGCTCCGGCGCGGATGAAGCACGTTCGAGCATACCATCCGGTGTCCTGATTGCGGCTTGAGGAAGGGACGACTCGTTTTGGCCTATTCCGTTGAAAAACTCCGTTTGTGGCGCGGGATTCTCTTGGGATCCGGCCGGGATCATGCTCGCTGGCGGCGAGTCTTCGCTTGAGACCAGTGGACTCATCGTTCAGACAGTCGGTGGTGGCGCCGTCCTGTTTTACGTGGTCGCGATCTCAACGTCTGGTGGTAGCGGACAGACCCGCATTGCCATTCGGCGGAGATCCTGTGCGATGGCGGCGAGCAAGAACTCATCGCGAGCGCCGCTGGGCCATGGCCCGCCGGTCCCAGCGCCGCTCATATTCGGGGACCTACCGAACGCCAGCTCCGAGCACGGTCTTCGGCGTTCTCACGGGAGACCGTGTTGGATAGACGGACCGCTTGGCCAGCGGCTGCCGCAAGGCTCATTACAAGGCCGAAGGCACCGTCGCAGCGCTTTACCTCAGATCATCGGCGGCCGGAGGCACCTTCGGCGCCCGACGCAGAAACTTCAGCATATCTCCCGGCTTCGACGACCCTGCGCGCTCGCGCAGGAACTCGCGGGCGGTGCGCAGGCTCCCGACTTTCTCTGCTACTGCCGCCGCAATGAACTGATTCAGAGAAACACCGTCACTTGCCGCCAGCTCGGCCGCCGCCTTCTTGATGGAGCTCGGCAGTTTCAAGGGGTAGGTGCTTTTGCTCATGCTTGAAACCTCTTCAACAGGGTCCGAGGCGTAACGATTGCCATTTTCAGCTCACGAAACGCCGGCAGGAAATGCCTCGTGTTGTGCGTGACAATGGCTTCAGCGCTTCCATTGACGGCGCATTCGAGGACCAGCTCATCGTCCGGATCGGAGAGTAGCGGGCGCCAAAGAAAATGGACTTCGACCGGTTCTGCGGCACTTGCAAAACCTCCCAAGAATCCTGCGATATCCGCTTCGCTCATGCCCGTGGCCAGTCGCTGCTCGGGGCGCTTCAGGACCTCCTCATACTCGAGGAAGAGCGCGGTCGTCACGAGTGGAATCAGCCTCTGTTCGGCAACGAGCTCCAACAGACGATTGCTTGCCCCGAGGCGGCTGCGAAGTCCGGCCACGATCACGGAGCTGTCCAGGACGACGCGCGATGGCTTCATCATGTGACATCCTATACGATGTCACATCGTATAGGAAATGCCACGGCGGTCAATCCGCGGGTCGGGCACTGATTATCCGATCAGCAGCCGCATGTAAGTGATTGAATTGAAAATTGATGCCGGCTGAGGGACTTGAACCCCCGACCAACGGTTTACAAAACCGCTGCTCTACCGCTGAGCTAAGCCGGCCTGGTGGGATGGACGGATTCTAGCGCATGGCGCCGGGCGCTATCGCCTCACTCCAGGCGCGGGTGCCCTGCCGCGGTGAGCGGCTCCGGCGCCGGACATTCTTTGATCTCGAGCCGCGACCCCGGCTCCTCGAGTGACAGCAAGCCTTCCGCGGGAAGCGATTGGCTGCTCGAGGCCAGGTCCACATCGAGCCAGTGCGCCTGCTGTGCGGAACGAGGCTCGACCTGCGCATCGAGCCCGAGCCGTCGCACGGCGCGTGCGCGACGCTCTGCCCCATCGAGCGCGTTGAACAGGCCGACCGAGACGCGGTGGCCGGAATCCGAGCCCGAATCCGAGCTCGGCATTGCTTTGGCATCGGAGATGCCGTTGCGTTCGAGACGATCGAGCACGCTCGTCTCATCGGCGGATGATTTCAATCCACCGACGAAGACCCAATAGCCCTGAGGCTGGCGGACTGCGGCCATTCGGCCGCGCGGTTTGAAACCGCGCTCGCGCAGCACATCCGCCGCTTCCCGTGCGCGCTCCGGATCGCCAAACGGTCCGATCGTGACGCAGCGCCCGCTCGCCCCAGTGGGAAGCTCCGCGGAAGCTGCAGCGACCCGGGGTGCCGGTGCGGTCGTTCCCACTGACGAGGCAGTGCCTTGCGAGGCAGTGCCTTGCGAGGCGGTGCCTTGCGATGCGGTCGCAGACCCTGCCGACGCCGCTGCGCCAGCCGAGCCCTTCACCGTCGATTTGCTGGTTGCCGGCGCATCACCGCCGGTGGCGGTGGGTGCGCTGCGCGCTGGCGTGCCCAAGGCCGCCCCTGATGCAGAGGCCGAGGACGAAACGGTCCCGCGCACCTCGCTCAGCAGCTTCAACTGCGGCAGGTTGCTGATGCTGCCGCTCTCGGCCGGCTCGGCCGGCACGTCGATCAGAGCGGCCCAGCCGAGGAACGCCAGGTTCGCAAAGAGCAACAACAAAAATGTGGTGCGCAGGCTCAAGTGCAGCAGACTCGACTCGAAGCGGCTTGGACTTAGCTGGAGGCGACCCCGGCGCGCTAGCGTAGCGCGAGACCGGCATGCAGGGCGATCCCTCTGAGGACCAGATCGGGCACTTCGATGCAGCGAACTCTAAGGAGACGGCGGAGCTCCGCGGCACCTCCTCCGGTCAAGATGACGAGCGGAGGTGCGCCGCCGAGCTCCTGGCGGGAGGCGGCGATCGCGCGCTCGACTGCGCCGGCGACGGCATGCACGGCACCTTGCTCGATCGCCGCGGCCGTATCGCGCGCGAAAATGGCCCCAGAGCGGCTCGGAACGCCGGCCCGGCTCGGAACGCCCCCGCGGCTCGATCCGCGCGCCCGCCGCGCAATCCCGGCCGTCTGCCGGAGCAGGCTCTCCATCATCAGCTGCGGACCGGGGAGGATGGCGCCGCCCCGGTGCACTCCCTGGCCATCCACGAGATCGAGCGTCACGGCCGTGCCGGCATTGATCACGCAGGCTCCGCGCGATCCGGCCAGATGGTGCGCGGCGATGACGGCGAGAAAACGATCGATGCCCAGGCGCCAGGGCTCCTCATAGCGAGTGACGACGCCCGCCGCGCGTCGCGAGGTCTCGATGATCTCCAGTGTCGGAATGCTCGTGCGGCGCATCGATGACGATGATGTGCCGCCCGCGGAATGGGCCCGGCGCGCGCCGGCGGCGAGCCGACGCAGGACGCCTTCGTCCGCGACGCTCGCAACGATGATGCGCTCGAGCCGTGAGGCGCGTTTGGCTCTGGGTTGACGAAACAAATGACGCGCGAAGTCCTCGCTCGACCAGTCGCGGTAGGCCGCCGCACCGATGCGACCGAGTCGGCCCGCGTACCAAAGAGCCCACTTGATCCGCGTGTTGCCGATGTCGACGAGCAGAACGCCCGCCGCCCGGTGCGATCCGCTCATCCGCCTGCGGCTCGCACGCTGACATCGCCCGAGAGGACTTTGTGCGTGCCTTGTGCGGTCTCGACGAGCAGCGCCCCACTCGAGTCTATGCCACGGGCGATCCCTCGCCACGCGGTCTCCGCGGTGCGTACCGTTACCGCGCGGCCGCAGAGTGCATCGGCGGCTCGCCACTCCTCGAGGAACGGACGCAGTCCCTCGTGCCGGAAGCGCGCGAGGCCCTCGATGATCTCGCCGGTGAGGCTGGCGGTGAGCGCATTGCGCCTCTGGGGTTCGGCGCCCATCGAAGCAAGGTCGGTCGCGTGGGTACCCGTGTCAGCAACCTTCTGCAGAAATTTCGCGCCGAGCGCCAGGTTGATGCCGATTCCGACGACGACGTACGTCGGACCGGCGGACTCTGAGCGCAGCTCGATCAAGATTCCACCGAGCTTGCGATCGTCGAGGATGAGGTCGTTGGGCCATTTGAGCGCGAGACCTGGCTGCGTCGACTCGCGCGACGGAGCCGTTTCGGCAAGTCCCTCGTGAGTGAGGTGTGCGCGGACGGCCCGGAGCGCACAGACGCCGACCGCGAGACCGAGCGCGGCGAGATCGGGCGGCACTTCGGGGAAGCTCCAGCCGATCGACAGGCAAATCGATCCCCCAGGCGGGGCGAGCCACCTCCGCCCGAGGCGGCCGCGACCCGCCGTTTGATACTCGGCGACCAAAACATCGGCGAGCTCCGGTGGTATCTCTTTGCGCGCGAGGAGTGCCGCGTTGGTGGACTCGGCCGACCAGACCGCTTCGAGACGGCGTATACGACGGCGCACTTGCGGACTGAGCGCCGCCTGAATGGCCACAGGCTCGAGAGGCTCACAGGGAACTGCGAACCGATATCCCCGATGTGGGACCGCATGAATTGCGACGCCGAGCTCGCGCAGGGCCCGTACCGCTTTCCAGATCGCGTTGCGACTCACCCCGAGCTGCTGTGCGAGCACCGCGCCCGACCGGAATTTTCCCGCGGCGAGCTGCGCGAAGAGTTGCGGTACGAGCGGGCGGCTTTCAAACGCGCCACGCGCCGAACGCGCACGTGGGGCCGCCGACGCAGCACGGGCCGCACGCTCGGTACGCCGCGCGTTGCTCGCGCTCTTTGCGGCTCGTATGCGCTCGAGCATGATCAGGAAGCCTCATCCCGGCCGAGTTGCCACGGACGGCGCGCGCGCGGCTCGCTGCCTGACAGCATGCGGGCGATGTTCGCGCGATGGGTGAACGCGATGAGCACCGCCGCGAACAGGGCGAAGGCCAGGAAGGGCCGATACCGGGCGAGCCTGTCTGCCTCGACGCAGATCGGGAGCGAGACGCCTGCGACAATCGAGGCGAGTCCAACGTATCCCGTTGCGAGGAGGACGGCGGCCCAGGCGGCAAGCGGAGCGAGGGCGAGCAGCGGCGCAAGCCCGATCGCTGCGCCGAAGAAGGTCGCGACGCCCTTGCCACCGCGGAATCCGAACCACAGCGGATACACATGGCCCAGCATCACGGCCATGCCGCAGGCCGCGGGCACCCAGCTGTGCGCGGCACTCGCAACCTGCGAGAGCGGCAACCCCCACGTGGGCAGAAGCCGCGTGGCAACCCATCCTTTGCCCACGTCGATGATCGCCACGCCGAGCGCGAAAGGCTTCCCGTGCGAGCGCAGCGCGTTCGTGCTCCCGGGGTTGCGGCTGCCGAGCACGCGAATGTCGGCGCGGCCCGTGAGACGGGCGAGAAGCAAACTGCCGAGGAGCGATCCGAGCAGATAGCTCACGAACATCTTGAGCACGAGCTCGATCACGGCGGGCAGAATACCTCGGCGAGCATGCATCTGACGCCTCCGCCGCCGAGCTGCTCGATCGTCGGAATCTCGACCGTGAGCACCGTGTCGCTGCCGCCCGCGAGGCGCGCAAACGCGCCCGCATCGAATGCGGCCCGCGCGGTCGCAGACATGACCCACACCGAGCAATCCCCGAGCGCTTCGTCCCAGCTCGCGAGCTCGAGGGCATTCCCCGCAAAGCGCTCGATGCCCTCGTGACCGATCTCGATGATCTCGCGACTCGATGCCCCAAGCCGGCCGAGCACCGTGCGGCGATCCTCGGGCGCGATTGCTTCGGTGCCGACCACCGCGACACGGCTGCCGATGCACATCAGGACATTCGTGTGATAGAGCGGCGTGCCGCCGCGATCGAACGCGTTGAACGAGACGGGCTCGTAGCCCATCTCCCGGCACCATTCAGCGAGTACGGCATCGCTCGTCCGCGGCGAGCGGCAGGCGTAAGCCACGCGGGCGACATGATCGAGGACGAGGCTGCCCGTGCCCTCGAGATGGCGTCCCGCAGCTTCGTGGGCGGTGAGGTCAAGCGTGCGGCGCGCACGAAAGCCGAGCTGATCGGCGACATGCGCGATGAGCTCGGGGCGGCGCTCCCGCCGCCGGTTCTCGGCCTGAACCGGGTACAGCACGACCGTGCCGTCCGCGTGGAAACTCACCCAGTTGTTGGGAAATACCGCATCCGGCTTCGCCGGCTCGGGCGTGTCTTCCGCCACACAGACCCGAATGCCTTCGCTCCGCAGCGCATTGGCGACGCGATCGAATTCCGCCCGGGCCCGCTTGGCGGCTTCGCCGCTTGCAAGGCTCGCCCGGCGCTGCATCCGGTTGCTCGCGGCGGTCTCTACGTTGTAATCGAACGCGGCCGGCCGAACCATCAGCACGGCATCCGCGCACTGCGGCTGCTGCATCCCGTGCATTCTCGCACGAGCGGGACCGCGCAGGGTCGAAGGGCTTCGCGGGGCTGCAAGGCCGAAGGCGGCCGCCCTGAAGGCCGTCGGCTCCGGTCAGGTGCCGGTTGCGCCCATCGGGTCCGGCAGCTCGAACTCGCCCGTCTGTGCCGTATCGTCCGTGAGACTGAGCGGAACGCCGTTCAGCAGGCGCCGACACTGCGGCGCCGGGGCGGGCTTCGCGAACAGATAGCCCTGCGCGAGCCCGCAGCCGAGCTGGCGCAGTTTCTCGAGCTGCTGCCAGCCCTCGATCCCCTCCGCGATCACCCGGATGTTGAGGTGGCGAGCGATCGCGATGATCGCACCGACGATCGCGAGATCGCTCATGTCGGTCACGAGGTCGCGGACGAAGCTGCGGTCGATTTTGAGGAAATCGACATGCCACTGCTTGAGATACCCGAGGCTCGAGTAGCCCGTGCCGAAATCATCGATTGCGATGCGCACCCCGAGATCGCGGAGCGCGGAAACCGCATCCCGGCGTGTCCCGCCGCCGCGCGACTCCCGGCGCTCGAACATCGCGCTCTCCGTGAGCTCGAGTTGCAGCATCGTCGGGCTCACGTCGTGAGTGCGCGTGAGCGCGCGGATCTTCTCGGGCAAATTCGTGCGCTGCAGCTGCACGGCGGAGATGTTCACCGCGACGGGCACCGGAGCGGCGCCCTCGCGGCGCCAGCAGCTCATGTCCTCGAGCACCCGATCGAGCACGAACTCGCCGACCGGAACGATGAGGCCCGTCTCCTCGGCGATGTCGATGAAGCGCCCGGGCAGGATGTAGCCCTGAGTCGGGTGCTTCCAGCGCAGCAGCGCCTCGAGCGCAGTCACGCGATTGGTCGAGATCTCCACGATCGGCTGATAGTGCACGTCGAGCTCGTCGCGCTCGATCGCCGCACGCAAACTCGCCTCGATCGCCACGCGCTCGCGAATCTTGCGCGCCATTACGGGGCTGAAGAGCTGAAAGTTGTTGCGGCCGCGATCCTTCGCCTGATACATCGCCGTATCCGAATGGCGCAGCAGCTCGCCCATGTCGGCGCCGTCCCGCGGGAAGAGGCTCACGCCGATGCTCACCGTGGTGACGAGCGGACGGCCGTCGACGATCACCGGCGCGGAGAGCGCCTCGTTGATCCGCGCCGCCGTCTCATTGATGAGCTCGATGCGCGTCAAAGCCTGCAGCACGACGATGAACTCATCGCCGCCCATGCGCACGACGATGTCGCCCTCGCGCACCGTGGCGCGCACGCGTTCGGCCACGGTCTTGAGGAGTCTGTCGCCCGTCTCGTGGCCGCGGGAATCGTTGATGTGCTTGAAGCGATCGAGGTCGAGGAACAGCACCGCGAGCATCGTGCCGCTCTTTTTCGCCTCCTCGATCGCCCCGGGCAGGCGATGGGCGAGATACAGCCGGTTGGGCAGACCCGTTAGCTGATCGTGATGCGCGAGATGATCGAGGTGCTGCTGCTTCTCGAGCAGCTGCGCCTCGACCTTGCGCCGGAGCGACACGTCGTGCGCCGCGAATGCGATGAGCTCGCCGTCATCCAGAGTCAGCCGATAGCCGGTCGCCTCGATCTCGAGGAGCGCTCCGCTTTGGGACCGCTGGTGCAAGAGCATCGGCACGCGACAATCCGGGAACCGAAGTCTTTCGGCGAGCGCCTCGGCATCGGTGCCATCGTCGACGAAGACCTGCGGAACAGTGAGCGCGCGCAGCTCCGCGAGCGAGTAGCCGATCGCTGCGAGGAAAGCGGGGTTGGCGTCGACGATGCGCAGGCTCGCAGCATCGGCGAGCAGCACACCGTTCGGAGATTGCTCGAGCATCCGCCGATAACGTGTATCGCGCAGGCGACGGGCGCGCCATTTGAGGAGCACCAGAACGGTCCAGGCGACCGCCGCCGTGGCGAGCGTTACCAGGATGGCAGCGACCACCCGCATCACAGACGACCCCGCACCCTCTCGAGCGGCGCCATGCGCGCCGCTGCCGTTTGAAATCTCACGGCAGTCTGGCCGGAGTGCCGCAGCGCGTCACGGGCGCGGCGCACAAATCGGGCGCCGAAACCGCGCGCACCCCTGCCAGGCGCTGCGCGGCGGCAGATTACGGTAAATCGGCCGAGGGCCTCTCGGCTTCAGGCCCCCGCCGGCGCATCGAAGTGGGCCGTGCACCGAGCGCCGACGCTGAGGGTGTGGCCGATCCCCGAGGCGATCACCGCGTTCTCGCCGAACGTGATGCCCTTCAATGCCCGGTCGAAGCGAAACTGCCGGAGGAAGGGGAGCGGATTCGTCGAGCGCTCGCCGGTGCGCTGATCGGTCGACGGGATCACACAGCGCACCGAGGGCTTAACAAGCCGCAGCCGGACAGGCTCTCCTTGGAACGACTCGATCGTGAGGGCCGCGATTCGATCCTCCTCGAACGGGGATAGCCCATCGATGACGAGATTCGGCCTGAAGCGCTCCATCGGCACGGGCGAGGGCATGCGCGCGTTCAAATTCGCAAGCGATGCCGTATTGCAGACGAGAATGGGGTAGCCGTCGACGAACGTGATGGGAGCTGCATCCGGCTCTGCATAGCGCGGATTCGCATCGCGAACCATGTGCGGACCGACTCGCACGAGCCGCACCGCATCGCCGATCGCTTCGCTCAGCCACTCGGCCGCCTCATCGCCCTGGTCCTGCGCGATGCAGCTGTCGTTCCAGACCTGCACCGTGACGGACGCGCCGGCTGCCGCGAGCGGTACATCGAGCGACTCGAGTCCTTCCGCGCTCAATGTGAGCGCGTCGGGTCCGATCGACGGGACGACGCGCGCAAGGCGCGGGTGAGTGCGCTGCGTGATGAAGCTGTCGGCCGCATCCACCATCATCCATTGGCGGTCCCATTCGAAGCCGGTCGCGGCAAGGCTCACCGAAGCGAGCGGAAGGGCGCGCGCGGATTTGATGGGATAGATGTTGAGCGCCTGAACGGTCGGCATGGTTGCGATACCCGCCCTCAGTAAGGCGTGCCGTCCTTGCGCGTAAATCCGTTGCGTCCGCGCGGCGCCCGCATGTCGATGTCGGGATAGTCGACCTCGTCCTGCTGCGGCAGTCGCGTGCCGATCTCGAGCAGGACGGCCTCGCTGCTCGAGCGGTTCTGCAGCTGATGGCCGTCGGCGATGCCCGCTTTGAAGCCGACGCAGTCGCCCGCACGCAGCGTCTGCTCGCCCGCATTGGTCACGAGGACGAGCTCACCCTCGATCACGTACACGAACTCATCCTCTACCGAGTGCCAGTGCCGCTGGCTCGACCAGGCGCCCGGGGGGAGCTTGAGCAGATTCACGCCGAACTGCGTGAGCCCCGCAGCATCCCCGAGCCGCGTGCGAAAGCGAGCGCGGCACGGCTCATCGTAAGGCGCCGGATAGCGGCTGCCGATCGTGACCGGCGCGTTTGCGAGATCGATTTTCTGGCTCACCGGAGATCTCCCGACTGTTGAATCACGCTGACTTGGCGCCGCGGCGCGCGGGCCCGTTGCGGCTCGATGCCGTCTGCGGCGCGGAGCACCGTCTCGGCCGGCGGACGACTCTCACCTTGCCGCTTCGACTTCCGCCGCAGAAGAACCGCTCGCCACCGTCCGTCTCGAGTCCCGAAACTGCGACCCCGGCCGGCATCTCGAGCGTTTCGAGCACCCTGCCCGTTTGCGGATCGACTCGCCTGAGCTCGGCCTCTTCGGCCTCCCAAGTGGCATGCCAGAGCTCGCCATCGACCCAGGTGACACCGGTCACGAAGCGGTTGGACTCGATCGTGCGGAGGATCTTCCCGGTCTCAGGATCGATCTGATGAATCTTGCGGTCCCGGTATTGCCCCACCCAGAGCGTCCCTTCGGCCCACGTGAGGCCGGAATCGTTCCCCCGCCCGCCGGGGGCCGGGATCGTCGCGAGCACGCGTCCGGTTGACGGATCGATTTTCCGAATGCGCCCGTCGGCGATCTGAAAGAGGTGCCGGCCGTCGAAGGCGGTACCGGCCTCCGCGGCAACATCTATCGAGCGCGCGATTCTGCCACTCTCCGGGTCGAGCGCGTTGAGCCTCGCGCCGGCCGCAAACCAGACGTGCGCACCGTCGTACGTGAGGCCATGGACGTGATCGACGCCGGGGAACGACTCGTATTCCCGAAGGATCTCGGCCTTGGAGCGGCTCATGGCCGCAGTTTAGTCAATCGGGAACGGGGAAGGGGAGCAGCAACGCCGTCGTGAGCTCCGGCAGGGGAGGCGCGATCCAGCGGCGGGTGCGTCCGCGACCGAGTGAGTGAACCCTGCCGGCGGCGAAGAGCGCCTCGAGTGCGCGCTGCACGGTGCGCGGGCTCGCTCCGAGCGCAAGAGCCAGGGCAGAGCTCGACCAGCACTCCCCGTCGGCGAGCAGGGCTAGGAGAGAGGCGTGTTTGTCGTCGAGGGACCGCGATGCAGGAATCCGCGCATCGAGTGGCGGGGCGAGTACGATGACTTCGCGCCCGCGGCGCGGCACGAGGGTGAAACCGCGCGACGTGGCTGCGATATCGACTGCTCCGCGCAGCGCTCTGCGCAGGCGCGCAATCTCGACCCGCAAACGCGCACGCTGCGACTCATCGTCGAGCCTGATGCGAAACGCGCGCGCGATGAGCACCTCGCGCGCCACTTCGCCCGGCCATGCCTCCCCGAGTGCCAGGGCGAGCGTGAACAGCACCGGACGTTTGACGAGCGAGACCCGCGTGCCCTCACCACGCACGATGCGCCGGCATGCATCGATGACGAGCGCGTTCGTGGCGAGCAGCGCTTCGACCTCATCGAGCCGCAGCATCCGCTCGGCTGCGCGCGCGATCAGACGCGCCGCCGGGGCGTTGAGAGATCGCCGGGCGCTCTCGATTTCCGCGATGAGTCCCGGGATGCCGGCGCGATGCGCGGACCGCAGTGCGCGGCCGAGTGCGGCGCGCGCTTCGCGGGCGCGCAAACGGCGAACCGCCATCCCTGCAAGCACCAGCTCGTGTGCCGCCCTCCATGCCGGAGGAAGCGGCGCAGGATCGGCAGAGGAGAGCTCGCGTTCGGCCTCGTCGAGCCGTCCAATGAGAACGAGTCGCCGAATCTCGAGATGCCGCGCATGGGCGGCGTTGAGCCGATCGCCGTGCGCTTCGAGCGTCTGCCGCGCAGCAACGAGTGCGTTCTCGGACCCACGCAAATCGCGCGAGACAAACGCGATCTCCGCCTCGGCGACGACGCATCGCGCCCGAGCCGCCGGTGCTCTCGTCCCGAAAGCCCGCGCCGCGCGCCGCAGCAGCTGCTTCGCTCGAGAGAGCTCGCCCAGCTGCGCCATCGCAATGCCGCGAAGCGCGAGAGCCGCCGCATCGCGGCGCAAGGCGACTCGCTTCAATGCGCCGAGAGGATCGCCGATCGCAAGCGCGCGCGCCGCGGCCGCAATCAACGGGTCCACTGGAATCCCGTCACACTTGTAACTCCCACTTCGCGCCTCCCTGCGCCGAAACTATCTCACGGCACGATAGCGATGAGGAGACAGATCATGGCGATGCACAAGACGGGAACGCGCGAGGAGTGGCGCGCAGCGCGGCTCGAGCTGCTCGAGGCGGAGAAGGAGCTGACGAGACGAGGCGACGAGCTCGCACGCCGCCGGCAGGCGCTCCCGTGGGTTCGGATCGAGAAGACCTATAGGTTCGACACGGACGAGGGAAGCGCTACACTCGCCGAGCTCTTCCGAGGCCGCTCCCAGCTCCTCGTCTATCACTTCATGTTCGGCCCCGACTACAAGGCGGGCTGCCCGTCCTGCTCCGCGATCGCCGATGGCTTCAACGGATTCGCCGTGCACCTCGCGCATCACGACGTGATGCTGTGGGCGGTATCGCGGGCGCCCATCGAGAAGCTTCAAGCCTACAAGCGCAGATTGGGATGGACGTTCCCGTGGGCATCCGCACACGACGGTGATTTCAACTTCGATTTCAATGCGTCGATCACGGAGACGCAGCAGCGCGAGGGAGGAACCGAATACAACTATCGAACGCGGCCGCCGCGGCGCGAGCCGCCGGCGGGCACGCCTACGCGCGCTGACACGCATGCGGCCATGAGCGGGGTCGATCTGCCGACCTATGTGCGCGAGGCCCCTGGAATGAGCGCATTCGCGCTCGAGGATGGCATCGTCTACCACACGTATTCCGCGTACGCGCGCGGGTTGGATGGCCTCTGGGGCATGTATCAGTGGCTCGACCGCGCACCGCGCGGCCGCAACGAGAACGGACCCTGGTGGCGCCGGCGCGATGAGTACGAGCGGTGAGCGGGGCCATGAATTCTGCGATTGCGCGATTGCGCCGCGGCACTGCGGCGCCGCAGCACCGCGGCAGGACCGACCCCGGTCATTTCCGCCGCGTGAGCGCGCGCTCGAGGTCCGCGCGGTCCTCGGTGGAGAGCGGCCAGTAGACATCACAGCTCGAACAATATGCCTCGATCTCGGAGCCCGTCTCGAGCAGCTGCTCGAGCTCATCGAGGGAGTGGCCGACCTGAGGCCTCTCGTGGCCACATTTCGGGCACTCTGAAGTGAAGCGCGGCTGAGCGTTCATATGGACCCGGAATGAGAAACGCCCCCCGGGCCTTGCGGCACGAGGGGCGCTTCGGGTTTAGAGCCTGGCAGTGACCTACTCTGGCATGGCTTGCGGCCACACTACCATCGGCGCAGAGCGTTTTCACTTCCGAGTTCGGAATGGGATCGGGTGGTTCCCGCTCGCTATTGCCGCCAGGCAAACTGTTCGAGATCGATGAGCCGGGGCTTTCGCCCCGGCGCACCCATCTCCAATCCGGTTCGTTCTCTGTTTCGACGCTGTCGCGTTCGCGATGCTCGTTGATGACGCGGCAGGCCTCACGGCCGCCGCGAACCAGCTCCATCGCATCGATCCTCTTCGGCACTTGCCTTGAGGGCAAACACCTTGAGGTTATATGGTCAAGCCTCACGGGCAATTAGTACTGGTTAGCTGAAGCCATTACTGGCCGTACACACCCAGCCTATCAACCACGTAGTCTTCGTGGGCCCTTTAGGGGAGTCGAGCTCCCAGGGAGATCTAATCTTGGGGGGGGCTTCCCGCTTAGATGCTTTCAGCGGTTATCCCGTCCGCACATAGCTACCCGGCAGTGCCACTGGCGTGACAACCGGAACACCAGAGGTGCGTCCATCCCGGTCCTCTCGTACT
>DATNFW010000005.1:0-13458 GCA_035606175.1 Steroidobacteraceae bacterium | reverse complement strand
GTGCCCGTGGTGGCCGCGTATAAGGCCGCTGTCGCCGAACTGGCGGCGAAGCTCACGAGCGGCAACGTTGAGGCCGCCCGCGTCGCACTGCGCTCCCTGGTCGGCACAGTGCCCGTTTTCGTGCAGGAGGGTAGACCGTATGGCCGTCTTGGGATTAACCCGACGCCCTTGTTCCGCGATCGTAACCGCGGCGATGTTGTACTTCATGGTAGCGGGGGCAGGATTTGAACCTGCGACCTTCGGGTTATGAGCCCGACGAGCTGCCAGACTGCTCCACCCCGCACCGGAAGGGGGGCGCATTCTATGCCGGCGCACACACCGAGCGCAAGGCGGGCGGCTTTGCCCCCGCTCACGCCGGCTCGCGGGTCTTCGCGCCGCCCTCCCCGGCTCGCTCGATGGCGACGGTACGCCACGTGAGTCCCGGCTGTCGTGCCACGCCCGATCGCGCGCCTCCCGCGCCAGGGCACCTCGTTCGTCCAATGCGCAGAACGCTAAGCGACGTCTGACGCGCGGCCCGCCAGGCAGCCCGCCCGCGCACTCCGCTGACGCCTCGGCTACCGGATGAGATTGCCGCAGAGATTGAGCAGCGGCCCCGGCATGACCCCCAGCGCGAGGACGGCCAGGGCGTTGAGCCCGAGCGCGAAGCGCACACCGGCGCCTGGCGCTCCTGAAGAGGCGCCCTCCCCCGCGACCGGCAGCCCCTCGGGTGGCTGATCGAAATACATGAGCTTTACCACCCGCAGGTAGTAGAAAGCGCCGACGACCGACATGACGACGGCGATGATGATGAGCGCCGGGTGACTCGTCGCCCAGAGCGCCTGAATGACGCGCAGTTTTGCCCAGAAGCCCACGAACGGCGGCACGCCGGCCGTCGAGAACATGAGCGCCAGCATCGCAAGCGCCAGCAGCGGATCACGGGCGTAGAGCCCTCGGTAGTCCTCGAGATTATCGGCCTCGAAGCCCTTGCGGCTCGCAAGCAGGATCACGCCGAAGGAGCCGAGCACCATGATGACGTAAACGAGCGTGTAGTAGAGCGAGGCGCTGTAGCCGGCCGCGGTCCCCGTCACGAACCCGAGCACGATGAAGCCGACGTTCCCGATCGTCGAGTACGCGAGCATGCGCTTCAAATTAGTCTGCACGATCGCGACGACATTGCCGAGAATCAGCGTGAGTACCGCGATCGGCGCGAGCATCAGCGACCAGTCGTGCACGGCGCCCTCGAGGCCGTAAGCGAGCAGCCGGATCGCGAGTGCGAAATAGGCGACCTGCGGGACGGAACTGATGAGCAGCGTCACGTTGGTCGGCGCACCGTGATAGACATCCGGAAGCCACATGTGGAAAGGCACGGCACCCAGCTTGAAGGAGACGGCGACGACGATGAACGCGAGCCCGAGGATCACACCCGCGGAGAGGTGCGCGCCGAGGTGCGCCGCGAGCTCATCGAGCGCGAGCGTTCCCGTAATGCCGTAGATCATGGACATGCCGTAGATCATCACGCCGGAGGCGAGCGCGCTCAGCACGAAGTACTTCATCGCCGCTTCCGCCGCGATCGGGTTGTCGCGATCGAATGCGATCAGGGCGTACACCGATAGCGCTAGCAGCTCCACCCCGATGTAGACGGTGAGCAGGCTGTTCGCGGAAACGAGAACGAAGATACCGAGCAGCGCCGTAAGCGCGAGGACGTAGTACTCCCCGCGCAGGATGCCGCGATCGACCATGTACGTGCGCGAGTAAAGGAGCGCAACGGCGAGAAACAGATACGCCGCGAGTTTGAGCACGAAGGCGAGCGGGTCGGCGACGTACATCCCCCCGAAGAGCGTGACGCGCCCATCGACCTGGCCGAGAGCGACGAGGAGCGCGGCTCCGATCGCGAGTGCGACGAGGGTCAGCGTCGGTGTCAGCCCAGGGCGACGCTCGCCCGCGAATACGTCGATCAGGAGAATGATGCAAACGACTCCGGTGAGGTACATCTCCGCGACAGCGGGGGCGACGCTCGCCCAAGTCAGTGTGGGGTCCGGCATGGCGCTCCCTCAGGCCCCGGCTGCCGCATGCAGCAGAGGAATCTTCGTTGCGACGGCCTGGTCGACCAGATGGTGCACGGTCGCACCCATGAGATGGATCAGCGGTCCCGGCCACACACCCATCAGGAAAACCACGCAGGCCAGACCCCCGAGGACGAGAAATTCGCGGCCGTTCAGGTCCTCGAGCTTCTCGACATTCTTGTTCGCGACGGGTCCGTATACGACGCGTTTGACGAGCCAGAGCATGTAGCAGGCGGAGAGGATCAGCGTCACCGCCGCGCAGAGCGCGAACCAGAAGTTCGCGCGCAGGCTCGCGAGGATCACGAGGAACTCCCCGACGAAGCCCGAGGTGGCCGGCAGCCCCGTGTTCGCGAGCGCGAAGATCACCATGAGTGTGGCGAACTTCGGCATGGTGTTCACGACCCCACCGTAGGCGGTGATTTCCCGGCTGTGGACTCGATCGTAGAGCACGCCCACACACAAGAAGAGCGCACCCGAGATGAGGCCGTGGGAGATCATCTGTGCCATGGCGCCCTCCATGCCCATCTCGGCGCCCGCGAGTCCACCCGTGTTGAGGAGAATGCCGTACACGACGAAGGCGCCGAGCGTGACGAAGCCCATGTGCGAAATCGAGGAATACGCGATGAGCTTCTTCATGTCGGTCTGCACGATCGCGACGAAGCCGATGTAGATCACCGCGATGAGCGACAGCGCGACGACGAGGAGGTAGAGCTCGCGGCTCGCATCGGGAGCGACCGGTAAGCTGAAGCGCAGGAAACCATAGCCACCCATCTTCAGCATGATGGCCGCGAGGATGACCGAGCCCCCGGTCGGGGCCTCGACGTGCGCATCCGGAAGCCACGTGTGCACCGGCCACATCGGGACCTTCACTGCGAAGGCGATCAGGAACGCGAGAAAGATCCAGCGCTGCTCACCCAAGGTGAGCGGCAGCGACTGGAAGGTCGCGATCGCGTAGTTGCCCGCCTTCACGTACATGTAGATGAGCGCGACGAGCATGAATATGGAGCCGAGGAACGTGTACAGAAAGAATTTGATCGTCGCGTACACGCGGCGCGGGCCACCCCAGATCCCGATGATGAGGAACATCGGGATCAGCATTGCCTCCCAGAAGAAGTAGAAGAGCAGCGAGTCGAGCGCCGCGAAGACCCCGATCATCAGGCCTTCCATGATGAGGAAGGCCGCGTAGTACTGCGCGGGCCGGCTCTGGATGACACTCCAGGCCGCAATCACCACCGGCACGGTCATCAACGCGGTGAGCACGATGAGGGGCAGCGATATTCCGTCGACGCCGAGGTAGTAGTCCGCGTGGAAGGTCGTGATCCAGGGAACGCGCTCGATGAACTGGAACGCTGCCGTCGAGGCGTCGAACTTCGCGAGCAGTGGAAACGTCAGGACGAGTGTCGCGACCGAAGCAATGAGCGCGAGCCAACGCCCGGCGGCGATGAAACGGTCGCCGAGGAGCAGTACCGCGATGCCTGCGCCGATCGGCAGCCAGATGAGAATGGAGAGCAGACCGTACATGTGGGCTCGAATCTACGCGTGGGTGCGGAGGAGGAACCAGCCGATGAGCACGGCGAGCCCGATGATCATCCAGAAGGCGTATGAGTAGAGGAATCCGCTTTGGACGAGACGCACGACGCCGCCGAAGCGGCCGATGGTCTCGGCCGTGCCGTTGACGAGGGCGCCGTCGATGACCCCTTGATCGCCCCCTCGCCACAGCCCCGCGGCGAAGCGACGGCTCGCGGCGGCGATGATGTTCTCGTTGATCCAATCGAAATAGAACTTGTTGACGAGCAGCGTGCGCAGAGGCGCGAGCACGCGCGCCGCCGCATCCGCCCAGGACGGCCGCCACAGGAAGAACGCCCAAGCCGTGACGACACCCGCGAGCGCGACCCAGAAGGTGGGCTGGCTCAGCGCTTCCACGGCGAAATGGAGCCAGAAGGGCTGCGGCACCTCGCGGCCGATCTCGGCAATGACGTTATGCGTCGGCAGGACGAAAATCGAGCTGCCGAAGTACCCGCCGAAGAGAATCGGATCCACCGTCAGTGCGCCGATCACGACCGAAGGGATCGCAAGTGCGACGAGCGGCGCCACCACCACCCACGGGGACTCGTGCGGCGCATGGCCTTCCGCGCGGTGGTGATGCTCCTCGGGATGACCGGCCTGCGCCTCGAGGTGCACTTCGGTTTCGTGCTCGAAGCTCGTCGTCTGCACCGCCGGAATCGCACGTGTCTCGGACTCGCGGAAGCGCTCCTTGCCGTGGAACGTCAGGAACAGCATGCGAAGGGTATAGAGCGCCGTGACATAGACACCGCCGAGCACGCACCAGAAGGCGTATTGGTGACCCCAGCGCGTCGAGTGTTCGATCGCCTCGATGATCGCATCCTTCGAATAGAATCCAGAGAAGAATGGCGTACCGATGAGCGCGAGCCCGCCGATCCAGCACGTGACGGCGGTCCACGGCATGTATTTGCCGAGGCCGCCCATCTTGCGCATGTCCTGCTCGTGGTGCATCCCGATGATGACCGAGCCCGCTGCGAGGAACAGCAGCGCCTTGAAGAAGGCATGCGTCATCAGATGGAAGATCGCACCGGCGTAGGCGGATGCGCCGAGCGCCACGGTCATGTACCCGAGCTGCGAGAGCGTCGAGTATGCGATGACGCGCTTGATGTCGTTGTTGACGACACCGAGCAGACCCATGAAGAAGGCGGTCGTTGCCCCGATCACCATGACGACCGAGAGCGCGGTCTCCGAGTACTCGTAAAGCGGTGACATCCGCGCAACCATGAAGATGCCTGCGGTGACCATCGTTGCCGCGTGGATGAGCGCGGAGATGGGGGTCGGCCCTTCCATCGAGTCCGGCAGCCACACGTGCAGGGGCACCTGGGCCGACTTGCCCATCGCCCCGACGAAGAGGCAAACGCAGATGAGCGTGAGCGCGGGCACCGCATGCGTCGCCGTGAGTTGCAGAGTCTCGCCTGCAACGTGAGGCGCTGCCGCGAAGGCGTCGCGGTAATCGAGCGAGCCCGTGAAGTGGTACACGGCGGCGATTCCGAGGATGAACCCGAAGTCGCCGATGCGGTTGACGATGAATGCCTTGAGGCTCGCGAAGATCGCGCTCGGGCGCGTGTACCAGAAGCCGATCAGCAGGTACGAGACCGTGCCGACCGCCTCCCAGCCGAAGAACAGCTGCATGAAGTTGTTCGCCATCACGAGCATCAGCATCGAGAAGGTGAACAGCGAGATATAGGCGAAAAAGCGGTTATAGCCGGGGTCGTCGTGCATGTACCCGATCGTGTAGACGTGCACGCAGAGGGACACGAACGTGACGACGGTCATCATGAGCGCCGTCAGCCGATCGACGAGGAATCCCACCTGGATTCGAACCCCGTCGCTGACCGCCCACATGTACACCGTACCGTCGTAGGCTTTGACGTGCGCCGAGAGCATCTGGTCGAGCACGTACGCGGAGAGTGCGCAGGATGCCGCAACGCCCGCAATCGTGATCGTGTGCGCCAGAGCGCGCGGAATCACGCGGCAGAACAGCCCGGCAACCAGGCCGGCTGCGAGCGGCAGGAGCGCAATCGCGAGAAGCAGATGAGGATTCATCACCGGGTCAGCCCTTCATCTCGTTCAGGTCCTCGACATTGATGCTCCGCCGCTCGCGGAAGAGCACGACGAGGATTGCGAGGCCGATCGCGGATTCGGCCGCGGCGACCGTCAGCACGAAAAAGACGAAGATCTGCCCACGGATGTCCCCGAGGTATCTCGAGAAAGCGATGAAATTGAAGTTCGCGGCGAGCAGCAGGAGCTCGACGCACATGAGAAGCAGGATGAGGTTCTTGCGATTGAGGAACATGCCCGCGACGGAGAGCGCGAAGACGACGCCGGAGAGTGTCAGCAGCTGCGCAAGCGAGATCATTGCGCGCCCCCTGTGGCAGGCTGTGCGCCCGCCACCGCACCCGGCGGAGCCCCCGCCGCACTCTGTGCGCCCGCCGCCGCAGGCTGCGCGCTCACCGTCGAGGCGCTCGCGCCTGCCGATGCAGTCCGTGCGGCCACACTTGCCGCCTCGACCGGCTCGCTGACGGTCGCGCCCTCGGCGGGCATTTTCACGATGCGGATGCGGTCGCGCGGCTGCACCGCGACCTGACGGCGCACATCCTGCGCCTTGTAGCCCGGCCGGCGGCGCATGGTGAGGACGATCGCCGCGACGATCGCAACGAGGAGAATCACCGCTGCGAGCTCGAAGGGATAGGCGAACTGCGTATAGAGGACGCGTCCGAGCTCGGTCGTGTTGCTGTACGTCACCGGCTCCACACCCGGACCGCGGCTCGCATCGATACCGAACGTGCGCGCGAGGACCACCGCGGCGATCTCCGCGATGACCGCTCCCGCGGTGATCCAGCCGAGCCACGCGAAGCGCGTGAAGCCGCGCCGCAGCTCCTCGATGTTGATATCGAGCATCATCACGACGAACAGAAACAGGACCATCACGGCGCCGACGTACACGAGCACCAGGACGAGGGCGAGAAACTCGGCCCCGATCAAGAGCCAGATGCACGCCGAGGTGACGAAGGTGAGAACGAGCGCGAGCGCGGAATGCACGGGGTTGCGCGCCACGATGACGCCGAGCGCGCCTGCGACGAGGATCACGGCGAAGATATAGAAGAGAGCCTGGACGAGCATGGTGGATTTGGGGGTGACGCCTCAGCGGTAAGGCGCATCGGCCGCCTTGTCGGCGCTGATCATCGCCTCGTAGCGCTCACCGACGGCGAGCAGCTTGTCTTTCGACATGATGTTCTCGCCGCGATGCTCCATGTGGTATTCGTGGATGCGCGTGAGCACGATCGCATCGACGGGGCAGGCCTCCTCGCAGAAGCCGCAGTAGATGCACTTGAAGAGGTCGATGTCGTAGCGCGTAGTCCGCCGTGTGCCGTCGGGTGCAACATCGGACTCGATCGTGATGCACACTGCGGGGCAGACCGCCTCACAGAGCTTGCAGGCGATGCAGCGCTCCTCCCCGTTCGGGTAGCGGCGCAGCGCGTGCAGGCCGCGGAAGCGCGGCGACTGCGGCGTTTTTTCCTCGGGATAGTTGAGGGTGTATTTGTCGGAGAAGAACGTCCGCAGCGTGACGGACATCCCCTTGATCAGCTCCGGCAGCAGGAAAGTCTTGAGTGGATTCATGTGAGCTTCACGAGCCGCGCCGCCTCAGGCTGCATGCCAGGGACCGACGCGGAAGTAGTACATCAGCCCCTCCGCGGTGATCCATACGAGCGTCACCGGAATGAGCACCTTCCAGCCGAGGCGCATGATCTGGTCGTAACGGTACCGGGGAAACGTCGCCCGGAACCATAGGAAGAAGAAAAGCGCGATGAATATCTTCAGGGCGAGCCAGGCGAAGCTCGGCGAAGCGATGAAGGTGTCGCCGAGGATCGGATAGCCTTCGAACGGCGAGATCCACCCGCCGAAGAAGAACACCGCCGTGAGCGCGGAGATCAGAATCATGTTCGCGTACTCGGCGAGGAAGAAGAGCGCGAACGCCATGCCCGAATACTCGACATGAAAGCCCGCGACGATCTCGGATTCGCCCTCGGCCACATCGAACGGCGCCCGGTTCGTCTCCGCGACGCCCGAAATGAAATAGACCATGAAAAGCGGGAACAGCCAGAACCAGTTCCACGCGAGCGGGCCACCGTGCTGCTCGCGCACGATCGTGCCGAGATTGAGGCTGCCCGAGGCCATCAGGACGCCGACGAGCGCGAACCCCATGGCGATCTCGTAGGCGACGATCTGCGCGGCGGAGCGCATCGCGCCGAGGAACGCGTATTTGGAGTTCGCCGCCCACCCCGCGAGGATGACCCCGTACACGCCGGCCGAGGTGAGCGAGAGCAGGTAAAGGAGGCCTGCGTCCACCCGGGCGATCGTCAGATCGGGCGAGAGGGGGATCACCGCCCAGGCGGCGAATGCCGGAATGAGCGCAATGGCGGGCGCGAGGCGAAACAGGATCTTGTTCGCGCTCGTCGGGACGATGATCTCCTTCATGAGGAGTTTGAACACGTCCGCGAATGGCTGACCCGCTCCGGGGAATAGACCAAAGAGCCGCACGCGATTCGGACCGCGGCGCAGCTGCATCCAGCCGATGACTTTCCTCTCCCAGAGCGTGAGGTACGCCACACACAGGATGAGCGCGATCGTCACGACGACGATCCAGACCGTCGAGCGCGCGATCTCCGGGAGCGCCGTCCATAATCCGGGAAGAGTGCCGATAACGCTGTTCGTCATGACGATCCGGCTCAATACGTCACAGGTTCGGCGCGGCCTTCGGCGGTCCGCTGCAGCGAGCCGGCGCGCCGCACGATCGCATCGACTTGATACATCGGCACATCGACGACTCTCATCCCCGCCCCGCCGCCGGTCGCGCCGGCGACCGCTGCTTCCACGCGGTGCTTACCCTCGTAGGCGCGCGCTGCAGCTCCGCCCTTCGCGAGCTCGCCGCATGCGCGCCGCAGCTCCTCGCGCACCTCATCGGATGATTGATACTCGAAGCCCGGCAGGGCGAGCTCGGTCCCGAGGACGCGCAGCACTTTCCATCCCGGGCGCGACTCCTCGTGCAGCCGCGCCGCCGCGGTGAAGCTCTGCCACAAGCCCTCGAGGTTCACGAACGTGCCCGAGGTCTCGGCAAAAGTCCCGATCGGCAGCAGGATGTGCGCAATGCGCTTCAACGGCTCGCTCGCGTACGGTGTGATGCCGATGACGAGCTCGGCCGCCGCGAGCGCTTTCAGCGCATCCGGCGCAGCTTGCGTATCGACTGCGCCCTTCCCGTCCATCGGCTGCGGCTCGCTCCAGGGCTCGACCCCGCCGAAGAGAATCGCGGCACGGAGTCGCTCGCGCAACATGCGGCCGGCATCGAGTCCCGGCGATGCAATCGGCTTGCCCCCCGCCTCGCGATGCGGCACGGCGCCGGCGAGCCAGGCGCCGGCGGCATTGCCGCCCTCTGCGAGCAGGCCGAGCGAGGCGCCCGTCGCCTCGGCAATTCCCGCCGCGAGGGCGCGCAGATCCGCGAACGCCGGATGCCGCTGCGCCAGCGCCCCCAGCCAGACCGCCTTGCGCTCGCCCGAGGCGAGCGCCGCAGCGACCGCGCGATGCGCGTCCGTCACCTCGACGCCGTGCACGGCGGCGGAGAGATGATCCGGCACACCCCGCCCGGCCTGCCGGCAAACCTCCGCGAGTACCGCTGCGAGATCGGTCCGCTCGCGAGAGACCGGCGACTCGAGATAAGCCGCAACCGGAAAGTAGTACGTGAAGCGCGCCGGGTTGATGAAGGCGATGCGCCCGCCGCGCCGCGCAGCCTTGCGCACACGATGGGCGAGAATCGGGGCCTCGCGCCGCAGGTTCGACCCGACGACGAGGAGCGCCTCGAGCGAGTCGATGTCGGCGATCGCGAGTCCTCCGAGACTCGGGAACGGAGGATCGGATGAGGGGTCGCGGAAATCTCGCTGGCGCAACCGGTGATCGATGTTCTGCGAGCCGAGGCCGCGAGTGAGACGCGCGAGCAGATAGAGCTCCTCGATCGTGCTCGTGCTCGCAGCGAGCGCACCGAGCTGCGCCCCCGGCACACCCCGGAGCCGCTCGACCGCCGCGGCAATTGCGGTTGGCCAGTCGCTCTCCCGCCACTCGCCGGCCTCGCGGATCATCGGGCGCGCGAGGCGATCGGCGCTGTAGATGCCCTCGTAGGCGAAGCGATCCCGGTCGGCGATCCAGGTCTCGTTGATCGACTCGTTCGGCCGCGGCACCATGCGCATCAGCCGCCCGCGCAGCACGTGCCCGAAGAGATTCGTGCCCACGCCATCGTGCGGGGAGATGAGCGGATGCGCCGCCATCTCCCACGCGCGCGCGCGGAACCGGAACGGCTTCGAATTGAGCGCTCCCACCGGACACAGATCGATGATGTTGCCCGAGAGCTCGTGATCGACCGTGTGTTCGACGAAGGTGCGCACCGTCTCCCATTCGCCCCGGCCCATCATGCCGAGCTCCTGGATGCCGGCGATCTCCTCCGTGAAACGGATGCAGCGCGTACATTGGATGCAACGCGTCATGTCGGTCGATACGAGAGGTCCCAGATTCTCGTCCTTCACGACACGCTTGCGCTCGGTGAAGCGCGAGATGTCGCGCCCGAAGCCGAGCGCCAGGTCCTGAAGCTCGCACTCCCCGCCCTGATCGCAGATCGGACAGTCGAGCGGATGATTGATGAGGAGGAACTCCATCGTCGCACGCTGCGCGTCCGTCGCGCGGCGGGAGGCGGTGAAGATCTTCATGCCCTCAGCGACCGGTGTGGCGCAGGCCGGCAGCGGCTTCGGCGCCTTCTCCACCTCGACGAGGCACATGCGGCAGTTGGCCGCGACCGACAGCTTGTCGTGATAGCAGAAGCGCGGGATGTACACATCGTGCGCGTCGGTCACGCGGATGATCATCTCGCCCTTGGGCGCCTTCATCGGCACGCCGTTCACTTCGATGTTGACGAAATCGTCGCTCATATGTTCATGCCGCCGCGAGCCCCGGTGCGGCGCCGAGCCCTTGTGTCTCGACGATGCTGCGGCCGCCGTGATCGACCATGTATTCGAACTCGTGGCGGTAGTGCTTGACGAAGCTCTGCACCGGCCACGCTGCGGCGTCCCCGAGCGCACAGATCGTGTGCCCTTCGATGTGGTTTGCGACATCGACGAGCATTGTCACGTCCTCGCGGCGCCCTTGACCTGCGAGAATGCGTTTCAGCATCCGGTTGAGCCAGCCGGTGCCCTCGCGGCATGGCGTGCACTGACCGCACGATTCGGACATATAAAAGCGCGAGATGCGCTCGAGCGTGCGCACCATGCACGTGGTCTCATCCATGACGATGACCGCGGCGGTGCCGAGCGCCGAGCCGACGCTGCGCAGCGAGTCGTAGTCCATATTCACTTCCAGGATCTTCTCGCCCGGCACGACCGGAACGGACAAACCGCCGGGAATCACGGCCTTCAACTTCCGGCCCTTCCACACACCGCCCGCGATCGCGAGCACATCGCGGAAGGGAATGCCAAGCGGCAGCTCGAAATTGCCCGGCTTCTCGACGTGGCCCGAGACGGAGTAGATGACCGTGCCGGCGGAGTTCTTCGGGCCGAGCGCGACGAACCACTCCGGGCCCTTGCGCAGAATGGTCGGCACCGAGGCGTAGCTCAGCGTGTTGTTGATCGTCGTCGGCGCGCCGTACAGACCGAAATTCGCCGGGAACGGCGGCTTGAACCGCGGCTTGCCGGGCTTGCCCTCGAGCGACTCTAGAAGTCCCGTCTCCTCCCCGCAGATGTATGCTCCCGCGCCCACGAAGGCATGCAGGTCGAAGTCGATCCCGGTTCCGCGGATGTTGCGACCGAGCAGCCCCGCCTCGTACGCCTCGGCGAGCGCCGCCTCGAAGCGCGGCACCGGCTCCCCGAGGAACTCGCCGCGGATGTAGTTGTAGCCGACCGTCGCACCCATCGCGTAGCCGCCGATCGCCATACCCTCGATGAGCGAGTGCGGGTTGAAGCGCAGGATGTCGCGGTCGTGGCAGGTGCCGGGCTCGCTCTCGTCCGAGTTGCACACCGCGTACTTCTGCATCGGCGCGTTGCGCGGCATGAAGCTCCACTTCGTGCCCGTCGGAAATCCCGCACCACCGCGGCCGCGCAGGCCCGAAGCCTTGACGGCGTCGATGATCTGCTCGCGCGGAGGCTTCTCGGCGAGGATCCGCTCCCACACCTGGTATCCGCCGATCGAGCGGTAGGTCTCGAGCGTCCACGGGCGCTCGCGCCCGAGCGGCTCGAAGACCGTGAGATTCATCCTCTCGCGATATTTCGCGGCAATGTCCGCATCCGAAGCAATCGAGCTCATTTCAGCTCATCCAATATCCGGTCGATCTTCTCGGGCGTCAGGTGCTCGTGGAACACGTGATCGACCATCATCATCGGAGCCCCGGTGCAGGCGGCGAGACATTCCTCCTCCTGCTTGAGAAATACGCGCCGGTCGGCCGTGCTCTCCCCGAGCTTGATCCCGAGCTTGCGCTCGGCATGGGCGACGAGCTCCTCGGCGCCGCGCAGCATGCAGGAGATGTTCGTGCAGATGCTCACGTGATGCCGCCCGCAGGGGTGCAGCTCGAACATCGAATAGAACGTTGCGACTTCCATCACCTGCACGAGCGGCAGGCTCAAGTACTCCGCCACGGCCTCGAGCAGCTCCGGGGTGAGAAAGCCCTCGTTCTGCTCCTGCGCGAAGCGGAGCGCCGAGAGCACCGCCGAGCGCTGCCTGCCGGGGGGAAACTTCTGGACCCAGTGGTCGATCTCCTGACGCGTGTGCTCGCTCAAGAGCGATGATCTTGCGATCGGACTCATCTAACGATCGATCTCCCCGAAGACGATATCCTGCGTTCCGATAATCGCCACCACATCGGCGATCATGTGTCCGCGCACCATCTCATCGAGCGCGGCGAGATGCGGGAACCCGGGCGCGCGAACTTTCAGCCGGTAGGGCTTGTTCGCTCCGTCCGAGACGAGATAGATGCCGAACTCCCCCTTCGGCGCCTCGACCGCGGCGTAGGTCTCCCCCTCCGGCACGCCGTACCCCTCGGTGAAGAACTTGAAATGGTGGATCAAGGACTCCATGTCGTCCTTCATCCGCTCGCGCCGCGGCGGTCGGACCTTCCGATCGTCGATCATTACGGGTCCTGGATTGGACCGCAGCCACTCGATGCACTGCCGGATAATGCGGTTCGACTGGCGCATCTCCTCGATCCGTACGAGGTAGCGGTCGTAGCAATCCCCGTTGACCCCGATCGGAATGTCGAAGTCGAGCCGGTCGTAGACCTCGTAGGGCTGCTTCTTGCGCAAGTCCCAGGCGATTCCCGAGCCGCGCAGCATCGGCCCCGAGAAGCCGAGCTGCATCGCCCGCTCCGGCGCGACCACACCGATGTTGACGGTGCGCTGCTTCCAGATCCGGTTGTCCGTAAGAAGCGCTTCGTAGTCCTCGATCGCGGCCGGAAAGCGCTCGGTGAAGGCCCAGATGAAATCGAGCATCGATCCGGAGCGCGCCTCATTGAGCCGATCGACTTCTTTCTGCGAGTGCCATTTGGAGGCGCGGTATTTCGGCATCGAATCCGGCAGGTCGCGGTACACGCCTCCCGGGCGATAGTACGTTGCGTGCATGCGCGTCCCGGAGACCGCTTCATACACGTCCATGAGCTCCTCGCGCTCCTTGAAAGCGAGCAGGAACACCGTCATCGCCCCGATGTCGAGACTGTGCGCACCGAGCCACATGAGATGATTGAGGATGCGCGTGATCTCGTCGAACATCACTCGGATGTACTGCGCGCGCTCGGGCGGACGGATGCCGAGCAGGCGCTCGATCGCGAGCA
>DATNFW010000004.1:0-16589 GCA_035606175.1 Steroidobacteraceae bacterium | reverse complement strand
TCTCGGATTCCATGCGCAGTTTGTGCCGCGCCATCGAGAAGATCGCACCGACCAATGCGACCGTGTTGATTCTCGGGGAGAGCGGCACCGGCAAGGAACTGCTCGCGCGGGCGTTGCACCGGCTCTCCGGGCGTGCTCACCAGGCATTCGTCGCAATCAACTGCGCAGCGATTCCCGACACACTACTCGAGAGCGAGCTCTTCGGGTATGAGAAAGGCGCATTCACCGGGGCCGCGAAGCGCACCCTCGGCAAGCTCGAGCTCGCAAGCGGCGGAACGGTGTTCCTGGACGAGATGGGCGAGATGCCTGCCTCGCTTCAGGCGAAGCTCCTTCGCGTCCTGCAGGAGCGCACGGTAGAGCGCATTGGTGGCCGCGAGACGATCCCGCTCGATTTGCGGATCATCTGCGCGACGAACCGCGACCTCGATGCGTTGATCGCCGGTGGAAGCTTTCGCGAGGACCTCTACTACCGGATCAGTGAAGTCACCGTGAAGATACCGCCGCTGCGCGATCGCCAGGGCGACAGTCTCCTGTTGGCGCAGTTCGTCTTGCAGCAGACGGCGGAGCGCTTCGGTAAGTCGACGCGCGGCTTCGCACCCGATGCGATCCGAGCGATCCAGGCGCACCGCTGGCCGGGCAACGTGCGCGAGCTCGAAAATCGCATCAAGGGTGCGGTGATCATGGCCGAGGGTGCGGTCGTCACGGCCGGAGATCTGGGACTGCAGGACCCGGGCGATAACACGGAGTATTTGAATCTGCGCATGGCGCGCCAGCGTGCCGAGGTGCAGGCCGTGCGCCAGGCGCTCGCGGTCGCCCGCGGGAACCTATCGCGTGCCGCCGAGCTCCTCGGCGTCACCCGTCCTACGCTCTACGACTTGCTCGAGAAGCATCGCATCAACGCGGCGCAGTTCGGCAAGGCAGCGTCCGCCCATGTCGAGGGGAGCGTCGCGTCGAGCTGACCTCGAGGCGCGCCCGCACGAGATTGAACGCATCGAGCCCGCCTGGCCCCGAGTACACGCCCCATAACACCCGTCCATCGTCACCGATCCATTTGGCAGGGAAGGTGAGTCCTAGATAGTCCCCGTGAGTCGAGGCCGGGAGGCGTCCCCAGTCATCGCCATAGTAGACGGTCCGCCAGGGTCCCCACGGCTGCGGCGCTTCGAAGACGCCGAGCTTCCCCGGCGCCATGTCCCGCGGCCGGCCTGATGGATCATGTCCGATGGTCAGAAGATAGCGCCGGAGGCCGGCATCGTAGACGACGGCGGGACCGACGGCATTCGCAGCGTCCGTGAACACGGGTGTCGCATCGTCCGAGTGCGGCGACCAGGAGACCTGATCCTCGGAGCGGCCGATCTGTGCGAGATATTGCGGATGAGGGCGCCGCTCCGGAGCACTCGCGAGCTCGCGCGCGGCGATGCGCTTCAAATAAACGTGCGCCGGGTCGTTCGGCCGGCTGAAGTAGTCGTACACGTAACCGCCGGGCGCGTTATCCCAGTCGGGGCCGAACTGCAGGAAGCTGCCGAGATCCTCGGCCGGCGCCCACGGTGCGATGTGCCAGCTCTTGCCGAGGTCGGTCGACCAGATGAGCCGCTCGAGCGTGCCGGCTTCCCAGGTGTCGACCGGGTCGCGCGCGTTCTGCCGCGTCCACAGCGATCCGGTGCCGTAGAGCACACCGCCGACGGCGATGAGGCTCCCGACCTTGCCGCCGAAAGTCGCTCGATGCTTCGCGTAGGGCGGGTCACCCCAGACATTGATGCCGTGGTAGCTCGCCCGTCGGCCGCGGTGCGGCGTTCCACTCACGCGTGCAAAGCCGAGACTGACGCGGCCGATCGCATCGTCATTGCCGTCGAATCCGCCGCCGTCGCCCCACGCGCAGTAAAGCGCATCGTCGGCCGCCCACGTGCAGGGCCAGATGTCGCTGCCTTGTGCCTTGCGTAAGGCTTTAGCGGCGGAAAAGTCCCAGCGAATACCCGTGATGAGTCGGCTCCGCGGATAAGGCGCGCGGATTGCATCGACGTGCGGCAGATGCGCATCGCTCGCGTTTGGCATTACACACGAGATTGCCAGCGCACAAAGCGCGACCGCGATCCGGTGCACCGAGAAGCTCGTCCCTGCTGCCCATTCCATTGGCGCCTCATCGTACAACATGCGCGCCCCGGGTCCGCTCGCTCCCCGGGGCGCGCACCCATTGCCGCGGCATTCGATCGCCGCAGCGCCGGCTCGATCGCCGCGGCACGCCCTCGCCGCGGCAGAGACTCACCGATCCCCTCAATTCACGGCCGCGGCCACTTCCGGCGAGAAACTGCCCTGCACGCCGGACGGATCGACGGCCGCAATGGCGAAGTAGTACGTGCCGGCCGGCAGATTCTGCACGACGTAGCTCGTCAGTCCCGGGTTCGACACCTTGATCGACTGGGAGTAGCTCTGCGAGGCCGTGCCGTAGTAGATGTTGTAGCCGCCAATGGCGAGAGGCGAGCCGTCGCTGTATTGCGTCGGCGGCAGCCAGGTGAGCGTCACTGTGCCGGAGCCTCCCTGCGCAATTCCGCTCGTGGTGACCGTGATGCTGAATGGCGCCAACGATACGACAGCGCTGCCATCCGTCACCGCGATCTCGATATTCGAGTTGGTGCCGACATCGCTTGCCGCCGGTGTGCCGGAGAGTTGGCCCGTGCTCGAATCGAATGTCGCCCACTGCGGCTTGTTGGAAATGGTGAAGCTCAGGTTGCCGGTGCCGCTCGCGTGCGGCTGGAAGTCGTAGGTCTGGCCTACCATCGCCATCCCGGGCGCAGTCCCATCGATGGATGGTTGGCCCGCGACCCCGCTGGCTCCTCCCTTCACGGCGGCCGTGGCCGGACCGCCCGCGCTACCCTGCGCTGGATCGGAGGAACCTCCACCTCCGCACCCCGTCAACACCGCCCCGATCACCAGTGAACTTGCGATAACAAGCGTCCACGAACGGACCCCGGTCCTTCTCATAGGAACCCCCCGCAAAACCCCGTTTCAAATGCGACTCGTTCGACGCAACGCTCCGCGTCGGACGGAAACGGGATTCACGCAGGGGGAATTGCCGTCAGCTCAGGCCGGCGAAGGCCGTCGCCTTACGAGATCGCATGTCGCCGCTCCGGACGATCAATTCCTTGCGATCCCGGCAACCCCGCTGTCGTAGGCCCGAAAGCCGTTAGACCGGTAGTTTTGCGCCCCCACCTTTCGGATGGGTTTGCCCTTTTCGGCTCTTCGCGCGTGAGGCTGGCGCATCACGCGTGAGCCCTCTTGAGGCACTGCGAGTAGTGCAATGCGTGTGCCACATCGCGTAAGTGCTTGCGAATCAAATCTATTTCTTATTCGACGAGCTCGAGCTAGACCGTGTGCCGATCATGCGCTGTTGCCGCGCGCCGACAGCACGCGAGCTCGGCCTCGGCGGAAATCGTGCGAAGTCCTATGAATATAGTGAAATGGGCCTCGTCGCCGCTTACCGACAGCGGAGCCGTCGCACGTCAGGGCAAGCGCGTCGAAATACCGTGAGCTCCTCGACGGGAGCGCATTTTGCTCCGTGTTCGCGTCCCACTCATCGTTGAGCCGCGTGACGACACACAAAGAAGTTCGCGGATGACGGAGCCCATCCTTCTCCATCGCAGCGTATCGGTTGCGCTGGTCGTGCTGTTGCAGGTCGTGCTGCCACCCCTCTTCGTGGCAGGGACGCTCCTTGCGATGTGCTCGAGCTACGGCGTGAAATTCTCGGGATTCTTCGAGGTTCTCGCAGGGACATCGGCCGCGCTTACGGTTCTGCTGCCGCGCGGTCGTCCGCACGATAGCTCGCAGGTGGCACCCGCATCGCTTCCGCTCGCGGTTCGCGTCATCCTGCGCTGGTTCGTGATCGTCGCGATCCTGCTCGGCATCGGTTACGTGACGAAGTACTCCGGGACATACTCCCGCCGCATCGTCCTCACCTGGGTGGTCGTGACTCCCTTGGTGCTCGTAGCCGTGAGCTTGGCGCTGCAGGAGCTCATGAGGCGCGTGATGTTCGATCCGTCCGTCGCGCGCCGCGTCGCCTTCGTCGGGTGCAATGACGTGAGCCTCGCGCTCGCGCGGCGCATCCAGGCGAACGCGGAGCTCGGGCTCGCGGTTCAAGGGTTTTTCGATGACCGCAGCTGTGAACGGCTCGGGGTCAGCGCGCCCGTGCGCGTGCTCGGGACCCTGCGCGACATCGCCGGGGCCGTGCGCCGCCGTGGGATAGACGTGATCTTCGTTGCCCTGCCGATGCGGCACATCCAGCGAGTGGTCGATCTGCTCGACAAGCTTCGCGATACGACCGTCTCGGTGTACTACGTGCCCGATATCTTCGTATTCGATCTGATCCAGGCGCGAACCGGGGAGCTGCTCGGCATTCCGGTCGTCGCGTTGTGCGAGACGCCGTTCTGCGGATACCGCGGCGTCGTCAAGCGGATCACCGATATTCTCCTCGCCGCGGTGCTGCTCGTGATCGCAGCGCCCATCATGCTCGCGATCGCGGTCGCGACCGCGCTCTCATCGCCCGGGCCCGTCATCTTCAAGCAGCGCCGCTACGGGCTCGGTGGCGAGGAGATCATCGTCTACAAGTTCCGCACCATGACCGTCGCCGAGGATGGCGCGAGTGTCGTGCAAGCGAGCAAGGACGATGCGCGCATCACACCGCTCGGCCGCTTCCTGCGACGGCACTCGCTCGATGAGCTCCCGCAGCTCCTCAACGTGCTGCAGGGGCGCATGAGCCTCGTCGGACCGCGGCCGCACGCCGTCGCCCACAACGAGGAGTACCGCAAGCTCATCAAGGGCTACATGATGCGCCACAAGGTACCGCCGGGAATCACTGGGCTTGCGCAGATCAACGGCTTCCGCGGCGAGACGGCGCGCGTCGAGGACATGCGCGCGCGCGTCGAATACGACCTCGAATACCTGAGGCACTGGACGCCGCTCCTCGATATCAAGATCCTCGCGTTGACGGCGGTCCGGCTGCTGCGCGACGAGAAGGCGTACTGAGGGTTTCTACTCCGTGCGAACCGAATCCTGGCCCGAGGGACGCGGGGTGCCGGGGGTGGAGCGCATCGCGCGCGCGAACGTACGCCAGTTCCTCGCGTTCTCGGTCGTGGGCATTCTCGGCTTCATCGTCGACAGCTCTGTGCTCTACCTCGGGCTCGAGCTCGGCCTGGGACTGCGCTTAGGGCGCGTTCTTTCATACCTCGTCGCAGTGACCGCCACCTGGGCGCTCAATCGCCGCTTCACGTTCGGAGCAAGCCGGCGTCAGCCCGTCGTTGAATGGGCGCGGTTCGCAACGACTCAGCTCGCGGGCGCCACGGTGAATCTCGGTACCTATTTCGCGCTCATCGCGGCAAGCAGCCTCGTCGCGCGCTTTCCGGTGCTCGGTGTTGCGGCAGGCTCGCTCGCAGGTCTCGCCGTCAACTTCATTGCGGCGCGGGCGTTTGTCTTCGGGCCCAGACACGCGCCCCTGCGAGAGTGATCGTGAACGGCCGCACACGACTGAGCGCAGCGCTCGCTGCCGTCACCTTCGGTGCGGCGCTCCTCTGGCCCGCACTCTACAACGGCCAACCGATCTTCTTCGGGGATACGAGTGCCTATATCCGCGGGGCCGACGCGGGGGTACAGGCAGTCTTTCATCGCCGCTCCGCCTGGTCGCTCACGGGCGGCGATGCGATCGTGCAGCGCCCCGCGGCTGCGACACAGAGCCCGCGTGCCGGATCCGCTGCGGTGCTGCCTTTGGCCCGCGGCAGCTCGCTCGAGGACAAGAGCGTCGTCTCCGGGCGCTCGCCCTACTACGGTGCGCTGCTGTACGTGGGAGATCTGGCGGGCGGGTTCTGGCTGTCGATTGCACTGCAGGCCGAGGCGGTTGTGCTCGCCATCATATTGATGCTCCGGGCGGCCCGCGTGCACTGGTCCCCGCTGCTCCTTGCAGGCGGTGCGGTAATCGCGGGGGTGACGACCGCGCCGTTTTTCGTCAGCTTCCTCGAGCCCGATATCTTTGCAGGTGTGGCGGTGCTCCTATGCGCGGCGCTGCTCGGCGGCAGCGAGGAGCTGGGTCTCGCCGATCGACTGCTCGCCTTTGCGCTGCTCGCCGTGTGTGTCCTCGTCCACGAGTCGCACGTGCTCCTCGTGGCGGCGCTGCTCGTGCTCGGGGCCGCGAGCTTGATCTTTCGCGGCGCGCACGCCCGCGCGCTCAGACGTCCTGCGCTTGCGGTGCTTGCGGCCGCTGTGCTGGTCGCTGTGGCAGGTGAGCTCGCTTTTTCGGCCGCCGTGAAGCACGTCATCGGCGCACCCCCGCTGCGGCCTCCCTTCCTCATGGCCCGCATGATCGAAGATGGCCCGGGCTATCGGTATCTGCGTGCGACGTGCCCGCAAAACGGCTTGACGATCTGCGCCTACCTCGATCGCCTGCCCGTCGCTGCGAATTTGTTTCTGTGGGACCCGAGCACTCGCGGTGTCTTCTCGGCCGTCGCTCCGCCCGTCCGCCGCTCACTCGCAGCGGAGCAGACACGGTTCGTCCTCGCAGTGCTCGCTTACGCGCCCTGGACGGAGCTGCGCGATGCGCTCCGGGATTTCGGCACGCAGCTCACGATGTCGGGGCTCGAGGAGTTTCACTACCCGCAGGTGCTCAAGCAGAGCTTCGAGGAGAAGATTCCGGCGGCGCACTTGCAGCGCATGAAGCGCACCGCCGCTTATCGAGGCACGATGCCGGTCGGCCCCTTCTCGTTCGTGACGGTTGTCGCATTCGGCCTCGCTGCGATCGTCGTGCTCGCCGCGCTCCTTTGGCCTCGGCTCCGCCGCGCGCTTCCGCAGCCGCTCATCGCAGTGACGGTGTGGATCGTCGCCGGCGTCATCCTCAATGCGGCGGTCTGCGGCATTCTCTCCGGGCCGCACAACCGCTACGCGGCAAGGGTCGCGTGGGTCGTGCCGCTCGCGGCGCTGCTCATCGGCGCCGCCGCAAGGGAGCGCCGTGGCTCGCGCGTGCGTGATGCGGCGACATCGGCCGAACCGGCGTGAAGCGCACCGGGACCGAGAGATACCAGAGCCGCTTGACCTCCGCGCGTCCGCGGCTCACCGAATCGAGAATGAGACCGCACCCGAAGCTCAGGAACGCGAGGATCGCGATCGCCGCTGCGAGCAGCGCCGTCGGCAGCCGCGGGACGAGATGGGTGCGCATGAACTCGATGATCAGCGGAATCCCGAGGGCGATCGAGATGATGGCGGCGATCGCACCTGCGATCGAGAAGAAGGCGAGCGGCTTCTCCTCCTTCACGAGGTAGAGAATCGTTCGCAGGATACGGAAACCGTCCCGATACGTGCTCAGCTTGCTCGCCGAGCCGCGCGGGCGCTCGCGATACTCGGTCGCGACCTCTGCGATGGGCATGCGCAGCTGCAGCGCATGCACCGATAACTCCGTCTCGATCTCGAATCCCGAAGCGAGCGCCGGAAAGCTCTTCACGAACCGCCGCGAGAACACGCGATAGCCTGAGAGCAGGTCCGACAGCCGCTCGCCGAAGAAGGCTGCCGTGAGCCCGGTCAGCAGCCGATTGCCGACCCGGTGGCCGCGCCGGTAGGCGCCCGTCGCCGCGCTGCGCCGCGATGCATTCACCATATCGAGCGAGCGCTCGAGGAGCATGGAGATGAGGGTAGGTGCGCGCCCGGCATCGTAGGTGTCATCGCCGTCGACGAGCACGAACACGTCCGCCTCGATATCCGCGAACATGCGTCGCACGACATTCCCCTTGCCGCGCATGGGCTCGATGCGCACGATCGCCCCCGCCGCGCGCGCAATCTCGGGAGTGCCGTCTAGCGAGCCGTTGTCGTAGACGAACACCTTCGCCTCGGGCAACGCCGACCTGAAGTCCGCGACGACCTTGGCAATCGCCGCGGCCTCGTTGAGGCAGGGGACAAGTACCGCAATGGAGGCCGGCGACTCGAACGGGAGTACGCGCGCCCCGGGCCGCGTTTCGGTTCCTGCTGTAAGCATCGTGCTCCCCGGTGCCACCTTCGACTCCTCCCTGTCCTGAAGCCGGTGGGTTAACCGAGCAACGGTCGTACCTCGTCACGTTCGTGGTCGCGCAGAGCGCCGCCGCCGGGGTGTCGCAAAGCGCCGCACGAGCTCGCGTCTCAGGTCCGTAAATTGCTCGAGGGGTCCCGCGGCAGTTCATCCCGGCCTCGGCCACGCGCGGGTCCCGAGGCTGTACGAGTATCCAGAGGCTCAACGCCCATCAACTTCCAAGAAGCGCCTCAGCGAATCGCACGAGCAATGACAGACCCCGCATCGCTAGCCGAGCGCGGTACGCGCTCCACGGTCGAGGTACGCGGCTCGATCCTCTCGACGCGGCTTGCGCCGTGGCTCGAGCCCTTCAGCGCCGTGTTCGCATCGAGTCCGGCGCGAACACGCGCTCAGGTACTCGAGATCGCCGCGCTTGCCGTGATCCTCGCCGCCGGGGCGGCGCTGCGCTTCTGGGGGCTCGGAGCGGTGGGGCTGCACGGCGATGAGAAGACGATGGCGCTGCCGACGATGCACCTGGTGCGCTTCGGTACCCCGCTGTTCCCGAGCGGGCTTTATTACGTGCGCGGCATCGGGCAGCTCTATCTCATGGCGGCCGCGATCGAGGCGTTCGGCCAGTCCGCGTGGTCCTTTCGCCTGCCCTCGGCCCTGTGCGGCGTCGTGCTGATCCTGCTCGCGTACCTCGCCGGGCGGCGCTTTCTGTCCAAGCCCTGGAATCTCGCCTTCACGGCCGTCGTCGCGCTCCTGCCCGCCTTCATCGAGGATGCGCAGACTGCCCGCATGTACGTGTTCCTCGTGACTTGCGTCGCGGGCTACATCGTGCTGCTCCTAGAATGGGAGCGTACGGGACGAGATGCGTGGCTCGCCGCCGCGGCCATCGTGCTCGTGATCGGGATACAGTTCCATCAGCTCGCGATCTTCGCCGCCATTCTCCTGTTCTATCCCGGGCTCTTGAGAGCCGATGTGCGCAAGCTCCTCGCCGGGCTCGTCGCCTTCATCGGCGTGACGGTCAGCTTCTTTCTCATCAGCCGCTGGGTCGACAGCACTTACCCCGCGCTCGCGACGCTCCCGGGCGCTCCACAGTTGGCGGACGGTCCTCGAGCGGCCGCGCTCGTTCCACACCCTGCTCTCATCTGGCTCGTGTCGATCGCGGCCTTCCTTGCGGGCCTCGGGGTCTCACTCGCGCGAGCGTTGCCGCGAGGCGCCTTCGGCGCGGCGGCCGGGGCGCTGCTGGCACTTGCCCCGCTCGCGCAGCTCCTCGATGCGTACCACGTCGCGTTCATCCTGGCGGTAGCCGGGCTGGTGGCAGCGGGGAGGGCGCTTTGCGCGCGTGGCGTGCAGGCGGCCGGCGCGCACGCGGCCGGCGCGCACGCATCCGCGGCCGGCGCATCCGCGGCTGCCGCGCCTGGGGCCGCGCCGCGCGCTACATCGCCGCCGTCGTCCCGGGCACGCTTCATCGCGCGGCTCGCGATCCTCGCACTCATCTCCGCGGCCATCCTTGGCGCGCAACTCCTTGTGCTCGCGCGCGTGGGTGTGCCGCTTCGCGAGCGAGTCGGCCTGCTCCTCGGCTGGCCGAGCGTCTGGCCGTTCTTTGCGATCAGCCAGTACTCGCGCATCGCTGTGCTTGCCGCGGCCGCGGGCGTACCGTTCGCGCTCTGGCGACTCGCGCGCCGGCAAGCGATTCCGGATCTCTTCCTGTTCCTCGCGCTCGGGGTGTGGGTCCCGCTGCTGATGATCGGGGTGTTCATGTGGAACATCCCGCCGCGCTATGCGGCGGCTGAGATCTTTCCGCTCCTGCTCTGCGGATTCGCAGCCGCCGAGTGGCTTTGGCAGCTCGCAGCTCGCGTCGCCCGGCCGCTCGGACGGCCGACTGTGGCCGCCGCCGCAGTCATCGTATTCGCTGCCCTCGCCGTCGGCCCCGTCACCTTTGCGCGCTCGTTGAGGCCGGGCTACGGGGATCATCCCGATCACGTCGGCGCCGCGCGCTACATCCTCTCACAGCACCTCGGGCCAAAGGACATCGTGATCGCCGAGGACGTGATCATGCAGACGTACTACCTCGGTCACGTCGACTACTGGCTGATCGGCAAGGCGATCGCCTCGCAGTTCGTGTACCGGCACGACGGGCGCCTCGAGGACTTCTATACGAATGCTCCGCTCATCACGAGTGCCAGTGAGCTCGAGCGCCTCATCGCGCGGCGCGATCGCGGCGCGATCTACATCATCGGGAGCGGCGAGCAGCAGCAGGACGGCCGCGCATACGCGCGCGGTCCGAGCCTCGAGCGCTTCCTGAGCTCTCCGCGCCTGCACGTGGTGTATGTCGGTCGCGACGGCCTCACCAAAGTTTGGAAGATCCCCGCGCCATCTACGCCGGCCGCCGCGCGCTCCAACGCCGCCTCGGCACTGCAGCCCGCCTTGGCGCGGCCGCCCGCGGCGCGGCAGCCTGGCTGAGAGGGGCGGACGCAGCCATGGGCATGGGCAACCGGGTAGTGCTCCTCGCGATCACGCGCTTTGCGAATTACGGGCTGATGCTCGTGAGCCCGATCGTGCTCGTACGGCTGCTCACGGTGCAGCAGTTCGGCAGCTACCGCGAATTCCTGCTGTACGTCGGCATCATGCAGACGACCGCCGGGTTCGGCGTCTCGGAGAGCCTGCTCTACTTCGTCGCGGCCTATCCGGCGAGCCCATGGCGCGTGGTGCGGCATACGGTCGCGCTCACCTTCGCGTGCAGCGCTCTCGTAGTCGCGCTGCTCCTCGCTGCCGACTTCCTGAGTCACGGCGCGCTCGTGGGCTCGTACCGCTGGCCGCTCGCAATCTGCACGCTCTGCGCGACGAATCTCGATTTCTGGGAATGCTTCTGGGTGGCGCAGCGCCGCCCCGTCGCGATCTTCGCGTACTCGGCCGGACGGCTTTTCTTGAGGCTCGCGGTCGTGATCGGCGCGGCGGCGCTCACCCACGACGTGCGGATCATCGTCTGGTCGTTCGTCGCGCTCGAGGGCGTGCGCCTCGTGCTCGCGGCGCTCGCGATGCGTGTCCTCGACAAGAGCGCGAGCGAGCCCGCCCTCGTCAAACCGTGGTCGGAGCTGATGCGCTTCTGCGTGCCCTCTGGATTTGCCGCGCTCATCGCAATGGTGAGCCGCAACGTGAGCAGCGTCGCCGTCGTTAAGCTCATCGGAAGCGCAGCCCTCGCGCAGTACTCGATCGGCCGCTTCGGGGAGCCGATCGTCATCACGCTGCGCAATTCGGTCTCGACCGTCGTGCTGCCCGAGATGGTCCGTCAGGACCGTCTCGCACGCGATGGCGCGCTCGCGCTCTGGCGCCAGGCGACGGTCACGAATGCGATCTTCCTGTTTCCCGTCGCGGTGCTCGTCGGGTGGTTCGCGCATCCGATCGTCGTGACTGTCTTCGGCTCAAACTACGCGCCCGCGGCGCTCGTGCTGCAGCTCTACATGCTCGTCGTGCTGCGCGAGTGCTTCGATTTCGCACCGCCCCTTCGAGCGGCGAACCACACGACTCCGATGGTCGCGAGCAACATCGCCTCCGCACTCACGTGCCTCGGCGGGGTGTTTCTCCTCGTGCCGCGCGCGGGGGTCGCGGGTGCGATGGCGGCGTACGCTCTGGCATGTTTCGTGGATGCCACGATTCTGGCGATCTCGACGCTCAAGACCTATCGGGCGCAGATCGGAAGTCTCCTGCCTTGGGCGCGACTCGCGCGCGTCGCCCTCGCGGCCTTGATCGCAGGGGTCGCGTTGCTCGGCGGGGCATCCGGCGGTTTGCCCGAGGCGCTCGCCGATGCGCTCGCCGGTGTCGTCTATCTGGCCGCGTTCGTCGTGCTGCTGTTCGTGTTGCGCGTTCCCGAGGCGCATCTGCTCGTCGGGTGGCTGCGGCGGACCGTCTCCGCCATCGCGGTGAAAGGAGCCTGAACCATGCGCTGGCTGCTGCTTCTGCTCATCGGCGTGCTCGCCGCGACCGACATCTTCTCGCTCGATCTGAGTCTCGCACCGGGCGTCAGCGTCAAGAATGCCGTGCTGTACATGGTGCTGATGGCGCTTTTCTTCCGCACCGTGCTCACCGGACGGATGAAAATCGATCTGCCGAGCATCCACGGGATGTTCGCGATCTGGATCGGCTATGCGATTCTGACCTGCCTCGTCGCCGGACTAATCATCCAGTACCCGGGCTATCACCTCATCTCCGGGGCGATCTCGCTCAAGTCGTTCCTCATCGATCCGGCGCTGTTTTGCCTGGCCGCGATCTGGGGGCTGCAGGATGAGCGGGATGTCACCCTCATCGTCAAGGGTGTCGTGGGCGCGATCGCCATCGCCAATGCGTTCACGCTGCTCGATGTGGCGGGCATCGTGCACCTCAACATCTACATCGGCGACTCGGGCGTGCAGGAGGGGCGCGTCTTCGGCGTCTTCGGCCATGCGAACGACACCGGAACTCTCATCGCCTGCATGCTGCCGCCGATGATCGCGGTGATGTTCGCGGCACGCGGGCTCGCGCGAACGCTGTGGATTGCCGGGATTTTCGCCTCCATCGCGGTGCTCATTCTCACGGTCTCGCGCGGGGCGTTCGCCGCCGTCGCGATCGGCACTCTGCTCGGCGCGTATCTCTGCCGCCGCTACATCTCCTTGAGCCGCCTCGTGCCGTGGCTTCTCGTCGCGGCAATTGCGGTCGTGCTCGTACTCGCCGTCACGAGCACCATCGATCCCTACATTCGCGGCATCATCGCAGAGCGGATCCTCGGTCAATCCCAAGCCGCCTCGGTCGAGGAGATCTCCTCGGGGCGCACGGGCCTTTGGGTGCGCATCCTGCTCGTCATGATGGATCATCCGATCTCGCTCATCACGGGCTTCGGCTGGGACGTGTACAGCGTGATGGCGTTCCCGCTCGCCACGCACAACTGGTATCTCGATGCCTGGTTCAACGTGGGGCTGATTGGCGTTGTCATGTTCCTCCTCATCATGCGCCGCACGATCAGCGATGCGCTCGAGGCGACCGCCGCGGCAAGCCCCGAGCTGCGCCCGCTCTTTCCGGCCTGTGTGTTCGGGCTTCTGATCCTCATGGTCGGCATCTGCTTCGCGAATCTATTCAAACCCTGGCCCTATATCTGGTTGTACGTCGGCACGATGCTTCGCGCGGCGCTCGTCGTGCGCGAGCAGCGCGTCGCCGTGCCGAGCATGCCGCGCGTCGCGCCCGTGCGCTCGACCGCGCGCACGGGTACGGTGCTTGCTCAACGCTGAGCCGCTCGACGGTAAGCGCCCCGCGCATTGATCGATGAGGATTGAAGCATGGCTCGAGTGATGACGAATGTGGCCGGCACCGGCATCGCAGGCGCGGAGCCGCGCCGCACCGCCGGTGTATCGCGCGGGGCGTCGGAGGCGGAGCTGCGCCGCGCACACGCGGCGGAGGTGCGCTCGGGCGAGCGCTTCGAATTCGGTGCCAACTGGGCGGCGTTCCTGCGCCGCTTGACGCCCGCACGGATCGAGCTCGCAAAGCGCTCCCTCGAGCAGATGCTCGGGACGAGCGACCTGCGCGGGAGACGCTTCCTCGATATCGGCAGCGGCTCCGGACTGTTCAGCCTCGCGGCACGGCAGCTCGGAGCGAGCGTGCGCTCCTTCGATTACGACCCGCAGAGCGTGCGCTGCGCGGAGGCGTTGCGGCAGCGCTTCTCGCCCGAGGACCCCGATTGGGCCATCGAGCAGGGCTCCGTACTCGATCGCGACTATCTCGACCGCCTCGGCCGCTTCGACATCGTCTACAGCTGGGGCGTGCTACACCACACCGGTGAGATGTGGCAGGCGATCTCGAATGCCGCCTCCCTCGTCGAGCGGCGCGGTACGCTCTATATCGCGATCTACACCGACGGCGGGCGCATCTCGCGCCGCTGGCGGCGGATCAAGCGGCTCTACAACCGGACTCCACGGGCGCTCAAGCCGATCTTCAAGATCGCGACCTTCCTGCCGCGAGAGCTGTATTCACTCGGCGGAAATCTCGCGATCGGGCGGCTCGGGGCGGCGATCGCCAAGCGTCGGCGCTGGTCGGAGCAGAGCACGCGCGGCATGAGCTACTGGCATGACTTCGTCGACTGGCTCGGCGGCTACCCGTTCGAGTTCGCTCGTCCGGAGGAGGTGTTCCGCTTCTGCCGCGATCGCGGCTTCCGACTGGTCGAGCTCAAGACCTCGGTGAGCGGCGTGGCGTGCAACGAGTTCGTGTTCGTCCGCGACCGCGAGGGCTGAGCGCTCGATCAGAGCCTGCGCGCCGCAAGCATCAGCAGGAAGCGCAGCCGCTTGGTTTCACGAGGCGCGCGCGAGGGCTCACTAAGAAACCGGAAGAGCCACTCGAGCCCCGAGCGCTGCATCCAGCGCGGGGCGCGCCGCTTCGAGCCGCAGTACACGTCGAAGGAGCCGCCGAGCCCCAAATAGAACGCTTGCGGGTAGCCGCGCCGCAGGCGCTCGATGAGCTGTTCCTGACGCGGCGAGCCCATCGCGACGAAGACCACCTGGGGGCGTGTGCGCTCGAGCGCGGTGAGGATCGCGTCCGGGTCTCGCGCACCCTCGTAGCCGTCTCGCGCGACGACGACATCGGCGCGCGGAAATTCGGCCGCGAGCCGACCCCGTGTTGCGGCGAGCACACGCGGGGAGGCGCCGATGAGTGCGATGGGCAGCCGCTCATCGCGCGCTTCGTGCAGTATCTCGAGCCACAGGTCCGCCCCTGCGACACGCACGCTGCGCGTGCCCTTCAGGCGCAGCGCGACGACCACACCCGCGCCGTCCGGATAGCGCAGCGTCGCGCGCCGAATGAGATCGCGGAGCGTCCGGTCCTGGTACGAGGAGATCACCTTCTCGGCGTTGATCGCGACTGCGAAGCCGCCGCGACCCGTGTGGGCGTCCTCGAGAATGCGCCGCGCGCACGCGGCGAGGGAATCGAATGCGCTCACCTCGATTCCGCCGACTGTATGCCCCGTGATCTGCTGCATTCCGAGCTCGAAGCAAGCGTCGGACCCGAGCGAGCCGCGAAGACTGCGTCGTTCGATGCAGACAGCGGACGCGAACGCGTGCCGCATTCGTCTGCGATCGCAGACAGCTGCGCGACATGAGCTCGCATCGTTTCCGCCCGATGCCGCAGACCGTGACTGCAATCACAGAGTCGATGTGATGAGCTCGGTTTCAATCGCAGCGGATGAAACGACCGCATCGAGCCGCCCGCTTGCCGGCCCGATGAGGCTCAGCTTGGCTATTATTAGATTGGTGGGCAGACCGTGGCCCACGGGGACCAATTGCAGTGGGGGAATCATGATCCGCAAGCTTCTTGTCGCACTTGGCGCATGCGCAGCAACGGTTTCGGGGTCGGCGTATGCGTTCACGCCGCCGCCCTTTCCGCGGCTCGCCGGAATCAACATCGGTGCGCCGCAAAACTACGGCGATCCGACCTACCAGGCGAATCTCGGCAAGCTCTCGTTCGTCATCATCAGTATGTGGCCGGGCTTCAAGCCCGGCGGCATGACGATGGATGCCGCGGTGCGCGGGATCAAGGCGCACAACCCGAACGAGCTCGTGTTCGTTTACGTGAACGAGAATGAGCACAAGATCGTCGGCGGCTCGTTCACGAGCTACGAGGCCAAGCTCAACCAGATGCACTGGTGGCTGTACCCGAAGGGCTGTAGCGGCGGCACGCCCGTACAGTCCGCCTATGGCGCGGGGTACTACTCGATCAACAACTCGCTCTACACGCGCAAGGATGCGAACGGGGACAACGCGGTCGACTGGATGACGAAGTTCTACGTGCAGAACTATGCCACCCCGGCACCGAGCATCGACGGGCTCTTCATGGACAATGTCTTCTATCAGCCGATGATCGATGGGGACTGGACCTGCTCCGGGAGCACGCAGTCGCACTCGAGCGCCACGGCGGGCACGGCGCTGCGCAAGGGATATCAGCGCTTCTTCAGCCTCGCCCACCAGCTCATGCCGGGCAAGTATCAGATCGGCAACATCGGCAATTGGGCCGATCCCTCGACGCCCATTCCGGAGTACCAGGGGATAGCCGAAGGCGGGGTCCTCGAGGCGTATATCGGAGCGAACTACTCCTACGAGACGTGGGCCGGCTGGCCCGCGATGTTGAGCAAGTATCACAAGATCATGACGATGGTGAACGCGCCGAAGCTCGTCATCTTCGACACCCACGGAGCAAGTAACGACTACGAGACCATGCGCTATGCGCTCACATCCGCTCTGATGGACGATGCTTATTTCTGCTACACGGACATGGCGCACGAATACTCGAGCGTCCCGTGGTTCGACGAGTACAACGCGAAACTCGGTGCGGCGGTGACGCCTCCCCAGACTGCCGCCTGGCAGAATGGAGTCTATCGGCGCGATTTCGAGAATGGCATCGCGCTCGTGAACCCGAAGGGCAATGGAACGCAGACCGTGAAGCTCGAAACCGCATTCGTGAAGCTGAAGGGCAGCCAGGCCCCGGGCGTCAATGACGGCGCAACGGTGACCCGGGTGACGCTCAGTGCCCGGGACGGCATCATCCTGATGCGCAAGCCCCCGGC
>DATNFW010000003.1:0-12179 GCA_035606175.1 Steroidobacteraceae bacterium | reverse complement strand
GGAAATGTCGAGCATCTGGGGCGGGCGAAGAGCGGTTCACAGCCGCGGCCCTAACCGTGATATCGCGAGAAGGGGCACGTATGCGTCTGAGTGTGCACCTGATATCGGTGGCCGCTCTGTTTGTTTCAGCGACTCCGATCTCCGTCGCTGCAGCGGGGAAGCCTCTGCCAGCCTATATCACGAAGGCGGTGGCAGACTCCCGCCGTCCCGAGGCCGATCGTAAGCTCGATGCGATGCGCAAGCCCGGACAGCTGCTCGCCTTCGCAGGCGTAAAGCCGGGGCAGACGATCGGCGAGTTCCTTCCAGGCGGAGGTTATTACACGCGCCTGTTGAGCGATATCGTGGGCAGGCATGGCAGAGTCTATGCGCTCGAGACGACACGGTGGGGCAAGGAGAACATCGACGCCACGCGCCAGGTTCTTCACGAGAAGGGGCGAGAGAACGTCGACTTGGATCTCGCGCTGTTCGGAAATTTCCATCTCCCCGAGAAGGTCGATGTTTTCTGGACCACGCTCAACTACCACGATCTGCACATTGCCCAGTACGGCGAGGTCGACATCGCGGCTTTCAATCGCCACGTCTTCGACTTCCTGAAGCGAGGAGGCACCTATTTGATCGTCGATCACGCGGCAGCGCCGGGCAGCGGCACCCACGTGACTGCGAAGTTGCACCGCATCGACCCAGCGACGGTCATTCAGGAGGTCAAGGCGGCAGGTTTCGTCCTCGCGGGTGAAAGCGATCTGCTGCGCAATCTGACCGACGACCATACGAAGACAGTCTTCGATCCGTCGGTCCGCTGGAAGACCGATCGATTCATTCTCAAATTCCGCAAGCCTTGAGCTCCTCCACTACCGGGAACTCTGCCTGACAAAGGGTGATCGTAGTCGCACGGATGAACCGCTTTCACCCCGGCTTTTTGAAGCACCGTCGCGTCGAATCAGTCGACGAGCGCCAGCTCGGCTTGCGTCGGATAATCCGGGCTACTCGGGTAGGTCTTCCACGTCGGCTTGTAAGCGGAGTCCGCCTGGTCCCCCCAAGCGACCCAGCCTCGCCGCGTACCGCGGGCGAATAGTTCCAAATACGGTCCAGGGCTGCACGCCTCGATGATGTGGTATTGCTCGTCGGGCTTGCGCGAGTGCTCCCGCTTGCGGGTCGCGATGTAGTTCACCTGCCGCCTCCCGGGCGCGAGCGTACGAGCACTCTTGCCGCGCACGCCGAAGAGCAGCATCTCGGTGACGTTGCGGAAGTAGAACCCGACGCCGCGACCGTCCGAGCCGCCGTCCTTTCGGACCTTGTGCCAGACGATGTTGCTTTTGTATTGGAATCCCCAGGCGCCCATGACTTCGAGGCCGAGCGGCAAGAGCGCGTTGGGTACCCACAGATACAAATGGGCGGAAGTCGCTGCAGCGGAGGCAACCGGCAGTTCCGCGATGCGCCTCGAAGTCAGCGTGGCATAACGACTCAGCCGCCGGTGTTCGGGCGCAACCTTTCCGGTGCGGTTCTGAAATTGCCAGGGCGGATCGGCAAGAATGGTCCGGAACGTTCGCTCGCCCAAGAACCTGATGAGCTCGTCCCGGACGGCGGAGAATGAATCGACCGCTTCTGACATCGTTCAAGTGTACTCTCGGCCGCGCTCGTGAGCGCGCTCGGAGTCGGCGCGGCTGCGCCCGTGCGCGGGCGCAGTGGTAGATTAGTCGGATGCAAACCGTCACTCTTGGCCGCTCCGGCCCACAGGTCTCTCGCATCGGGCTCGGCTGCATGGGCATGTCCGATTTCTACGGCCCTGCGGATGAGACCGAGAGCATCGCGACGATTCATGCGGCGATCGATGCCGGCATCACGCTGCTCGATACCGGCGATTTCTACGGCATGGGCCACAACGAGATGCTGATCGGCCGCGCCTTGAAGGGAAAGCCGCGCGATCGCGTGCTGATCAGCGTGAAGTTCGGAGCGCTGCGGACGCCTACCGGCGCCTGGAGCGGGTACGACTCGCGGCCGCAGGCCGTGAAGAACTTCGCCGCTTACAGCCTAAAGCGCCTCGGGACCAATCACATCGATATCTATCGCCCGGCGCGCGTCGATCCCGACGTGCCGATCGAGGACACCGTCGGCGCGATCGCCGACCTCATCCGCTCCGGACACGTGCGCTACGTCGGGCTGTCGGAGGCAGGTGCGGACTCGCTACGCCGCGCGAGCGCGGTGCATCCAGTCGTGGACTTGCAGATCGAGTACTCGCTCGCCAGCCGGAGCATCGAGGCCGACATCCTGCCCGTCGCGCGCGAGCTCGGCATCGCCATCACAGCCTACGGAGTGCTGTCGCGGGGCTTGCTCACCGGCACACTGCCCGCCTCGCTCAATGACGCACGCGGGCGCATGCCGCGGTTCCAGGGCGAGAATTACCGGCGAAATCTGAAGCTCACGGAAGCGCTCGTGGCAATCGCGCGGCGACGTGGCGTCACGCCCGCTCAGCTTGCAATCGCCTGGGTGCTCGCGCGCGGCGCGGACATCGTACCGCTCATCGGGACCACCAAGCGGCAGCGCCTGGCCGAGGCGATCGAAGCCTCATCGATCCGCCTCACCCGTGAAGAGTCGGCGGAGATCGAAGCTGCGGTTCCGCACGATGCCGTCTCAGGCACGCGCTACGCAGCCGAACAGATGGCGCATCTTGACAGCGAGCGACACTGAGCAGGCGGGCGTCAAGTCTAGACTTGACGAATACTGACGCCGCCTCAACCGTTACGCCTCAACCGCCTCCGCGATCTTGCGGCCGCCGCGCACGTGCTCGGGCGCGAGCGGCTGACGCCCGCGGATCAGGTCCGAGGCCCTCTCGGCGATCATGACGACGGCGGCGTTCGTATTCGCGCCGGGCACGGTCGGCATGATTGAAGCGTCCACCACTCGCAGGCCCTCGACGCCTCGGACACGCAGCTGCGGATCGACGACGGCGTCGGCACCGACGCCCATGCTGCACGTGCCGACCGGATGCTGCGTGACCTGCGAGGTCTCCCGGACGTAAGCATCGATCTCGGCGTCGCTCTGCACCGCGGGGCCCGGCCGCGTTTCGTGCGCGATGATGTCCGCCTGAGGACGCGTGGCGAAGATCTTGCGCGCCGTGCGGATGCCGCGCCGCGCGATCTCGAAATCGGACGGGTCGGAGAACAGGTTGAGCTGCACACGCGGCGGGTCGAGCGGATTCGCGGAGCGCAGCGCGACCCACCCGCGGCTGCTCTCGTGCAGGACCACGACATCGGCGGTGACGCGATGCTCCTGCCGCGGCGCCACGACGGGGAACCACATGCGTGCATCCATGCGGATCGGATTGCACATGAGCTGCACGTCGGGTTGGGGCAGGTCGGGCCGCGTGCGCACGACGACATTGCAACAGTTGATTTGCGTGGCGAAGGGACCGCTGCCGAGGAGCGCCCAGCGCAGCACCGCGCGCGCCGCGCGGTCGAAGCGCAGCTGATCGAGGAAGGTGACCGCGCCCTTCGTCTCGAACTCGACCGGAATGTGGGGGTGCTCCGAGAGGTTGCGGCCGACACCCGGCAGATCCGCGATCGGAGCGATACCGAGCTTGCGCAGCGCATCGGCCGGTCCGATACCTGAAAGCATGAGCAGCTGCGGCGAGTTGTAGGTACCGCCCGCGAGGATCACCTCGCGGGCCGCCCGAGCTTGGCGCAACTGACCGCCCTCGCTGTACTCGACGCCGACGGCACGACCATTCTCGATGAGCACGCGGGTCGCGAGCGCGTTGAGCGTCACATGGAGGTTGCTGCGATTCATGACCGGATGCAAATACGCCCACGACGTGCTCGCACGTCGGCCGCGCGGGTCGATCGTTACCTCACCGCACGCGAAGCCCTCCTCGACCTCGCCGTGAAGATCCTCGGTCGTGCCGAATCCGGCCGCGCGCGCTGTCTGCATGAGCCGCTCGTGCAAGGCGCGAACCGGTTGGATCGCGCACACGTGCACCGGCCCGCTGTCGCCGTGCCAGGCGTTGGCGCCGCGCCAGCTGGTCTCCATGCGCTTGAAGTAAGGCAATACGTCGGCGTAGCTCCAGCCCTCGCAGCCCATCTGGCGCCATCGGTCGAAGTCGAGCGAGTGGCCGCGCATGTAGAAGAGGCCGTTGATCGAGCCCGAGCCCCCGAGCACTCTGCCGCGAGGCAGCGGGACGCGGCGCCCGTGGAGCTGCGGCTCAGGCTCGCTGAAATAGCCCCAGGAGAACCGCGGCCGCATCATCGCGCGCAGGAATGCGAGCGGCATGCGCAGCATGTAGTGGCTGTCGTTGCCGCCTGCCTCGAGCAGCAGCACGGTGCAGCCCTTCTCCTCGGAGAGCCGGCTCGCGAGCACGCAGCCCGCGGACCCGCCGCCGACCACGATGTAATCGAAACTGCTGGGATGATCGGTCATGGTGGGGAAAGTATAGCGCTCCGCGCTGTCAGCGACGGTGGGGCTTCAGCCGAGCCGCAATGTGTTCACGGGCGGCTGCCTCGCGACCGTCCGCGTCGCGAGCCACCCGCTCACCGCCACGATGAGCGCCCCGCCGCCGATTCCGGCGAGGAATACGATCGGATCGAAGGTGTAGGGCACGTCGAGGACACGGGTGGCGACGAACCAGCCCGCATACGATGCGCCGAGCGCAGCGAGGAGACCTGCAAGTCCCCCGAGCGTCGTGAACTCCGCGAGGATCCCCTTGAGCACCGTGCGGCCGCTCGCGCCGAGCGTTCTCAGCATCGCGCTCTCGAAGCGGCGCTCGTCCCGGCTCGCCTGGACCGCGGCGAGCAGCACGGTGAGCCCGGCAAACAGCGTGAACGCGAATACGCTCTGCACCGCGAGCACCGCCTTGTCCACCATCGAGCGCACCTGCGCGAGCAGATCGCCGACGTCGAAGATCGAGACGCTCGGGAAGCGGTGCGCGAGCTCCGCGAGCACATGGCCCGTCGTCGGATGGAAGTACGCGCTCGTGAGATAGGTGCTCGCCGCCGCATCGAGTACACCGGGCGCAAACACGATGAAGAAATTCGGATTGAAGCTATCCCATTTGACTTCCCGAATGTTCGCGACCGTCGCCGCGAACGGCTCCCCGCCTATCGAGAACGTCAGCTGATCCCCGATGTGCAGTCCGAGCGATTGTTGAAACTCCGTTGCGATCGATACGAGCGGCTTACCGAAGTCCTGCGGTCCCCACCAGCGACCTGAAATCACTTGGTTATCCGGCCCGAGCTCGGCGGCCCAGGTGATGTTCTGCTCGCGACCGGCGAAGCCCGCGCCGGACTCGCGTCGGAACCGAATCGACTCGACGGGACGGCCGTCGATCGCGGTGAGGCGCCCTCTGATCATCGGCAGGACGCGGGAGAGCTTGGCGCCATGCATCGTTAGAAAGCTGACGAAGGGCTCGCGGTCGGCGGGCGGGATGTTGATGAAGAAATAGTTGGGCGTGTCGGCCGGCAAAGTGTGCCGCCAATCATTCTGCAGGTCCGTGCGGACGAGCCCGAGCAGCAGCAGCACCATCAGTCCCGTTCCGAACGCGATGATCTGTACCAGGCTGTCCGTACGACGGCGGCTGAGGTTCGCGAGCCCATATCGCCAGGAGACCCCGACGTTGCCGCGCAGCCGTCCGGCCGCAAACACGAGCAGCAATCCGGTCCCCGCGAGTGCGAGCCCGAATGCCGAGAGTCCAATCAGGAAGTCCACAAACAAACGCGCATCGCGCACGGTCCAATAGATGAGCGCGAGAACGACCGCAATCGCAGGCCCGAACGCGAGGAGTGCGAGAGGAGGCGGCGGCCCGACATCGCGCCTCAAAACCCTGAGCGGCGGCACGCGCGCGAGCGTCAGGAGCTGCGGCAGCGCAAATCCCGCAAGCACCGCGACCGCCGCCACGAACCCCATCGCGAGCGGGGTGAGGTCGGCGGGAGGGAGCTGCGTCTCGAGCAGACCGCGCAGTGCATAGAGCAGCCATTCCTGCGCGAGGAATCCGATCGCGGAGCCGAGTACCGCCGCTCCGATCGCAACGAGCAGCAACTCGATCAGACTCACCCCGAGCGTGAGTGCGCGCGAGGCGCCGAGCGTCTTCAGCAGCGCCACGGCATCGAGATGGCGCCGGACGTACTGCCGCGCCGACATCGCGACCGCGATCGAGCATAGGAGCACGCTCACGAGGCTCGCCAGCTCGAGGAAACGCGAGGCCCGATCGACGGAATCCTTGATCTGCGGACTCGTCTCGGTGATGTCCCGCAGACGCTCGCCCGGGCGTCTGTGCTCGAGCAACCAGCTCTCGAACCGATCGATGGAGGCTTGGTCACCTGCAAAGAGCGCTGTGTAGCTCACCCGGCTCCCGGGCTGGATGAGCCGCGTCGCGGGCAGGTCCGCGATGTTCAAGATGAGATTCGGGGCGAGCTGCTCGAGCCCGAGATCCTGATCGGGCCGCGAGATGAGCACGCGAGTCACGCGAAACGTCTTGGCGCCGATCGAGAGCTCCGAGCCGAGCTTGCCGCCGAGGGTTGCCAGGAGCTTCGAGCTCGGCCAGACCTCACCCGGCCCTGGAATGCCCCGGATCGGCGTGCCGGTCGCGAAGGGCTCCGATGCAACCTTGAGCGTGCCTCGAAGGGGATACCCTGGCGAGACGGCCTCGATGTCCGAAAGCTCGCTCGCATCTCCCCGGAACACCACGCTCAGCATCGACACCGCGCGCGCGGTGGCGACCCCCTGCCGCTCCGCCTCGTCGAGATAGCTTTGCGAGATGGGCCGTGCGGAGCCGAGCCGCAGGTCTGCTGCAAGCACTTCGGAGGCTTGCCGGTCCACCGCGATGCCGATGCGGTTCACGAGAAACCCCACGCCGGTCAGCGCTGCGACGGCGGTCGTGAGCGCAAGCAGCAAGACGCCGAGCTCGCCCGAGCGCCACTCGCGCACGAAGCTGCGCAGCGCGAGCGCGATCAATCGCATGACGAGCTCATCCGACGACCCGTCCGGCGTCCATGTGCAGCACGCGGTCGCACCGCTGAGCGAGCGCACGCTCGTGCGTGATGAGTACCAGGGTCGTGCGCTCCTCGACGTTGAGCCCGAAGAGCAGCTCCGCCACCCGCTCTCCCGTTCCTGCATCGAGATTGCCCGTCGGCTCATCCGCGAACAGCACCGCGGGATGCATCACGAAAGCGCGCGCAATCGCCACACGCTGTTGCTCGCCTCCGGAGAGCTGACGGGGATAGTGCGCAGTACGCGGCTCGAGCCCGACGCGTGCGAGCGTCTCGAGCGCGGCCCGCCGTGCATCGCGACGGCCGGCGAGCTCGAGAGGAAGCATCACGTTCTCGAGCGCCGTAAGAGATGGGATGAGATGGAAGGACTGGAACACGAAGCCGACGCGTTGCGCGCGCAGGCGCGCACGTCCGTCCTCATCGAGCCGGGTGAGGTCCTGGCCCGCGAGCCAGACCTGTCCTGAGCTCGGGGTATCGAGGCCCGCGAGCAGCGCGAGCAGCGTCGACTTGCCGGCCCCCGATGCACCGACGATCGCGACCGATTCGCCGGCGGCTATCTCGAGGGAGACCTCGCGCACGATGGTCAGCGTCCCTTCGGGGCTGCTAACCTGCTTCGAGAGGTTCGATGCCTTGAGGACGATCTCGCGAATCGCGGGCGCCTGGGCGCTCGGTATGGGGCTGCTCACCTTGGGGCTCCACGGGGCGCTCGCAGCCCAGGACCGCACCATTCTGGTGTTCGGCGACAGCCTGAGCGCCGCGTACGGGCTTGAGTCCGCGGAGGGCTGGGCTGCCTTGCTGCAGAGAAGACTCCGCGAGCAAGGGTACGGGTACCGCATCGTGAATGCCAGCATCAGCGGGGAGACCACGAGCGGCGGGCTGCAGCGCCTGCCGCGGGCCCTGAAACTCGATCGGCCGGCGATCGTGCTGCTCGAGCTCGGCGCAAACGACGGCCTGCGCGGGCTGCCGCTCAGCCTGATCCGCGGCAACCTCCAACAGATGATCCGGCTCTCCGAGCAGGCGGGCGCCCGTGTCCTGCTTCTCGGCATTCGGCTCCCGCCCAATTACGGGGCCCGCTACACCGAGCAGTTCGCAGCGCTCTACCCGGAGCTCGCGAAGCGATTCCGCATCCCGCTCGTTCCCTTTCTGCTCGACCACGTCGCACTGCGGCCGGGCCTCATGCAATCCGACGGTCTGCATCCGGATGCGGCCGGCGAGCCGATCGTGCTCGAGAACGTCTGGGGCGCGTTGAAACCGATGCTGCGACAAGGACAAAACCGGCAATAGGCCCCTGCCGACGCGCGCTCAGCCGCCCGCCCAATCGCCTGCGGTTCCGTTGCGGGTATGATCGTCGCGATGGAAAAGATCTGGCTCAAGTCCTACCCGCCCGGCGTACCGGCCGAGATCGATCCCGCGACGATCGCATCGGTGCGGGAGATGGCGGAGAGCAGCTTCGCGAAGTTCCCCGAGCGGCCCGCATTCACGCAGATGGGCCGCACGCTCACGTATCGCGAGATCGATGCGCACTCACGCGCGTTCGGCGCCTGGCTGCAAAAGCATGCGCGCCTCGCGCGCGGCGACCGAGTCGCCATCATGCTGCCGAACGTCCTGCAGTATCCGATCGCGATGCTCGGCGCACTGCGTGCCGGCCTGACCGTCGTCAATACCAATCCGCTCTACACTGCGCGCGAGCTCGAGCATCAGCTCACCGACTCCGGGGCAACCGCCATCGTCGTGCTCGAAAACTTCGCGCACGTCGTCGAGGCGGTGCTGCCGAAAACGAAGGTGCGGACTGTGCTCGTCACGGCCGTGGGCGACCTGCTCGCGGCTCCCAAGTCCTGGATCGTCAATGCCGTCGTGCGGCACGTACGCAAACAGGTGCGGCCCTGGCGGATCGACGGCGCGGTCGATTTCCGAACCGCTTTGCATGAGGGCCGCCATCTCGAGCTCGAGAGAGTCGCTCTCGGACACGACGACATCGCATTCCTGCAGTATACGGGCGGCACGACGGGCGTTGCGAAGGGCGCGATGCTCACCCACGGGAACATCTGCGCGAACGTGCTGCAGGCCGAAGCGTGGGTCCTGCCGTTCCTCAGCAACTCCGGCGGCGGCTCTCAAACAGTCGTCACCGCCATTCCGCTCTATCATATCTTCGCGCTCACGGCGAACTGCCTGGTGTTCCTGCGGATCGGCTGGCACGACGTGCTCATCGTCAATCCCCGTGACCTCGAGGCATTCGTCGCCGAGCTCCGCAAGCACCCTTTCACCGTCCTGAATGGTGTCAACACGCTCTTCAATGCGCTTCTTCACACGAAGGGATTCGGGAACCTCGATTTCGGGCATTTGAAGATCACCCTCGGTGGCGGCACCGCCGTCCAGGCCTCCGTCGCGGAGCGCTGGAAGGTAGTCACGGGCGACACGATTACCCAGGCGTGGGGACTCACTGAGACCTCACCGGGCGTGACGATCAATCCACCCGACGAGCCCTTCAATGGCTCGATCGGGCTCCCGATACCTTCCACGGAGGTCAGCGTCAAGGACGATGCCGGAAACGATCTCGCCATGGGTCAGACCGGCGAGCTCTGCGTCCGGGGGCCGCAGGTGATGCGCGGCTACTGGAACCGGCCCGACGAGACCGCGAAAGTCATGTTGCCGGATGGCTGGATCAGGACCGGCGACATCGGCCGCATGGACGAGCGCGGATTCTTCTATATCCAGGATCGCAAGAAGGACATGATTCTCGTTTCGGGATTCAACGTCTATCCCAACGAGGTTGAGGAAGTCGCCGCCACTCATCCAGGTATCCTCGAGGCAGCCGCCGTCGCGCAGCCTGATGAGCACTCCGGAGAAGTCGTCGTGCTGTTCGTCGTCCGCCGAGACCCATCCCTCACCGAACGCGAAGTGATCGAGTTCTGCCGCAAGTCCCTCACCGGCTACAAGGTACCGAAGCACGTGTACTTCAGGACGGAGCTGCCGAAGACGAATGTCGGGAAGATTCTGAGGCGTGCGCTGCGGGACGAGGTCGCTAAAGGGCCTAGCCTGGGTACCACAGGCGTGGAATCGGCGTGATTTCGTGCTCGTTCCTCGCTCACCCGGCGCCGACGTTTTTCTACCAGCGTTGTTTGACACTCCGCTCAAAAACTGGGGAACCAAAGGCGTAGCTCGAGGGCTCCAGATTTCGCGTTCCGCGACGAACAAATGTCCGGCGTCCCCTTTCGCCCTCTTTTCGGTATTGGCCCTACAGTCCGTGGGAGCACGGAACTGTGGCTCTTCGGACCTCTCATCTTCTCGCAACTACTTCGTTCGACGCTGCTCCCGCGACGGCGGCCGGCAAATGGCGAATACTGCAGCGCCGAGCGGCAAGCTTGGCGCCGATTCGCCAAGCTCGGCGCCGGCAGACGTGCCCCGGCGCGGCTCTTGTGCCCGATGCGTCTGTAGGAAGGACTCAACCAGCTCAAGGAGCGCGTTGGCCCGTCGGCCTACCTGGGCTCGGTAAAGTGGAAGGCTTCTTGCGTCGGCCTCGAGGACGAGTGATCGGACCGGCAGCTGCTCGTTTTCGGGAGCCGCAAGGTTGTGCGCCAGAGTCGCCATGAGATCTCCCGCTACGTCGCCGGCCGAGTAGACCGATTCGGCGCTCGCGCCGCCGGCCGTCAAAGATCGCCGCACGGGGCGTACGCTGTCGGCATCCACCCGCTTCACGGCGCCCACCCGCTCCAGCTCAGAGAGAACCGTTTGAAAATACATGCCGCCGCTGTAGCGGTGTACCAAGTGCTGAAAGGTCCGGCGATCGCCCGTAACCGGCAACACTAAGGGTCTGCCGCCGCGGGATTGGAAATCCCGATCCTCGTACCAGCCGGTGAGCACGCGCGACGCGCGATGCAACTGGGTAACGCTGCGTGGTCGGAAATCGCCCTCCCGCGAAGCGGACAGCAGTTCCGGTAGAACGCTACGATTGATTCCAGTGACAACAGCGAGCCGCGAATAGGTAACCCGTTCACCTTGTTCGTCAAGATACTCTGCCGCTGAGTGCACATAGACCCTGTCGACGATTGCCTTCAGCTCCCCGGCGCTAACTCCGAACCGAATCAGGATTGAGATGAGCGGCTCTAGAACGCGCCGACATAGGTGGACGAGGGCGGCACGAAAATCGGACTGCATGGCAAAAACTCTATGGGCAAGCTCGTGGTTTGGCCGATCCGGAGCTCAATGACTTGCGACGGGTGCTTCGCGAGCGGCGTGGTTGCAACCCGACCCTTCTTATGCGATTTTAAACGCAAAAGTATAACATTTCCGGTGCCGGATGCTTCGTGCGAAGACGGACCTAGTGTGTCGACCCGACGTCCGTTCCGGGAGAGTTCTTATGAAGCGCGTGAGCAATGCGGGATCGCAACGAATAATCTTCGATGTAATACGTCCCGTCGTGCGGATCCTCCGTGTCAGCGGCTTCTCGGAGGAGGCGATCCGCTCGGTCGTCACGCGGGCTTGTAAGCTCTACGCACGCAGCCCCGCGCGTGGCATGTGGCTAGAGCAGACCTTCGGTCTCGGACTCGATCAGGCGCGCGTGACCGAGCTCATGAATTTGCTAAGAGTTTGGTCACAGGACCCGGAGTTCGTCGACGAGAGCGGGCAGCCGAAGCGCTTGAGTCTCGACGGCGCCGTTAGCTCATTCAAAGCGCTGCTGCGGCGCGCGAAGTGCCCCTTAGCCAGCCGCCGCACACTCGAGCAACTTCAAGCGCTCGGGTCGGTGCAATTGTGCGACCGGGGAAGGAGGGTTCGGTTGCTTTCGGACATCTTAGTCCCGGTAAGGCGAAACCGATTTGCAGTGGCACCTATGCTTAACTCGCTTCGATGGTTCGAAGAAAGCCTCGAACACAATCTTTGCGACAGTCCGCGGCGAGGTGAGGGTCGGCTGCACCGATGGGTAATCTGCGCCGATCTCAACCCAGCTCGACTCGTCGAGGTTGAGCGTTATGTCCGCTCGAACGGACAGACGCTTATCGAGTCAATAGACGAAAAATTGAACTCTTGCGCGCTGGGCAATCGCAAGCGACGGGCAATCACATACGGCGTAGGATTATACGTTTTTATGGAGCCAGCCAAGAGGCGCTCACGCCGCCGGCAGTCGAGCTAGGGACTAGCCTTCTCCTAGCGCCTCGGAACGTCATGCGGGGCAGATCAGTTAGTTCCGGCAATCCCGTTCGTTCCGGC
>DATNFW010000002.1:0-34381 GCA_035606175.1 Steroidobacteraceae bacterium | reverse complement strand
CGTTGTCTCCGGATCGTAGATGAGGCCGGCCGGAGCGAGCGTCGGCCCGCCCGCTCCCGACTTGCGATGCGCCGCCTCATCGAGCATGCCGTAGAACGGGGTGACCTCCGCGCCGGAGTAGGTCGTAGGGACCGCAACGTGCGCCAGTGCGGGTCGATCGAAGCACGATGACCCGACTGCCCCGCGCGCCTGCTCCGCAAAATGGCAGACGGCCTTGCCGAGATCGGCGCACGACCCGCCGCCGAGGCTCACCAACGCATCGATGCGCTCCGCCCGCGCCTGCGCGAATGCGCGTTGTGCAACGCCCTGCGGTACGTGAGAGCGCGCCTCATCGAATACCGCGGCAAGCCGCCCCGCGAGCGCGTCGATGAGCTTTCTTCCCGCGGCGGACCGCGCGCCGCGATGGGTCGTCACGAGCAGCACGCGCTCTGCGCGCAGCGCCTCGAGGAGCCGCGGCGCCTCGGCCACGCGTCCCGGCCCGAAACGGATCTCCTGCGCATATCCGATGTGAGTCCAGCTCCCGCTGCTCATGCCGGGCCTCCTCGAGGAGTTCGACGATCGCGCGAGTGTAGCGCGCCTTCGACGGCGCAACGGCCCGCATGCGATACTCATTCGCGGAGGTCGTCGGCGCGTGCAAGCGGGGCGAAACCGGAAAGTGGCGGGCGGAACGAAACGGTCGGCGACGGGCACCGGACTCGCGGCGGAATCCGCGCCGTTCGAGGTCTACGCCATCCGGTACGCGACGGTTGCGCGGCGCGGCGCGGAAAACTTCATCGGCTCCGATCCGCACGAGACCGCCGAGCGCATGGACTACTTCGTTTGGCTCGCTCGCCGAGGCACCGAGACCTACGTCATCGACACCGGCTTCAACGAAGCCGCTGCGCGCCGACGCAAGCGCGAGTTCCTGCGCTCACCGGTCGAGGGACTCGAGGCGCTCGGCGTGAGCGCGTCGACCGTGCAGGATGTGATCCTCACGCATCTGCATTACGATCACGTCGGCAATTTCGATCTCTTTCCCAGCGCTCGCTTTCACCTCCAGGATCGCGAGCTCGCCTACGCGACCGGACGCCACATGGCGACGAAGTTCTTCTCCGCCGCATACGAAGTCGATGAAGTCGCGTCGATGGTTCGGCATGTCTACGCGGGACGCGTGCACTTTCACGAGGGCGATGCCGAGCTCGCACCTGGGCTCACCGTGCACTTGATCGGCGGCCACACACTCGGATTGCAGGTCGTGCGTCTCTGGACGCGCATCGGCTGGCTGGTTCTCGCATCCGATGCGAGCCATTACTCGGCCAACCGCGAGCTCGAAAGCCCGTTTCCGGTCGTCGCGGACGTAACCGCGATGGTCGAGGGATGGCGACGGCTCGAGGAGCTCGCCTCGCACCCGAGATTCATCGTGCCGGGACACGACCCGGCCGTCATGCGCCAGTACCGCGCGCCGACCGCCTCGCTCGAGGGCATCGTCGTCCGCCTGGATGCCGAGCCGGAAGTTGACAGCCTCGCATCGGCCGCGGGCGGCAGCCGGCCGCCCGCGCACACGGCATCGGGGAGAGCGCGCTGATGAGCGAAGTGCAACGCGAGGATCCCGGGCCCGAGCGCGACACAACCGGCGCGCCGCCGCCGGCGGGTTTCAAACCTCACGAGTATTTGGTAAACGGCGTCCGCACCGTCGTACAGATCGGCGGCAGCGGTCGGCCCGTCGTCTACTGGCACGGAGCGGGCTGCTGGCACGGCCTCGATTTCGCGCGGGCGTGGACCGATCGAATGAAGGTGATCGCTCCCTACCACCCGGGCTGGGGCGCCTCGGACGATGCACCTGAGCTCGACTCGATCGGCGAGTACCTGCTCCACTATCTCGATCTGTTCGATCAGCTCAATCTCGGGCAGTTCGATCTCGTCGGCTTCTCGCTCGGGGGCTGGATGGCGGCGGAGTTCGCGGTGGCGCACACCCAGCGCGTGCGGCGGCTCGTGCTCGTCGCGCCCGCGGGTCTGCCCGATCCGCGCCATCCCGGACCTCCGATGGGAGAGTGGACGCTCGAGGAGATGTACTCCTATATCGCCAACGACCGCTCCGTCCTCGCACCGCACCTGCCGCAGAATCCCGCAGCCGAAGCGCGCCACGCGGAAACGATCGCCCGCGAGATGCGCTCGACGCGGCGCCTCGCACCGCACGGTCCTTTCAATCCTCACCTCGCGCGCTGGCTGCATCGGCTGCACATGCCGACGCTCCTCGTGTGGTCCAAGGACGACCGCCTCGCGCCGGTCGGGCGCGCCGAGCAATGGATGGAGCGCTTGCCGAACGCAAAGCTCGCCCTGTTCGAGCGCGCCGGCCACCTCGTGCTCGATGAGCTCGCCGAGGCACGCGACTGCGTCGCGAAGTTTCTCGCGTAACGAGCGGCACGATTCCAAGCGCTCGCGCGCCGCAAGAGGACTCGATGAAGCTCATCAATTCCGACGGCAGCGAGCTCATGCGCGTCGAGTCGATCGAGCGCGACGGCAATCGCATCGTGATCCGCGGCAAGGTATTCGGCGCCATGCCGATGAGCGCGCGCCTCGAGCCCGAGGAGGCCCGCAAGGGGCTGAAGCTCCTCAACGCGCGGCTCGTACTGTTCCTCCTCACGTTCCTGTTTCGCCGCTCGGCGCGCCGCTGAAGCGTGCGCCCGTGAGCGGTTTCGCGAGAGCGTCTCGACTCCGAGCGAAGTCGAAATGTTCCGGGAGCGCGCAGCCTCACTTGTGAGCGATCCGCGGCGTTACCGCGCAATTGACAGCCTGTCAGGCCACCCGCTACCCTCGAGCGGGAATTTCCCGGATCGTAGCCTCGTCGCCGATCGGCAGGAACGCGGAGCATCGGGGCGCGGTTGCACCGCTTATTTGAGGGGGTAGCGATGCGACTCTTGCGTGATCCATCCAGAATTGCAGGTCTCTGCGGCGCGCTCGGGCTCGTCGCGGGCACCGCCGCCTGGGCACAGACCGCGCCTCAAACAACGGCACAGAATCAGACCGCACAGACGACGCCTGCGGCCGGCGGCAACCAACTGCAAGAGGTGGTCGTCACCGCGCAGTTCCGCGCGGAGAACGTGCAGCAAACGCCGCTCGCCATTACCGCCATCAGCGGCAACGCCATCGCCGAGCGGGGCCAGACGAGCCTCACGCAGATCACTCAGGACGCCCCGAGTGTCTCGCTCGCACCGGAGACCGGTGCGTTCGGACCTTCCATGTCCGCCTTTATCCGCGGCATCGGGCAGGCCGACCTCGACCCGGCCCTCGAGCCGGGCGTCGGTATCTACATCGACGATGTGTACTTCGGCACGCTCACCGGATCGTTGATGGACCTCCTCGATCTCGATCGCGTCGAGGTGCTGCGCGGCCCGCAAGGGACCCTGGAGGGAATGAACTCCGAGGGGGGCGCGGTGAAGCTGTTCTCCAAGCGGCCCGACTCGACCGAGAGCACCACGTTCGACTTGCTCGGCGGCAGCCGCAATCACGTGGAGCTGCGCGCCTCGACCAATTTCCCCATCACCGACAGTCTGTTCGTGCGCTTGACCGGCGTCGGCAACCATCAGGACGGTTACGTCACGCGCTATGACTTCGGCTGCGCGAATCCCAGCTTTACGGCGACCGATATCAACGGCGTCACGGGCACGTACTCAGTACTGCCGGGATTCCTCTCGCAAACCTCGCATTGCGAGCTGGGCAAACTGGGCGGCACGGGATATGCCGGCGGCCGAGCCGCGGTGCGCTGGTTGCCGAACGACCGCCTCGAATTCAATCTGATCGGCGACCTGATGAATACGAACCAGGAAGCCCCGGGCGAGACGCTCGTCTACGCGGGCCCGGGACCCCTGACCACCCCGCCGAACCGCTCCGCGGCCGCGGTGTTCGCGCCGACCCTCGCGGTACCGACGACCGACGGGCATCTCCTGCCCTACAGCTCGGCCGCCGTGCCTGCGATGCTCCCGCAGAGCTTCTACGCGGCGTACACGAACTTCTGCCTGCCCGCGGTCACGAACCCGATTCCAGCACCCGTCGAGATACCGGGCCTCGGCGATAACCGCAACAATCCGGCGTTCTGCGTCAATCCGCGCCAGACGATCGAGAATTGGGGCGTGTCGCTCACGACCGATTGGAAGGCCACGGACAGCCTCTCGTTGAAGAACATCGTTGCGCTGCGTGGTTACTCCGCGACCTGGGTGCACGACAACGACGTCTCGATCTGGCCGATGGATCTCGGCGCGGAGTCGATGGGCCACCATCAATTCAGCGAGGAGCTGCGCCTCACTGGAAGCGTGGGCAAGCTCCTCGATTACACGGTGGGCGGTTTCTACTTCCGCGAGGAGACGGTGTACTTCGGCCACGAGGACCTCTGGTATGCCATCCCGACTTTCCCGGGAATCTTGAATTTCTATCAGAACGATCCCATCGATGCGCACGACAAGGCGGGGTTCCTGCACACCACCTGGCATCTCACATCGAAGCTCAACGCGATCTTCGGCACTCGCTTTACATCGCAGGACAAGGAATACCACTACGTCCGGCGCAATCTCCAAGGAGGCCTGGGCGGCTCGGCCACGCTCGTGAGCCCGCTCGATGGGGCCTCCTCGACCTACTCGGCGACCCGGTGGGACTGGCGCGCGGCCCTGCACTACCAGTTCACGGACGAGGCGATGGCCTACGCCCAGTACTCGACGGGGTTCAAGGGCGGCGGCGTCGATCCGCGTCCCTTCTATGTTCCGCAGGCCATTCAGTTCCAGCCCGAGAGTCTCACCACCTACGAGGCCGGGCTGAAAACCACGTGGCTCGACAATCACCTGATCTTCAACATCGACGGATATTTCTCGCAGTATCGCGACATTCAGCTCACCCTCACCAACTGCGACAGCATTCCCTCGATCGCGGCGGCCACGGCGGCCGCGCATGCGTCGGGCGCCCTCCCTCCGTTTCTCACCTACGGCGCACCCTGCGCGCTGCCTTACAATGCAGGCGCCGGCCATCAGAAGGGCTTGGAGGTCGAGTCACAGGGCCGCTTCGGCGGCTTCCAGTTCGACCTCAACGCGAGCTGGCTCCACTTCGAGTACGTGTCAGTCAATCCCGTCACGGGCGTGACCCCCTCGATGGTCACGCCCTGGACGCCGAAGTGGTCGGGCGGTGCCGGCGTGCAGTACACGATGCCGGTCGGGAATGCGGGCTCGGTGACCGCGCGGCTGGATGCCAACACGCGCAGCGGCGTCTACACCAATCCCGTGAACGATCCCTACAATCGGCTCGGCGGCTACACCATCTACAACACGCACCTCAGCTGGCAATCGAGCAAGGCAAACTGGCAGGCAATCGTTCAGGTGCTGAACCTCACGGGCAAGAAGTATTACCTGAACCTTTTCGACTTGGTGACCGCCGGCCAGGGAACGAATGCCGGCGTCCCGGCCCCACCCCTCGAGCTCGATCTCGAGATCAAACACAGCATGTAAGCGTGACGCGCCTCGAGGAGCTGCCCGGCTCCTCGAGGCCCGCGGTGCTGGCCGGCTATCGAGCCGAGCCGAGTGCACGGCAATCAGACGGCCGCGAGGCGCTCTCCCAGGTACTCCACCGCGCGATCGATCGCAATGCGCTCCTGTTGCGCCGTGTCCCGATCGCGCACCGTCACCGTCTGATCCTGAAGGGTTTGCCCGTCGATCGTGAAGCAGAACGGGCAGCCTGCCTCGTCCATCCGCGCGTAGCGCTTACCGATCGACTGCCTCACGTCGTGCTCGATCAGCCCGAGCCGCGCGAAGCGGTGCTTGAGCGCCGCGTGCAGCCGCTCGCTCACCTCAGGCATGCCTTCCTTGTTGACGAGCGGGAAAACGGCCGCCTTGATCGGTGCCAGACGGCGCGAGAGGAGCAGCAGCTCCGGGCTCGCACGCTCCGAGTCCTCCGTATACGCCTCGCACAGCAGGGCGAGCACGCCGCGGTCGAGCCCCGCCGAGGGCTCGATGACCTGGGGAAGGTACTTCTCCCCTTTATGCGATCCGTTCGGCAGCAACTCGCCGCGCTCGGCATCGAAGTACTCGAGTGAGGAGCGCGCGTGCTGCTGGTGCTGCGTGAGATCGAAATTCGATCGGTGCGAGATGCCCTCGAGCTCACCGAAACCGGGCGCGGTGAACGGGAAGCGATACTCCACATCGCTCGTGCCCGCCCCTTCACGGGCGTAGTGCGCGAGCTCGTCGCGCTCGTGCTCGCGCATTTGCAGGCTCTCGCCGGCAAGTCCCAGGCTGCGCCACCAGCGCATGCGTTCCTCGCGCCAGAAGGCATACCACGCGTGCGCCTCGCTCGCATGGCAGAAGAACTCGATCTCCATCTGCTCGAACTCGCGGCTGCGGAAGGTGAAGTTGCGCGGCGTCACCTCGTTGCGGAATGCCTTGCCGACCTGGGCGATACCGAAGGGCACTTTCACCCGTGTCGTGTCCACGACGTTCTTGAACTGCACGAAGATCCCTTGCGCGGTCTCGGGCCGCAGATACGCGACATCGTCCTCGGTCGCCGTTGCGCCGACATACGTGCGGAACATGAGATTGAAGGCGCGCGGCTCGGTGAGAGTGCCGGGCTTCGCGGCCTCGGGCGCGAGCACACGGTCCCACGGACGAGGAATCGAGGAGAGCGGCACGATGCGCGGCTCACCGAACGCCTTCTCGGCCTTCTTGCGCTGCTTCGCCTCGCTCGGCGAGTCGGGCATGAAAGCGAACAGCACCGCAGCGCGCGGCGCCTCGGACGACGGCCGCTGCTGCGGCTCGATCGCGGGCACGTAGACCATGAGATGATCGAAGCGATAGCGCTGCTTGGTCTCGCGGCAGTCGACCATCGGGTCCGAGAAGCCGGCGATGTGACCGCTCGCTTCCCACACCCGCGGATGCTGGATGATGCTCGTGTCGAGCGGCACGATGCGGACCGGCTCCCCGTTCGGCCCCGGCCGGCCGCCGCAAGGGTCGAGCACGACGTCTTCCCACCACGCATCGCGCAAGTTCTTCTTGAGCTGCGCCCCGAGCGGACCGTAATCCCAGAAGCCGCTGATGCCGCCGTAGAGCTCGGATGCTGGATAGATGAATCCGCGGCGCTTGGCGAGCGCCATGATCTTGTCCATGGATTTCTGAGGCACGCGCACTACCTCTCGGCGTCGGCCGATCGCTCGGCGCCGCCCGGCCGCTCGACATCGAACGCTCGCGCGGCAAGAGTGCGGTCCGATTTCAGGATGTGCTTTGCCACGCGATGCGAGGGTGTGTGCGGAAGCGATTCGGCGAGCAGCACGAATCTCGGCACTTTCATGGGCGCGAGCCGCTCCCGGCACCACTCGACGACATCGAGCGGCGTGAGGGACTCGCCCGGCTTCGCCACGACGACGACGAGGATCTCCTCCTCCCCGAGAGGTGACGGGACGCCGACCGCGGCCGCCTCGAGCACACGCGGATGCTCGCCGATCACGCGGTCGAGCTCGGCGCCCGCGATGTTCTCGCCGCGGCGGCGGATGATGTCCTTCTTGCGCGCGATGAAATAGAAATAGCCATCCGCATCGCGGCGCACGAGATCGCCCGTGAGGAACCACCCGTCCCGGAAGGCCGCGGCGGTCTGGACCGGATCGTCGAGGTATTCCTTGAACATCATTGGCGTGCGTACCACGAGCTCGCCGATCTCCCCGGTCGGCCGGTCTCGACCCTCGTCATCGACGACCTTCAGCTCGGAGAAGGCACCCGGATAGAGCGGATGCACGGCGGGCAGACCGATGCTGCCCGACTTGTGGGGCCCCAGAAAGGGATTGCAGCAGGCGCCCGGTATCTCACTCATCCCGTATCCCTCGATGAGCGCCGGGACGTGGAACTCCGCCGTGAACACCTGTGCCATGCGCTCGCTGATCGGGCCGCCGTAGAGCTTCTCGATGCGGTGGGCCGGTTCGAATTCCGCGCGCGGACGATTGATGAGAATGTTGCCCACGGCGGCGAGGAAATTGAACTCGGTGGCGCCGCTTTCGGCCGCGAGCCTCCAGAAGCGCGAGGCACTGAAGCGCGGCACCGTGATCAGCACGCCGCCCGAGGCGATCGCACCGCCGAGCGAGTAGAAGAGCGCATTGATGTGGAAGAACGGCATGACCGTGAGCAGCCGCTCATCGGGCTGCAGGTACATGCGCGACACGAAGCCCTCGGCCGCGAGGATGTACGTCCGGTGCGTGTGCACGACGCCCTTGGGAAACCCGGTCGTGCCCGAGGTATAAATGACGACGACGGCATCGTCCGGCTGCGCGGTGCTCTCGAGCGGCGCCAGCGCGCGACTGCCCGGCACCTCCGCGAGCTCGCGCAGCCGCTCGCGAATCTCGCGTGCCGAGCGCGCATCCGCGCCCCACTCATCGAGTGAGACCACGGGGCGGCCTTTCGCGACGTGCTCGACAACCTCCCGTACGCGCTCCACCTCCGCGGCCTGAGCGACGATCAGGCTCGCACGCGAGTGGCGCAGCAGGTAATCGAGATCCGCGCGGCTCGCGGCAGGATTGAGTGGAATGAACACCGCACCGAGGCGCGCGGCCGCGAGGAACAGGATGACGCTCAGGTCCGAGTTGAGTGCAATGAGCGCGAGGCGCGTGCCGGGGCCAACACCGCGCCGTGCGAGCACCTGCGCGAGAAGCTCGCTCGCTTCCTCTAGCTCGCGGTAGCTCCACTCGCGCTGCTCGACGCGCAGCAGTGGCCTGTCCGGCTGCGCGGCCGCGCGCGCAGCGAGGAACGACGGAATCGTCCCCGCGTGCGGCGCGAAGCGCGCGAGCACGGCGGCCGGCGCGAGCGGCGCAGTCTCCTGGGGCACGGTGCTCGAGGTGCCGTCAGGCCGCCTTACGCAGGCGGAAATCGTAATGCGCGGTGTAGTACGGCGCGCTCATCTGCTCGCCGGTCGGCGCGCGCCCCGGCGCGCAACGCTCGAATTTCACGACGAGCGAATCCTTCGTCCCGAAGACGGCATCGGAGTCCAGATACGGACTGTCGGCGACGAACAGGTGCGTGGTGACCGGCTCATACCCCGGTGCGGAGACGATCATGTGGATGTGACCGGGACGATAAGGATGACGGCCCATGGCGCGCAGCATCCGCCCGACCGGGCCGTCGGTCGGCACCGGGTAATAGTTCGGACGGATCGATCGGAACAAATAACGCCCCTCGGCGTCCGCGCGAACTTTCCCGCGCGCGCGCATCTCCGTCTCACCCGGTATCTGCATGTCGTAGTTGCCCTCGCCGTCACCCGACCAGATGTCGAGCAGGGCTCCAGCGATCGGACGTCCCTCGACATCGAGCACGCGGCCCGAGTAGAAGGTGGGATCGCCCTTGACGCCCTCGGCGAGATTGCTGCCGAGCGGCCGCTCGGGAGCGCCCTCCCAGTAGTACGGACCGAGCACCGTCGATTCGACGGAGCCGCGCTCGGGTGGATGGTTGAGCGAGATCGTGAGGATCGAGACGCCGAGCGTATCGGAAAGCAGGATGAACTCTTGCCGCTTGTCCGTGCACGTCTTGCCCACGTCGGTCAGAAACTGGATCGCCTCGATCCACTCACGCTCGGTGAGCTTCACGTCGCGAATGAAATCGTGCAGATGAGTGACGAGGGAGGTCATCACCTCTCTGAAGCGGGGATCGGGACTCCCCGAGAGCCGATCGATCACGGCCCGCGTAATGGTCTTCTCATCGAACTGAGGCATCGCGTCCCCCTTTTACCGAAAAATCCGGCCCGCCCGCAGTCCCGCGAGGTCCCTCGGGCGTAAGCAACCGTCGCAGCTCACGGCACCGTGAAGCCGCCGTCCATCACGAGCGTATGGCCCGTGACGTAAGAGGCCGCATCGGAGCAGAGCCAGAGAATGCCTGCGGCGATCTCCTCGGGCTTCGAGATGCGCCCCATCGGCACTCCCTCTGCGATCGTCGCGAGATCGACGTGACCGCCGACCATGCGATGCAGGAGCCCCGTATCGACGGGGCCCGGTGCAACCGCGTTCACGCGGATCTTCGCCCGCGCAACCTCGAGCGCCGCCGCCTTCGTGAGGCCGACGACCGCGTGCTTGCTCGCCGTGTACAACGCGATATTGGCCATGCCGGTGACGCCGGCGCAGGAGGCCGTGTTGACGATGGCGCCACCGCCGTGCGCGAGCATGTGCGGGATCTCGTGTTTCAGGCCATGCCAAACGCCGCGCAGGTTCGTGCCGATCAGGCGCTCGAAGTCGTCCGCCGTGGTCTCATGCACGGGAACGTAGCGCCCCTCGGTGCCGGCATTGTTCACGGCGATGTGAATGCGCCCATACCGCTCGGCGGCGCGCTCGAGCACGCCGCGCACGGCGGACTCGTCGCGCACGTTCGTCTCGAGGAAAAATCCATCGGTGTGGGAGCGCACCTCGGCCTCGACCGAGCGGCCCTCCTCGGCGCCGAGACCCGCGATCGCGACGCGCGCCCCGGCCGCAGCGAATGCGATCGCCGTCGCACGCCCGATCCCCGCCGTCGCGCCGAACACGACGGCCGTCTTGCCTGAAAAGTCGCCTGTTGCCATGAGAGTAAAACGTGATCGCTCGCAAGCGCGTCATCGACGACTCTAGTCGGGCGCTCCAGCGTGGGCAAGCGGCAGAGGCTTCGCAATGAGGCTTCTGCAGCTCGATGATGTGACGTTCGCGTACCTGCGGGCGAGCGATTTCCGCGAAAGACGCCGATCGCAAACGGCGACGATCCCGCAACGCTCCCGCAGCGCTCGGATCGCCCGAGAGATATAAGTACGCCAGCCTGTGCGAGACATAGATACTTTACGCAACGGTTGTGGCAGGATGCCGAATAAGAAAAGGTCTTGTCGTTGCGTTTCTACAACACTCGCGTTTGTCTCGTTGCAGGGGGGTATATGGGGAAGCTTCTGGTCGCCGGGGTGCCGGCGCTAGTTCTGGCTATGACGCTGGGCGCTTCGACCGCCTTTGCTCAGGCCACTGATCAAGCCACGCAGAGTCCTGCCGCTCAAAGCACGACCACCAACCAGGAAGGCCTGCAGGAAGTCGTGGTCACGGCGCGCTCCCGGCAGGAGAACCTGCAGCAGACTCCGATCGCGATCAGCGCGATCACCGCGGAGGACATTCAAGCGCGCGGCTTCACCAACTCGACGGACATTGCGTATACCGTTCCCAATGCAAGCTTCCGTCAGGCGCAAGCAGCGTTCGGCAATACCGTCACGGCATTCATCCGCGGCATCGGCCAGAACGATTTCAACTTTGCCTTCGAGCCGGGCGTCGCAATCTACGTCGATGACGTCTACTACCCGACGACGATGGGATCGCAGTTCGACTTGATGGATCTCGAGCGCGTCGAGGTGCTGCGCGGCCCGCAGGGCACACTGTTCGGCCGCGGCGCGATCGGCGGCGCGGTGCGCTACATCTCCAAGCCGGCGGTAGGCGATGGCTCCGGCTATGTCCAGGTGAGCGTAGGCGACCTGCACCGCGTCGACATCCGGGCCGGTTACGATTTCTCCATCATTCCCGACAAGCTCTTCATGCGCGTCACGGCCATGTCCAAGCGCAATGACGGCTATCAGAAAGACATGGATTTCGCCTGTCTGTATCCGGCGCTGTCCGGAAGCCTGCCGGCGCTCACGCACAACCGCAATGGCGGGTGTCAGATCGGAACCCTGGGCGGCACCGCCATGACGGGGGCGCGCGGCACGCTGCGCTACGTGGCAAGCGACGCGCTCGAGTTCGGGATGATCGTCGACTATCAGCGCGACGATTCCGAGTCGCGTGCGGATGCGATCACGGGCATCGGCCCGTTCATCCCACCCGTCGCAGCCTGGAACAACTTCATGGTGAACGGGACGCTCGACGGGACCGGCATCCCCTCGCATCGCCCGAATCCCAATTTCGGCGGCTACGGCGTGCCCTATGACACCCGCTTTGTCTCGAGCGACCCCTACATCACCTACGAGACCTTCCAGGATCCCTACACGGGCTTGCAGATTCCGAGGCAGGAGAACCTCAATCAGAAGGGCATCTCGGGAACCATGGATTGGAAGCTCACCGATCACCTGTCCACGAAGTTGATCCTGGCATGGCGCAATTGGAACAGCCTCTTCGGCACCGACCAGGACGGCTCTCCGCTCGGATTCGCAGGTGCGGACGGCATCCAGCACTTCACCTACCGCACCGCGGAGCTGCGCTTCAGCGGCGATCTGCTCGACAAGCGGCTCGACTGGACCGCGGGCGCATTCTTCTACGATGCCAACGCCAGCAGCGCGCAGGAGGTGCCGCTGCCCGCGTTCGGGGGACCGAACTATTACTCGAACCCGACAGGCTTCACGGGCGACCTGCCGAATGCCTTGCTCGTCAATGGCAAGGACACCGGCCACTTCGAGAATGCGTCCGGCTTCGTGCATGGCGTGTTCAACATCACCGACAAATTCCACTTCACGGGAGGCGTGCGCTACTCGACGGACAAGAAGCACGATCTCAACGACAACACGATCGTAGTGCTGCCGGTGGAGAGCGATCAGACCAGCGTCGACTGGCTCGCCGGGCTCGACTACCAGTTCACGCCGGGCCTCATGGCGTATTTCTCCGCCGCGACGGGTTACCGCCCGCCGGCATTCAACCCGCGGCCGTTCCAGCCCTCGCAGTTCGTGCCGGTTTCCGGCGAGAAGGCGACCTCGTACGAGGTGGGCGAGAAGGGCGACTTCCTCGATCACAAGCTGCGCTTGAATCTCGCCGCCTTCTACATCGATTACTCAAAGCGCATCATTCCCGCGGCGGGCGTGGAGTGTGTCAAGGACAATGCCGGTAACTGCATCGGCCCCGTGGTCGTGCCCCTCACGGCGTACGTCAACGCGCCGGCCAAGATCACCGGCGTCGAGATGGAGCTGGAGCTGCGGCCGGTCGAGTCCTTGCTAGTCACAGCCTCCGGCGGCTACACGCACTACGACGCGAGCACCACGATTTTCCAGGGCGCACCGTTCAGCGGCGTGACGCCGAGCGGTTTGGCAGCGTACGTGCCGAAGTACAACGGGGCAGTGAGTGCCTTGTATGTCTTCGACCTCCCCAATGGCGCGACCATCACCCCGCGCTGGGATTCCTACATTCAAACGCAGATCTGCTCGGGCCAGACCGCAAGCTCGTGCACCGGCGGATACACGCTGCATAACTTCCGCCTGGAGTACGCGAACCAGAACCGCGAGTGGACCGTTGCGGCCGGTGCCAACAACATCACCAACAAGGTCTACTACTACAATATCTTCGATCTGACGCCCTTCGGCGAGCCGACGATCGAGGCGCAGGTGGCACCGCCGCGCGCCTGGTTCCTCGAGTTGACCCGCAACTTCGGCGCGAGCAAGTAAGGGGAACGGCAGAACAGGAGGCGCGCGTCCGCGCAAGCGGATGCGCGTTCTCAGCGCCCCGTCGCGGCGAGCTTCACCGCGATGCTGCCGTGCGTTTCCGGCACGTGATAACGCAGGTGCACCGCGCGCCAGGCGTCGAACTGGGTGAGCTGCAATCCGGGCGGCGCTGCGGACCATGACGGCTGCTTGAGGTAGCGCCAGACGTATTCCCGCATGAAACCTGCAGACTCGACGCGGTCGAGGTCATCGAAGTACCGCGATCCGAATCCGGGATCATCGCGCTCGAGCTTGCGAAAGAGGCCAACCGCCACGCGGCGCGCGCGAACCTCGCCCTCGAAGCTCGGAGCACGGACGCCGAGCGGAAGCGGCTGCGCGTCGCTCTCGCTCGCCGCGAGCGCCGCCCGCGTGTACAGGTAGATTGCCCAGAGCTCGCGCTCGTTGGGCGGGGTCTGCGGGTCTGTGAGAATGGCCACGTAGCGCATCCCCGTGTGCGCCTGCGAATCGGCCGGCGCTGGCGTCGCAGTCGCTGCGGGGGCGGCCGGGGCGGGGGCAGCCGCGGTGATGGCGCCGAGCAGCGCAGCCGCTGCGACGAGCGCCGCGATTGGCGCGAAAGGCCGCTCCTCAACGCTCCGCCGGCCGGAGTCGCCGCCCCGATGATGCCCCACGTCCGGTCCCCCGCGATACTTCTGTTCGGGGCATGGTGCAACGATCGTGCCGCGGGGGAGATCACCCCACGAGGCAGACACTTACGAGCCGCAGCCCTCTGGCTGCCCCTCGGTGCTGTCAAACCGTACGACGCACGAGCTTCCCGCGGATCACACCCATGGTTTGCCGGTCGCAGGATTTGGGTAGTGAAACGGCACGACGGGCGTCTCCGGCCACACCGGCGGCGGCATCGGCAATACCTCGTCGGGTCCGAGCGGGTCTTGGGGATAGACCTTGCGCGCGCCGCTCTCCTGCACGATGGCGGTGTGTGCCCAGCCGGTCTCGTACGGCGCCTGGTAGACCGTGCGAAAGCTCAGGCGCGCAAAACGCCAGTGCCCGTCTTCCACTTTGACATAGGTGTTCTCGTAGATGCCGCCTTCCCACCACTGCTGCGGAGGGGCGGAGCTCTCACCGTCCGCATGCGGGACCTTGCGCGAATCGTGCGAGCCGCCCTGCACGAAGGTGCGGAACCTCGCCTTTGCCGTGCGCCCGTCCGCGGCGACGTCGATTACGTCCTGCAGCATCAGGTGATCGCGCAAGAGTCCATACGCCGGTCCCTGTGCGATCCTCGCTCCGCTCGCCGGTGCGGCAGATTCCGCTGCCTGACCCGGCTCACTGCTCGAGCTCTCGCTGCTCGTTGCGGGCGCGCTTTGCGCGGAGCGCCCGGCGAAGAAGCGTCTCTGCCCGGCTCTGCCGCGATAGATCCCGCCATCGAAGTGGATCTCGCCATCGTCCGCGAAGAGGTCGACGACTTCGGTGTATAAAAACTTGTCGAGGTAATAGCCGTAGGCGTGCTGGAGCCGCCGGATCTCCTCGATGTCTTCGAGCATCGTCAAGCGCGCAGCCATCAACTCCATCTGCCGCTCCATCGCGAGAACGCGCTCGTCATGGCTCACCGGCACCGCGTGGCGCTTGGAGGCTCTGGCGAAGGCGGCGGTGGACGTGAAAGCGACCGGAACCAGTGCGATGAAAGCGCCCATCCTGCCGATGAACGAGCGCCGTTTGAGCTCGTGCATTGCACCCCCGTACGAATGTGAAGCGCGCGACTATACGAGCATGCACGCGCTCGAGTCTCGCCGCGCCGCTCACTTCAGTGATGCAGGTCACTTTATTTGGGATGCCCCCGCCGCAGGACGTATACTGCCGAGCTCTAAACGCTTTCGGATGGGCGCGCATGCTCTGGCTCAAAGCATTCCACATCGTGTTCGTCGTCGCGTGGTTCGCGGGCCTGTTCTACCTGCCGCGCCTGTTCGTCTATCACGCGGCGGCGGTGCGCGCTGCAGAGCAGCCGATCGCCGCCCGCACGGCCGTCATGGAGCGGCGCCTGTTCGTGATGATGACGATCGGCGCCGCACTCGCGCTCCTCCTCGGGATAGCGATGGTGGCAGCCGCTCCGGCCTATCTGCAGTTCGGCTGGCTTCACGCGAAGCTCGGGCTCGTCCTGCTGCTGATCATCTATCACTTCTGGTGCCTCAAGCTCATGCGCGCGCTTGCGGCGGGCGAGATATCGCATTCCGACCGGTGGTACCGGGTATTCAACGAAGTGCCCGGCGTGCTCCTCATCGCGATCGTGGTGCTCGCGACCGTGAAGCCTTTCTAGCTTATTGCGGCGACCGAGAGGCGCGACTTACGGTCGCCGCTCGCCGCCTGCGGCGGCGGGCACATCCATGCGCCTGCATCTGGGCTAAAACAGCCCGGAGATTCTCCCGTCCTCGTCCACGTCGATGTTCGCGGCGGAGGGAACCTTGGGCAGCCCCGGCATGGTCATCACGTCGCCGCAGATCATCACGATGAACTCCGCCCCGGCGGCGAGCCGCACCTCGCGGATATTGACGACGTGGCCGGACGGGGCCCCGCGAAGCTTCGGGTCTGTCGAGAAGGAGTACTGAGTCTTGGCGACGCACACGGGGTAATGCCCGTAGCCCGAGTCCTGGTATTTCTTGATCTGGGCGCGGACCTTCGTATCCGCGGTGATGTCCGAGGCGTGATAGATCTTGGTCGCGATCGCCTTCATCTTCTCCCAGAGCGGCTCGCTCTCGTCGTAGACGAATTTGAAATAGCTCGGGTGGTCCATGAGCCGCAGCACTTCGCGTGCGATGTCGGTCGCACCGGCGCCCCCCTCCGCATAGTGGCGCCCGAGGATCACCTTCGCCCCGTGGTGGCCGGCGCGCTCGATGAGCAGCCGCACTTCGGCATCGGTATCCTCCGCGCGATGATTGATTGCGACGAGGCACGGCAGGCCGTAATTGTCGCGCACATTGTCGATGTGGCGTTCGAGGTTCACGATGCCCTTCTCGAGCGCAGCGAGATTCTCGCGGCCCACGTCGGCGACTTCGACACCGCCGTGGAATTTGAGCGCGCGCACCGTGGCGACGATCACGGCCGCATCGGGCTTCAAGCCCGCCTTGCGGCATTTGATGTCGACGAACTTCTCCGCCCCGAGGTCCGCGCCGAAGCCCGCCTCGGTCACGACATAATCTGCGAGCTTGAGCGCGGTCTGCGTGGCCATGACGGAGTTGCAGCCGTGCGCGATGTTGGCGAACGGGCCGCCGTGGATGAACGCCGGATTGTTCTCGAGCGTCTGCACGAGATTCGGCGCGAGCGCATCGCGCAGCAGCGCCGCCATGGCTCCGTGCGCCTGCAGTTCCGCGGCGAGAATCGGCTTGCCCGCGGCGGTGTAGCCGACCACGATCTTGCCGAGCCGCGCCTTGAGGTCCGCGATGCTGGTCGCGAGGCAGAAGATCGCCATCACTTCCGAGGCGACGACGATATCGAATCCGTCCTCGCGCGGATAGCCGTTCGCCGTTCCGCCGAGGGCGATGACGATCTGCCGCAGCGCCCGATCGTTCATGTCGACGACGCGCCGCCAGCTGATGCGCCGCACATCGAAGTCGAGCGCGTTGCCGTGATGGATGTGATTGTCGATGAGAGCGGCGAGCAGGTTGTTCGCGGCGGCGATCGCGGCGAAGTCGCCTGTGAAATGTAGATTGATGTCCTCCATCGGGACGACCTGAGAGTAGCCCCCGCCCGCCGCACCGCCCTTCATCCCGAACACGGGCCCGAGCGCGGGCTCGCGCAGGCAGATGATGGCCTTCTTGCCGAGGCGATTGAGCGCATCCCCGAGTCCGACCGTGGTCGTCGTCTTGCCCTCTCCGGCCGGCGTCGGCGATATCGCGGTGACCAGAATGAGCTTGCCGTTCGGGCGATCCCGCAGTGAATTTATGTAATCGAGCGAGATCTTCGCCTTGTAGCGCCCGTACGGCGACAGACTCTCCTCGGGAATGCCGAGGCGCTCGCGCGCGACCTCGACGATGGGCCGCATCTTGGCTTGCTGGGCGATTTCGATGTTCGTTTGGGCCATGGGGCAGTTTCCGACAGTTTCGCCTCCGGTGGCGGCGAATGTAGCATGGCCGTCGCGACCCCCCTATTGACGTGCCGGATAGCAGATATTCGGAGAGTAGATATGGCTCAGGTAACCGGTGGAGAGCTCCTCGTCCGCACGCTCGCGGCGGCCGGAGTGGAGACGGCGTTCGGCCTGCACGGCGCCCATCTCGAGACGATCTTCCAGGCTTGCGCGGCCCACCGCATCCCGATCGTCGACACGCGCCACGAGGCTGCGGCCGGCCACGCAGCCGAGGGGTACGCGCGCGCGGCTCGACGGCTCGGTGTTGCGCTCGTGACGGCCGGGCCCGGATTCACGAATGCGATCACCTCGCTCGCGAACGCGTATCTCGACCGCACGCCCGTTCTGTACGTGAGCGGTTCCGCCGCGCTGCGCGATGCCGAGACGAACACACTGCAAGCGGGAATCGATCAAGTCGCGGTCGCGCGGCCGATCAGCAAATGGGCGCACGCGATCACGCTCACTCGGGACATCCCCCGCCTCACGGCCCAGGCGATCCGGATCGCGACATCCCCGCCGAGCGGTCCGGTTTTGCTCGATATGCCGATGGACGTGCTCACGGCTACCGTGGATGAGGAAACCGTTCGCATCCCCGGCACGATCCAGATCGAGGCGCGTCCCGCCGCCGATGCGGCGGCTCTCGATACCGCTCTCGATCTACTCGACACCGCGGAGCGGCCCGTAATCCTCGCTGGCGCGGGCGCGTGGCAATGCGACTGCGCGAAGGAGCTCGCCGAGTTCGCGGAGCTCGCAGGCATTCCGGTGTTTTCCGACTTCCAGGCTCACGGTCTGCTGCCGAGCGGGCATGCACTCTACGGAGGCACGTTCCACAAGCTTGCGGATTTCGCAACTGCAGGCTCGCGCCCCGACGTGGTGCTTGCGCTCGGTGTGCGTTTCGGACTGTTCACGCTCGGGGCGAGCGACCGGCTGGTGCCGGCTGACGCTCGTGTCATCCATGTCGAAATAGACCCGAGGGAGATCGGTAAGCTGCGCGCAGCCGATGTTGCAATCGTCGCTGACAGCCGCCAGACGCTGCGCGCGCTCACCGCGAAGGCCCGCACCCGGCGACTGCGCGAGCGCTCGGCGTGGCTCGAGTCCGTACGCGCGGCGAAGGCCGCGCGCCGCGAGCGTCTGGGCGCGGCGCTTCGCACCGCGAGCCCTCCCATCCATCCTTACCAGGCCGTCAGCGCGATCGTCGAGCACATGCCAGCCGAGACGATCGTGATCGGCGACGGCGCGGAGGCGTATCACTGGATGAACGAGGTGATCCGCCAGGATCGTCCGGGCAGCTACATCACCCATGGCTTCCTCGGCGCCGTGGGCTTCGGGCTGGGGCTTGCGATCGGCGCGCAGACCGCTCATCCCTCGCGGCCAGTGCTCTGTCTTGCAGGCGATGGGGCGGTGGGCTTCACGATTGCAGAGTTCGACACGCTCGCGCGACACCGCCTGCCGGTGGTCGTGGTCGTGATGAACAATCGCAGTTGGGCGGCATCGCAGCACTTTCAGGAGCTGATCGGCAATCCGATCGCCGGTACGCGGCTCTCGGGCGCCCGCTACGACCAGGTCGCTGAAGCATTCGGCTGCGAGGGAAGGCACATCACGCGCATCGAGGAGCTCGGCCCGGCGCTGCGCGAGGCATTCGCCCGCGCCCGTCCGGCCTGCCTCAACGTCGAGATTGACGTCGCCCCGATGCCGCCCGAGCTCGCACTGCTCGCGTCCCGGCACTCCTGAGCACGCGGCGGTGAGCAGGCACGGACGCAGGTCTTGCCGGCACACTACTTGCGGGCTTAACGTGCTCTGGCGCAGCCGGTAAGGAGCTTCCCTTGGCTCTCGAGTCCCACCCCACGGCCGCCTCCGGGCGGCGCGAGGCATCGGCATCCGCCGTCCCCTCTCAGCAGGAAGGCCCGGGCGGAATAGCCGCCGCGCGCGCGTCGCTCGAGCGCGACGCGACTCTGCTCGATCGGGAGCTCGCGCGCGGTGCGGATGCCGCCCCGCGAGTGTCGACGCTCATCGATTCATACGGGAAGGTCCGCCGCGTGACCGAGGCGCTGTGCTCATCGCTTGCGCTCGACGATTACACCGTGCAGTCGATGCCCGATGCGAGCCCGACGAAGTGGCACCTTGCGCACACCAGCTGGTTCTTCGAGGAGTTCGTGCTGCGGCACTTTGCGGAGGACTATCGCTTCCACGACGAGAGCTGGCGTTACCTTTTCAACTCATACTACGAAGCGGTCGGACCCCGCATGGCGCGCGCAGAGCGCGGATTGCTCTCGCGCCCGACGGTCGAGGAGACATTCGCATACCGCGCGTACGTCGACGAGCAGATGTCGCGTCTGCTCGAGCAACGCGAGGAATCGGATGACCTCTGGCGCGTAGTGACGCTCGGCTTGCATCACGAACAGCAGCACCAGGAGCTGCTGCTCACCGATATCAAACACGCCTTCTCGCGCAATCCGCTGCGGCCCGCTTATGCGCCGCCGCTCGCCGCGCCCCGTCGCGAGTCGCCGACACTCGCTTTCCTCGAGCTCGAGGGCGGCCTCGTCGAGATGGGCCACGAGGGCCGCGGCTTCTGTTTCGACAATGAGCTGCCGCGTCACCGGGTGTGGCTTGCGCCCTTCCGCATCGCGAACCGGCTCATTACGAACGAGGAATTCCGTGGCTTCATCGGATCGGGAGGCTATGCGTCCCCTGAGCACTGGCTCTCGGATGGCTGGGCGTGCGTCGAGCGCGAGCGCTGGGACCGGCCGCTCTACTGGGGCGAGTCACTCGACCACGAATTCACGCTCGCCGGCGTGCGGGAGCTCGATCCGGATGCGCCCGTCTGCCATCTGAGCTACTACGAGGCCGACGCTTTCGCGCGCTGGGCCGGCGCGCGGCTGCCGAGCGAGTTCGAATGGGAGCTCGCTGCGACGGAGCTCCCGGTGCGCGGCAACTTTGTCGAGGAGGAGTATCTGCGGCCGCTTGCACCCCCGCCCGGCGGCGGGTCGCATCCGCAGCAGATGTTCGGCGATGCATGGGAGTGGACCCGCTCCGCCTACGCGCCTTACCCCGGATATGCGCCCCCCGAAGGAGCGCTCGGTGAATACAACGGCAAGTTCATGGTGAGCCAGCTCGTGCTCAAGGGCGGCTCGTGCCTCACCCCGCGATCGCACATCCGCGCAACATACCGGAACTTCTTCCCGCCCGCCGCGCGCTGGCAAATGAGCGGCCTGCGGCTCGCGATGGATGTCTGAGGTGCGGGGGGCGGTTACGCGCGCGCGAGCTGCCTCGCGCGCCAATGGCGCTGCGGAGGCCGAGCTCACCCGACAGGTGCTGAGCGGACTCGCACAGCGGCCGAAGCGGCTCTCACCGACTTATCTCTACGACGCCCGAGGCTCGGCGCTCTTCGAGCTGATCTGCCGCCAGCCCGAGTACTACCTCACGCGCACCGAGCTCGCGATCATGCGCCGTCACGGCGCAGAGATCGCAGAGCGAATCGGCTCGAAGGCACTACTCCTGGAGCTCGGAAGCGGAGCGAGCCTGAAAACGCGCATTCTGCTCGATCGGCTGCCGGACCTTGCCGCATACGTGCCGGTCGACATCTCCCGCAGCTCCCTGTTCGCGGCCGCACGCTCGATCCGCGACTCCTATCCGCGACTCGAAGTGCTGCCGGTCGAGGCGGACTTCACGCGGCCCTTTGCGCTGCCCGCGATAAGAGCCACGGCCGCTCGCACGATCGTCTATTTTCCCGGCTCTACGATCGGAAACTTCGATACCGACCCGGCCGTCGAGCTGCTCGCGCTCGCGCGCGACCTCGCCGCAGAGGATGGGGCGCTGATCATCGGCATCGACCTGGTGAAGGATCGCGAGCTGCTGCTGCGCGCGTACGATGATGCGGCGGGCGTCACAGCGGCATTCAACCTCAATCTCGTCGCGCGCCTTAACCGCGAGCTCGGAGCGAATTTCGACGTGGGCGGCTTCCGCCACGACGCCGTCTGGAATGCCGCCGCTAGCCGCATCGAAATGCATCTCACGAGCCTCGTGCCGCAGAGCGTGCATCTCGGAGGCGAGCGGATCGAATTCGCCGCCGGGGAGCCGATCGTCACAGAGCATTGCCACAAGTACACGATCGGCTCGTTCTCAGCTCTCGCCGCGCGCGCCGGCTGGTGCGTACGCGCCTCCTGGTCGGACGAGCGCGGCTTCTTCAGCGTGCTGTATCTCGAGACGCGAGGCTGAGTTTCTCGAGCTACTTTCGCAGTTGGAATCTAACCAGGTAGTCGAAACAGGAATTCACGGGCGAGCCGTTGTCCGTGCTAGAGGATCACGACCCGACGTGAGAGCAGGCGCGAATGGCCGTCGAGCCAGACCGCCAGCGCCCTTCCGTTGCTCTGCACGGCGGGCGGTGACCGTGGCGGGACTTCCCGCCCAACCCTCGCGAGCGATATCACCCGGCTCGCCCAGTAGCACCCCGTCGCGAAGCGCAGACGCCACAGCCCGCCGCTTCGAGCTGCCAGTTCCGCGAGCCATTCCTCCTCGAGCCGCGCACAGAGCGAGGATGGCGCAGGGCGCGCGGCACGCTCGATCAAGCCGCGAGCCAGTCCATTCAACCACTCGGAATGCTCGCCACCCGGGGCTGAAGAACCGGGCCCGGTACCGGAGCTTCGTAGACTCATGCGAGCGCTCCTCGTTGAAAGCTCGCGAAGATCTCACTGGCCTGGGCAAGACCGCTCGAGGTGAGGCGATAGAGCCGACGCCGGGGACGGCCCGCGCGCGCGGGATCGATATTCTCCCAGCGACTCACGAACCAACCGGCGGATTCCAAACGCAACAGGATCGGGTACAGAGTGCCCGAGGCAAGACCGCTGCGCCGCTGCACGTCCGATCCCGCGAGCTCCTCCGAAGGTCTCTCGAGGAAGGCCTCGAGCACCCGAAGCGCCTGGAGCGAAATCCGCAACTCACCGCTGCCCTTACCCATGGTAGATAATCTACATAGGCCCTTGCCGCTTATCTACGAGTGAACTCTCGAGTCCGGCTCTGCTATCGTGTCAGGAACGAGATGAGCACACGCCCGATGCAGCCGAGCGCGCCCGCCGATCTGAAATCGTTCGTGCGGACGATTCCGGACTATCCGCGGCCCGGAATCCAGTTTCGCGACATCACGACGCTGCTCGGCGATGCCGGCGCGTTCCGGCGCGCCGTCGATGAGCTCGTGAGACCCTGGACCGGCTCGCGCATCGATCGGGTCGCGGGCATCGAGGCGCGCGGCTTCATCCTCGGGGGCGCCATGGCCCATCAACTGTCCGCCGGCTTCGTTCCCATCAGGAAGCGCGGCAAGCTGCCGCATTCGACCGTGCGCGTCGCGTACTCTCTCGAGTACGGCATCGACGAGATGGAGATGCACACCGATGCGATCTCGCGAGGAGAGCGGATCATCCTCGCGGACGATCTCATTGCAACGGGTGGGACCGCAGAGGCGGCCGTGAAGCTGTTGCGCTCGCTCGGCGGCGAGCTGCTCGCGGCGTGCTTCATCATCGATCTGCCGGCGCTCGGTGGAGCACGCAAGCTCGAGGCGCTCGGCGTACCGGTGCGTACGCTCGTCGCCTTCGAGGGGCATTGAGCGGCCCCGCCGCTTCGACGCCTGCCGATGCGCGTGCAAATGGGAATGATTGTTGCTCCGAGCCGACGGGTCAGCCTGTTCGAGCCGCGCTCGTGAGCCAAAGTTCTGAAAATGCCGCAGCGCTCGGCGAGGAGCTGCGCAACATCGTCGATCATGCGGAAGCGCTTCTGCAGGCAATCTCCGACGAGGGCGATCCGAAACTGAGCTCCCTGCGCGAGCGCGTCTCCGTCAGCATCGATACCGCCCGCGTGCACCTCGATGAGATGCAGGCCGATGCGGAGCGAGCGAGCGAGAAGGCTGCCGCGGCGCTCGGGCGCTGGATCGAGGAGAACCCCTGGATGGCCGTTGCGATCGGTGCCGGTGCTGGGATCGCCGTCGGCTTACTGCTCGCAGCACGCCGAGGCCGGTCATCCGGCGGACCACCCGACACCACATCCGACGGCGCTGCGCGATGAACGATGAGCCGCAGAATCTCTTCACCCGCGGCCGAGCGATGCTCATCGAGGGGCTCAGGATGGCGCAGACGCGGCTCGAGCTCGCGGCGCTCGAGCTCGAGCAGGAGAAGCTCCGCATCACGCGCGATCTGCGGCTCGCGATCTTCGCCTCGATTTGCCTGTGGCTCTCCGGCTTCTCGCTCGTGCTCTGGGTTGCGCTCGCGCTCAAAGCGCAGGCGCGCTTCATTCTGCTCGGGTGCTTCTTTTTCGTGTTCCTGATCGCCGCGCTCGGCTTCTGGATCGCACTCAGACGGTCGCTGCGCCGCGATCCGCCGTTCACCCGATTGATAGGCCAGCTGCGGCTCGATCGGGCGTCCCTCGGCGGGGAGCCGTGAGCGCGGATCGCTCGCGCCACATCGCGCGGCGCCGCGAACTGCTCGAGCTCGAAGCCGAAGTGCAGCGCGCCGCGCTCGCAGCGACCTTTGCGCGTCTCGAGCAGCGCCGAGCGCTCTCCTGGGCGGCCGGTGCGGGCCGCACCGCCCTGCGCGTCCTCGCGATGCCACGCGTGCGCTGGCTGCTGCTCGCGGCACTCCTCCGGCGCTTCAGAAGCGGCCGGCATGCGCGGGCCGCGTCCTGAGCGCGGCCTCGAGACCATGCCGGATCATCGATCCAAGCGAGCGCCGGACGGCGGATCACCGGACGGTGCATCCGACGAGCATACCCGCGAGCTCGAGAGGCTGGTCGAGGAGCGCACGCGCGAGCTCTCGGCACTTTCGACGCACTTGCAGGATTTGGCGGAAAGGGAGAAGGCGGCGCTCGCCCGCAATCTGCACGATGAGCTCGGCGGCCTGCTCACCGCCGCGAAGATGGACCTCTCATGGCTGCAGAGCCGCATCACGGGCGATAAGGGCATCGAGCAGCGGCTGCACCAGCTCGGTGCGGTTCTCGATGAGGCCATGGACGTGAAGCGCCGCGTCGTGGAGGACCTGCGCCCCTCCCTGCTCGATCATTTCGGCTTGCCTACCGCCCTCGAAGCCTACGTCGAATCCGTGTGCGCGAAGTCCGCTCTGCGAGCGGACATCGCCATTGCAGCGGAGGAAGAGTTTCCGAAGGATATCGCGATCGCGCTGTTCCGCGTCGTGCAGGAGGGCATGACGAACGTCGTCCGGCACGCGCACGCGCACGCGGTACGCCTCGAGCTCGCAAGCGAGGGGGAGCTCTGCTGTCTCAGGCTGATCGATGACGGTGAGGGGATCGATCTCGCGGACCCCGCCTTTCAATGGTCACATGGGCTCATGGGAATGCGGCAGAGGGTCCGCGCTCTAGGCGGTCGTCTCTCGCTCGACTCGAAGCGCGGCGGCGGGACTACGCTCCTCGTGGAGCTGCCGCGCCAGCGCTTGGAGCAGCGGCACTAGTCACAGCTCGCCGCACGTGTCCATCCCTGGATGCGCTTCCGGCCCGGTCATCCTGACCGGGCGCTCGCTGCTCAATCGCAGCTCGCCCACTTCGACCGGCCGTCCGCGACGATCGGCTTCAGGCGTCCAATGTCGCGCATCTTGTCGAGAAAGTAGTCCGCACCGGCGGCGAAGCAATGCTCGCGCACGAAGTCCGATGCGTAGTTGGTGAGCACGATGATCAGCGGCTGCAGCTGCGGCTGATAGAGCTGCCGGGCCTGACGGATTACGGCGACCCCATTGCCCTCGGCGAGCTCGATGTCGACCACGAGCACGTCGTAGGGGGTCTCCTTCAGCTTCAGGACGGCCTCGCTCTGCGTGGCAGCTTGCGCGGCGACGGTGAGTCGACCGGGCTCGGAGAGCAGATCGACGAGTCGGCGGCTTAGAACCGTGGAATCCTCGACGAGCAGGATCCGGCGCTCCGCACCCGATGCCGCGTCGGGCCCCCGCGACCGTGCCTTCTCCAGCGTCATGGCGGCCACGGTCACTGCACGAGATTGTTCTTGATCGCGTAGTAGGTGATATCCGCGTTGGTTTTCATGCCCATCTTCTCCAGGATGCGCGCTCGGTACGTGCTCACCGTCTTGACACTCAAGAACAGCTTTGCCGCGATCTCCGACACGCTCTTGCCTTCGGCGAGCTTGCAGAAGATCTGGAACTCCCGCTCCGAGAGCACGCTGTGCCGAGGCTCGCCGGGTCCTCCTTGAATGCCGCTGACGAGCACCTCCGCAAGCTCGGGGCTCACGTAGCGCCCGCCGCGCACGGCGGCTCGGATCGCCCGACACAGCTCGCTCTCATCGGCAGTCTTGCTCACGAAGCCGCTGGCTCCGGCCCGCAGCACGTTCAGTCCGTACTGCATCTCCGGATAGGCGGACAGCACGAGCGTCGCTACCGTCTCGTGATGCGCGCGAACCGCGCGCAGCACGTCGAGCCCCGAAATATCGGGCAGCGAGAGATCCAACAGGAGCACATCGACCGGCGAGCTGCGCAGCAGCGCAAGCGCTTCGCGACCGGTGCCGGCCTCGCCTGCCCACGCGAAATCCGCCTGTGCATCGACGATCTGCTTCAGTCCGATCCGGACGAGTTGATGATCGTCGACGACTGCGATACGTGTGGCTGGCATGACCCCGATCGGAATGCGTCGCACGCCGGATGACGGCTCGAGGGCAGCGTAGCCGCCGCGACGCGCGTTAGATAGGCGCTCCCGGGCCGCTCCCGCGCCCCGGTGGTCTCAAACTGCTGTCAGAAAGCGCCGACAAGCCCGAGCAAGCCCCGTGCCTATCGCAGGACCTGCGTGCGCTCGCAATCGCGCCTGTCACTCCGCGTGATCGCCTCGCGGCGAGCGCGCTGGCGGTTCGATTCTCTCAGTGCGCGGCGTCGCCTCGTGCCGCATCGCCCGCCGCCTGCGGGCCGGTGCCGGTGCCTTCCTTGCCGTTATAGGCCTCAAGCCGGTTGTAGAGCGTCTTCAAGCTCACACCGAGGATCTCCGCCGCCTTGCGCTTGACGTGGCCGCAGTAGGCGAGTGTCGCCATCGTCACGCGGCGCTCGACTTCCTCGAGCGGAGTGCCGACACGGATCGTGATCGTCGTACCGTCCTCGGGCTTGGTGACCGCCTCGGGCGTGCCGAGATCGCACTCGATCTGATCGTCCGCCATGATGTACGCGCGCTGCACGTAGTTCTTCAGCTCCCGCACGTTTCCCGGCCAGCTGTGCTGATACAGGCGCGCGAGCGTCTCGCGCGAGAACGCCTTGTGGGTCGCCTCCATCCGATTCAGCTCATCGAGGAAGTACTGCGCGAGCTGCTCGATGTCCGAGCCGCGCTCGCGCAGTGGCGGCAGGCGGATCGGAAACACGTTGAGCCGGTGATAGAGGTCCTCGCGGAGCTTGCCGTCTACTACGGCCTTCTCGGGCTCGCGGTTGGTCGCGGCAATGACGCGCACGTCGCTCGCGATCTGCTGCGCGCCGCCGACCCGCGTGATTGCGCCGGTCTCGAGCACGCGCAGCAGCTTCACTTGCAGCTCCATGGGCATCTCGGTGATCTCATCGAGGAATATGCTGCCGCCGTTCGCCCGCTCGAAGAATCCTTTGTGCTGGCGGTCCGCACCGGTGAAGCTACCGCGCTCGTGTCCGAAGAGCTCGCTCTCGATGAGCTGCGGGGCGACAGCGCCGCAGTTGAGCGGCAGAAACGGCGCATCGCGCCGCCGCGACAGCTCGTGCAGCGTCTGTGCCGCGAGCTCCTTGCCGGTGCCGCTCTCGCCGATCAGCAGCACGGTGGCCGAGGTCGGCGCAACGCGCGAGAGCTGGTCATAGAGCGCCTGCATGCACCGCGAGCTGCCGAGGATGCGGCCGAAGCGGCCGAGCCTGCGCAGCTCGTCACGCAGCTCGACGATTTCGTGCTGCAGAGCCGAGGTTTTCTTCGCGTGGCGGAGCACGGCCTGCACGCGCTCGAGGTCCGCGGGCTTGACGAGATAGTCGCTTGCGCCGGCGCGCAGCGCAGCGACCGCGCTGTCGACGGTCGCGTGGCCCGTCACGACGATCACCTCCGTCGCGTCGGGCTTCTCGAGCTCGCGCATGAGCTCGATCCCCTCCCCGTCCGGAAGTCTCAGATCGGTGAGCAGCACGTCCGGGCGCTGGCGACCGAGCTCAATTCGCGCCTCGCGGAGGGAGTGGGCCCGCGCAATCGTGAATCCCTCCATGCGCGCGACTTCCTGCAGCCATTCCACGACGTCCGGATCATCATCGACTATCAACGCATGTGCCATGTCAGCCTCGTGAAAACGTTCTGCCGAGCATCTTATCGCGATCCCTGCGCTCCGGCGGGCCGCTTGCCGAGCGGCAAGGCGGTCAGCCCATGCAGCGCGATCGAGGTTGCGAGCACGACGAAGGTGATCGCCGCAAGATCGCCACCGTTCGCGACCGACGGCCCGTCGAGCGCCAGGAACAGGTAATAGAGCGAAGCGATTCCCCGCACACCGAACCAGGCGAGCTCCTGGCGGTCGCCGCCCGCGAGCCGCTCCGCATCGCCGCTGTGCTCATTCGGCAGCCGCCCGCGCGATGCGGCGCCAATGCCGAGCCGGGCGGCAAGCGGGCGCACCGCGACGAGGAACAGCAGCGCAAACAGCACGAGCACCGGGCGTGCCGCCGAGCTTGCGAGGAGCACTCCGAGCAGCAGCGCGGCCGGCACCTCGAGCCAATGCTCGATCCGATCCGCGCCGGATGCGAGCTGTCGGGCGAGCCGGCTCGCGCGCGAGCCGGCGCCCCAAGTGAGCCGGCCGCCTCGCCACACGATGCCTCCGCGCGAGAATACGAGGCCTGCCGCGAGCGCCGCCACGAGTCCATTGACATCGATCATCATGGCTGCGCCGTACGTCGAGGCGAGCACGCTCGCGGCAAGGAGCGCCGCAAGCCAGCCGGTCTCTGCGCGGGCATCGAGACGCGCGAGCGCACGGGCTCCGAACGTGCCGAGGAGCGCGCCAAGCAGCGCGCCGCCCGCGATCGCCCACAGCACATCGAGCGCGAACCAGCGCATCGCGAGTGGGCCGAGATCGAGCTCTCCAGCGAAGCCGATCGCGAGTGCGAGGAGCGGGAGCGCGAGGCTCGAGCTGAGCGCGCCCTCGGCAAGGAGTGAGGAGCGCGTTGCGCTGCGGCTCTCTAGATGAGGATGCTCCAGGCAGGCCGCGAGCACAGGATCGGTCGGCGCAAGGATCACCCCGAGCACGACGGCCTCCTCCAGAGGAAGGCCGAGCAGCACATGGGCAGCGCCTGCAGTGAGTGCGGCGGTGACCGGCATCGTGATGACAGCGAGCCGCAAGGGCACACGCCAGTGGGCCGCATCGAGGGGAGCTGTGAGCTTCACACCGGCGCAGAAAAGGCCGACGACCAAACCGGCCTCGATGAAGACCTGCGCCGTACGAGCGTGCTCGATCTCAAGCGGCGGAAGCAGGCCGAGTCTCGCGGCGGATACACCCGCCGCGACGCCCGCGCCGAGGCAAAGCAGGGCTTTCAAATGAGTCAGCCCCGGTGTGCTTCGACCGCCGCACGCGCGATGCGCTCGAGGCCCATACGCACGCGCGCGTGCGACTGGAGCACCGATTGTGCGAAAGCCTTTACCTGGGGCCTGGTCGCCTTGCGCCCGGCGAGGCTTGCCGCCTCGATCTGAAACACGTTTGCCTGTGCGGCCGCGAGCAGGAAGGCTTGCTCATCGGTCGTAAGGGGTGTCGTAGTGCGCATCGGCGCCCAAGTTCGCCCGCTGATTCCGAGCCCTGCGGCCGCAATCACTACGAGCCACCCGATCCTCCAGGTCGAGTACATTTTACCCAAATTTGTAATTTCTACGGTAGATCAGTGGCTCGGTGAGTGCAACGCGACACTTCCGGGGAGGTCTCCTATGCGATCCGCGCGTCCAACCACGCGGTCTGCCTGCAGGCTGACGGTGCGCCGAATGCGCTCGGGGAGATAGCCCTCTAGGGTCTCGAGATAGCGCGCCTCGGCTTGCCGCTCGGTTCCTTGCCAAGCGGCGATGATCGTAGCATCGGCCGGTCCTAACACCGCGAGCCGCGCACCGAGGCCCCAGTGTCGCGCGCGCGCTGCAAGCGTGGCGGACGTCGCGGGCTCTCCGCCTAGCAACAAAACAAGCGCTTGCAGCTCATCGCCCAGGCGCCCCCATTCCTCGCCTCGGTGGCGCAACACGACGCTGAGCTCCGCGCTCGCGGCGCCTCGCGCACCCGCGCCGCAGAAATCCTCGCCGTCGCGGCAGACCTGGATGAGCCGATTCAACGTTCGGATCGTGTGCTCGATATGCATGCGAAGCGCTCGGACCTGGAGATGCAACGCCTCAAGCACGAACTGTGCCCAAGCGGGAGATCCCCGCGTGAGCCCCGGGCTGCCGATGGGCCCTCGTTGGCACGTCGATTGCAAAGAGAGATCGCCAGGAACACGCATTGCGTGATCCCGGCTGAACTCAGAGCGTTGCGGCAAGTGTCGGGACGCTCGAACCGAAGACCCCCCGTTTGGCGGGCTGTGGTGCGACCAGCCCGCTCTTTTTTTGCTCCGATGTTTTGACTCGCCTTAGCGAGCAAAATCGCGTCGGCTGTCGGCTTGCAACCGGCCACCCGTTGGGGCTCTAATGAAGGCATGAATGGGGAGCACCTGGATTCGATACACCAGGCCCTGACCGCAGTTCAACAGGCCGTCCTCACGATGACCTTTCCGAGCTGCGATCAGGAGGATGTCGTGGAGCTGATCGATCGCGTCGAGGCGGAGCTGCACACCGGCCATCCCAACACGGCGCTTGTTTGCACTTTCCTCAACTCGATCGCGAGGAGCCTGCGAGCACAGCCGGAGGCGCGCGACGCCTGCCTCGCGATCGAAGGTGCGATCGGCGCCGCGGGCATGCCGAGCACTTGGCAATCCGGCATTTGATGCTTCAATGATCGCGCGCGTCGCGCGTCGCCTGCGTCATGCGCGCGATGAGCGGCACGAAATCGTCGAAGTCCACGGGCTTGGCAACGTGCACGTCGAACCCCGCCTGCATCGCCGCGTCCCGATCCGCCTGTGAGGCATAGCCGGTGAGCGCAATTGCGACCACGCGCTCCCCGAAAGGCGCGCGCCGCAGCTTGCGCACGAGCGAATAGCCATCCTCGATCGGCATGCCGATGTCCGTGACCACCACGTCGTAGAGATCGCCGCCGCTGCCGAGCGCCTCGAGCGCAGCGGCCGCCGAATCCGTCACTGTCACGCGCGCTCCCTCGAGGCGCAGCGTCTCTGCAACCACCGCGCGCGCATCGGCCTCGTCGTCTACGACCAGGATTGACAGCCCGGCGAGCACCCGCTCGAGTGAATGCCGGCGTCCCGCGAGTCGCTCATCGATTGCACTGCTGCGCGCACGCAGCGCGGGCAACCGCACGGTGAATGTCGCTCCACGCCCCTGTCCGTCGCTCGAGGCGCTTACCGTGCCTCCGTGCAAGGCGACGATCTCGCGCACGAGCGCGAGTCCCAGCCCGAGACCCGAGGTGTGGCGCGTCGTCGAGCTGTCGCCCTGCCGGAATCGATCGAAGACGTGCGGGAGCAGCTCGGGCGGGATGCCTTGGCCTGAATCCGCCACGCGGAGCGTGGTAATTCCTCCCGCTATTCGCAGCGTAACTTCCACTCGCCCGCGAGTATCGGTGAATTTGAGTGCATTCGACAGCAGGTTCCAAACGACTTGTTGCAGCCGATCGGGGTCACCGTAGACCTCGCTCCCCTCGCGCTCTATCGAGCTCGTGAGCTCTATGCCTTTGGCCGCTGCCGCCGGCCGGGACGCATCGAGCGCCGCCGCCACGACTCCTGCAAGCCGCGTCGGGCGAGCGTCGATCTTGAGTTTCCCGGTGCTGATGCGTCCGAGATCGAGAAGGTCATTGACCAGTTTCAGCTGCGCTTTCGCGCTGCGCTCGATGCGCGCCGTCATCGCGGCGACTTCCGTATCGCCCGCGCGCTTGACCGCGAGAATCCGATTCCAGCCTAGGATCGCATTGAGCGGCGAGCGCAGCTCGTGCGAGAACATGGAGAGAAACTCATCCTTGGAACGATTCGCGTGCTCGGCAGCCGCGCGCAGCGCGCGCTCCCTGCGCACGAGCGCGGCGTGCTCGGCCTCGGCCTGCTTCTCTTGTGTCACATCCTCGACGAGGCCGATCACACGCTCTCCCGCCGGTCCGTGAATTACTGCGGCTCGCACTCTGAGCCAACGGGCTCGCGCGGCGTCCTCACGCACGCGCAGCTCTGCATGCACTGCGCGGCGCGCTGCCACCGCCTCTCTCATTTGCCGGCTGAACGCGCCGCGATCGTCATCGTGCAGCCTCGCTAGGAGCTCGGCGAGCGTGCGCACCGTCCCCGGCTCGCAGCCGAGCAGCGTCGCAAGCGCCCCGGAACAGGCGAGCGCATCGGCGATGGGGTCCCATTCGAACGCGCCGAGGTCCTCCGGCACGCCGGCGCGCGCCTCGGGTCCGCGGTCCCGCGCGATTTGAGAGCGCGGATCCGCCGCGCGCTCATCGCGTGTGGCGCGGCGTGCGGAACCCGCGCCTTCGTCAGGTGTTGATTCCATAGCTTCTACACCGATTCGGCCGTCTCGAGCGTCGTGCTGAGCTTTCTACACGCTTTTGCAATCTCGCTCGTGCCCTGCGCCCGCAGTATCACGTGCTCTGCGGACTACCGCCCGTTCGAGCGCGAATGAGGCACTTGGCATAGCTGTTGCTTTAACTCGGTCGGCACGCTGTAAAGGAACTCTAGGCACAATGACCAATGCCGTTCTGGGGCTGCGCCTGCGACAGCAGCTCACCTTGACACCCCGGCTGCAGCAGTCAGTGAAATTACTGCAGCTTTCCGCGCTCGAGTGCGTGCAAGAACTGCACCAGGCGATTGCGCAGAATCCGTTCCTGGAGGAGGCGGCCGAGGGTGCGGACTCGCGTACTCAGGAGGAGGACGGCAGCGACACGACGAAGGGTGAGGACCTCGATTTCTCCGGGACCTCGGGCGGCTCATCGAGCGACGATGCCCCGGACTGGACCGAATGGACGGCGTCGCCCTCGACGCTTCGGGACCAGCTGCGAGAGCAGCTGCTGCTTCTCGGGCTGACAGAGCGCGATTTCGCGCTCGCCAACCTCATCGTCGATGCGCTCGACGACGACGGATTCCTGCGCCAGCCGCTCGGGGATCTCGCGCCGACGACCACGACCGATGATGCCGACGTCGGCAAGGTCGCCCCAGGAGAGCTCGAGACGGCGCTGCGGATCGTGCAGACGCTCGAGCCGACCGGCATTGCCGCACGGGACCTCGCCGAGTGCCTCGCGCTGCAGCTCAATGCGCTCGAGCCGGGCACCCCCGGACGGGTGATCGCGCTCGCGGTCACCCAGGGCAAGCTCGAGCTGGTCGCCGCTCGCGACCACGAGCAGCTGCAGGAGGCGCTCGGCTGCACGGAGGAGGAGTTGCGCGTCGCGCTCGATCTGATCCGCAGTCTCGATCCGCGCCCGGGCTCGAAGCTCGGCACCTTCGAGCCGCGCGCGATCGTTCCCGATGTGATCGTGCGCAAAGAAAAGAAGCGCTGGGTGGTCTCGATCAACGCCGCCATCTATCCGCGCATCCGCGTGAATCAGCAGTACGCGGAGCAGTTCCGACAGGTTCGCGAAGGCGAGACGGCCCTGCTCGCCCAGCACCTGCAGGAGGCGCGCTGGCTCGTGCGCAATCTCGAGCAGCGTTTCCTCACGATCCAGCGCGTGGCCGAGGCCGTCGTGACCCGCCAGCGCAACTTCTTCGAGTACGGCGATCTCGCCATGCGGCCTTTGACGCTGCGGGAGATTGCCGATGAGCTCGGGCTGCACGAGTCGACGGTCTCGCGCGCAACGAGCCACAAGTACATGGCGACGCCGCGCGGCGTAGTGGCGTTCAAGCGCTTCTTCTCGCGGCAGCTCGCAACGACGAGCGGCGGCTCGTGCTCGGCGACCGCGATCCGCGCGCTGCTGCGCGAGTTCATCGCAGCGGAGGACCGGCGCAATCCGCTCTCCGACGTGCAGCTCACCGAGCTTCTCGCGGACCGCGGCGTCAAGGTCGCGCGCCGCACCGTCACCAAATACCGGCGCTCCATGCAGTTGCCGGCCGTCGACTTCCGCCGCGCGTAGCCGCGGCAGCTCGCCGCTACCGCACGACCGGGCCTTGGTTCGCCCCTTGGGCGAAGCGCCCCGAGATGTCCGAGAGAATGATGTCCACGCGCCGATTCTGCTGGCGCCCTGCGGGCGTGGCATTGCTCGCGACCGGATAGCCCTGCCCGCGCCCGACGGTCTGAACGCGGTCCATCGCAATTCCCTGCGTTGCAAGCGCACTCGCCACCGCCTGCGCGCGCTGCTCCGAGAGTTGCTCATTGAAGGCCGCGCTGCCCGTGCTGTCCGTGTATCCCTCGATGATGACGCGCGTCTTCGGATTGCCCCGCATGAAATCGGCGAGACGGTTGATCTGCAGCGCCGCACCCGGCTTCAGCTCCGCCGATCCGGTGTTGAATAGCACGTCGCTCGCGAGCGTGAGCTCTAGCCCACGCTGTGTCTGGCGTGTTTTGAGATCCGAGAGCTCCTGCTGCTCTTTCTGCAGCTCGCTCTGCGCGCGCTCCGCCTCTTCGCGCGCGGCTGCGGCCTGTTGCGCCTGGCGCTGCGCTTCCTCTTGCGCGTTCTGCGCCTGCTCCCCGGCGGTCTGGGCCTGCTCGCGCGCCCGTCGAGCCTCCTGCGTGCGCGCTTCGAGCAGGATCCGGTTGCGGTCCTCGTTGGCTTTCGCAAGCTGCTCGTGCGCGCGGTATTCGTCCGCGAGCGCTTTGCCGGTCTCGGCCTCGCGGTCGGCCAAATACGCGAGGTATGTCACCTCGTCGGTCGATCGGTGCTTTTTGAACGCATCGTTCACGCGCTGCAGGTCCGCGCGCGCGTCGCGCAGCTGC
>DATNFW010000001.1:0-9687 GCA_035606175.1 Steroidobacteraceae bacterium | reverse complement strand
AGACGGCGCTCTTCCTGCACCGCGTGATCTCGAATCTGCCGCCCACGAAGCAGCAGATGATCGAGAACCTCCACCAGAGCGATGAGCCGCTCGAAGGGCGGAAGGTGCTCGTGGTCGACGACGACATCCGCAACATCTTCGCGCTCAACAGCCTCCTCGAGCGTCACACGATGGAGGTGATGAGCGCGACGAACGGCCAGGATGCGATCAAGCTCCTCGAGAAGACCGAGGATCTGTCGCTCGTCCTCATGGATATCATGATGCCGGAGATGGACGGCTACGAGACGATGCGGCGCATCCGCTCGAATCCCCGTTTCCGCATGCTGCCGATCATCGCGCTCACCGCCAAGGCCATGAAGGGCGACCGTGAGAAGTGCCTCGAAGCGGGCGCCTCCGACTATGTCGCGAAGCCGGTGAATACCGAACAGCTGCTCTCGCTCGTGCGCATGTGGCTGCATCGCTGAGCATCGCGCGTTGATGTCGTCCGAGGTCTCGATGCAGCCTTCCCTCGAGCCCGCCCCTGCGGCGCCGGGCGAGGAGATCAAGATCCTGCTGGTCGACGACCAGCCCGCGCGGCTCATGTCCTACGAGAGCATTCTCGATGGGCTCGGCTTCGGGCTGGTGCGCGCGAGCTCGGGCCTGCAGGCGCTCGAGCAGCTGATGAAGGACGAGTTCGCGGTGATCCTGCTCGATGTGAGCATGCCCGGCATGGACGGCTTCGAGACCGCGAGCCTCATTCACGAGCACCCACGGTTCGAGCGCACGCCCATCATCTTCGTGACCGGCGTGAACGTGAGCGAGCTCGATCAGCTCAAAGGCTACAAGCTCGGCGCCGTCGACTATGTGCATGTGCCGGTCGTCCCCGAGATCCTGCGCAGCAAGGTCTCGGTGCTGGTCGAGCTGTATTGCAAGCGCCGCGAGCTGCAGACCGTCAACGAGGCCCTCGCGACGGCGAACACGGAGCTCGAGAAGAAGAACCAGGAGCTCGCCGCGGCCAACCGGGCGCTCGAGCTTGACAAGGCGCGCCAGCTCGAGATGCTCAATCGCGATTTGAAGGCTGCGAATGTCGAGCTCGAGACCACCAATCGCGCCCTGCAGGCGGAAGTCGAGGTGCGCGCCCGCGTCGAGAAGCAGATGCGAGCGGCCGACCGCCACAAGGACGAGTTCCTCGCGATGCTCGCCCATGAGTTGAGGAATCCGCTCGCGCCGATCCGCAACGCGGTGCACATCCTGCGGGCAAGGCCCTCACCCGACCAGGAGCTGCGCTGGGTGCAGGACGTGATCGATCGCCAGCTCGGCTCACTCACCCGGCTCGTCGACGATCTGCTCGATGTCTCGCGCATCACGCGCGGCAAGATCAATATCTCCCGCGAGCCGGTCGCGCTCGGCACGATTCTGCAGAGCGCCGTCGAGACGGTGCAGCCGCTCCTCTCGGACAAGCAGCACCGGTTCTCGCTCGATGTCGCGGAGCCCGAGCTGCTGATGGACGGCGATCTCACGCGCCTCACTCAGGTGATCGGCAACATCCTCTCGAACGCGGCCAAGTTCACCGCACCGGGCGGTGTGATCACATTGAGCGGCCGCCGCGCGGGCGACTATGCGGAAGTGCGGGTGCGCGACGACGGCACCGGCATCGCGGCCGTCGATCTGCCGCGCATTTTCGAGCTGTTCACGCAGGCCGAGCACAGCAACCAGCGCGGTCTCGGCGGTCTCGGCATCGGACTCGCGCTCGTGCGGCGCCTGGTCGAGCTGCATGGCGGCTCCGTCGAGGCGAACAGCGAGGGTCTGGGTCGCGGAAGCGAGTTCATCGTTCGGCTGCCCTGCCGCCCAGCGGAGCTGCAACGCGCCGCGGCGGATGATGCTCGAGTCCCCGCAACTGCCGGCGCCGACCCGCATCATGAGCCGCAAGCCGGGGAGCGTGCCGGCCGCCGCCTGCTCATCGTCGATGACAATCGTGACGCGCTCGACAGCCTGGCGACCCTCATGGAGATGAGCGGCCACGAAGTGCACATGGCGACCGATGGCGAGGCGGCCCTCGCGATCGCGGAGCGCTGCCGCCCCGATGTCGTGTTGCTCGACCTCGGCCTGCCGAAGATCGACGGGTATGAAGTGGCGCGGCGGCTCCGAGCCGCCCCTTGGGGCCGGGAGACGATGATCATAGCGCTCACCGGCTGGGGTCAGGATGAGGATCGCCGGCGTACGCGGGAGTGCGGCTTCGATTCGCATTTGGTGAAGCCGCTCGATCTCGAGGCGCTCGTGAGATTGCTCGACTCATCCCGAGTTACGCATTCTTAATACCGGCGTAAGCCGCTCGAAAGTGTCCGGCGACTAGCGTATCGGTACCCTGGGCGGCTCGAGGCTGCACCGGGGCCCCGTCAATGGATTTGAGGAGGTCGCCATGAGAAGGTTTGCATCCGCACTTGCCGTCGCCTCACTCCTCGGCTGCTCGCTCGCGCTCGCCGAGGCTGCCGCCCCGCCAGGGGCCGAGGGCACGCAGGCGGCTCCGCCGCCGAGCTCCTCCCACAACGAATCGACCGGCGCGTCGCATCAAACGGGCGAATCGACGGCCGAGCACGCCAATTCCGGCAAGCATATGTCGTACAGAGCCTGCTCCAGACAGGCGCGCACGAAGCACCTGAAGGGCGCCGATCGCAAGCAGTTCATCAAGGACTGCGAAGCCGGCAAGAGCACGGACTGATGCCGTCGACCAGACGGGGGGTCTTGATCGCCGCGGCGGGTGCGCTGCTCGCGTGCGGCGGGATAACGGCGTGCAGCGCCGAGGCCGGAGCGCCCGGCGCGGTCACGGCACCGCCCACGGCCGAGTCGTCGGCGCCTGCGGCTGCAGCGTCAACCGCTGCGGCGACTCCGCCCGCCAATGCGGGTCCTTCGACAACCCGCAGGCCGCGTACGGCCGCGAGGACGCCCAGGGCCCCGAGGCCGACCGTGGTCACCGCGCATCCGCCGCTCGAGGCCGTACCGGCCACCCCGCGTGCGCACGCGCAGCAGTCGCGGCTACGGCACTGCGCCGCGGCCGCGCGCGCGAAGCATCTGCAGGGCAACGCGCGCATCAGCTACGTGAGGAGCTGCGCGTCCGCGCAGCACCCTGCCCCGGCCGCCACGTCCGCCCCGGCGCCCGCCAAAGCGGGGCACTGACCTCACACAGCGGCTCACGCCGGACCGCGGCCACTCGCGCGAGGCCGCGGCCGCCGTCGCGCTGACGCCCACCCGCGCCGGACCGCGGCTCACGCCGCGCGGAAATCGAGCATCACTTTGAGTCCGGGTCCGTTGTCTGCGAGCTTGAGCTCCGCCTGATGCAAACGCGCGATCGCCGCAACGAGCGACAGTCCGAGCCCCGTCCCGGCGATCGCCGTTGCGCCCGGCAGCCGCACGAACGGCTCGAGAACGTGCTGGCGCTCGCTTTCCGGGATGCCGGGACCGTCATCCGCGATCGTCAGGCGCGAGCGCTGCCCGACGCGCTCGGTTCTCAACTCGATGCGGCCGCCGGCGGGAACGTATTTGAGGGCGTTCTCGATCAGATTTGCGACGACCTGCGCAAGCAGCTGGCGGTTGCCTCGCACGTCGCAGCCGGGGTCGGTCTGCACGGTGAGCGCGAGGTGTCGGTCGCGCGCGGCTGGCTCGTAGAGGTCCGCCATGTCCGAGGCGAGCTCTCCGAGATCGACCGCGGCGCTGTTTGCGACCGAAATCGCCGACTCCGCCTGCGCGATCTGCAGTAGCGTCGAGAGCGTGCGCTGCACGTGATCGAGCTCCTGAAGGGAGGCATCGATTCGGTCGCGCAGTTGCTGATCGGCGGCGGGACTGCGCGCCGCATCCTCGAGACGCCCGCGCAGCCGGTAGAGGGGCGCGCGCAGGTCGTGCGCTGCGCTGTCGAAACTCGCGCGCAGCACCTGCGTCTTCTCGGCGAGGCGATCCACCATCGAATTGACCGCCTGCGCAAGAGCATCGAATTCGTCCTGCGAGCCTCTCACCGGAAGCCGCCGCGTGAGGTCGCCGCCGACGATCGCATCGCAAGTCTCCGCAGCCCGCTGGACACGGCGCGTGAGCCGCCGGCTGAGCCAGCTTCCCGCGAGCACGCCGATGAGCGCGGTCGCAACGATGCCCCAGAGCGTCGCGGTGCGGAACGTGGCAATGAACCGCCGCTCCTGAGTCACATCCATGCCGACGAGCAGCCGGTGCCCATCGGGGAACAGGAAGATGCTCGCTCGCACGGGATGGCGCACCAGATCGTCGTTCGGCCGGCGCGCCGAGAGAGGGAACTCCGCCCAGCGCTCGCTCGGGATGCCGGTGAACGGCCAGGTTTGCAAATTGCCACCCTCCTTGACGAGATTGCGATCCACCAGCAGATAGACCGCACCCGTGGTGCCCCAGCTGTCCTCGCGGAACGTCAACTCGTCGCCGAGCTGCGAAAGCCCCCCGCGGCGATACTCGTCGACGAGCCCTTCGAGCTCGGCGGAAATGACTGCGTCGACCTCGTCGTTGAGGATGGTCTTGGTGAGCAGGTAAATCGAGCCGAGGAGCGCACTCACCCCGAGCGTGAAGATCAATCCATAGCCGAGCGCGAGGCGGAACGCGGATGTTCTAAGCGGATTGATCTTCATCGCGGATCACGTAGCCGGCGCCGCGGACCGTGTGGATGAGCGGCTTGCCGAAGCCCCGATCGACAGCCTGCCGCAGGCGGCTCATGTGGACATCTATCAGGTTCGTCTGCGGGTCGAAGTGCAGATCCCACACGCTCTCGAGGAGCATGGTGCGCGTGACGACCTGCCCGGCATGGCGCAGCAGGAACTCGAGCAGCTTGAACTCGCGCGCCGTGAGATCGATCTCCCGCCCGCCGCGCATCACCCGCCGGGAGAGCAGGTCCATCTCGAGATCGCACACCTTCAGGCGCGTGGGCGCCGCATCGGGAGCCGTGCTCCGGCGCAGCAGCGCCTCGACGCGGGCGAGCAGCTCGGAAAAAGCGAACGGCTTGGTGAGATAGTCGTCGCCGCCCGACTTCAGGCCCTGTACGCGGTCGTCCACCGTGCCGAGCGCCGAGAGCACGAGCACCGGCGTCCCCACGCCCTGCTCGCGCAGGAATTTGACGAGCGCGAGCCCATCCATGTGCGGAAGCATGCGGTCGGTGATGATGAGATCGTATCGCCCCTCGGTCGCCTGGAAGAGTCCCTCGCGCCCATCGCCCGAGTGATCGACCGTATAGCCGCTCTCGCGCAGTCCCCTCAGCAGGAATTGCGCGGCTTCCTGATCGTCCTCGATGAGGAGCAGATGCATCAGTGACTCCCGGTGCCCACGTCGGAGCCGATGCGGGCATCTGCACCGGGTCCCGATTCGGAGCCCTCGCCCGAGGCGCTGCGGGCAGCGGCTTCGGCCACGGCGCGGCGCACCTCGTCGCGGCGAAGAAGGTCTGCGTAGATCGTGAGGATCATTGCCGATCCGAACGGCGCAGTGATCGATCCGACGACGACGCCTGCAATCTCCGAGAACGAGGCGATCACCGTCCGCTCGGCGATCCCGGCGACGGCGATCGAGGCTGCGGTGAGGATCGCCACGAGCACCAAATAGGCGGCAAGCGTGGTCAGAATCACGAACACGATGAGGAGCGCCGTGCGCCACCATTCGTTGCGCACGAGGCGCACGGACTCTGCGAGCGCGCGCAGCGGGCCGCTCGCCCCGCCGACGAGGAGCGCGGGCGCTGCGAAGGCGAGCGCGACGGCGAGATACAAGCCCGGCGCGACGAGTATCAGCAGGCCGACCGTGATGCCGGCCCAGGCAATGAGCGTGAGCGCGAGGAGCTGCGGGAATCGCCGCAGCGAGACGGCGAGCTCGGCTCTCATCGAGATCGGGCGCCGCCGCGCGAGCGCATCCTGCCGCATCAGGAGAGCCCCCCAAAGCAGCAGGGTGATCACGATGCCGATTCCGTACCAGGTCCACCACGTACGGTCATGCTCGAGCGTCGGGCTCGGCACGCGCCCGGAGAGAAGCTCGTTGAAATTGCCGAGCTCACTCGCGATGACGAGCAGCGCGCCATAGGGCAGGCAGTGCCCGAGCGTCGCGCGAAAGAGCCGAAATCCCGATTCGAGCACTTCGCCAATCGACTGCGGGCCGGGCGGGGGATATAACGAGAGCCGCGTCATTGCCTTAGTTTAAGGGCAATCCCCGAGCATGGTATCGAGTAGAAGCTCCGACCCGGCCACGACCGGCGCATTGCTCGAGGAGGGCGTGGCGCGTCTGGCCGGCGCCGAGCGCGGGCGGCCCGACGGGGGTGCTCGGCTCGATGCGGAGCTGCTGCTCGCCCACGTCCTCGGCACCTCCCGAACACGCCTGAAGTCCCATCCCGAGGAAGCGCGCGCAACGAGCGAGCGGCAGGCTTATCTCGCGCTCGTCGCGCGCCGGGCCCGCGGCGAGCCCGTCGCCCACCTCACGGGCACGAAGGAATTCTGGTCGCTGCGCCTCGCCGTGAGCCCCGAAGTTCTCGTTCCGCGCCCGGAGACGGAGCTGCTGGTCGAGCGAGCGCTCGCGCTGCCTCTCGAGGCCGAGGGGGACATCGCGGACCTCGGCACCGGGTCGGGCGCGATCGCGCTCGTGCTCGCCCGGGAGCGGCCTCACTGGCGGATCGTCGCGACCGACATCTCCGCAGGGGCCCTTGCGGTCGCTCGGCGGAATGCGGTCGATATCGGAGTCGCGAACGTGGAATTCGTCGAAGGCAGCTGGTTCGCACCGCTCGAGGGACGGCGCTTCGATCTCATCGTGAGCAACCCGCCATACATCGCCGCGGGAGATCCGGTGCTCGCCTGTCCGCCGCTCACGTTCGAGCCGCGCAGTGCGCTTGCGGGCGGGACCGACGGGCTCGGCGCACTGCGTGAGATCATCCGCTCCGCACCGGGGCACCTCGAGCGCGGCGGCTGGCTGCTGCTCGAGCACGGCGCAACGCAAGCGGCAGACGTCGCGCGCGAGCTTGTGATCCGCGGGTTCACTCACGTACGCTCGCATCGCGATCTCGCCGGACACGAGCGCACGACGGAAGGCCTGTGGGCCTGAGCGCCGATCGGCCATACCTGACGCTGCGAGGGCATCACGTGAAAGTACGATTTCAGACATCCCGAGGCGATTTCATCGCGGAGCTCGACGAGGAGGCCGCGCCGATCACGGTGAAAAATTTCCTGCGGTATGTCGATGAGGGATTCTTCGATGGGACCGTGTTCCATCGCGTGCTTCCGGGTTTCGTCATCCAGGGCGGCGGCTTCACTGCGGATATGACGCAAAAGCGCACCCATGAGCCCATCGAGAACGAGGCGACGAACGGATTGAAGAACAAGCGCGGCACGCTCTCCATGGCGCGCACGGACAACGTGAACAGCGCCACCTCGCAGTTCTTCGTGAATCTCGCGGACAACGCCTTCCTCGATCACAAGCCGGGCAGCTTCGGATACGCGGTGTTCGGCCGCGTGATCGAAGGCATGGATGTGATCGATCAGATCGCGGCAACGAGCACCGGCCGGCGCAAGGGACATGACGACGTGCCGGTCGAGGAGATCTCGGTGCTCTCCGCCCGGCGGCTCGAGGCGGCCTGAGCCGACAGCCGGCCGTCTTGATCTCAATGCACCGAGTGCGGACCCTCGGTCGCGAACAGCACCTCGACGTCACGCGCATCAAACCGGTAGGGACGACTGCAAAAGTCGCACGTCACGGTAACCGCGCCCTGCTCTTGTAGAACGTCGCGCACCTCGTCCGCCCCGAGCGCGCGCAGCAGTGCGGCGACGCGATCGGGGTTGCAGCGGCACTCGAAGCGCACCGGCGAGCCCGCATACAGCCGCAAGTCCTGATGACTGAAATTGCGGGTGAGCACCCGCTCGACGGGAGCCCCGAGCAGATCGCTGCGCGGAACCGCGCCGGCGCCGAGCTTGGCATCGTTCCACGCCGCGCGCGCCGCGCTGTCTTCCGAAGCACCGCGCTCGGGAAGCTTCTGGATGAGCAGCCCCGCGGCGTGACTCTCGTCCGCCGCCAGGCGCACTCGCGTCGGCAACTGCTCGGAGCTGGCGAAGTACTCCTCCAGGCACTCGGCGAAGGAGTCGCCCTCGAGCGGCACGATGCCCTGATAGCGCGCCTCGCGCTCGGCCGCCTCGACCGTCACGATGAGTCGGCCGCCAGTGCCGATGAGCCGATGAAACACCTCGGCCGTGAGCACGGGGGATCTCGCCTCCGGGCTCGCGGGATGCTCGAGGCCGTTCCCGCGATGTCCCTCCGCTTTCGCACTCGCCAGGGACTCCCCGAGCCGCTCCTCGTCCGCGCGCACGACCGCCCGCACGCGGAAATCGTGCGTGCACTGCGCGACCAGAAGCCTCACGGCGCCACTTCCGCCCTGAAGCTGCAACGTGAGTGTGCCGCGAAATTTGAGCGTGGCCGCGAGCAGCACCGATGCGCTGACGACCTCGCCCAGCAGCTCGCGAACGGGTGCGGGATAGTCCTTTTGCTCGCGCAAAGCGCGCCAGGCTTCCGCCATGCGCACGAAGTGCCCGCGGACGGGCCGGTTCTCGACGGTGAAGCGGCGCACGGCATCGCCACCCAAGTTGGGAGCATTCATTCCCGGACAATGAGGTGTCCGGCCGCACAACTCAACCCCGCAGGGCCGCCGCTCACCGACGCGGGGCGGCAGGCACCGCCGGGGTGTGCCTGCGCCGCCGCACGGCATTGCCGTCTTACGCGCCGGCGAGTTTCTTCTTCAAAAGCTCGTTGACCTGCGCGGGATTGGCCTTTCCCTGCGTCGCCTTCATCACCTGCCCGACGAAGAACCCGAAGAGTTTGTCCTTGCCCGAGCGGTAGTCCGCGAGCTGTCCCGGATTCTTAGCCATGACCTCCTCGATGACCCGCTCGATCGCCGAGGAGTCCGTGATCTGCTTGAGGCCCTTCTCCTCGATGACGGCATCGGCATCGCGCCCGCTCGTCCACATCGACTCGAAGACCTCCTTCGCAAGCTTCCCGGAGATCGTCGCGTCGCGGATGCGGCCGAGGAGACCGGCGAGCTGCGCCGCGGTGAGACGGCTCGCCGTGATGTCGAGGTTATCGCGATTGAGAGCCGCCGCGAGCTCACCCATCACCCAGTTCGCGGCGAGCTTCGGATCGCCCGGCACGCGCCGCGCAACCTCCTCGTAGTACGCCGCGAGCTCGCGACTCGCCGTGAGGACGCCGGCATCGTAGGCGGACAGGCCGTATTCGGCGCTGAAGCGCTCGGCTTTGCGGTCGGGCAACTCGGGCAGGCTCCCGCGCACGTTCTCGATGAGCTCCGGCGCAAGCACGAGCGGCAACAAATCCGGATCGGGGAAGTAGCGGTAATCGTTCGCCTCCTCCTTGGAGCGCATCGAGCGGGTCTCGCCGCGGTCCGGATCATAGAGGCGCGTCTCCTGCACGACCCGGCCGCCCGACTCGAGCACATCGATCTGGCGCTCCACCTCGTAGAGGATCGCCTTCTCGACGTAGCGGAAGGAGTTGAGATTCTTGGTCTCGGTGCGAGTGCCGAACTCAACCGCTCCCCGCCGTCGCACGGAGACGTTCGCGTCGCACCGGAACGAGCCTTCCTGCATGTTGCCGTCGCAGATGTCGAGGTAGCGCACTAGGGTGTGCACCTTCTTCATGTAGGCGACGGCCTCTTTCGCGGAACGCAGATCGGGCTCGGAG